>JBBATU010000036.1:0-21508 GCA_040398565.1 Chakrabartia sp.
CGCCGGCCTGTCACGCCGGAGGTCGCGGGTTCGAGCCCCGTCACTCGCGCCACTTTCCGTTGGAAAGTTGGCCTTGTTACCGGAAGGTTCCGGTCTCCATCCATTTAAGTACAGGCCGCAGCGGCAAGATCCAGATTGTGCCTGCAATCAGGTAAAAAACCGTCTGGATCAGAATGTGCCAATCGCCAATCACGCCGGACAGGCTGGCAATGGCCACCGCCCAAATCGTCAGATAAGCGAGAATGCCGAGCATGCCGACGGGCTTTCGCCAACTTGGGGTGTCCATCATCTTTCCTTCGCGCATCTGCTGGTTTCCGGGATGATCCATTCGGCTTCGGTCAGGATGGCGTCAAGCGGCATGTCCCAAGGGTCAGCCGGGAGGCTTTCAAACTCTTGAACCGACCAAGCAATGGCAATGCGCAATGGGTCGCTCTGCTGAGCAAGGGCGCGATCATAATAGCCCGCACCCTGTCCAACCCGACTGCCCTGCCGGTCAAAGCCCAGCAAAGGCATTAAGATGATGTCGGGGGCAACTTGATCCGCCGTTGAGAGGGGCTGAAGGAATTTGTCGGCAGCCATGTCGAGCGGTGCGGCGTCTGACCAGCTGCGAAACAGCATGTCCTGCCCTTGCGCGCTAATCCAAGGTAGGGCCAGTGCTGAGCCACGGCCTTCTAAGTCCGTTAGAAGCTGCGAAATGTCTGCCTCGCTGGCCATGGCACAATAGCCAGCGACGCACATTTGGGGCGAGAGCAACGCCAAAAGCTCTGCCATGTGGGGGGCGTGCGTTGGAAATAGCGCAGAGCCACGATCCGCCACAAATTGCTTCCGCCGGGTCCGCGCCAGACGGCGCAATTCTGTTTTTGTCATGGCGGTCATGGGTTGGCGGACCCACCATGGCCGTTTGCCGGAATATCCTCTGACGCCAAGTACGTCAGGTGGGGACCATGTACCACAGGCCAGGGCCTGAGCAGGGACAGCCTCCATGGATGTTGAATCGCCTCAGGGATGTTCTCATCAGCGCGCACCGGGCAGTATCCGCCGCACTTCATATAGGGGGTTTAGCCCCGTTGCTCAAGGCGCGTGGCGAGGGATTCCAGTCGCGTGGCAATATCTTCCATCAAGGCCACGCTTTGCGCGTCATTGGCGGAGGGCGGATTGCCTTGCTGCGGCGGGGTGGCCGGAACGCCGCCCTTGCGTCGGGCTTCATCCAATTCATCCGCTAAGAAAAGCGACGCGAAAAGCAACTGACGCACTTCATTGACGCCGCCGACCGCTTTTTTGGCTTGCTGCGCTTTGCTGTCAACTAAAGTCGCGATGTTGACGAGATGGGCTTCTTCGCCATCGCGACAGGCGACGGAATAGGAGTTTCCGCCAATGATCAGATCCACCTTCGCCATTAGCTTCGTGCCCCCGCAGATGCGCGTGCCAGGACGGCATCGAGTGCCGATAAGGCAATTGTGGCCTCTTCCTTCAATTTGGAATGTCGCTCTTGGAGAACCGCCAGTTCGGCGACGCTGGTGTTATCGAGTTTGGCGGCGGGCAGCGGGCGGCCTGCGACCTGTTCAATTCGGTCGAGCGCAGCGGCAATTCGGCCCAAGGCGGTGTTAAGACGTTGATCAGACATGAGACACGATTACCACGCCCGCAAAGAGCCGCAAGCAAAATGCCGCAGCCTTGGTTGACCATCGCATTGGGGAACGACAATAGACCCACAGAGTCGCGCCTTCGAGTCGTTCTGCAAGGCCCACATAAAAGGATTATCATGACTGTTGAAACACAGCAGCTCGCCAACGCAATTCGGGCTTTGACGATGGATGCGGTTCAGGCCGCAAATTCTGGTCACCCCGGCATGCCAATGGGGATGGCCGATGTCGCGACGATTTTATTCACAGAATTTATGAAGTTTGATCCGAAAGCTCCGAAATGGGCAGATCGGGATCGCTTCGTGCTGTCGGCCGGCCACGGCTCGATGCTCGCCTATTCAACGCTGTTTTTGGCTGGCTATGCCCGCCCGACGATGGACGATATTCGTAACTTTCGTCAGCTGCACAGCCCATGTGCTGGGCATCCCGAAAATATTGAGCTGGACGGCATCGAATCAACAACTGGCCCGCTGGGTCAGGGTTTGGCTATGTCTGTCGGTATGGCGATGGCCGAGCGGCATTTAAATGCGGTTTATGGCAATGATCTTGTTGATCACCGCACTTGGGTCATTGCGGGCGATGGTTGCTTGATGGAAGGCATTAATCACGAAGCCATCGGCCTTGCCGGGCATCTTGGGCTTGGCAATCTGATTGTGCTTTGGGATGATAACCGCATCACCATTGACGGCAATACAGACCTGTCGACCAGCGAAGATGTCCCCGCGCGCTATCGTGCGACCGGCTGGCACACCGAATCGTGTGACGGTCATGATTTCGCAGACATTCGCCGCGCCATTTCCTCGGCGCTTGCCGATGGTCGCCCGTCGCTCATTGCGTGCCGGACGCTGATCGGGAAGGGTTCTCCCAACAAGCAAGGGACATCGGGTGTTCACGGCTCGGCCTTGGGCGCAGATGAAGTTGTGGCGACGCGCGCGGAACTTGGCTGGACGGCAGCGCCTTTTGAAATCCCCTCGGACATTCTTGATAGCTGGCGTGCGCTTTGCACACGCGGCTCTTCCGTGCATGCAGCATGGGCCACGCGTCTTGCTGCAAGTGCACAGGCTGCAGAATTTACTGCGCAGATGTCGGGCGACATTCAGCCGACAGCCGCTTTGCAGGAGTATCTAAAGGGTCTGGCCGAAACAAAGCCGAAGGTCGCAACCCGCAAGTCCAGCGAAATGGCGCTGGAAGTCCTGACTGCCGCCATTCCTGCCATGGTCGGCGGTTCGGCGGATCTGACTGGGTCGAACAATACTAAGACGAAGGCCACCACGCCCTTTGGTCGCGCCGACTATAGCGGGCGCTATGTCTATTACGGCATTCGTGAATTTGGCATGGCCGCTGCAATGAACGGCATGGCGCTCCATGGCGGCATTATTCCTTATGGCGGGACCTTCCTCGTCTTTTCGGATTATTGCCGCAACGCGATCCGCCTGTCCGCCATTCAGGAACAGCGGGTTGTCTATGTGATGACGCATGACAGCATCGGCCTTGGCGAAGATGGGCCGACGCACCAGCCCGTTGAACATGTCATGAGCCTGCGCACCATCCCCAATGTTGCCATGTTCCGTCCGGCGGATGCTGTGGAAACGGCCGAATGCTGGGCCTTGGCGTTGGAACGGACGCATGGCCCCTCGGTCCTTGCCCTGTCGCGCCAGAATCTGCCTGCAATTCGCTTTGACGTCTCCGAAAACCTTTGCGCCAAGGGCGGCTATCGTCTGAAGGGTGCGGAAAATGCTCGCCGTGTCGTTTTGGTCGCCACAGGTTCGGAAGTTGAAATTGCGCTGGCCACCGCCACGGGGCTCGAGGCGCAAGGCATTGGCGCAGATGTCGTCTCCATGCCCTGCACTGAGTTATTCGATGCGCAGGATGCGGCCTATAAGGCCGGGCTTCTGCCGCGGGATGCGCTGATCGTTTCGATTGAAGCGGGCGTGACGCTGGGCTGGGAACGCTATACGGGCCTTGATGGCCTGAACATTGGTATTGACCGCTTTGGGGCGTCGGCACCGGCCGAGGCACTCTATGATTATTTCGGTCTGACGGCTGAGAAAATTCTTCCCAAAATTCTTGAAAAATTGTCCAACTAAAGGAGTTAAAACCATGGCGAAAGTTGCCATTAACGGTTTCGGCCGCATCGGACGCAACGTTGCGCGGGCCATCCTTGAGCGGCCGGATTGCGGCCTTGAACTGGTCTCGATCAACGATCTGGCGGATGCCAAGTCCAACGCCTTTTTGTTCAAGCGGGACTCTGTCCATGGCGCATTCCATGGAACGGTTGAGGTTGATGGCAATGACCTCATCATCAATGGCAAGCGTATTGCTGTCACGGCAGAGCGGGATCCAGCGAACCTGCCGCATGCAGCACAAGGCGTGGACATTGCCCTTGAATGCACGGGGTTCTTTGCCGACAAGGAAAGCGCGTCCAAGCATCTGACGGCGGGTGCCAAGCGCGTCCTGATTTCGGCCCCGGCCAAGGGTGCTGACCTGACCGTCGTTTATGGCGTGAACCATGACAAGCTGACGGCGGACCATAAGGTCGTGTCCAACGCCTCTTGCACCACCAATTGCCTCGCGCCGTTCGCAAAGGTGTTGAACGACGCCATTGGCATTGAACGGGGCCTGATGACCACGATCCACGCCTATACCAACGACCAAAAGATCTTGGATCAGATCCATTCCGATATGCGCCGGGCGCGGGCCGCTGGCATGTCGATGATCCCGACGACCACGGGCGCTGCCCGCGCCGTGGGCGAAGTGCTTCCGGAATTAAAGGGTAAGCTGGATGGTTCGGCCATTCGCGTGCCGACGCCGAATGTTTCCGTTGTCGACCTGACCTTCCAGCCAAAGCGCGACACGAGCGTTGAGGAAGTCAACGCGCTGTTGAAGGCGGCCGCCGAAGGCCCGATGAAGGGCGTGCTTGGTTATTCGGATGAGCCTTTGGTCTCCATCGATTATAACCACTGCCCGAACAGCTCGACCATCGACAGCCTCGAAACCGCCGTCATTGATGGCAAGCTGGTGCGGGTGCTGAGCTGGTATGACAATGAATGGGGCTTTTCCAACCGCATGCTCGACACAGCAGGCGTCATGGCAAAGCTGATCTGAACCGGGCAGGGAGCAATTTATGGGCCGGTTTAAGACACTGGATGATATGGGTGATGTCACGGGGACACGCGTTCTGGTTCGTGAGGATCTGAACGTTCCCATGGCGGATGGCCAAGTCTCGGACGATATGCGCCTGCGTGCCGCCGCGCCCACCTTGCTTGAACTCGCGGATCGGGGGGCAAAGGTTCTCGTCCTCGCCCATTTTGGCCGACCCAAAGGGGAACGGCGCGATGATATGTCTTTGCGGCAGGTTGTGCCCGCTCTGTCGGCCGTGCTTGGTCGACCCGTTGAATTTGTCGAGGATTGCGAAGGCGATGCCGCTGCGGCGCGCATTGCGACTTTTCTGGCCGGGACAATTGCCGTTCTTGAAAATACGCGTTTTCATGCCGGTGAAGAAAAAAATGCGGCAGAGCTTGTCGCTGCGATGGCGGCACTGGGTGATGCCTATGTGAATGATGCTTTTTCTGCCGCCCACCGTGCCCATGCCTCGACCGAAGGTTTGGCCCATGTTCTTCCCGCTTATGCGGGTCGATCCATGGAGGCAGAGCTTCTTGCACTTGAAAAGGCGTTGGGCGCACCCGAAAAGCCAGTGGCGGCTGTCGTTGGTGGCGCGAAGGTGTCGACGAAGCTTGATGTGCTCAAGCATCTTGTCTCGCGCGTCGATCATCTGATCATTGGTGGTGGCATGGCCAATACATTCCTTGCCGCACGCGGGGTGGATGTCGGCAAATCTCTATGTGAGCATGACCTGACCGATACGGCAGATGCTATTTTGGAGGCCGCAGACGCCGCCGGATGCACCGTCCATCTGCCCTATGATGTTGTTGTCGCGAAAGAGTTTGCGGCCAATCCAGCGTCGCTGCGCACCTGCAATGTGCATGAAGTGGCTGCCGATGAAATGATCTTGGATGTTGGCCCCGCCGCCGTTGAGGCGCTGGCCGATGTGCTGAAAACCTGCCGGACATTGGTCTGGAACGGTCCAATGGGTGCTTTTGAAACCCCGCCATTTGATAAGGCAACCGTCGCACTTGCCCGCACGGCAGCGGCCCTGACGCAAGAGGGGTCTCTGGTCTCGGTCGCAGGTGGCGGCGATACTGTGGCCGCGCTCAACCATGCCGGGGTTGCGGATGATTTCAGCTTTGTTTCGACCGCTGGCGGAGCCTTCCTTGAATGGATGGAAGGCCGTGCGCTTCCCGGCGTGGCAGCATTAGAGGCAAAATAGAGTTTCAAAGCCCCGGGGTCTCAGCCTTTGGGGTTTTTGTTTGAGTGGGGCTGCATTCGTATGCAGTTGAAGAGACAGGAGTGAGGACGACAAGATGACCGACCCGAACATGATGACCAAAATCGCCAGCGGAAAAGGGTTTATCGCCGCGCTTGACCAGAGTGGTGGTTCAACCCCCAAGGCGTTGAAGGGCTATGGCATAGAGGAAGATGCGTTTTCCAATGATGCAGAAATGTTCGCGCTGATTCATAACATGCGCAGCCGGATCATCACATCTTCATCCTTCACGGGCGACAAGGTGATCGGCGCGATCCTGTTTGAAAAGACGATGGACGGTCTGGTCGATGGAAAGCCGACACCTGCGGCTCTTTGGGACAAGGGTGTCGTTCCCTTCATCAAGATCGACAAAGGTCTTGAGGATGAAGCGAACGGCGTTCAGTTGATGAAGCCCATGCCAGAGCTGGATGGCCTGCTTGCGCGCTCTAAGGCGCTGGGCGTGTTCGGCACCAAAGAGCGGTCGGTGATCAACCTTGCCAATCAAGCCGGCATTGCAGCCGTGGTTGCGCAGCAGATTGAAGTTGGCTTGCAAGTTCTGGCAGGCGGCCTCGTCCCAATGCTGGAGCCGGAAATCAACATTAAGAGCGCAGAACGCGCCGATTGCGATGCCATTTTGCTTGATGAAATGATGAAGGGTCTGGACGCGATGCCGGGTTCGGACAAGGTGATGCTCAAGCTGAGCCTGCCCGTGACCCCAGGCCACTTTGACGCGCTGGTTGATCATCCGCGCGTCCTGCGCGTGGTCGCCCTGTCCGGTGGCTATAGCCGCCCGGAAGCCTGTGTTGAGCTGGCTAAGAACCGCGGCATTATCGCCAGCTTCAGCCGCGCGTTGCTCGAAGATTTGCGCCATCAGATGAGCGACGACGCGTTTGATGCATCCCTCGGTGCCGCAATTGACGATATTTTTAAAGGCTCAACCCAGAAGGTTTCTGCCTAAGACTAAGAAAAGGAAAGGCGGCGGCCCAGTGCCGCCGCCGCCCCCTTGACCCATGCCCCCGTTTTTGCAGGGTTACGCTTTTCGCCCGCACCGCCTATATCACCGGCCATGGACGATCTTGACCTTCCCGAAGTGCCGCAAGGCTTTGCTGAACGCTTTGCAGCCGAAGCCCGCGAACCAGCCGAGCTTTATCTTTTATCCCCGCCACAGCTTGAGGCTGACTTTGCCGATCGGCTGAAGGCGGCGTTGGATGCCGGGCCAATTGCTGCCTTTCAGCTTCGTCTGAAAGGGCTGGATGTCCATGCGATTGCACGGGCGGCAGAACCTATTCAGGCCATATGTGCAGAACGGGACGTAGCATTTATCGTCAATGACAGCATTGCTCTGGCCAAGCGGCTGGGCGCGGATGGCGTTCATTTGGGGCAGGGCGATGGAGATCCCCGCGAGGCGCGGGAGGTGTTGGGGCACGACGCTCAAATTGGCGTTACCTGCCACAATAGCCGCCACCTTGCGATGGAAGCAGGGGAGGCTGGGGCCGATTATGTCGCCTTTGGCGCTTTCTACCCGACCAGCACCAAGGAGGTGAGCCATCAGGCAGACCCCGCTATCATGAGTTGGTGGAGCGTTGTTTCCCCCATTCCCTGCGTCGCCATTGGCGGCATTACTGCACAGAATGTGGCCCCATTGGTCTCAGCAGGTGCAGATTTCATCGCTGTTTCTGGTGCTGTCTGGAATGATCCAGCGGGCGAATCTGCTGCCGTACGTGCGTTGCTGGCGGCGATGGGACGCTGAGCGCCCTTGCCCGTTCGCGTCGCATGGGCTAGGGGCAGCGCCGCTCTTTCTTATCCCTTTGGCCAATTCATATAGGTGTATCCCATGAAGATCAGCGGCGTGGACATCCGTCCCGGCAACATCCTGGAATTTGAAGGCGGCCTGTGGCGCGCCGTGAAGATTCAGCATACCCAGCCCGGCAAGGGTGGGGCCTATATGCAGGTTGAAATGAAAAACCTGATCGATGGGCGCAAGACGAACAACCGCTTCCGTTCTGACGAGAAGGTGGAGAAGGTTCGCCTCGACACCAAGGATTTCACCTATTTGTACACCGATGGCGACATGCTCGTCTTCATGGACAAGGATAGCTATGAGCAGATCACGCTCCCGCGTGAATTGCTCGGCGATGCAGCGGCCTTTTTGCAAGACGGCATGGATGTTGTTCTGGAACTGCATGAAGAGCGGCCAATTTCGGTTCAGCTGCCCGATCAGGTTGAAGCCACCATCGTAGAGGCAGACGCCGTCGTGAAGGGGCAGACTGCTTCTTCTTCCTATAAGCCTGCCTTGCTGGACAATGGCGTACGCATCATGGTGCCGCCGCATATTGGCGCTGGCACCCGCGTTGTCGTCGATGTGTACTCGCAAGAATATGTAAAGCGCGCCGACTAAGCGCTCTTTTCCTTTGCTTTCTGATCGGATTTTTTAAGTGCCAGCCCATTCCGGTATCATGACCGTCATCGAACGCGCCGCCCGTAAAGCAGGCGGGAAGTTGCGGCGTGACTTTAACGAGGTGCAGCACCTTCAGGTGAGCCGCAAAGGCCCGGCTGACTTTGTGTCCAAGGCGGATATCGCGGCGGAACGGACAATTTACGAAGAATTGTCCAAGGCGCGGCCGGATTGGGGATTTTTGTTCGAAGAAGCCGGTGAGATTGAAGGCGATCCCAATAAGCCCCGCTTCATTGTCGATCCACTCGATGGCACATCAAACTTCCTGCACGGCATCCCGCATTTTGCGATTTCGATTGCGGTGGAAGAACTCTTGACCGGCGGCCGCCGCGAAGTGACGACGGCTTTGGTCTATAACCCGATTACCGATGAGAGCTTTTGGGCGGAAAAGGGCAGGGGCGCTTGGTTGCAGGATCAGCGCCTCCGCGTGTCGGCCCGCCGGGATCTTTCGGACTCGCTGATTGCGACGGGCATTCCCTTCATGGGCCATGGCGACATGGCGGAATGGGTGCGTATTTTTGGGGCCGTTGCGCCCAGCGTTGCGGGCATTCGGCGCTTTGGGGCGGCTTCGCTGGATCTCGCTTGGGTCGCGGCGGGTCGCTTTGACGGCTTTTGGGAAAGCCATTTGCAACCTTGGGATGTCGCAGCCGGTATGCTGCTGGTGCGCGAAGCCGGCGGGTTTGTGACCGATTTCCGCGGTGGAGATCGCTGCATTGAGCGTAGCGAATTTCTGGCGGCCAATGATGGGCTGCATTCAAAGCTCCACAAGATTGTCGCGGGCGCATTGCGTTAAATCGGGATTGAAAAACCTCGGTTTTTCGTGATTTTCTGACGACTTAATACGTTAGTGGGGAATTTATCCCCGAATACGGGCCAAATGCACCCCTTGGTGTGCTTGCGAAGGCGCAAAGCCTGGCCTAAAGCCGCCACGATTCCGGCGTTCTGCCGGTTCAAGGGGAAAGTCGTATCATGTCGTCGGTTGCTGCCGGATATCTCCCGATTTTGCTTTTCTTGGCGATTGCGTTGCTCCTATCGAGCGCCTTTGTGTTTTTGCCGATGCTCATCTCTCGTTTGACGGGCACGCATAACCCGACGCCGGAAAAGCTGACCGAATATGAATGCGGTTTCCCCGCCTTTGAGGGCAGCCGCGCGCAATTTGACGTGCGCTTTTACCTTGTCGCAATTTTGTTCATCATCTTTGATCTTGAAGCAGCCTTTCTTTTCCCTTGGGCGGTCAGCCTTGAATGGACGGGTTGGGCTGGCTGGACCGGCATGATGATTTTCCTTGGCGAGCTGGTTCTCGGCCTTGTCTATGCGTGGAAGAAGGGAGCTCTCGAATGGGAGTAGATCTGACGGCACCGCCGCCTGCAGGAACGCTGCCGGACGCCAGTTTTTTTAATGGTCTGAATGATGAACTGTCCAATAAGGGCTTTCTTGTCGTCTCGACAGAAGAGCTGTTCCAGTGGGCGCGCACAGGTTCGCTCTGGTGGATGACCTTTGGTCTGGCCTGCTGCGCAGTGGAAATGATCCATGTGAACATGCCGCGCTATGATCTGGAGCGTTTTGGCGCCGCACCGCGTGCGTCCCCGCGGCAGTCCGATGTGATGATTGTGGCGGGCACGCTGTGCAACAAAATGGCCCCGGCGCTGCGTCGCGTTTATGATCAGATGTCTGATCCGAAATATGTTATTTCCATGGGCAGCTGCGCCAATGGCGGCGGCTATTATCATTATAGCTATAGCGTCGTGCGCGGTTGTGATCGGATTGTTCCGGTGGATATTTATGTCCCGGGTTGCCCGCCCACTGCCGAAGCTCTGCTCTACGGCATCATGCAATTGCAGCGCAAAATCCGCCGCTCCGGCACGGTGACACGATAATGCATTCTGCCCCCCGCTATGCCAGCAACGAAGGTGTTGCCGACGCAATTGCCAAGGCGCTTGGCAAGGATGTCATCGACATCGCTGAAGCCCATGGTGAAATTGCTGTTCACGTCGTGACAGCGCGCCTTGTTGAGGTGATGACCGCCTTGCGTGATCAGTGCGCCTATCAGCAGTTGATGGAGATTGCTGGCGTCGATTGGCCCGATCATGACCCACGATTTGAAGTGGTCTATTGTCTGTTATCGCTGACGAAAAATCATCGCATTCGCGTGCATGTGCGCACCAATGAAGAGGTGCCCGTGCCGTCTGTGACGGGCCTATGGCCCGTGGCAGGCTGGTTGGAGCGTGAAGTGTTCGACATGTATGGCGTGGTGTTCGAAGGCAATTCGGATTTGCGCCGCATCCTGACGGACTATGGCTTTTCCGGCCATCCGCAGCGCAAGGACTTTCCGCTGACCGGCTATACGGAGCTGCGCTATTCCGAAGAGCATAAGCGCGTGATGTATGAACCCGTCAGCCTGGCGCAGGATTTCCGCAAGTTCGATTTCATGTCGCCTTGGGAAGGCGCGGATTATGTCCTGCCCGGCGATGAGAAGGGGGAACAGAAATGAGCCTTTCTCCTGATCTGGCGCCCACCACAACTGGCGAAGATATCCAGAATTACACGATTAACTTCGGCCCCCAGCATCCGGCAGCACACGGCGTTTTGCGCCTTGTGATGGAATTGGATGGGGAGATTGTGGAGCGGCTCGATCCGCATGTCGGCCTGCTGCATCGCGGTACCGAAAAGCTGATTGAATATAAGACCTATTTGCAGGCGCTGCCCTATTTTGATCGGCTCGATTATTGCTCCCCGCTGTGCATGGAGCACAGCTATGTGCTGGCGATTGAAAAGCTGCTCAATGTCGACGTGCCGTTGCGCGCCCAATATCTGCGCGTGCTGTTCGCGGAGCTGACCCGCATCTGCAACCACATGCTGAACCTTGGTTCGCATGTGATGGATGTGGGGGCAATGACGCCAAACCTGTGGCTGTTCGAAATTCGCGAAGATTGCCTCAATTTCTTTGAACGCGCGTCTGGTGCGCGGATGCACTCGGCCTGGTTCCGCCCCGGCGGCGTGCATCAGGACGTGCCGCTGAAGCTGCTGACAGACATTGCCGACTGGCTGGACACGCGCGTTCCGCGGCTGTTTGAGGATGCGATTAGCCTTGTTGCGGACAACCGCATTTTCAAGCAGCGCAATGTCGACATTGCGACTGTGTCTCAGGAAGATGCCATTCGCTGGGGCTTTTCCGGCCCGATGATCCGCGGTGCAGGCCTCCCTTGGGATATTCGCAAGTCGCAGCCTTATGATGCCTATGATCGGGTTGAGTTTGATGTGCCCGTCGGCACCAAGGGTGATTGCTATGATCGCTTCATGGTGCGCGTTGAGGAAGTGCGTCAGTCCATCCGGATTATGAAGCAATGCCTGCGCGATATGCCGGAAGGCCCCGTGCTGACCGACGACCGTAAGGTTGCGCCGCCCAAGCGCGGTGAGATGAAACAGTCGATGGAAGCTCTGATCCATCACTTTAAGCTCTACACCGAAGGCTTTAAGGTTCCCGAAGGCAGCGTCTATGTGGCGACGGAAAGCCCGAAGGGGGAATTTGGCGTCTATCTGGTCTCCGATGGGACGAACAAGCCCTATCGCTGCAAGATCCGGCCCACCGCCTTTTCGCATCTTCAGGCTATGGACTTCATGTCGCGCGGCCACATGCTCGCGGATACGACGGCCATTTTGGGCGCGCTCGACATTGTGTTTGGGGAGTGCGACCGGTGAGCAACCTCGATACTGCCAAGGCAATGATCGCGGCCTATAACGCGCAGGATGTCGACATCTATGTCTCGTACATGACGGACGATGCTTGCGAAGCCAATTATCGTGGTGATGTCGTGCGCGAAGGCAAGGAAGGCACGCGCAGCGGCCTTGCGGCGGCCTTTGCCAAATGGCCGCAGAACACGGCCGATATCCGGGATGTTCAGGAAATTGGCGATTATGTGCTGTTTCGCGAACATGTTACGCGCGGCCCGGCGAGTGATGGGACCCCGCTGGTTGCGCCGTTTGACGTGATCGCTGTTTATAGTTTTGAAGGCGAGAAGTGCTCTCGCGTGGAGTTCATCCGCTAATGGCTGACGCAGTTCATATTCCCGACGAGGCAGACGTCCGCGCCCGGTGGGGCAATTTCGCCTTTACGGCGGAGACAATGGAAAAAGCACAAGCGATCATTGCGCGCTACCCCGCTGGTCGTCAGGCCTCGGCCGTTATGGGTCTGCTTGATCTTGCCCAGCGGCAGGTTGGGGCAGAAACCAATACACAAGGCTGGCTGCCCGTTCCCGTGATCGAATATGTCGCAGCGCAGCTCGATATGCCTTATATGCGCGCCTACGAAGTCGCGACCTTCTACACCATGTACAACATGGGACCGGTGGGCAAATTCCACGTTCAGGTCTGCGGGACAACGCCCTGCATGCTGCGTGGGTCGGACGATGTTCTGGCCGCCTGCAAGTCCAAGGGGCTGGTCAAGGGTGGGACGACGCCGGATGGCATGTTCACCCTCAATGAAGTCGAATGTCTGGGGGCCTGCGCCAATGCGCCCATGGTTCAGATTAACGACGATAACTTCGAAGACCTGACCTTTGACAGCACGGTTGCGCTGCTCGATGCGCTGGCCGCCGGCAAACCCGTGAAGGTCGGCCCGCAGATCGACCGTCAGACGAGCTGCCCCGAAGGCGGCCCATCGTCGCTCAAGGAAATGGCCTTAGAGAACCACGATTATCGGGGGGAATGGAAGTGAGCCTGCACGATAAGGATCGCATTTTCACCAACCTCTATGGCTTCCAGCCTTGGACGCTGGATGCCGCCAAGAAGCGGGGATGCTGGGACAATACGAAAAAGCTGCTCCAGATCGGGGCGGATGAGATTATCGAGACGATCAAGGCGTCCGGCCTGCGTGGCCGGGGCGGTGCGGGCTTCCCCACGGGGATGAAGTGGAGCTTCATGCCCAAGACGCCGACGCCGGAACGCCCCAATTTCCTCGTGATCAATGCCGATGAGTCAGAGCCGGGGTCTTGCAAGGATCGTGAGATTATTCGCCATGATCCGCACCGCCTGTTGGAAGGTGCATTGATTGCGGGTTTCGCGATGCGCGCACGCGCTGCCTATATCTACATTCGCGGTGAGTTTATCTACGAAGCCAAGGTGCTTCAGGCCGCCGTGGACGAAGCCTATGCCGCCGGCCTGCTCGGCAAAAATGCCGCCAAGTCCGGCTATGATTTTGACGTGTTCGTGCACCGTGGGGCAGGGGCCTATATCTGCGGTGAAGAGACCGCGATGATCGAAAGCCTGGAAGGCAAAAAGGGCCAGCCGCGCTTAAAGCCGCCTTTCCCGGCTGGCGCGGGCCTTTATGGTTGCCCGACCACGGTCAATAATGTGGAATCTATCGCCGTCACGCCAACGATCCTGCGCCGTGGCGCGGATTGGTTCAAAGGCTTTGGCCGTGAGAATAATGCGGGCACCAAGCTGTTCCAGATTTCGGGCCATGTAAACAAGCCGTGCACCGTGGAAGAAGCGATGAGCATTCCCTTCCGCGAGCTGATTGAAAAGCATGCAGGCGGCATTCGTGGCGGTTGGGACAATCTCCTTGCCGTTATCCCGGGCGGCTCGTCTGTACCTTTGGTTCCGGCCAAGGAAATCATGGACGCGCCGATGGATTTTGATGGCCTGAAGGCGCTCGGCTCTGGCCTTGGTACGGCAGCGGTTATTGTGATGGACAAATCGACCGATATTGTCCGCGCCATTTCGCGGCTCAGTTATTTCTATAAGCATGAAAGCTGTGGCCAATGCACCCCATGCCGCGAAGGCACGGGCTGGATGTGGCGTGTGATGGAACGCTTACGCGAAGGCAAGGCCGAGGTGTCGGAAATCGACACCTTGTTTGAAGTGACTAAGCAAGTTGAAGGCCACACCATCTGCGCGCTGGGCGACGCGGCGGCTTGGCCCATTCAGGGCCTGATCCGTCATTTCCGTCCTGAAATTGAACGTCGCATTGCCGAACGCAATGGTGGCGAAATGCTGGAGGCGGCGGAGTAACCATGCCTAAAGTTACCGTAGACGGCACCGAACTGGAAGTTCCCGCAGGCGCGACTGTCCTGCAGGCCTGTGAGCTTGCGGGCAAGGAAATCCCTCGTTTCTGCTATCATGAGCGGCTGAGCATCGCGGGCAATTGCCGCATGTGTTTGGTTGAGGTATCGCCCGGCCCGCCCAAGCCGCAGGCGTCGTGCGCGCTCCCCGCGAGCGAAGGTCAGGTGATCCGCACCGACAGCCCGATGGTCAAAAAGGCGCGCGAAGGGGTGATGGAGTTTCTCCTGATCAACCACCCGCTCGATTGCCCGATCTGCGATCAGGGTGGCGAATGCGACCTGCAAGATCAGTCCGTGGCCTATGGCCGGGGCGGGTCGCGCTATGATGAGAATAAGCGCGCCGTCACGGAAAAATATATGGGCCCCATCGTCAAAACGACGATGACGCGCTGCATCCAGTGCACACGCTGCGTCCGGTTTGCCGAAGAAGTGGCAGGGGTTGAGGAAATCGGCGCGATTTATCGCGGCGAGAATATGCAAATCACCAGCTACCTTGAGCATGCGGTGACGAGCGAGCTTTCGGGCAATGTGGTTGACCTGTGCCCGGTCGGCGCGCTGACGTCCAAGCCCTATGCCTTTATCGCGCGCCCTTGGGAGTTGAAGAAGACGGCGGCCATTGATGTGATGGACGCCGTTGGCACCAATATCCGCCTCGACAGCCGGGGGCGGCAGGTGCTGCGCGCCCTTCCACGCATCAATGAAGATGTGAATGAGGAGTGGGCCAGCGACAAAACCCGCCATGCGGTGGACGGCCTAACCCAGCGTCGGTTGGATCGGCCCTATGTGCGCCAAAATGGCAAGCTGGTTGCCGTGGATTGGGCCGATGCGCTCAAGGCTGTTGCTGATGCAGCGGCGAAGGCCGGAAAATCGGTCGCGGCCATTGCGGGCGATCAGGTCGATTGTGAAACCATGTTTGCTGCGCGCCAGCTTGTGAAGTCGCTGGGCGGCTCCATGCTCGAAGGCCGCCAGACGGGCCTTGCTTATGATACCTCCAGCTTGGCGGCGGTGAATTTCAACACCGGCATTGCCAATGTTGAGAATGCTGACGTCATTTTGCTCGTCGGGTCCGATACGCGCCGTGAAGCGCCGTTGGTCAACACCCGCATCCAAAAGGCCGTCCGGAAAAAGGGCGCGAAGGTGTTTGCCATCGGGCCAGAAACCGACCTGACCTATAAGGCCGAATTCCTTGGCGCTAATCTCGGCCTGCTTGGCAAGCTGCCCAAGCATGTCAGTGATGCCTTTAAGGCGGCACAACGCCCGGTCATCATCGTCGGCGGCGGCGCACTGCGCTATGAAGGCGCACATGGTGCGGCGCTGGCCTTTGCCAAGAAGTTTAAGCTCGTCCGGGATGGCTGGAATGGCTTTAACGTCCTCCATTTTGCCGCCGCACGCATGGGCGGCTTGATGCTCGGCTATGCCTATGACGGCGGCATCAAGGCTTTGGCCGCGAAGAAGCCGAAGCTGGCCTTCTTCCTCGGCGCGGATGAGGTTGATTACAGCCTCTTTGCCGATAATTTTAAAGTCTATGTCGGCCATCATGGCGATGCAGGCGCGCATGCAGCGGATGTGATCCTGCCGGGTGCTGCCTATACCGAAAAGGCGGGCACTTACGTCAATCTGGAAGGCCGGGTGCAGCAGGCCGATCGCGCCGTGTTCGCACCGGGCGATGCGCGTGAGGATTGGTCAATCTTCCGGGCTTTGTCTGATCTGACGGGCAAGGTTCTGCCGTTTGACAGCTTTGATGAACTGCGTGCTGCAATGGCCAAGGCCGTTCCAGCACTCGGCCGTGACGGGCTTGCTGATTATGGCTGGGATGTCCCATCGCTGCCGGAAAAGGCAGTGGCCGACATTGCCGATTATCCAATCAAGGATTTCTACCTGACCAACGCGATTTGCCGCGCCTCTGAAACGATGCAGCGCTGCTCAAGCGAACTGGTCAAAGGGGAAGAATGGCTGGAGGCTGCAGAATGACCTTTACCCAATGGTTCCAATCCTGGGGCGGTGAGGCATTTGGCTGGTTCTTGGCCACAACCGTCCTCATCCTGATGATCGCATTGCCGCTGATGCTGGCGGTTGCCATGATCATTTATGCGGATCGTAAGATTTGGGCCGCTATGGCGCTGCGCCGTGGCCCGAACGTCGTCGGCCCGCTGGGCCTGCTTCAGTCCTTTGCCGATGGCCTGAAGGTCATGCTGCAAGAAACGATCATTCCGTCGGCGGCCAATCGCGGTCTGTTTCTGCTCGCACCAATCATCACCTTCACGGTGGCCCTGATTGTCTGGGCGGTGATCCCTTTTGGGCCGGGCATGGTGCTGGCGGACATTAACGTTGGCCTGCTTTACCTGCTCGCGGCCTCATCGCTGGGCGTATATGGCGTCATTATTTCGGGTTGGGCCTCCAACTCCAAATATCCCTTTTACTCAGCTCTTCGTGCCGCAGCGCAGATGGTATCGTATGAAGTATCCATCGGTTTCGTGCTGATTTCGGTCGTTCTCTGGGCCGATTCCTTTAACCTGTCGACAATCGTTCTGGCGCAAAAGGCGCATGTTTTTGGGCTTTTAAACGGCTTTGGGTTCAATCCGCTGCTCTTCCCAATGGCCATTGTCTTCCTGATTTCGGCTCTGGCGGAAACGGCGCGTGCGCCCTTTGATCTGACAGAAGCGGAATCGGAATTGGTGGCTGGCTACCAGACCGAATATTCGTCGATGAGCTTCGCGCTCTTCTGGCTGGGTGAATATGCCAATGTCATCCTGATGTGCGCGCTGAACGCTATTCTGTTCTGGGGCGGCTGGCTGCCCCCGATTGATTGGGCCCCGCTTTATGCCGTGCCGGGGATCATCTGGTTTTTTGCGAAGATCCTCATCTTCTTCTTCATCTTCTCTTGGATCAAGGCCACTGTGCCGCGCTTCCGCTATGACCAGCTGATGCGTCTGGGCTGGAAAATCTTCCTGCCCATCTCATTGATCTGGGTCTTTCTCGTTTCGGGTTATCTGATGCTGACAAGGTATGGCGCATGAGTGCGATTGCTCACTTCATCAAGACCTTCACGCTCTGGGAGTTTGTGAAGGCGCACTGGCTGACCTTGAAGTATTTCTTCAAGCCCAAGGCGACGATCAACTATCCCTATGAGCGCAATCCGCTCAGCCCGCGGTTTCGCGGGGAGCATGCGCTGCGTCGCTATCCCAATGGCGAAGAACGCTGCATCGCGTGCAAGCTGTGTGAGGCAGTTTGCCCGGCGCAGGCCATCACCATTGAAGCCGAGCCGCGCGATGACGGCAGCCGCCGCACCACGCGCTATGACATTGACATGACCAAGTGCATTTATTGCGGCTTTTGTCAGGAAGCCTGCCCGGTGGATGCCGTGGTCGAAGGACCGAATTTTGAATATGCGACCGAAACCCGTGAGGAGCTTTTGTATGACAAGGCAAAGCTGCTTGCGAATGGAGATCGCTGGGAACGCGCAATCGCGGCGAATATCGCTGCCGATGCGCCCTATCGTTGATCGGTAAAAGGGGGAGACCATGATCCAGACGTTCGCCTTTTACCTGTTCGCAGCTGTCGTTATCCTGTCGGGTGCGTTGACTATTTTGTCGCGCAACCCGGTGCATAGCGTGCTGTGGCTGATCCTCGCCTTCTTCAATGCCGCAGGTCTGATGTTGCTGGTAGGGGCAGAATTTATCGCGATGCTGCTCGTCATTGTTTATGTGGGCGCCGTTGCGGTTCTCTTCCTCTTTGTTGTCATGATGCTCGATATTGATTTTGCAGAACTGCGCAGTGGCTTTGTTCGCTATGGCTTTTTTGGGCTGCTCATCGCGCTTATTTTGGCGGGGGAACTCATCATCGCGACGGGCGCTTGGAGCGCGGGTGCGATTGAACTCGCCAATCGGACAGCCCCCATTTCCGCCGATCTCAGCAATATCGAGGCGATGGGTGCGCTCATCTATTCCAAATATCTTTATGTGTTTGAAGCAGCAGGGCTGGTTCTGCTCGTCGCGCTGATCGGGGCGATTGTGCTGACCCATCGGGAACGCAGGGATGTGCGTCCGCAGAATATTTCTGAGCAGGTGAAGCGCCGTCCGCAAGATGCGGTGCGCAATATCAATCAGCCGATAGGGCAGGGGGTAGACCTATGATTGGTCTTCAGCATTATCTGGTCGTCTCGGCGATTTTATTTGTGATGGGGGTGATGGGCATCTTCATCAACCGCAAGAACATCATCATCATCCTGATGGCGATTGAACTCATCCTGCTGTCGGTGAACATCAACCTTGTCGCCTTTAGCGCCTATCTGGGTGATTTGGTGGGGCAGGTGTTTGCCATGTTCGTGTTGACGGTGGCGGCGGGTGAAGCGGCCATTGGGCTTGCCATTCTTGTCATTTATTTCCGCGGACGCGGATCAATCGCGGTTGATGATGTCAACCGGATGAAGGGTTAAGCGTCGTGGAGACCATTAAGCTTATCGTTTTCCTGCCGCTGCTGGCGGCCATCGTCGCGGGGCTTGGCAATCGGATTATTGGAAATGTCGCGGCGAAAATCGTGACGAC
This sequence comes from Chakrabartia sp., assembly GCA_040398565.1. Lineage (GTDB taxonomy): Bacteria > Pseudomonadota > Alphaproteobacteria > Sphingomonadales > Sphingomonadaceae > Aquisediminimonas. Next base: position 19,065 of record JBBATU010000036.1, read on the forward strand.
AGCCGCGCTGTTCCTCTCCTGCGCGCTCAGCTGGCCGATCTTCATTTCGTTCATGACAGGTGGCGCGGAAGCGCATGTCGTGCCGGTGCTGGACTTCATCCGCTCAGGTGATCTGGATGTCCAATGGTCGCTGCGTGTCGATACGCTGACGGCGGTCATGTTGGTGGTCGTCACCAGCGTCTCCAGCCTCGTCCATCTTTATAGCTGGGGCTATATGTCTGAAGACCCCAGCCAACCGCGCTTCTTTGCCTATTTGTCGCTCTTTACCTTTGCGATGTTGATGCTCGTGACGGCGGACAGTTTGGTGCAAATGTTCTTCGGTTGGGAAGGGGTGGGTCTCGCCTCTTACCTGCTGATCGGCTTTTGGTATCATAAGCCCAGTGCCAATGCCGCGGCGATCAAGGCATTTGTCGTTAACCGCGTGGGGGATTTTGGCTTTTCGCTCGGTATCTTCGCGGCCTTTTTGGTCTTCGGCACCGTCTCCATTCCTGAAATCCTGAGCGTGGCGCCATCCTATGCCGGGTCGACCATTGGGTTCCTTGGCTACCGCATCGATACGATCACGCTGATCTGCATCTTGCTGTTCATCGGTGCGATGGGCAAATCGGCGCAGCTTGGCCTGCACACATGGCTTCCCGATGCCATGGAAGGGCCGACGCCCGTCTCCGCGCTCATCCACGCCGCCACCATGGTGACTGCAGGCGTGTTCATGGTGTGCCGCCTGTCGCCTTTGTTTGAGCTTTCGGAAACCGCGACCACTTTGGTCACCTATGTCGGGGCGGCCACAGCGCTGTTCGCGGCAACGGTGGGTACGACGCAGACCGACATTAAGCGCGTCATTGCCTATTCAACCTGTTCGCAGCTGGGCTATATGTTCTTTGCCGCAGGCGTAGGCGCTTATGGCGCAGCCATGTTCCACTTGTTCACGCACGCCTTCTTTAAGGCGCTGCTGTTCTTGGGCGCAGGTTCGGTGATCCATGCCATGCATCATGAGCAGGACATGCGGTACTATGGCGGCCTGCGGAAGCATATCCCGCTGACCTTCTGGGCGATGATGGCGGGCACGCTTGCCATTACGGGTGTGGGTGTCATCGGCATCTTTGGCTTTGCCGGATTTTATTCGAAGGACGCCATTATTGAGGCTGCCTTTGCTAGCGGCACACAGGCCGGCGGCGTCGCCTTTGCGGTCGCCGTGTTCGCCGCCCTGCTCACCAGCTTCTACAGCTGGCGTCTGATGTTCCTGACCTTCTTCGGAAAGCCGCGCTGGTCACAGTCGGAACATATTCAGCATGCAGCCCATGGCCATCATGGCCACGCCCATGATGAGGATGGCACGCTGGGCTATCACCCGCATGAAAGCCCATTGCCGATGCTCGCTCCGCTGATCGTGCTCACACTAGGCGCCATTTTTGCGGGTTATGTCTGGCACACGCCCTTTCTGGATGCGGAAAAGGGTGTGGAGTTTTGGCAAGGCAGCATCGCCTTTGACACGCATTTGATGCACGCCATGCATGAGGTGCCTTTGCTGGTGAAGCTGTCGGCGACCATCGTCATGATCCTGGGCCTCGCCCTGGCGTGGTGGGCCTATATTAAGGACACGAGCGTCCCGGCGCGGTTCACGGCGACATTCCCTGCCATTTATCGGTTCCTGCTGAACAAATGGTATTGGGATGAACTCTATGACCTGCTGTTCGTAAAGCCGGCCTTCTGGTTCGGTCGCCTGTTCTGGAAAAAGGGCGATGAAGGCACGATTGACCGGTTCGGCCCGCATGGTGCGGCGGAAGTGGTGCTTCAGGGCAGCCGCCTCGCGGTCCGCTTCCAGACGGGCTATCTCTATTCCTATGCCTTCGTGATGCTCCTTGGGCTCGTGGGCCTTGCAACTTGGGCGATGACGCGATGAGCTATCCCATTCTCTCGATCATGATCCTGCTGCCAATTGCAGCTGCCATCCTGACGCTGTTCCTCAATGCGCAGGCCGCGCGTTGGGCGGCGCTTGGCACGACTTTGGGGCTATTTGGCCTTGGTGTTGCGCTGTGGCACGGCTTTGATGTGGGTGGCCCGCAATGGCAGTTTGTTGAGAATGCCCCGATTTTCGGGCGCTTCTCTTGGGCCTTGGGCATTGACGGCATTGCCTTGATGCTGATCGTCCTGTCGGTCTTCCTGATGCCGATCTGCATTCTCGCCAGCTGGACATCGATTGAAAAGCGCGTGCCGGAATATATGGCGGCCTTTCTGTTGATGGAGGCGCTGATGATCGGCGTCTTTTCAGCGCAGGACATGTTCCTGTTCTACATCTTCTTCGAAGCCGGCCTGATTCCCATGTATCTCATCATCGGCATCTGGGGCGGGGCAGACCGGATCAAGGCGAGCTATAAGTTCTTCCTCTATACGCTGTTCGGCTCCTTGCTGATGCTGGTTGCGATGCTGTGGATGTCGCGCGAAGC
>JBBATU010000037.1:0-21378 GCA_040398565.1 Chakrabartia sp.
TGCAGCGCCCAGACTTCCATTTCCCCGAAGCGCTGACCACCGAACTGGGCCTTGCCGCCCAGCGGCTGCTGGGTAACAAGGCTGTACGGCCCGATCGAACGGGCGTGGATCTTGTCGTCCACCAAGTGGTGCAGCTTCAGCATATAGATATAACCCACGGTTACCTTGCGGTCGAAGGCTTCCCCGGTCCGGCCATCATAAACCGTCACCTGACCCGACCCGTCGAGACCCGCGAGTTCCAGCATGCGTGTCACATCGGCCTCACGCGCACCATCGAACACCGGTGTCGCCATCGGTACCCCGTTGCGGAGCAGTTCGGCCATTTCAACAATGTCCGTATCGCTGCGCTGATCAATCTCGGCGTGGTAATTTTCACCATAGATTGTTTTCAGACGCTCGCGAACCGCAACAGGGGCAGATCCTGCCGCCGTGCCGCCGGTTGCCCGCCAGTCTTCAAGCGCCGCCTGGATTTGCTTGCCAAGGCCGCGTGCGGCCCAGCCCAGATGGGTTTCGAAAATCTGACCGACGTTCATGCGCGAAGGCACGCCCAGCGGGTTCAGAACGATATCAACAGGCGTTCCATCTTCGAGGAAGGGCATGTCTTCAGCCGGCACGATGCGGCTGATGACGCCCTTATTGCCGTGACGGCCAGCCATTTTGTCGCCCGATTGAAGCTTGCGCTTCACAGCGACAAAGACCTTGACCATCTTGAGCACGCCAGGTGCCAGATCGTCGCCACGCTCGACCTTTTCAACGCGGTCTTCAAACTTGGCGTTGATGCGCTTTACGGCATCATCATACTGGATCTTCACAGCTTCAAGATCAGCCTGAAGGCGGTCATCCTGAACAGCGATTTTCCACCATTCATGCGTTTCGACTTCGGCAAGGCTTGCCTCGTCAATCTCGGCACCCTTCTTCAGACCCTTTGGCGCGGCTGTGGCAACCTGACCAATCAGCATTTCCTTCAGGCGCGAATAGGTGGCGCGGTTCAAAATCGTGCGTTCATCATCACGATCCTTGGCCAGACGCTCCTTTTCTTCGGTCTGAATGGCCCGCGTACGGTCATCAATGTCAATGCCATGACGGTTGAACACACGGACTTCAACGACCGTGCCTGCAACGCCCGGGGGCAGACGCAGCGAGGTATCGCGCACGTCCGATGCCTTTTCACCAAAGATGGCGCGCAGCAGCTTTTCTTCCGGCGTCATTGGCGATTCACCCTTGGGGGTGATCTTACCGACCAGAATATCGCCCGGCTCCACTTCAGCACCGATATAGACAATCCCTGCTTCGTCGAGGCTGCGAAGAGCTTCCTCGCCGACATTCGGGATGTCACGCGTGATGTCTTCCGGCCCAAGCTTGGTATCACGGGCCATGACTTCAAATTCCTCAATATGGATTGAGGTGAAGACGTCATCCTTCACGATGCGTTCGCTAATCAGGATGGAATCTTCATAATTATAGCCATTCCAAGGCATAAACGCGACGAGCGAGTTCCGGCCGAGAGCCAATTCACCCAGTTCGGTCGATGGGCCGTCGGCGATTATGTCGCCTGTCGACACAACGTCACCCACCTTCACCAGCGGACGCTGGTTGATGCAGGTGTTCTGGTTTGACCGCTGGAATTTTTGCAGACGATAAATATCAACGCCCGATTGATCGGCATCGACTTCACCCGAGGCGCGCACAACGATACGCGTTGCATCCACCTGATCAACAATGCCCGCACGACGGGCGCCAATCGCAGCGCCTGAGTCACGGGCAACCGTTTCTTCCATGCCTGTGCCGACGAACGGCGCTTCCGCACGAACAAGCGGCACCGCCTGACGTTGCATGTTCGATCCCATGAGGGCGCGGTTGGCGTCATCATTTTCCAGGAACGGAATGAGCGAGGCGGCAACCGACACAAGCTGCTTGGGCGACACGTCCATCAAGGTGATCTGTTCGCGCGGAGCGATCAGGAATTCACCAGCCTGACGCGACGAGATCGTCTCATCAACAAAGCTACCATCGCCTGTCAGCTCAGCATTGGCCTGAGCGATGGTGTGCTTGGCCTCTTCCATAGCCGACAGATAGACGACATCGCTGGTCACCTTGCCATCGACGATCCGACGATAAGGCGTTTCGATAAAGCCATATTTGTTCACGCGGCTGAACGATGCCAGCGAGTTGATCAGACCAATATTCGGGCCTTCCGGCGTTTCAATTGGGCAGATACGGCCATAATGGGTTGGGTGAACGTCGCGGACTTCAAAGCCAGCACGCTCACGCGTCAAACCGCCCGGTCCAAGCGCCGACACACGACGCTTATGCGTGACTTCTGACAGCGGATTGGTCTGATCCATAAACTGCGATAGCTGCGACGAGCCGAAGAATTCACGCACAGCAGCAACAGCGGGCTTTGCGTTGATCATGTCGTTCGGCATCACTGTCGAGACATCAACGGAAGACATACGCTCCTTCACGGCGCGCTCCATACGGAGCAGACCGATGCGGTACTGGTTTTCCAGAAGTTCCCCGACCGAACGGACGCGACGATTGCCGAGATTGTCGATATCGTCGATTTCGCCCTTGCCGTCCTTCAGATCGACCAGCGTCTTCACGACCGCCAGAATATCTTCATTGCGCAGCGTGGTCAGATCATCCGGCGCGTCCATGCCAAGACGCATGTTGAGCTTCACACGACCAACGGCCGAGAGATCATAGCGTTCGGAATCGAAGAACAGGCCAGCGAACAGGGCTTCGGCCGTTTCGCGTGTCGGTGGTTCGCCGGGGCGCATGACGCGATAAATGGCATCAAGCGCCATGTCGCGGTCTTCCGACTTGTCCACCTTCAGCGTGTTACGCATCCACGGACCTGTATTCACATGGTCAATGTCGAGCAATTCAAGGCGATCAACGCCCGCCTTATCGAGCTTTTCGAGGTTTTCAGCCGAAACTTCTTCACCCGCTTCGATGTAAATCTCACCAGTCTGCTCATTGATCAAATCAAGAGCTGAATAGCGGCCGAAGATTTCTTCGGTTGGAATCAGGAGCGCAACAAGGCCGTCTTTTTCCGCCTTATTGGCAGCCCGCGGGCTGACCTTCTGGCCGGCCGCGAACACGACTTCACCCGTCTTGGCGTCAGCCACATCATAAAGCGGCTTTTGACCCCGCCAATTCTCGGCAACATAGGGCACTTCCCAGCCAGCAGCAGAGCGGCCGAACGTCACCGTGTTGTAGAAATGGTTGAGGATGCCTTCCGGCGTCATGCCGAGCGCCAGCAGCAATGCCGTCACCGGCAGCTTGCGCTTACGGTCGATCCGAACGTTGACAATGTCCTTGGCGTCAAATTCGAAATCGAGCCAAGATCCGCGATACGGAATGACGCGCGCGGCGAAGAGATATTTGCCCGACGAGTGGGTCTTGCCCCGGTCATGGTCAAACAGCACACCAGGCGAGCGGTGCATCTGCGAGACAATAACGCGTTCTGTGCCATTGACGAAGAAGGTGCCGTTTTCGGTCATGAGCGGCATATCGCCCATGTAAACGTCCTGCTCCTTAATATCGAGGACAGAGCGGGTTTCCGTCTCTGTATCGACTTCAAAAACGATCAGGCGCAGCGTGACCTTCATCGGCGCGGCATAGGTGATGCCACGCTGGCGGCATTCTTCCACGTCGAACTTGGGGTCTTCCAGCTCATAATTGACGAAGTCGAGTTCAGCCGTCCCGGCAAAGTCACGGATCGGGAAAACGCTGCGCAGCGTCTTTTCCAAGCCAGACACATAGCCGATCGACGGGTCAGACCGCAGGAACTGTTCATAGGATTCGCGCTGAACCTGGATCAGATCCGGCATTTCTGCCACTTCGTGAATATTGCCGAACACCTTGCGGATGCGCTTCTTGGCAACCGCGACTGTTGCGTTCGCTACTTGCTTCGCCATTTAGATTTCTCGCCTTTTTGTCTCTAGATTCGAAGCGCAAACAAACGACAAAAGCCGCAAGTCTTCCATTCGGAAAACTGCAGCTTTCAGCGTCTTGGAACCACATCTCGTCTATTCATTGGATGCACTGCGCGACGGCGCATCCTTTCCCGACGGGTGCGGTGGATGAAGGGCCTTTAGGGTTTCAGGCCGCTTCTGTCAAATCCGCGCTGTGCCAAAAGCGCAGAAAATGAGCTGATCTAGGATGGCTAAAAAGCTGCCCCCAAACGAAGGGCAAAACCAACATCATCGGGCGCCTGCGCATAATGGCCGGGGTCTTTTCGGGCGAACAAGCTGGCGGACACCACGCCAAAGCTAAAAGGTGTCGAATAATGGAGTTCGGCATCCACCTCCCTGCCCTTTGGTGCCAGGCCGAAGTAGCGGGGCGCATAGCTGGCTTGCGAAAGTCCATAATCCCAGCTTGTCGGCAGGCTCAGGTTAAAGCCACCCCTTGCCACCCTTAAAGGCTGGCTAATGCGTAAAGCAAGTTCATCGCCCGGTTGCCAGACATGGCTGCGCATCGCATCCACGGACCAGCTGGTCGACACAAGCCGATCTGCCTCTGGCCGAACACCGCCCGCGGGAACATGCGTCCACCCCCGCTGATACCGCCCGCTCAATCGCAATCCAGACGGGCCTATGTAGAGCGCCCGCATTGCCGCAAAATGCGTCACTGATCCGGGCGATCCCATCATCGGCCCAAACCGTGCCCCGAGGACTGTCCCCGTCTCGTCCAATCGACGCAGATTAAGATCCAGCAGAACTGGCCCCGCCTGCCGTGCCAAACCGATGCCAAAGCTACCATAAGCAGTCCGATCATAGCGCCGCAAATAACCCGGGTTCCAAACCAGAATATCGCCCTTGTCGGCGGATAACGACACAGACCAATGCCGCCAGGCCCAGCGTGCTGCCCCTGCAAATCCGGGGACAGAGGAGAAGCCAATCCCCTCATCCCCGGCCTCCGCCATCAAAAAACGGGCCGCGCGGTGCAGGTCGAGCTGATTGACAAGCGCAGGCCCGCTGCGTGCGACACCCCCTGCCACCTGCACATGATCCGACATTCGGGTGACGACCCACCCCGCCAGAGCACGCGCTTGAACGCGATCACGCTCTGACAGCGCCAGAAGAGCGCCTCCTGCATTGCCGCTATGGAGTGGATCCCCAGAAACGGTCAGCATCAATCCAGTTCCGCCTTGGCCGATTGGGGCTGCCGCCGTTTGACCAGACGCCCCAAGCGCCACCGATAAACGCCCACCCGACCAAGACCGCGAAAAACTATTGGAAAGTTCGGCGCGATAGGCGCGGCCGAGGCTGTCTAAAACAACGGTCGACAGCCCCGTTTGGCTGGCATCCCCCATGGCCACAGACAGAGTTCCATTGGTCAGCAAAGACACAGGCACGGTCGTTCCAGCGACGGATGTTGCCCCGCGCGCGGCAAAGGCAGCCGACAAATCAACCACGCCATTGCCATAGATTGCATCAATGCCGGCCGGCCCGAGATCGCGCGCAGAGGTCAGCAACAGGTTCACAATCTGGGCACTGGTCAAGTTTGGAAAGGCATGAGCGAGCAAGGCAACTGCCCCTGCGATGGCGGGTGCTGAATAGGATGTGCCAGACCCCAAAACGGTCGCACCGTCTCCATTCACGGTGCGCACTTCCGTTGCAAGAGCAGTAACATAATGAGCAGCTGTGGCCCCGGCGCGATTGCTTCCGCCACTAGAAAATGTCGCAATCTGCTCCGCTGCATCAACGCCGCCTGCCACAATAACAAGTCCCCGAGCCAGGGACTCATTCGCGATCAATGCGAACCCATTAGGATCGGCTCCTGCGTTGTTGCCAGCCGCAACAACAATGATGATCCCTGCCGCCGTTGCGCGGCTAATTGCGTCCCTCAGCGTCGAATTGGCCGTTGATCCGCCAAATGAAAGGTTAATGACGCGCGTTCGATTAGCGATCGCCACATCAATCGCGCGCGCAATATTGGAATCCGCATAGGAGCATCCCGAAGACAGCCCGGTCGATCGGCAAGAGCCTGGAGTGTCCGTGCGCAGCGCAAGCAAATTGGCCCCGAAGGCAACGCCTTGGATATCCGCATTATTTCGTGCAGCTAGGATAACAGCCGCTACGGATGTTCCGTGGCCATCATCATCGCCCAATCCACGTGACCCGGCAACATCCTGAGAAAAGCTGTTAATCTTTCCGCTGAATTCAGCCAAAGCCGGGTTAACGCCACTATCGACAACGCCAACAACTATGCCCTCACCAGTCGCACCAGCATTATAGGCGGACAGGGCCTTCATCGCCGTTGCGGCATTCGACCACTGATATTCGGCAGTGTTGTAATCGATTTGCGGAGACGGCGGAGCCGGCGGCGGGGGCGGAGGAGAAGGGGGCGGCGCAACAGGCGCAGGTGGGATTGTCGCGACACCGGACGAACCACCTCCACAGGCAGCGAGCGTCGTCGACAGTGCGACCAGTGACCCGAATAAGAAAAGCCTGCGTCCGCGCATATCCACCCACATTTTCTCCAAACAAGCCTTAACGGCCTATCCATAACCAAAGATTAACAACACGAGCGCGGGATGCCACCCTGTAAAGTCGCGGCACGTCGAACAGGTTCTTTATGTTTCATGGCTCTGTGATAAGGGGCCTTCCTATGCTGCCTTCGCTTCACCATATCGACACATGGATCTTTGATCTCGACAACACGCTCTATCCCGCATCTTGCGACCTTTTTGCGCTGATCGACCAACGTATGAACCTGTATCTGCGGCAGATGTTCAATGTTGATGCCGAAGCGGCGCACAAGATTCAAAAGCAGTATTTTTGGGAGCATGGCACCACCCTATCCGGCCTAATGTCCCAACACGGCACAGACCCGCATCACTTTCTTGATTTTGTGCATGATATTGAGATGGATCGCGTGTCGGAAAATCCGGCACTGCGCACCGCCATCTCTAATCTGCCAGGGCGTAAGATCATCTTCACCAATGGGGATGTTCCCTATGCAGAGCGCGTTCTTGGCGCGCTTGGCCTGGGGGGGTGTTTTGAAGCACTGCACGACATTCATGCCATGGACTATCAGCCAAAGCCTGATCCGTCGGCTTATGCGGGGCTGTGCAAAGCCTGGGGCCTGACGGCCACGACATCGCTCTTTGCCGAAGACATGGCCCGCAATCTAAAGCCCGCCAAAGATATTGGCATGACGACCCTTTGGGTGAATAATGGATCGGAACAGGCTGGGGCCGACCCCTGCCCCTCCTTCATTGACCATGAAACACACGACATCACGGCCTGGCTTGAGGCCCTTTACCAGCAGGAAGAAGCATGACCGACGCGCTTGAAACGACGATTGAAGCCCTTTGGGAAGACCGCGACAGCCTGTCGCCTGCAACCACCGGCGCAGCGCGCGATGCTGTGAATGCGGCTCTTGAGCTTCTGGACAGCGGCACCCGCCGCGTCGCGGAGAAGTTGGAGGACCAGTGGACGGTCAATCAATGGCTGAAAAAGGCCGTTCTGCTCTCTTTCCGCATCAATGACATGGAAACCATATCGGGTGGCCCCGGCGGGTCCCATTGGTGGGATAAGGTTCCGTCCAAATTTGATGGATGGAGTGAAACCCGGTTCCGTGAGGCCGGTTTCCGCGCCGTGCCCGGCAGCATTGTCCGCCGTGGCGCGCATATCGGCCGCAATGTGGTTTTGATGCCAAGCTTTGTAAATCTGGGCGCGTCGGTTGGCGACGGCACGATGGTCGACACATGGGCAACCGTCGGCAGCTGCGCCCAAATTGGCAAGAACGTCCATCTTTCGGGCGGGGTTGGCATTGGCGGCGTACTCGAACCGCTTCAGGCCGGGCCCGTCATCATCGAAGATAATTGCTTCATTGGCGCGCGTTCCGAGGTCGTCGAAGGCGTGGTCGTGGAAGAGGGCGCCGTGCTTGCCATGGGCGTTTTCCTATCCTCCACCTCCAAGATTATAGATCGCACCACGGGCGAAATTTTCGTAGGTCGCGTGCCCGCTTATTCCGTCGTCGTCCCCGGTGCCCTGCCCGGCAAAGCCTTGCCCGATGGCACCCCCGGCCCAAGCCTTGCCTGTGCGGTCATCGTCAAACGTGTTGATGCGCAAACGCGCGCGAAAACCGCGATTAATGAGCTTTTAAGAGACTGACATGACTGGGTCGGCCGACGTCATCGTGATCGGCGGTGGGGTGGCTGGCCTGTCCGCGGCAGCCCGGCTTGCCCAACATGGCCGGGTGATCGTCCTCGAAGCGGAAGCGGCGGTCGGCTATCACAGCTCTGGCCGAAGTGCGGCCTTTTACCATTTCGGCCTCGGTAATCCGCTTGTGCGTGGTCTGACGGCGTGGAGCCGCGATTTTCTGGACACCCCGCCGCCGGGCTTCACGGAAGTGCCGTTAGCGACGCCCCGCCCGGCCCTGTTCATCGCGACCGAGGCAATGCAGGAAGAATTGGACCTGTTGGGGCAGGAGATGCGGCGCTTTACGGACACGATTGAGGACGCGGACCAAGCCCAGATGCAGGCGCTCTGCCCCTCATTGCGTTTTGGTGCCGATGGCATTGTTGCCGGTCTAATTGATCATGGTGGTCGAAGCCTAGATGCTGACGCTCTGTTGCAAGGTTTCGGCCGCGCCGCCCGCCAGCAGGGCACAATTTTAGTGCGCCACCGCGTCGCCAGCCTTCAGCAGTCAGGCAAAATCTGGACCGCCACCACGGAGGCGGGTGAGGTGTATCGCGCCCCGATCATCGTCAATGCAGCCGGCGCATGGGCAGACCGGATCGCAGACCTCGCGGGCGTCAGACCGATCGGGCTTCAACCCAAGCGCCGCACGATCATTGTCTTTGATCCGCCATCAGGCATGGATGTGCGAGGTTGGCCATTCATGAAAACACCCAGCGATCATTTCTATCTGCTGCCGCAGGGAAACCGCCTTCTGGCCTGCCCCAATGATGAGACAGATACCGACCCCTGTGATGCCCAGCCCGAAGATTATGATATGGCGCTTGCAGCCCATCTAGTTGAACAGTTTACAACCCTGTCCGTCCCGCGCATTACGGGTCGCTGGGCCGGGCTTCGGAGCTTTGTGAAGGATCGCATGCCCGTCGCTGGCTTTGCGCCAGATGCACCCGGCTTTTTTTGGCTTGCGGGGCAAGGCGGTTTTGGGCTGCAAACATCCCCTGCTCTGTCTGCGATTGCCGAAGCGCTGGTGGCAGAAACCGGATGGCCGCAAGGCTTAATTGAGCTTGGCGTGACGCCCGACGTTGTTTCACCCAATCGTCTTTGAAGCTAAAGACCGCTTATCAGGCCTTACAGCGCTTCGTCGATCAGCGTCTTTTGCGCGGGCGCGTCCCATTCCGCTCCGCCCAGCATCCGCCAGACTTCCTTGCCATCCTTATCATATAAAATCGTTGTGGGCAGGGAGCCGCCACCCAGCGCAAATCCAAGATCCGCCTTGGCATCAACATAGGGCTGGAGCGTCTTAAAGCCTTGCTTATTCCACCAAGCCTCAACAGCCGGGCGCCCCTTCATATCCTGACTAATCGCCAGAACCGTCAATTGCCCGGCTTCGCGCGTGGCAAGTCGTTCAATTGTCGGCATTTCCGCAATGCACGGCCCGCACCATGTCGCCCACAGGTTCACGAGCACCGGCTTTCCCTTGAAGGAGGAGAGCTTGACCATCTCCCCCGAAGGCGACTCAAAGGCAACATCAGGCATGGCCGTGCCCTTTTGGCTGCGATCCACTGTGCCCGAAAGTTCGGCTTTAGGCGCGGTTGGTGATGATATAGGCCCTTCGCCTTGCGGCTTTGGGTCGGATTGCCTATCGCAGGCTGAAGTTGCGAGGGTAACAATTAGGAGCGTCGAGATTAGCAACCGCACGTCAAACTCCAACAGCATGTGGGGTGGCCGCTTCGCCGAAGGGCCGGCCGCCGTGATGCGTGAGATAAACGCCTCTATCCCTTTCGACAAGCGATTGTGGGCGCAGGACATCCGCGCTTCGAAAGCCCATGTTGCCATGCTCGCAGCGCAAGCCATTGTCTCCTCCGATGATGCCAAGGCAATTTCTGACGGGCTTGATCAAATTGCCCAGGAATATGAAGCCAATGGCGTCCCCGTCGATCTGGCGCTGGAAGATATTCACATGGCAACCGAAGCGCGGCTTGCCGAACTCATCGGACCGACAGCAGGCCGTCTGCATACGGCCCGATCGCGCAATGATCAGGTCGCAACGGATTTCCGCATTTGGGTGCGCGACGCCATGGACGCCGTTGAGGCAGGCCTGATCGGGCTGCAACGGGCACTGCTCGCGCGCGCTGAAGAAAATGCCGATGCGGTCATGCCGGGCTTTACCCATTTGCAAAGCGCCCAGCCGGTGACGCTTGGCCATCATCTAATGGCGTGGTTTGAAATGATCCGCCGGGATCGCGGCCGCTTTGTCGATGCGCGCGCGCGGATGAATGAATGTCCGCTTGGTGCCGCAGCACTTGCGGGCACAGGCTTTCCAATAGATCGCCATGCAACGGCCAAGGCGCTTGGCTTTGACAAGCCAACCGACAACAGCCTGGATAGCGTGTCCGACCGGGACTTTGCGATTGATTATCTGATGGCCGCCAGCCAGTGCGCGCTGCACTTGTCGCGCATGTCGGAAGAAATCGTCATCTGGGCGTCCCAGCCCTTTGGCTTTGTCGCTTTGCCCGACCAATGGTCAACGGGCAGCTCCATCATGCCGCAAAAGCGCAATCCGGATGCAGTTGAGCTTGTCCGTGGTCATGCAGGACGGATTACCGGGTGCTTGAATGCCCTAATGATGACGATGAAGGGTCTGCCACTCGCTTATTCCAAAGACATGCAGGATGATAAGCCGCCTGTGTTTGAGGCGCATGATCTGCTTGCCCTCTCCATCGCCGCAATGACGGGCATGGTGGAGAGCGTGACGTTCCGCACGGATCGGATGCGCGCACTTGCCGAAAGCGGATTTGCGACGGCCACCGACTTAGCCGACTGGCTGGTGCGCGAAGCGGGTCTGCCGTTCAGAGAAGCACATCACGTCACCGGTCGTGCCGTCAAGCGGGCCGAAGAGCTTGGCCTCACTCTTGCGGCCGTTCCGCTTTCGGATCTTCAGGCGATCCACCCCGGCATTGATGACCGGGTCTTTTCGGTTTTGACGGTCGACGCCTCTGTTGCCAGTCGGGTCAGCCATGGCGGCACCGCTCCCGCGCAAGTGCGCGCGCGCATTGCCGAAGCGAAGGAGGTGTTGAGATGAGCCTGAGCCGCGCCATCGCCGTTGCACTTACCCTGTCTCTGGCCATTTCTGCCTGTGGCGGCCGTGTTAAGCTGAAGCCGCAACAAGGGACGTCTTTGCCCGTCAAACCGGAAGAAGCCGCAACACAGCTTACGGTGGATGAGATGCTTACGCCGTCGCCTCAGGCCCGGCCCAAACGCAGCGACGAATTGATCACCCGATCACAAGAACGCCGCGAAGACAAATTTGATATTCCGCCGAAAAGCTAAGCCCCATGGACCATTTTCATCTTAAGAACGGCGTGCTCCACGCCGAAAACGTGCCGCTGACCCGCATTGCGGAAGAGGTCGGCACGCCCGTTTATGTCTATTCTCGCGCTACGCTGGAACGACATGCGCAGGTCTTTCGCGATGGCATTGCCCCAGTCGGGCGGTCGCATATTGCCTTTGCGATCAAGGCCAACCCGAACCGCGCCGTTCTGCGCGTGTTGGCAAAGGCTGGCTATGGCGCCGATGTCGTCTCTGGCGGTGAAATTTCTCGCGCAATTGCGTCAGGCATAGAGCCCGAGGACGTCGTCTTTTCCGGGGTCGGAAAAACGCGCGCGGAATTGGAACAGGCGCTCGATAGTGGGATTGGCCAGTTCAATATTGAGTTGGAAGAAGAAGGCGTTGTCCTCGCGCAGATTGCTGCATCCAAGGGCATGACAGCCAACGCCACGCTGCGCGTCAATCCAGATGTGGATGCGGGAACGCATGCCAAGATTTCGACCGGTAAAAAGGAAAATAAGTTCGGCGTTGCCATTGATCAGGCCCCCGGCATTTTTGATCGGCTGGCAGGGCTTCCGGGCCTCAGCATGCGCGGGGTTGCGTTGCATATTGGCAGCCAGCTTTTTGATCTTGATCCGCTGGAAGCCGCCTATCGCCGCATTGGGCAATTGGTCGCCGATTTGCGCGCCGCTGGCCATGTGATTGATCGGGTTGATCTCGGCGGCGGCCTTGGCGTGCCTTATCGTCAGGAGGAAAACCCACCCTCCCCTGCTGATTACGGACAGATGGTGGCGCGCGTCACCAAAGGTTGGGATGTCACGCTGATGTTTGAACCCGGTCGGGTGATTGTTGGCAATGCCGGCGTCCTGTTAACGCGCGTCATTTGGGTGAAGCCGGGCGTTATCCGGCCCTATATCATCGTTGATGCGGCCATGAACGATCTTGCTCGTCCCGCCATGTATGATGCCTGGCATGACTTTGCCGCCGTGCAGCCAACGGGCGGGCGCATGACGGCAAATATAGCTGGCCCCGTCTGCGAAAGCGGAGATACCTTCGCCATGGGGCGGGATATTGATGCCGTCGCGTCTGGCGATCTCGCCATTTTCCGGACCGCTGGCGCCTATGGGGCGACGATGGCCAGCACCTATAACAGCCGTCCCTTGGTGCCTGAAGTGATGGTCGATGGCGATCATTACGCCGTTGTGGCGGATCGCATCGCCGCCGAAACAATTTTGGCGGCAGAGCGCATTCCCGACTGGCTCGAATAAGCTGGATTGCTCGGGGGCTTAGCCCCGACCAATCAGCTTTTGCGCCATCCGATCGGCAACCATCGCGGGATGGTCACCCGTTGTCGCACTCTCATCCCAAACAGAATTTAGCCGATCTGGAATGCCCGCAATCTTGGCGTCCACAGCGGCCCGATCTGCACCCTCAAGATATTCGAGGGCGACATTGATGATGCCGCCTGCATTGATAACATAATCCGGCGCGTAGAGAATGCCTCGTGCCTGCAACGCCGCGCCATGTTCTGGACGTGCCAGCTGGTTATTCGCACCACCGGCGACAATGGGGACATTGAGCTGCGGTATCGACTGATCATGCAGAATAGCCCCCAGCGCACAGGGGCTGAACACATCCGCCTCGACCTGCATGATGGCATCTGCCGCCACACAATGCGCCCCGAGTTCCGCCGAGAGCGCCTGAGCGCGCGCCGCGTCCTGATCCGCCAGTGTTAGCTTCGCACCCGCCGCCGCCAAATGCCGCGCAAGTCCGCCGCCAACGCTGCCCACGCCCTGAATGGCGACATGGACGCCCGCCATATCATCCTTGCCCAGCGCCCGCTGCACAGCGGCCTTCACGCCCAGAAACACGCCCAAAGCCGTAGATGGCCCCGGATCGCCGCCTGCCCCGCCAGATTTGGGCGGCAAGCCGGATACGAAGCGCGTGCCTTGTGCAATGTCGATAATGTCTTGCTGGCTGATGCCCACATCCTGCGCGGTCACATATTGGCCGCTCAAGCTGTCCACCGACCGCGCAAAGGCCGCGATCAGATCTGGTGTCTTGGTGCGATTGGCATCGGCCAAGATGACAGCCTTCCCGCCGCCCATAGCAAGTCCAGCCATGGCATTTTTGTAACTCATGCCGCGCGACAGGCGCAGGGCATCGGTTATCGCGGCATCGGGTTCAGGATAATGCCAAAAGCGCGTCCCGCCGCCTGCTGGCCCCAAATGGGTCGAATGGATTGCGATAAGGGCTGTCAGGCCTGCCTTAGAATCCCGGAAAACATGGACAGATTCATGATCGTCAAAATCCGGCAAAGTCCAAAGGGCGGACATAGGCAACTCCCGCAAGAAATAAAATTACAGAACCGCGCAATAAACAAAATTTCTGCGATTCGCCACTATCGCTAAGTCATCGCTAAAATTTTGGAAAATCAGCTAAGAAATGGGGCGACCGACGGGATCCGAACCCGCGACCTCCGGTACCACAAACCGGCGCTCTAACCGACTGAGCTACGGTCGCCACATACTTGCGAGAGCGGCCCTCTAAGCGACTCCGGGATTGAGTGCAAGTGCGTTGCAATCCTGCAGCGAAGCGGGCATGTGCAGGTTATGCGTATCATCTGTCTTCTTCTTTTGCCCGCCCTTTTGTCCGGATGCATTGCCACCATTGCGGCGGATGTCGTCACAGCCCCCATCAAGGTCGCGGGCAAAGTGATTGATGCCACCACCACAAGCCAGGCCGAAGCGGATCAGAAGCGCGGCCGTGAGGCACGCAAGGCAGAGAAAAAGGCGCGCAAAGAGGCAAAAAGGAAGAATTAATGGCCCTAACCGCCCAGATCACAGAACAAGGTGGGCCAGACGTCATCCAATGGGTTGAAAAGGACCTTTCCCCGCCCGGCCCCGGCGAAGTCCGTATGCGCAACACGGCCATCGGCCTGAATTTCATCGACATTTACCACCGCAGTGGCGTTTACCCACTGCCCATGCCCAATGGCCTTGGCGTTGAAGCGGCGGGTGTCATTGAGGCTATTGGCGACGGCGTAACAGGCTTTGCAACCGGAGATCGCGTGTGCACTTTTGGTCCAATGCTTGGCGCCTATGCAGCCGAACGCAACCTTCCCGCAGCGATGTTGTTCCAAACCCCAGAAGATGTTTCGGATGAGATGGCTGCCGCCCTGCTTCTCAAAGGCTGCACGGCAGAGTTTCTGGTCCAACGCTGCGCATTTGTTCAGCCGGGTTGGCCCGTCCTTGTTCATGCAGCGGCAGGCGGTGTTGGCCAAATCCTCGTTCAATGGCTCAAGCATGTGGGGGCCTATGTCATCGGCACCGTCAGCACCGAGGACAAGGCGCGTATCGCCAAAGCGGCGGGCGCGGATGAGGTTCTGCTGTCAACGCAGGACGATGTGGCCAGCCGCTGCCGTGATTTAACCAACGGCTTGGGCGTGAAAGTGGTGTTTGACGGCGTGGGACAGGACAGTTGGGCAGGCTCGCTTAAGGCAACGGCGCGGCGCGGTCTGGTGATCAGCTATGGCAATGCCAGCGGCCCGGTAACAGGCGTTGATTTGCGCAGCGTCGCCAGTGCCGGATCGCTCTTCATCACGCGGCCCACCTTATTTGATTATTATGCCGATCCGGCAGAGCGTGCGGCGGGTGCAGCCAAGATGTTCGACCTTGTGCGTCAAGGCATCATCAAGGCGGACATCCGCCAACGCTATCCCCTGACGCAAGCGGCGCAGGCCCATCGTGATCTGGACGCGCGCAAGACATCTGGGTCAACCATCTTGCTGCCCTAAAGCATCGCTCAGGCCTGGCCGCTTTTCTAAATCCTTTCCGTCCGCTAGGCGCACACTCAATGTCTCTTCCCCCCTCCCCCCGGTCGACGGGCCCCGGCCGCACCGAATTTGTGATCCTCATTTCCGGGATCATGATGATTGTGGCCTTTGCCATCGATTCCATGCTGCCCGCTTTGCCTGCGATCGGGCAATCGCTTGGCGTGCCCGATACGGCGCAACGGCCGCTGGTCATTGCCGCTTTCTTGGCCGGATTTGCCGTGGGCCAGTTGTTCGCGGGCACCTTGTCCGACCGTTATGGGCGACGCGTGCTGATGCTCGGGTCCTTATTTGGCTTTGCCGTCGTTAGTCTGATTGCGGCCCTCGCCCCCAGCTTTGACTCGCTTTTGCTGACGCGTGCGGCGCAAGGCGTTTTTGCCGCTGGCGCGCGCGTTGTCGTTACATCAACGGTGCGCGATCGGTTTGAAGGGCGCGATATGGCGCAGGTCCTCAGCCTTGCGAGCATGATCTTCATGGCAGCCCCCATCCTCGCGCCTGCAATGGGGCAAAGCGTGTTGCTGTTCGGGTCTTGGCGTTGGATCTTTGCGGTTCTTGCCTTGATTGGCATATTCATGTGGGCTTGGGTGGCGTTGCGCCTGCCTGAAACACTGGCCCCCGCAAATAGACGCGCCATAGAGGTAAAGACGATTATTGCTGCGGCCCGGATCGTCCTGACGGATCGCCTGTCGGTGGGCTATTGCATCGCTAACGCAATGCTCTCTTGCGCTTTATATGGCTTTCTTATGTCGGTTCAGCAGATTTTTGAAACCACCTTTGGGCGGCCAGATTTGCTGCCCCTTGGCTTTGCCCTGATGGCATCCGGCATGGCTGTCGCATCTTTGACTAACGCGGCAATCGTCAAGCGGCTCGGCATGCGCCTCATTGGACATGGTGCGCTCTTCTTCTTCACATTGGTCGCCGGCATCCACCTGTGCCTTTCACTGGCCGGTTTTGAATCGCTTGCCGTCTTCATCACTTTGCAGATGTTCATGATGATGGGCTTCTCCTTCGTGGCGGGGAATTTTGGCGCAATGGCGATGGAGAATATGGGCAGCGTTGCGGGCACGGCGAGTTCGCTTCAAGGATCAGTCTCCACATTGCTGGGCACGGTTTGCGGCACCTTGATCGGCCAATCCTTCAATGGCACGACAGCCCCGCTCTACGCGGGGTTTACCGCAGCCGGGCTGGTGGCCCTGATTGCGGTTTTCATCACGGAAAAAGGGCAGTTTTTTGTGGCGCGCCACGCGCCGCGGCAAGCGGGGACATGACATGGCCTATTGGCTTTTGAAATCAGAACCATTCAAATATAGCTGGGATCAGATGGTGAAGGACGGGCGCACCCATTGGGATGGTGTGCGCAACCATCAGGCCGCCGCCAATCTCAAGGCAATGCAGGTCGGCGACCGGGCTTTTTTCTATCATAGCAATGAAGGCAAAGAAATTGTCGGCGTGGTGGAGATCGTCCGCACTGCTTATCCAGATCCAAGCGATGACGCTGGCCGTTTCGTCATGGTCGACGTTGCCCCCATCGGCCCAGTCAAACGCCCGATCACTCTTGCCGAAATGAAGGCAGACACAAGCTTGGCCGATTTGGCGCTCATCCGCCAGTCGCGCCTGTCCGTTGTCCCGGTCAGCGACGCGCACTGGCAGATTATCGCCAAGCAAGTAGGTCTTTAGCCCTCCAGCAAGGCAGCCGCTTCCAATAAGCGGTTGCCATGATCGGTCTCTTCCCTGCCATTGGCGCGCAGCAATTCTGCAGCTGCTGGATGATCAATATGCGCGGCCCAGCTTTCATAAAGCTTGTCGCCCGCAAACTCGCTTTCAGCCGTCTTGCGCAACCCTTCCGGCGTCAGCGCGGCAACTGGGATATGGCCGGTGAGATAGGGATTGTCCGCAGCATCAGGGGCTGGAAACTCCTCCCCCGTTAAAAGCTTCACCACTTCGGCGGCACGGCGGGCATGCTTCATCTCTTCATGGCCATTTTCAATGAGAAGCGCTTTTACGCGCGGGTCGGTCGCCCCTTCAGCGCTTTTCTCATACAGCGTCTGTCCAGCCGCTTCGACGAGGACCATGACCTTCAAGTCGGTAATCGTCGGTGCCGTCACACCGTTGATACGGGCAAAAGCCTCGCCCAGCGTCTTTGGGGCGTCATCGGGTAAGTTAATCATCATGGCGAAGGCTCCTCATCCTCATCTCTCTTGGCGCTCCTTGTCCAGCAGCCACGTCTTGCGGTCAAGGCCATAGGCATACCCCGCCAGCGCACCATTGCTTCGGACGAGACGGTGGCAGGGGATGAGAACGGCAATCGGGTTGGCCCCATTGGCCGTGCCCACCGCCCTAATGGCCTTGGGTCGACAAATGGCGGATGCAATTGCGCTATAGCTGCGCGTCTCACCGCCGGGAATGCGACACACCTCTGCCCAGACCTTGTGCTGAAATTCTGTTCCCTGCGTGTCGAGCGGAAGATCATGGGGAAAAAGCGGCTGCTCAATAGCCTGTATAACGCGATCGAGAAACTGTGCTGCCCAAGGCCCGCCCTCAAGCCTATCGCATTTTGGAAATGCTTTGATGAGAAACGCTGGATCGGTCGCGAAGGACAAATGGCAAATGCCCTGCGCCGTCGCGGCAAGGGCAATCGGCCCAATCGCCGTTTCTCCCCTAAGCCAATGGATCACCCGCGCCTCAGCCACCACAGGCTTTGAATAGGGCCAGCGTGCGCTCTCGCGCCGCATCGGCACTGGCCTCGTGATAGTCCTTGCGCCTGTCTGAATTAAACCCGTGATTGGCATCATAGACAAAAATCTGCGCCGTTGGGTGCGCCCGCTCGATCAACTTTTCGACGCCCTCCATCGGAATCCCGGCATCGAACCGCCCAAAATGGGCGATGGTCGCACATTGAGGGGCCTGGTCGGCAAAAATGGTGGGAACCATGCTGCCATAATAGCTGCTGGCGGCCGAGATGTCTGGGCTGATCTGTGCCAAGCGCCAAGCAACCGACCCGCCATAGCAATAGCCGGTGATGAACACAGGCCCCTTGCCCTTCAACGCATCGATACAGGTCTGAGCATCGGCAAGGCTCTGATCAAAAGGATGAAGCTGGCGTGCCAACTCAACGGCGCGCTCATAAGCAGGGCCAGAATAATCCGCCTCAAACCCCGGATGCTCGCGATCGAATAGAGCCGGGGACAGGACTTCATATCCATCTGCTGCATATTCATCGCACAAATCGCGAATATGATCGGTAACGCCAAAAATTTCCTGAACCAGAACAAGCCCGCCCCGGCGCGGCCCGTCTGCCGCGACATGATAGACAGCAACATCAGCGCCGTCTGACATCTTCATCCGGATCATTTCGCCCTGCATCGCATGCTCCTTCTTCCCCATAAAATGACTCATAGTTTGGCTGTTTCGCCTGAAACATCATACATGCGCCGAGCATGCTTCAGGCGCAAGGATGAGAAAAGGGAGCAAATCCAACCGTCATCGCTTGCAATCGACCGCAATCATTGCTAGCCGCGCCGCGACTTTGAAGCGGGATTTCATCTCTCCTTTTGAAGTCGACAGGCTCAATTCCTGACTTTGGGGAAACATCGCGCGTGGAGAATTCCGGCGGCATTCAAGCTAGTCTAAGCGGGCGTTACGCGACCGCTTTATTCGAACTCGCGCGGGACGCGAAGTCCATCGATTCGGTTGGCAAGAGCCTCGAATCGCTTCACTCTGCTTTGGCTCAGTCGGCTGACTTTGTGGCGCTGACGACAAATCCCCTGCTCTCCCGCGAAGCAGCGGCGGCAACGGTGGCCAAGGTCGCCCGCACGCTCAAGCTGGATTCGCTGACCACAAAGTTTCTGGGCGTCCTCGCCCGCAATCGTCGCCTGGCTCATCTGGGTGCGATGATTGCCTCTTACCGTGCGCTTGCCGCTGCCCATCGCGGCGAAGTGACGGCAGAGATTGTCTCGGCCCACCCGCTCGACAAGGCGCAGGTGGTAGCCCTGAAGGCACAATTGAAAACCAAGGTAGGCCGCGATGTCGCGGTCGACATGAAGGTTGATCCCGCACTTCTCGGCGGGCTGGTCGTTCGGATCGGCTCCCAGATGATCGATTCGTCGATCCGTACTCGTCTCAATACCCTCGCGAATGCGATGAAAGGCTGAACATGGATATCCGTGCCGCTGAAATTTCGAAGGTCATTAAGGACCAGATCGCCAACTTCGGCACCGAGGCGCAAGTCTCGGAAGTCGGTCAGGTGCTGTCTGTTGGCGATGGTATCGCCCGCATCCACGGCCTCGACAACGTCCAAGCAGGCGAAATGGTCGAGTTTGCGAACGGCGTTAAGGGCATGGCCCTGAACCTCGAAGCCGATAATGTCGGCGTGGTGATCTTTGGTTCGGACGCTGAAATTCGCGAAGGCGATACCGTGAAGCGCACCGGCACCATTGTGGACGTTCCCATCGGCAAGGAATTGCTCGGTCGCGTCGTCGATGGCCTTGGCAACCCGATTGACGGCAAAGGCCCGCTCAAGACCAAGAAGCGCAGCCGCGTTGAAGTCAAAGCGCCCGGCATTATCCCGCGTCAATCGGTGAATGAGCCGGTGCAGACGGGCCTGAAGGCGCTCGACGCCCTCGTCCCCGTTGGTCGTGGCCAGCGCGAATTGATCATTGGTGACCGTCAGACGGGTAAGACCGCCGTCGCCATCGACACCTTCATCAACCAGAAGGGCGTCAATCAGGGCGATGACGAATCGAAGAAGCTCTATTGCATCTACGTCGCGATCGGCCAGAAGCGCTCGACCGTGGCGCAGATCGTCCGCGCGCTCGAAGAAAATGGCGCGATGGAATATTCGATCGTCGTCGCCGCAACCGCGTCGGAACCGGCTCCGCTCCAGTATTTGGCTCCCTATACGGGCGTCACGATGGGCGAATATTTCCGCGATAACGGCATGCACGCTGTGATCGTGTATGACGATTTGTCGAAGCAGGCTGTTGCCTATCGTCAGATGTCGCTGCTGCTGCGCCGTCCGCCGGGCCGTGAAGCCTATCCGGGCGACGTGTTCTATCTCCACAGCCGCCTGCTTGAGCGTGCCGCAAAGATGAACAGCGACAATGGCGGCGGCTCGCTGACCGCTCTACCGATCATCGAAACACAGGCTGGCGACGTGTCGGCTTATATTCCGACCAACGTCATTTCGATCACCGACGGCCAGATCTTCCTTGAAACCGACCTGTTCTATCAGGGCATCCGTCCGGCCATTAACGTCGGTCTGTCCGTGTCGCGCGTCGGCTCTGCTGCGCAGACCAAGGCCATGAAGAAGGTGTCGGGCTCGATTAAGCTCGAACTCGCTCAGTATCGCGAAATGGCTGCCTTTGCACAGTTCGGCTCCGATCTTGATGCCTCCACGCAAAAGCTGCTGAACCGCGGCGCACGCCTCACCGAACTGCTGAAGCAGAAGCAATTCTCGCCAATGCCGTTTGAAGAGCAGACCTGCTCAATATGGGCTGGCACCAATGGCTATCTCGATGCCATTCCAGCTTCGGATGTGACGCGCTTTGAAGAAGCGATGCTGATTGACCTGCGGGCCAATCATGCAGCGATCCTCAAGGATATTCGCGACAGCCGCGACTTTAGCGATGCGACACGCGATAAGCTGCACGCGGCACTCGACAAATTTGCGAAGACATTCGCCTAATTTTGCTCCTCTCCCCGCGGGGAGAGGGAAGGAATGGATAGATGGCCAGCCTTAAGGCGCTCAAAATCCGGATCAACTCGGTCAAGTCGACCCAGAAGATCACCAAGGCGATGAAAATGGTCGCCGCTGCGAAACTGCGCCGTGCGCAGGAAGCAGCGGAGGCTGCCCGTCCCTATGCCGAACTCTTGGAAGCCGTCGTCTCGTCGATTGCATCCAAGGTCGAAAAAGGTCCGCAGGCACCGAAATTGCTGGCGGGAACAGGCAAGGATGATGTCCACCTGTTCGTTGTCTGCACATCGGACAAGGGCCTAGCCGGCGCGTTCAATACGAACATCGTTCGTCTTGCCCGCCGCCGTGCCGAAGAATTGCGGGCGGCTGGA
>JBBATU010000038.1:0-19936 GCA_040398565.1 Chakrabartia sp.
TCCCTTTGCCCTTCCGATCATGCTGGGTGCAGCGATTGCGATTAAGCTGGACAGCCCCGGCCCCGTTTTCTTCCGACAGGACCGCGAAGGCTTTAACAACCGACGCTTTGCAATTTGGAAATTTCGGTCGATGCAGATAGATACGCTGGAGTTTGACGCGATCCATCAGGCCTCTCGACATGATCCGCGCATCACCCGTATCGGCCGCATCTTGCGGGCAACCAGCATCGATGAACTGCCCCAGCTGATCAATGTGGTGCGCGGCGATATGTCGATTGTCGGGCCCCGCCCCCATGCCCCCTCAACGCGCGCGGGCAGCCGCCTCTTTGGCGAGATTGTGGGGACCTATGCCGCGCGCCACAATGTCAAACCGGGCCTAACAGGTTGGGCGCAGGTCAATGGCTGGCGCGGGGAAACCGATACGGAAGATAAGCTGATCCGTCGGCTGGAGCATGATCTCCACTATATCGAACATTGGTCGGTGCCCTTTGACCTTTACATCCTCTTGCGCACCATTTGGGCTGTCATGGCGCAGCGCAACGCCTATTAGGCAGGCGTGCAAAGCCGCTCAATTTCTGACGTGAGATAGGCGCGCAGGGCGCTTGGGTCTGTTGTGGCAAGCGTTGGCGCGCGGACGCGCGCGACATCCAGTGCGGCGGCAAGTTCTTGCGGATCATAAGCGGTCAAAATCAGCCCGCGTTTGGCAAAGGCACACGTGATTTCGGATTGATGGTCGTCATAATGTTCCTTGAGCGCAAAGGAACGCGGCATGGCAATGACATTGCACCCGGCCCGCAGTGCGGTGATGAGCGATCCTGTGCCGCCATGGGTGATGACGATGCGTGCCCGGCGCAAAACATCCTGCACCTGATCAAAGGGCAGGTCGCGCACAATCTCTACATCATCGGGCAGATCTGCTGGACGGACGCCCGGCCCAATTTGAAACAAAACGCGCTCGGGGATGCGGCCTGCCCGTTTGAGATCGGCAACGAGCGCCACCATCCGGTCAAAGCCTAAAGTCGCGCCGACGGTGACAAAGATGACATCCTCTTTGGGCGGCGGCGGCGTATCAAGCCTGCGAAAGGGATCAAAGAGCAGGGCCTTGGGCCAATGCGCTTTGAGGGCGGAGGATTGAACAATCGTCACATCCGCCAAAGGCCGCGCGATCCGCGCAAAGACGGAAGGGCGGTCAAACCGAGCAAAGCTATCAATCAGGATGAAGCGCGCGCCGCGCATCTTGCCCAACAGGCAGGCAAAGAAAACCGCACCCGCCCCGGTGCTGATGATCAGATCGGGTTTTTCCGTCCAAATGGCGCGCACCGACTCGGCAAAATTGCGCAGCGCCGCCTTCGCCATGTGCACCGGGTGGCCCAGCCGCGCCTGTCCCAATGCCACATGGGCCAGAAAATGGCTGCGATGGTCGCGCGCGATGCTTTGGCCAAGGGCTGTGTCTTCGGTCAGGAAAAAATGGTCCTGCGCGGACCAGACAGGTTCCAAATCCAAAAGCTGGCGCAGATGCCCACCCCCTGATGCGGCAAGGCAAATCCGCACATTGCGCTGCTCTTTTGACACCCTTTGTCCTTTCGCCTTCGGCTGGTGATCTAGCCTTAGGGGGCGTCCCTTGCGCGGACATGTCGGGCGTCTTTCAAATGCGTCACGCGGCATTTGAAGGGATCGGGCCCGTAGAATTACGGGACGGAAAAAACATTTTCTGAAGCAATCCGGCCGGGGTTCTTTGGAGTCTGTTAACCAAATTGGCCTACTCCCAACGATCATAAAATAATCCAAACGGTAGGATGATTAACCATGAAGATGGATGGCGAGATCAAGAGCGCGCCCGATCTGGTGGACAATAGTGGCTGTGCCGCCCTTGCAATGCTGCTGGGCGTTCATAGCATTGCTGCCGATGAATCGCAGTTGCGCCACGCACTGGGCGAGGCAGATGCAGAAGGCGGCGCGGATCTGGTTCGGCTGGCCCGGCAATTTCCCGGCGTTCGCGCCAAAGCGTTGTCAGGTCAGGCGCAGGTGCTGGATCGGCTGCCGCTGCCGGCACTGGTGCGCGATTCCCAAGGGTGGTTTGTTCTAGGCAGCCTTGGCGGCGGGTCCTTCTTGCGACAACGGCCCGGCGGATTGCTTGAACCTGTTGATGGCCAAGACTTGGCGGCTCAGTGCACGGGGGAGGTTGTGCTGCTCACCGAACGCCCGCCTGCAGGATCGCACGCCCGTTTTGATGTGCGCTGGTTTATTCCGCAGATTATCCGCTATCGCCGACCGATTCTTGAGGTGCTGGGGATTACGCTTGCGCTTAATCTTCTGGGCCTTGCGACGCCGTTGCTGTTCCAAAATGTCATCGACAAAGTGTTGGCGCACAACACGATGACAACCTTGGTGGTGCTGACATTTGGCATGGCCGCCGTTGCGCTGTGGGAGGTAATGTTCAGCTGGATAAGAACACGGGTCTTTTCCGAAACGTCGCAGAAAATTGATGTGGAGCTGGGCGCCCGCATTTTTCGCCACATGCTGGCGCTGCCGCTCAGCTATTTCGAACAGCGCCGCGTGGGGGATACGGTCACGCGCGTCCGCCAGATCGAAACAATCCGGGAGTTTTTGACCAACGCTTCGCTCTCTGTGCTGATCGACCCGATTTTCACGATCGTCTTCCTGATTGCGATGGCCCTTTATTCGCCCGCGCTGACCGGCATCGTCCTGCTCAGCCTGGTTGCTTATGCTGGAATATCCTTACTCGTGACCCGGCCGATGCGCGCCGCGCTGGATGATAAGTTTAACGAAGGGGCGGCGTCCAACGCGCTGTTGGTGGAAAGCGTCACGGCGATCCAGACGGTCAAGGCAAGTGCCATTGAACCGCAATGGCAGCGCCGCTGGGAACGGCAGCTGGCGGCCTATAGTGCGGCCAGCCAACGCGCGATCAACATTGGCAATAGCGGGTCAGAGGCGATCCAGCTGGTGTCCAAGATCACCTTTGTCTCCATTTTGTTTTTCGGGGCGCAATCCGTGATTGCGGGCGCGCTCTCCATTGGTGGGCTGGTGGCGTTCAACATGTTTGCCCAGCGTGTGTCCGGCCCGGTGCTGCGCATGGCCCAACTCTGGAGTGAGTTTCAGCAAGTGCGGGTCGCGGTGGAGCGGATGGGCGATTTGCTCAATGCTCAGCCAGAGGCGATGGGCACGGGCTTGCCCCCCTTGCCGCCTATTACCGGGCATATATTCTTTGACGCTGTCGACTTTGCTTATTCGCCTCACACCGCCCCTGTGCTCGATGGGCTGTCGCTCGACATCGCACCGGGGGAGATGCTGGGCATTGTCGGCAGCTCTGGCTCTGGCAAGTCGACGCTGACCAAATTGGTGCAGCGGCTTTATGTCCCCCAACGGGGCCGGGTGCTGATCGACGGCTTTGATCTTGCGGATGTCGATCCGGCCAGTCTGCGGCGTCAAATTGGCCTGGTGCTGCAAGAGAATATTCTCTTCAACGGCACGGTGCGGGACAATATTGCGCTGGCGCAGCCATCGCTCAGCCAGGCCGATATCCAGAGTGCCGCGCGCATGGCAGGGGCGCATGACTTCATCACGCAACTGCCCCAAGGTTATGACACGCCGATTGTGGAACGGGGAGCCAATCTTTCCGGCGGGCAGCGGCAACGCATTGCCATTGCCCGCGCGCTTGCCGCCAATCCGCGCATCCTTGTGCTGGATGAAGCCACCTCTGCGTTGGATGCCGAGAGTGAAGAGATCGTCCAGACCAATTTATGCGCCATGGCGGCCGGGCGCACCGTGCTGATCGTGGCGCATCGACTCTCGGCTGTGCGTCAGTGCGACCGGATCATCGTTTTGGAACAGGGCCGCATTGTTGAGACAGGAACGCATGACGCGTTGCTCCTGTCCGGAGGACGCTATGCCGATCTTTACGCCCGCCAAGCGGGACCACGACCTGAAAGGAAAGCCGCATGAGCGCCTATGGCGACGCTTGGGCCAGCATCCGTGCCGCCCTGCATCGCGACACTCCCCGTAAGG
Source organism: Chakrabartia sp. (assembly GCA_040398565.1). Taxonomy (GTDB): domain Bacteria; phylum Pseudomonadota; class Alphaproteobacteria; order Sphingomonadales; family Sphingomonadaceae; genus Aquisediminimonas. Next base: position 4,027 of record JBBATU010000038.1, read on the forward strand.
ATGGCGTGACGCACACCCAATTTCTTCCCGCTGCATTGGAGATGGTGGAGCGGCCTGTCTCTCCCTTGGCCCGTCGAACGGCTCTGGTACTTGGCCTTGGCATGGCGGTGCTGATCGCTTGGCTCTTTTTGGGGCGGGTGGATATTGTGGCCGCTGCAGATGGCGCGCTGGAACCCATTGCACATGTGCAGCTTGTCCAGCCGGCAACGCCCGGCATTGTCCGCCGCTTGCTGGTGCGCGACGGGCAAAGGGTTAAAAAAGGACAGCTCTTGGTTGAGCTGGATCCAACGATTGCGGGCGCAGAATTGGGGCAGGGGCGCGATGCCTTAACATCCTCAGAAATGACGGTCGCCCGGATGCGGGCGGTTCTGTCTGCATTGGACGGGCGTGGCTTTGACTTTGTGCCACCACCTCTGGCCTCCGCCGATATGGTGGCAGATCACCGCGCGCTGGCCCGTGCGCTTTTGATGCAAATTCAGGCGCAATCGGGGGAGCAGGCGGACGCACGCCGCGCGGCCTCCCTCGCTGCGCGGGAGGCGCAAATTCAGGCGCAAAAAATCACAGAGAGTCTGCCCCTTTTGGATCAGCAATTGCGCGCCAATGAGGCGCTCTTGGCCAAGGGCTATGTCTCCAAGCTGCGGGTGCTGGACATGCGGCGCCAGCGTATGGCCGCCGACCGGGATCGGGATGCCGCCCTGCAATCCGCGGCGCGCGCTTCTGCCGAAGCTGGGGCCGCTGCAAGCCATGGCGCAGGTGTCCGTGCCTCTGGCCGGGCGGAGTTGCTCCAGATGCTTGTCACAGCGCAGGCCGATGTGGCGCAACGGCGGGGGGATTTGGCAAAATCATCTGGCCGGGCGGGCTATGGCCGCCTGATTGCGCCGGTCAGCGGCACCGTCTCGCAACTGGCCGTCACAGCTGAAGGGGGTGTGGTGGATGGGCAGCGCCCGATCATGGCCATCGTGCCCGACGGTGGGCTGACTGCTGAGGTGAAGCTTTCCAATAGCGACATTGGCTTTGTCCGCCCCGGACAGGCTGTCGCGGTGAAGGTGCATGCCTATCCCTTCAGCCGCCACGGCACCATCGCGGGCAAGGTCCTGTCCATTGGGGCAACGGCCATATCGGATGATCGGCTTGGCCTTGTCTATCCGGTGCGGGTCCAATTGGACCCTTCTGCCGCTGGTCGGTTCCGGCTTCGGCCGGGCATGGCGGTGACCGTCGATATCCGCACCGGGCAGCGCCGCTTGATTGATTATCTGGTGAGCCCGATTGAGTCTGCGGCGGCCATAGCGGGCCGGGAACGATAAGGGGTGAGATCGGCGCGGGGCCAATCATGCTGCCATCTAAAGAGCCCATGGTCGCCCCGTTCCGCCCGGACAATATATTGAACGGCCAGATAATGGTCGATCAGACCAAAGGAGGCAGCACTGGCCAGCCGTCGCCGCCCAGCGGTAAAGCCCGTCATAACGCCGGCCTTTGCACCAAGCCCTGCGGTGGCGAGGAGCCCCAGCGTGCTGTCTTCGGTAAACCAGCGCAAATGCGTGCGGTCCATGGGCCCTGCATCGACATATTGAAATCGCCGCTGGAGAAGGAGCGGGCCAAGTATCTGATAGCTGGCCATATTGGGTACAGAGATGATGCAGACACCGTCCGGCGTCAGCCGGGCCGCAAGATCGGCCAGCACCTGTTCGGGCGCGCGCAAATGTTCCAGCACATCCAGCGCAAGGATCAGATCGAATGTCCCCAGATCGGGTAGGGGCGATTCCAGATCGTGGATCACGGCCCGTGCTGCACGGGCGCGGATGACGGGGGCGAGCGGGGCATGACCATCCACCCCCAGCATCTCGGCATGGGGCCAGCGATCCCGCAGCCAAGCCAGAGTCGCCCCGCTGCTGCACCCAATTTCCAGCACGCGTTGGGCGTGATCGGGCAATAAAGGGGCAATTTCGCGCCGGGCATGGCCAAAATAGCGTTCCTGCGCTTGGCTTTGGCGGTTCATGCGGCACGGCCCTTCTCTTGAGACTATTGGCCAGTGACCCGTCTGGATCAAAAGGGTCAAATGAACTCGCGGTAAGTTGGCACGGGGGCTTGCTTTGCGGGACGATTTTCTTTTAGCTAAACCAAATGCTGGCGCTGTGGTCCGGCAAGATGTGAGAGGAAGCCTGTAATGACCGATCCCGTCCTGACAGAGGTGCGTGGCAATGTTCTGATTGTGACGCTCAACCGCCCAGAGGCCAAAAATGCTGCCAATAAGGCGCTGGCCGAAGGTGTGGCAGCGGCCATGGATCGTCTCGATTCGGACAATGATCTGCGCGTTGGCATCATTACAGGGGCGGGGGGCACTTTTTGCTCCGGCATGGATCTCAAAGGATTTTTGGCGGGGGAGCGGCCATATGTTGCCGGCCGGGGATTTGCCGGGCTGACCGAAGCACCGCCGCGCAAGCCTTTGATCGCGGCTGTGGATGGCTATGCGCTGGCCGGGGGCTTTGAAATTGCCCTTGCCTGCGACATGATCGTGGCGAATGTCGATTCAAAATTTGGCATTCCAGAGGTGAAGCGTGGTCTGGCTGCTGCTGCCGGTGGACTGGTCCGCCTGCCCCGCCAAATTCCACAGCGCCTTGCGATGGAATTGGCCCTGACGGGTGATTTTATCAGCGCGGCCCGCGCCTATGATATGGGCCTCATCAATCGGATCGTCCCGGGCGTCGCGCTGGATGGCGCGCTGGAGCTGGCTGAGGCGATCAGCGCCAATGGCCCCTTGGCCGTCGCCGCCTCCAAACAGGTGATCCGCGAACAGCAAGATTGGTCTCAGGCAGACCAATGGGCCAAGCAGATGGAACTGACCGCGGCTGTTTTCACATCGAATGACGCGCGCGAAGGGGCGGCCGCTTTTGCGCAAAAACGCGCGCCCAATTGGACCGGATCTTAACCAGTTAAGGCCGCCCTTTTCTAGGGCAGCCGCAGGGCCGTTCCTCTCGGGGGGAGGGGAACGGCCCGAAATGGCGCATTCTTACAAAAATTAGACGAAAATGGGCCAAGTTTCTCTGGCTCGATACTCCGCCTTGCGACAGCATGGGGGTTCAGTATCGTGCGTAGGGGGTGTTCATGGCCAGAACAGATCGTCGCGTGTCGCTCGATCATGGATCAAGACTCCTCATCGGAGAAAGTGCAGCAATCCGGGAATTACGGGGTCTGATTGGCCGCGTTGCGGCGAGCGATGCTTCGGTTTTGGTGACGGGCCCATCTGGGTCGGGCAAGGAGCTGGTGGCGCGGGCGATCCATCAGGCGAGCGGGCGTGCGGGGCAGGCCTTTGTCGCGCTCAATTGTGGGGCAATTCCGGCAGAGCTGATGGAATCCGAACTGTTCGGGCATGAACGGGGGGCCTTTACCGGGGCATCGGCACGGCGGATTGGCCGGTTTGAAGAAGCGCATCGCGGCACGTTGTTTCTCGATGAGATTGGCGACATGCGCTTTGACATGCAGGTCAAGCTGCTGCGGGTGTTGGAAGATGGTTTGGTGCAGCGCGTGGGCGGCGGCGCGCCCTTTGCCTCAGATGTGCGGATTGTGTCGGCGACGCATCAGGATATTGATGGAGCGATTGCCGCCAATCGCTTTCGCGAAGATCTTTATTTCCGGCTGGGCGTGGTGCCGATCCGGGTTCCGTCACTGGCAGAGCGGGTGGAAGACCTGCCGCTGCTGATCGCGCACTTCCGGCAGAAGCGGTCTGGAGCGCCCATCGCCCGATTTGATCGTGATGCGATGATGCGGCTGATGGCGCATGATTGGCCCGGCAATGTGCGTGAGCTGCGCAATGTTGTGGAGCGCGCCGATATTTTGTTCGCGGGGGCCTTGATTGGAGCGGGCGAGGTGGAAGCGTTGCTGGGGCTGAAGGCCGCGCAGGGCGTGCCGTGCACTCTAGTGCCGCCCCAAGAGGAAACGCCCCTGGTGGCGGAGCCCATTGACCTTAAAGACCTGATTGAGCGGGTCGAGCAAGGGCGCATTCAAAGCGCGCTGGAGGCCGCACAGGGCGTGATTTCTGAGGCCGCGCGCCTGCTCACGCTCAAGCGAACGACGCTGATTGAAAAGATGCGCAAATATGGGGTCGGCACGCAGGCCGCCTGACCATTGTCTAAAAGCCGAGCCGGAGGGCGGCGGCCTTTATCTTGTCGAGCCGATCCGGGGCCAGCCGATCCGCGCGATCCAAATAGGCCGCCACAATCTCCGGGCCTGCGCTGCTGGGCGTGCCGGATTGGAGCGGCGGGGCAGGATCATATTCGAGTGCGAGCTGAATGGTTTGCGCCGTTGCGTCACCTGCAATTTGGGCAACCAGCGCGAGGGCAAAATCAATGCCCGCAGTCACGCCGCCGCCGGTGACCCGGTTGCGGTCAAACACGGTGCGGGCCTGCACAGGCTCTGCACCGAAGAGCGCCAACTGATCATGCCAGGCCCAATGCGTTGTCGCGCGATAGCCCTTGAGCAGGCCAGCGGCGCCTAAGATTAAGGCGCCAGTACACACGCTCGTCACCCAGTGCGCCTGTGCGCCTGCCGCGCGCACCCAGTCCAGCGCGCCCGCATCATTCATCACATCGGCAACGCCAATGCCGCCGGGGACGCAGAGGATGTCTGGCGCGGGCAGGTCGTCAAAGCGGGCGGTGGGCAGGATGGAAAATCCGCAATCGGTCATCACCGGATCAAGGCTGTGCCAGACAAGCTCTACCCGAGCACCCGGCAGGCGGGAAAGGACTTGCGCCGGGCCGGTCAGGTCAAGCTGGGTCAGGCCAGGAAAGAGCAAAAAGCCGATGCGCGGGGCGGCCATCTGCGTCATTCGGCGGCGAGCAATTCTTCAGCGCCACCAAGATCGACCGACACCAGCTTGGAGATGCCCCGCTCAATCATCGTCACGCCGAACAGGCGGTGCATCCGGCTCATCGTCACGGCATTGTGCGTGACAATCAGATAGCGGGTATCGGTTTCCTGCGACATTACATCGAGCAGGCCACAAAAACGCTCAATATTCGCATCGTCGAGCGGCGCATCGACTTCATCCAGAACGCAAATGGGGGCCGGGTTGGTCAGGAACAGACCAAAGATGAGCGCAATGGCGGTCAAGGCCTGCTCCCCGCCAGACAAGAGCGTCAAAGATTGCAATTTCTTGCCCGGCGGCTGGGCGAAAATCTCCAGCCCTGCCTCCAGCGGATCGTCGCTGTCGATCAAGGCCAAATGGGCCTGCCCGCCATTGAACAGGGTCGTGAAGAGCCGCTGAAAATGGCCGTTCACTTTTTCAAACGCATCCAAAAGCCGCGCCCGGCCTTCGCGGTTCAGGCTGCCGATGGAGCCGCGTAGTCGGCTCACCGCTTCGGTCAATTCATCGCGCTCCGTGATGGATCGGGCGGTGTCACCTTCAATTTCGGCCAGCTCTTGCTCGGCGACAAGGTTGACCGGGCCAAGGCGCTCCCGATCCATCACCAGCCGGTCATGATCACTTTGTTCCGCCTCGGCATGGCGGACGGTCTCGGCCTCAAAGCCCGCAACTTCGGGTAGCAGTGGCGGCGGGCATTCAAACCGCTCACCGGACACGCGCGCCATTTCAATGCGGCGCTGTTCCTGATTTTCTGCGCGCGCCACAGCCCCGGCGCGGGTTTCACGCACAGTTGCCAAAACTTCGCCCGCCTCAGCCAGCCGGGTTTCAATATCGCGCAGCGCAGCCTCTGCGGCGCGTTCTGCGGTAATGGCCTCTGTTGCGGCAAGCGATAGGCGCGCGCTTTCAGCGACCAGAGTTTCAATTTTGCCCTCTAGCTCGGCAGGGGCGGCGGCAAGTTTCAGCGCCTCGGCCTCTGCAGCTTTGGCGCGCTTGGTCATTTCGTCAATCCGCCGGGCGGCCTCGCCGGCGCGGGATGTCCATCCTTGTGCTTCTTGCCGGGCGGCGGCGAGGCGCGCCTTGTCATCCGCAATGGCGCGATCCGCACTGCCCATATCGGCGCGCAATTGGGCGACGATCAGCCGGGCCGATTCGGCGGCGGCTTGTAGACCGCTGACGGTGTGCGCCGTTGCACTGCCATCGGGAAGCGCCTGTCGCGCGCCTTGAGCGGATTGATGCTCTGCCTCTGCTTCGGTGCGCTCTGCCGCCACCCGTGCCATGCGCTCGGCCATTTCCGCCGTGCGAGAGGCAAGGCGTTCCAGTGCCTGTTGGGCCTGATCGGCATCGCGAGCGGATTGCCGGGCGGTGGCTTCGGCCGTGGCCAAATTCCGCCGGCCTTGTTCGGCAGATTGGCGGGCGGCCTCCATCTTGTCTTGCGCGGTGGTGACGGCGCGGTGGGCGTCCTCCAACAATTGGGCGGCAGCCGGCTGATCCCGGTTGAGCGCGTCGAGCCGGTTCATCCGGATCAGCCGTTCGGCCGCCGCTGCCCCCTGACCCTGCGCGACATAGCCATCCCAACGGCGCAAACGCCCATCGCGCGTCACAAGGCGTTGACCGACCGCCAATGGACTGCCGTCATCGGTGTCAATGACGCCAATTTGCGCCAAACGACGGGCCAGTTGCGCAGGGGCTGTGATATAAGTGGAGAGAGCCTCAGCGCCTTTGGGAAGGGCTGGATCCCCGGGCTGAATATCGGCCCCGGCCCAGCTGCGATCTCCATCGCGGTCAAGCCCAGCCTCCAGATCATCTCCCAATGCGGCGGCAAGGGCGGTTTCATAACCCGGTTTGGCCGTGATCGAGGCGAGCACGCGGTTGCCCGTGCCGCCCTGTGCCACCGCCTTTTCAAGGGCGCGGATTTCGCTTTCCACCGCGGCAAGGGCGGCTTGATGCGTGGCGAGTTCTGCCTGTGCTTGCGCGCGTGCTTGGGCGGCATCGTCGCGCGCGGCGTCGGCCTGTGTCACATCGGCTTCGGCGGAAGTGGCGGCCATTTGGGCGGCCTGTAATGTCGTATTTGCCGCCTCAAGCGTCGCCAGAAGCGGGGCATTATCCCCCAGACCGGCGATTTGCCGTTCGAGATCCGCCACATCGCGTTCGGCCCGCTGCACCCGTGCAGCGGCGGCGGCAAGTGCTGCATCGGCGACGCGGGCTTCGGCTTGTTCGCGGGCTTGGGCAGACAGAGCTTGGGCCAGATTGACTTCGGCATCGCGGCTGGCTGCTTCGGCTTTGGCGAGCCGATCGGCCAAGGCGGGCAGGTCTGCCTGTGCGCTTGTGATCCGCGCCTCAAGGGCTTTGGCCTCTGCCTCCAACCGGGCAAGTGCTTCGGCGGCGTCATTGGCCAGTTCGCCTTCGCGCTGGCGATCGGCGGCAAGCCGTTCGGTCTGGGCAGCCAGATCGGCAATGCGGCGGCCCAGCGCGTCTTGTTCCGTTCGCAGAGCCGCCAGCTTATGGCCCGTCTCATTGGCGCGATCGCGCGCGGCAATGGCGGCGGCCCGCAAATCCCCCAATTCCCGCACGGCGCTGGATTGATAGGCAGCGGCCGCCCGCTGCGCTTCGGCTGCGGTCTGCACCGCAGCTTCGGCGGCCTGTGCTTCGGCCTTTGCCTTGTCGGCGGCGGCCGCTGCATCGCGCCAGCGGGCAAAGATCATCCGCCCTTCGGCAACACGAATGTCGGTCGATAATTTGCGATAGCGTTCGGCTGCCCGCGCCTGCCGCCGGAGCGTGCCCGCCCGGTTTTCCATATCGGCCAGAATTTCGTTCAGGCGGTTGAGGTTGTTTTCGGTCGCGCGCAATTTCTGCTCGGCATCTTTGCGCCTGACGTGCAGGCCGGAAATGCCCGCCGCCTCTTCCAGCATTGCCCGGCGATCCACGGGCTTTGCCGCGATGACCATGCCAATCCGCCCTTGGCTAACAAGCGCGGGGGAATGGGCACCGGTTGCGGCATCGGCAAAGACAAGCGACACATCTTTGGCGCGCACATCCTTGCCATTGATGCGATAGGCAGAGCCTGCCCCCCGCTCAATCCGGCGGACGATTTCCAGCTCCCGCTCCTCATGCGAGGCATCGCGTTCCGTCAGGATCGAGACTTCGGCAAAATCGCGGGAGGGGCGCTTTTCTGTGCCGGCGAAAATGACATCATCCATCGCCCCGCCGCGCAGGGATTTGGCGCTGCCTTCCCCCATCACCCAGCGAATGGCCTCAAGCAAATTTGACTTGCCGCAGCCATTGGGGCCGACAATGCCCGTCAGGCCCGGCTCAATGCGAAGCTCGCTTGGGTCGACGAAACTTTTAAAGCCCGTCAGCTTGAGGCGTTTGATCCGCAAGGCGGCGGCCTTAGGCCCCGGCGTCCATCAACTTGGGCTTCAGCGCATCCCAAGACGATGTATTTTCTTGTGTCACGCCGTTGATGACAAAGGTCGGTGTACCCTGAACCTTATATTCGCGCACACCCTTGTCGGTGATTTTCACCAGCTCATCAATCGCTTTGGCGTCTGCTGCACAAGCCTGCGCCTTGGTAGCTGAAATGCCGCGCTGCTGCACAAATTCAATCAGGCCCAGTTTTTCGGCAAGAAGCTTGGTCTGTTGCAGCGGGTTCATCGCCTGCAGGGCCTGCTGCTCTGCAGGTGTGATGGAGCTGGTCTTGCCCAGCCAGTCGCGCTGGGTCGCGTACATTTGCTCAGCAATGGGGAAGAAGCGGCCCGGCCCGCCGCATTTGGCGAGAACGGATGCAGGAACATCTAGGGCGTTCAGAACGAAGGTGCGGAACTCATAGGACACGGTGCCCTTGTCGACCAAAGCTTTGAGCTCAACCTTGGATGCCGCTGAAAATTCGGCGCAATGGGAACAGGTCAGCGCCCCAAATTCCATGAGCTTCACAGGTGCATCTGGGTTGCCCATAAGCATCCCCCCATCGGGCGTAACGGCTGTGGTTTCGGACCATGTGGAGCCTGCGGGCGCAGCAATGGCGGCGGCACCGCTCTTGGCGTCGCCGGTTCCCGCACCCTTATCGCCACAGGCGGTGACGAGCAGCAGGGCCGTGGTTGCGATCAGAAGCTTCTTCATGAGATTCTTTATCCTTTTTAGCGTTGGCCAAGGGCGCTTTTCAAAGCCGCGTCCACATCGGCCCATTCGGACGTCCGTGGCCCCGGCTGGCCGTTGATCAAAAATGTCGGCGTTGCATTAATCTTGCGCACATCGACCGCATCCTTGGTCATGGCGAGAACCGTTTTGTGCATCTGTGTGGAGGCAAGGCAGGCATTGGCCTGTGCCGGGGTGAGGCCCCGCGTTTGCGCCATGGCGAGAAGCCCTGTCCCCTTAGCAAGCGTCTGAAGCTTCTTGGGCAAGGGCATCGCGTTCAATTGCGCTTCTTGTTTGAGGGCGACCACTTGCCCTTCGGCCATCCAAACTTCCTGCCGGGCCATCATATCCTCGGTCAGGGTAAAGACGCGCGATGGGCCACCGCAGCGGGCCAGCAGCGCGGCCGTCAGGTCAAAGGCATCGCGCACCAGATTGCGCAATTCGAGCGCGACCAGCCCCTTGGCGATATAATCCCGCTTCAGCGGTATCGCGGCCTCCCCGGTAAAATGGGCGCAATGGTTGCAGGTATAGCTCAGATATTCGACCAGCCGGATCTTCGCTTTGGGATTGCCGAGAACGAAGGCCCCCGCGGGGGTAATGGTCACCAGCTTTGCATAATTGGGCGCCGCTGGCTTTTGCGCGTGGGCGGGCGCTGCCATCAGGCCAATGGACCCGCAGATCAGACCGAGCATCAAGATCAGACGATGGATCATCTCACTTTCCCCAGTATAGGCAATCCGTCCGGCGCGCTGGCCACACCCTGCGCCAGAGAGGTCAGAACAGCGCGCAATTCAGGATCGGCAATTTCGCGCAAGGAATCGCCCAATTCAGCGGGCACCGGGCGCAGATTTGGTTTGGCGATGACGGGCTTGGCGCGGGTGACATCGCCTGCCCGCAAGGTGATGCGCGATACCGCATTATAGCCGAAAAACCGGTTCACCCGCTCCATAATCACGGGCTGGACATGCTGCATCATCGGGCCAAAGGCACGCTCAACGATCAGTGTCAGCGTCCCGTCGGTTTTTTTTCCCTGTGGAAAGCGAATCGATTCGGGGGTGGAGACGCCGGCATATTTCTCTCCGGCAATTTCCGCCCAGCGGCTGACAATGGACGATTGGATAAAGCCAAAGCGCTTAAAGGCCGCCTGTCCGACGCCGGGAATGAGCTCCGCAACGCTCTTTGCGCGGCCGCCGCGGGGTCGTTCCCCCAGACCAGAAGGCTGCTTGTCTTTTGCCATGCCTGCCCCCATGCCAGACCGCATCATGCGCGTCGAGACTATGCCCTTAGTTACCAACAAGATTCTCGCTTATTATGACGCGAATGCGCGCATTTTGCCCTGGCGTAGCCCACCGGGCGGGCCACGCCCGGACCCCTATCATGTCTGGCTATCCGAAGTGATGTTGCAGCAGACGACTGTTGCGGCCGTCAAAGCCTATTTTGCAACCTTCACACAGCGTTGGCCAACATGCGCCGATCTTGCCCATGCAGAGGATGCCGATGTCATGGCCGCTTGGGCGGGGCTGGGCTATTATGCGCGGGCCCGCAATCTGCTGGCCTGTGCGCGTCTCGTCGCGCGAGATTTGGGCGGTCAGTTTCCCGATACGGAAGAGGGCTTGCGGGCCTTGCCTGGCATTGGTTCCTATACGGCGGCAGCCATATCCGCGATTGCATTTGGCAGGCGGGCTGTTGTTGTCGATGGCAATGTGGAGCGGGTCATTGCCCGGCTGTTCGCGGTGAAAACCGCTTTGCCCGCAGCCAAGCCAGAGATTTATGGCTGGATGGACAGCCTGACGCCGCAGAATCGCGCCGGGGATTTTGCGCAGGCCATGATGGATTTGGGGGCGACGATTTGCACCCCGCGACGGCCTCTATGCGATCTGTGTCCTATGGCTGACAACTGCCGGGGCCGCTCCGAGGCAGAGGTTTATCCGGTGAAAGCCGCAAAACAGCCCAAGCCTGAGCGACAGGGGCGCGTCTGGTGGATTGAGGCGGAGGGCCATGTGGCGCTGATCCGTCGACCAGCGAAAGGTCTGCTCGGCGGCATGCGGGCCCTGCCCAGCTGTGAGTGGGTGGGTGACGAGGCCCTGCCGCCATTTGCGGGGGATTGGCAACCCATGGGTGTCGTGACCCATGTCTTCACCCATTTCCGTTTGACGTTGCAGATTTTGGGTCTGCAAGTTTCCAAACAACCCACGTTTGTTTTCGATGTGGAATGGTGGCCAATTGACCGCTTGCATGAAGCCGGACTACCAACTTTGTTTAACAAGGCCGCACGGGCCGCCTGCCAAGGATGAGGACTTATGACGATTAACCTGAATCGCCGCCATTTTTTAAGCGCATCTGCCCTTGCGGCGGGCTTTGCGAGCCTTCCCGCCAGCCTGCGCGCCGCGCAGACGGGGCCGCTGGCTTGGGGGCCCGTGCTCAAGACGATGCAGGGCTTTATTGACAGCAAATATGTGCCCGGAACGGTGGCCGCCATTGGCCGGGGGACACAGGCTCCGGACTTCCTGTCCACCGGCGCGCTGGCCTTTGACAATCCAGCCCCCGTCGCGGAAGACTCGCTCTTCCGGGCTTATTCCATGACCAAGCCGATTACGGGCATGGCCGCCATGATGTTGATCGAGGACGGCAAGCTGAAGCTTGATCAGAATATTGCCGATTTTCTGCCTGGTTTTGCCAATCCCCGCGTTCTGACCGATCCGGAAAAGAGCCTGGACGCGCGGGCCGCAACCGGCCCGATCACGATCCGCAATCTGCTCACCCATACGGCCGGTCTGGGCTATACAATTGTGACGAAAGGCCCGTTGCTTGATGCCTATGTGAAGCTTGGTATTACGCCGGCTTCTGCCTCGCGCAAGCCGCTGCCGGGTCAGCCCAATGTGGCGACGGCCCCCAGCCTTGCCGAATTTGCGGATCGACTGGCGACCTTGCCACTGATGGCGGACCCCGGAACGGTGTGGAGCTATTCGGTCAGCCTTGATCTGCTGGGCCGGATCATTGAACTGGCCAGCGGCATGCCCTTTGATGCCTTCCTTCAGCAGCGCATTTTTACGCCCTTGGGCATGACCAGCAGCTGGTTTCAGGTTCCGCAAAGCGAGATGAAGCGCCTGACGACCAATTATTTCGGCGCGCCCTTTGGCACCTTCCCAATTGATCCGGGCAATGACAGCGTCTTTTTCGACAAGCCGGCCTTTCCCTTTGGCGGGGCAGGCCTTGTCACCAGCCCGCGCGATTATGATCGCTTCCTCGCCATGTTGATGGGCGAAGGAGCCATTGGCGATCGGCGGATCATGAAGGTTGAGACGGCACGGCTTGCCATGTCCAATCTCGCCCCGCCCGGCGCGCGTATGGAGAGTTTTGTCAAAGGTCAGGGCTTTGGCGCTGGTGGTCGGGTGACAATCGCCCCGCGTGATAATGGCGAAGGCCTTGGCACCTTTGGATGGGGGGGGGCTGCCTCCACCATTGGCTGGGTGGATCGGACACGCGGCATCCGCGCCTCTGGCTGGTCGCAGATTATGACAATGGGGACCCAGCCCTTTACCGAAAGCTTTGGCAAAGCCGTTTATCAAAGCCTGTCGGTCTGATGATGGCCCCCGGCTTTACAGGGTCGCCACTTGACCGCGTTGACCATATCCGCAGCGATGCGGACGCGGTCACCGCGCTGCTCAATGATTGGCGCGGGCGGGTTTTGGGGCTGGATGGGCTTGATCCCCGTCTGTCCGCCGAAGGGCGGCTGGTCTGGCACAGCATGGCCGAAGTGTCGCTTGAAGTAGAGCTGATCCTGCTTGGCCTGCATGAGGATAAGCCCCATTTTGCGCCTATCACATCTGGGCAGGGTGGGGCGCATCGCTCCCCCGCAATCTGGCGTGCGTTGGCGAGTCTGCCTGCTGAAGAAGCCGCGATTTACGGCACGGCGCGTAGCCTGATTGATTGGCATAATGGCCATCGTTTCTGCGGCCAGTGCGGCGGGGAGACGAAGGTCTTTCGCGCAGGCTGGGGGCGTGTCTGTGGTGGGTGTGGAAAGGAACATTTCCCCCGCACCGACCCGGTGGTCATCATGTTGGCGGAATATCAGGGTCGCGTGCTGGTCGGGCGGCAGGCGGCATGGCCGCAGGGCAATTATTCCGCACTCGCAGGCTTTTTAGAGCCGGGCGAAAGCGTTGAAGAAGCCGTCCGCCGGGAAATTTTTGAAGAAGCGGGCGTGCGCTGTGGCGCAGTGCGCTATGTCGTGAGCCAGCCTTGGCCTTTTGGCGGGTCGCAATTGATGATTGCCTGTGTGGCAGAGGCGCTGGACGACACACTCACAATTGATACCAAAGAATTGGAAGATGCCCGCTGGGTGTCGCGTGAGGAAGTCTTGGCCGCCCTTCAGGATGCGCCGGACAAAAACTTTAACGCGCCGCCGCCCTTTGCCATTGCCAGCACCTTGTTCCGCCGGTGGGTGGCGGAGCCCAAAGGCTAGGGCCTTTAGCCGCGTGGGCGGGCTTGCTTATAGGTGCCCAGCACGCGCAGCGAGCGGGAATAGAAGCTCAGCTCTTCCAATGCGCGGGCGACGGCCGGATCATCGGGATGGCCAACAATATCGGCAAAGAAAGTGGTCGCGGCAAAGCTTGCCCCGCGCTGATAGCTCTCGAGCTTGGTCATGTTGACGCCATTGGTCGCAAAGCCACCCAAGGCTTTATAGAGTGCGGCCGGCACATTCTTCACCTCAAAGATGAAGCTGGTCATCACCAGCCCTTCATTGGGGGCGGCTGCTCCTGACCGCGCAAGGCGGACGAACCGGGTCATATTATCGTCTGAATCTTCCAGCGCCTCTGCCAATGTCGTGAGGCCATAAATCTCTGCCGCGCCAAGCGGCGCAATGGCAGCGATCGAGCGATCATTCAGCTCAACTGCGCGGGCAGCGGCCCCCGCCGTATCCGGGAAGGGCACGGGGTCAATCGCACGGGCGCGCAGCCATTTGCGGCACTGGCCCAAGGCTTGGGGGTGGCTGATCGCTTGGCGGACATCTTCCAGCCTGCCTGTGCCCATCAGCGCATATCGGATCGGCAGAAAAAATTCGCCCGTGATGACCAAACCCGACTCTGGCAGCAGAAAATGAATATCAGCAACGCGCCCATGCAGGGAATTCTCAATCGGGATCAGGGCGCTGGCTGCCTGCCCTTCTTGCACGGCGTCAATCGCATCTTCAAAACTATAACAGGGCACGGGCAGGGCATCGGGTTGATCCTGAAGCACGGCAATATGCGAATTGGCCCCCGGCGCGCCTTGAAAGGCGACGGCACGGGCTGGGGCCTCGGCTGCAGCCTCAAGCATGGCAGCAACAATGGGCTGGGCGGGGGCAGGATATCGGGTCATCGTGGAAATCCGCTTAAGGGGAGGTGATCAATGCTGCAAGCATGCTTGCGATGCGCGGCTGGCAAGGCTAAGGCGCAGGCGATTCCAAAACACCGACCATTTGATCAGGGGTTTCAACGGGCATGAGCGATAGCGATCAATTCAACACCATCGCTGGATGGACGCTGGCAGCAGGCATTGTTGCACTGGGTGCGACAATCGTGACGGGCGAGATGTTTAAGCACCATCCGGTTGAGGCCGGTGGCTTTGAAGTTGTCAGTGCAGAAGGCAGCGGTGAAGGCGGCGTGGCGGCTGAACCGCCCATTGCGCTGCTGATTCAGACAGCCGACGCGACCAAGGGTGCAGAAGTTTTCAAAAAATGCGCATCCTGCCACACGATCAACCAAGGTGGGGCCAATGGCATTGGCCCGAACCTTTGGGCGACCATGGGTGAAGAAATCGGCAAGGGTAAGGCGGGGTACGCCTTTTCCGCTGCTTTGGCGGGCCATGGCGGCAAGTGGGACTTCGACTCGATGAACCTTTGGCTGAAAAGCCCCAAGAAGTTCGCTGATGGCACGAAGATGAGCTTTGCCGGCCTGTCCAAACCGGAAGACCGGGCCAATCTGATTGCCTATCTCAACGCGCAGGGTTCAAATCTGCCGCTGCCGCCAGCCCCAGCTGCGGACGCAGCGCCAGCTGAAGCGGAAGCAGCCAATGCCGCAGCGCCTGCGGACGGCAATGCAGCGGCCCCGGCCCCTGCTGCCAAATAAGCCTTGCGGCCATTTTAGCGAAAAAGGCTCGGAGCAATCCGGGCCTTTTTTCTTATAGGCTATCGGCCTCATAAAAGGTGCGGACATGCGCCCAAGCTTCCTCGGCTGTTTCAACATACTGAAACAGGCTCAAGTCGCGCTCGGCGATCACGCCATGATCGACCAAGGCTTGGAAATCGACCACATCTTCCCAAAAGGCGCGGCCAAAGAGCATGACCGGGATCGGCTTGACCTTTCCCGTCTGGATCAGGGTCAAAAGCTCAAACATTTCATCAAAAGTGCCAAATCCGCCGGGAAAAATAGCAACGCTACGGGCGCGCAGCAGGAAGTGCATTTTGCGCAGCGCGAAATAGTGAAACTGAAAACTGAGCTCTGGCGCCACATAGCTGTTGGGCATTTGCTCATGCGGCAGCACGACGTTGAGGCCAATGGAGTCAGCGCGCAAATCATGCGCGCCGCGATTGGCAGCTTCCATGATCGACGGCCCCCCGCCGGAACAGACGACGAAATGCCGCCAGCCCGCCGCATCGCGCGGAATGCCGCTGGTGATTTGGGCGAGCTTACGGGCCTCGTCATAATAAGGGGATAGGGCCTCCAGCCGCTTTGCAACTTTGGGGTCGGCATGGCCAGAGGCGACGCCAGGTGCTGGAATACGGGCCGAGCCGTAAAAGACAAAGGTGGAGGCGATTTTGGCTTCGTCCAGCAACAACTCTGGCTTTTGCAATTCCAATTGGAAGCGGACGGGCCGCATATCATCGCGCAGCAGAAATTCTTCATCCTGAAAGGCAAGCTTATAGGACGGGCTGTTTGTTTG
>JBBATU010000039.1:0-18980 GCA_040398565.1 Chakrabartia sp.
ATGGCGCGCCGCCGACGCTGGTTGCTAAATTGCCCTCCAACGATCCGCTCAGCCGTGCGACGGGCAAAACCCATATGACCTATATTCGTGAGAGCCGATTTTATCAGCTCTTCGCCGGAAAGCAGCCAATGGCGGTCCCAGACCACCTCTACATTGCCTTTGATGAAGAGAGCCATGACTTCACCCTTTTGATGCATGATCTGCCACATCATGTTCAGGGCAATCAATTGGCGGTTCCCAGCCTCGATGAAGCGGAATTGGCAATGGATGCTGCCGCCTCGATCCACGCCGGCTGGTGGGGCGATGAGACGCTAGACCAGCTCGATTGGCTGAGTGGCACAAAGGCCGTACCGCCCCCCCTAGATGGCGAAGCGCTTTACACCATGTTCTGGCCCGCCTTTTGTGCGCGCTATGGCGACCGCGTGTCCCCGGCGATGCGGACCGTGGGGGATGCCTATCTCGGCAATATCCATCGCTGGACAGAGGCGCGCCAAGGGCCACGTTGCCTTACACATAATGATTATCGGCCGGACAATATGCTCTACGGCCCAGCAGGCGACGCCAAGCCCCTCGTGATTGTCGATTGGCAGACTGTCGGCGTTGGACAGGGTGCAGGCGACATTGCCTATTATTTGGGAACCGCGCTTGATCCCGATATGCGCCGCGAGACCGAAGCGTCGCTGCTTGCCCGCTATCAGGCCGCCCTCGGCCAAAATGGCGTCGCTGCCAAAGACCTGGCCGGGCAATGGGATGCTTATCGGCTGGCGGCCTTTGGCGGCATGATGATGGGCGTCACCGCCTCTATGGTCGTGCAACAGACTGACCGGGGTGACGCCATGTTCCTAACCATGGCCGAACGTTCTGCCCATATGGTGCTCGACCATCGGGAGATCGCCCTCGCCTTTTAGGGGCGATTTGTGCGTGTGGTTATTCCATCTCTAGGATGACGGCATCGACAGCCAGACTGTCCCCCGCCAGGGCGTGAACCAATTTGACTACGCCCGATTTTTCCGCGCGCAAGATGTTTTCCATCTTCATCGCTTCCACAATCGCAAGCGGCTGACCGGCCTCAACCTTTTCCCCGACGCTGACATGGATCGCCGTCACAAGACCCGGCATCGGGCAGAGCAAGAAGCGCGACATATCTGCGGGTGTTTTCTCAATCATGTGCGCGGCAAGCGGCGCGACTTGAGCGGGCAGACACAGCGCTTGATGCGATGCCCCCCGCGTTGTCAGGCGGAAGCCTGTCCGCGTCTTGGCGACTTTGACGGCCAGTTCCCGGCCCTCAATTTCTGCGATGATCAGCTTATCACCCGGCGTAAACTCCAACGCGATGTCGAGCGGTTCACCATCCACCAAAAGGGCTTCCTCGCTCACCTCAACCAAATGGCTGGCTGATCCAATGGTCACCTGCCAATCAGACGGCGGATCAAGCGGATCACCCAATTGCCCGCTAATCTGACGCGCGCGATCGGCATTGGCACAAGCCATGAAGCCCGCAATACCGGCCAGCGTACGGAGCAATTCCGCCGATGCTGGCGTTCCTGCGAAGCCATCGGGATATTCTTCTGCAATGAAACCAGTGGTCAATTCGCCCGACCGGAAGCGGGGATGTTGCATAATCGCAGAAAGGAAGTCGATATTGTGCCCAAGGCCTTCCAACTCAAACAGGTCGAGTGCCGCCACTTGCTTATCGGCCGCCGCATCGCGGGTTTCGCCCCAAGTGATGAGCTTTGCGATCATGGGATCATAAAACATGGAGACTTCGCCGCCATCCATCACGCCATCATCAACGCGCACGCCATTGACGCCGCGAATGGCATCACCCGTCCAACCGGGAACGGGTGGGCTATAGCGGACAATCCGCCCAGTTGAGGGCAGAAATCCGCGATATGGGTCTTCGGCATAGACACGATTTTCAATCGCCCAGCCGTCAATCTTAATGTCATCCTGCGTCATGCTGAGCTTTTCGCCAGCTGCGACGCGGATCATCTGCTCCACCAGATCAACGCCCGTAATGGCTTCGGTCACGGGATGTTCAACCTGAAGGCGGGTGTTCATTTCCAGGAAGTAAAAGCTCTGTCCCGTTGGGTCGGCACCCGAGACGATGAGTTCAACCGTGCCCGCGCTATAATAGCCAACAGCTCTGGATAGGGCGACGCATTGCTCGCCCATGGCCTTGCGCATTTCGGGTGTAACAAAGGGTGACGGCGCCTCTTCAACCACCTTTTGGTGGCGTCGCTGGATCGAGCATTCACGCTCATTCAGATAAAGAATGTTGCCATGCTGATCGCCCAATATCTGAATTTCAATATGCCGCGGATTAAGGATGAACTTTTCAATAAAGACGCGGTCATCGCCAAAGCTGTTCAGGCCTTCACGCTTTACGGCTTCAAATCCTTCGCGCACATCCTTCTCATCATAGGCAAGGCGCATACCCTTGCCCCCGCCCCCGGCAGAGGCCTTCATCATCACTGGATAACCAATTTCATTGGAGATCCGCACGGCATGTTCTGTATCGTCAATTTCACCGACAAAACCGGGCACGACATTGACGCCTGCCGCTTTAGCGATCTTCTTGGATTCAATCTTATCGCCCATTGCGGCAATGGCATTTACCGGCGGGCCAATGAAAGCGATGTTTTCCGCAGCCAGCGCCTCGGCAAAGCTGGTCCGTTCCGACAGAAAGCCATAGCCGGGGTGCACTGCTTCCGCGCCTGTCGCTTTGCAGGCCGCGATGATCTTATCAGCAATCAGATAGGATTGAGCGGCAGGCGACGGGCCGATATGGACGGCTTCATCCGCCATCTGCACAAAGGGCGCGCGCGCATCTGCATCCGAATAAACGGCAACGGTGGCAATGCCCATGCGCTTCGCCGTCCGGATGACGCGGCAGGCAATTTCGCCCCGGTTTGCAATGAGGATTTTCTTAAACATCGAGGCGTTCCTTATGCCGTCTTTCGTCAATATTGTCTGAATGTGCGCGCGGATCAGGCTTCGTCTGCCGGTGGCATGTTATGACCAAGAAGACGCAGTACATCGGCAGCGCATTCGACCACATTTGAACCCGGCCCATAAATGCCCTGCACGCCAGCAGCCTTCAGAAACTCATAATCCTGCGCCGGGATGACACCGCCTGCGATCACCTTAATGTCGCTGCGGCCTTCTTTGCGAAGGAGACCAATAAGCTCTGGGATCAGCGTCTTATGCCCAGCCGCTAGCGAGGAGGCTCCAACGACATCCACATCGGCCTGCAACGCCAACACAACCGTTTCCTCTGGCGTCTGGAATAACGGGCCAGACACAATATCAAAGCCTATATCGGCAAAGGCAGAGGCAATCACATTCGCCCCCCGATCATGCCCATCCTGACCCATTTTGGCGACGAGCATCTTCGGCTTACGGCCAAGGCGGCGCTCAACGGCGGCGACCCCATCGACCACCTGTGCCCAGCGCTTATCAAATTCATAGGCGCTGCCGTAAATACCCTTCACAGGCGTTGGCGTGGTGCCATAGCGCCCGAACACGGCCTCCATCGCAGCCGAAATTTCACCCAATGTCGCCCGTGCCCGTGCTGAATCCACCGCAAGCTCGAGCAGATTGGCCTGGGTCCCTGCGCCCGCCGTTAACGCGGCAAGCGCGGCTTGGCATTGGGCTTCATCCCGGCTCGCCTTCACCTGCTTAATGCGCGCGATCTGCGCCTCGCGCACAGCGGCATTATCGACTTCCAGAATGTCGATCGCGTCTTCATTAGCAAGTCGGTACTTATTAACGCCGACGATGACATCTTCACCCCGGTCAACACGCGCCTGACGCGCTGCGGCGGCTTCTTCAATCATCGCCTTGGGCCAGCCAGCCGCCACAGCCTTCGCCATGCCGCCTTCGGACTCTACGCGTTCGATAATTTCCCACGCCTTGTCGACCAGTTCCTTGGTCAGCGCCTCGATATAATAGCTGCCACCCAAGGGATCGACGACATTGCACATCCCCGTTTCTTCCTGAAGGATGATCTGGGTATTGCGAGCGATGCGTGCGGAGAAATCCGTTGGCAAGGCAATGGCTTCGTCCAAGGCATTGGTATGAAGTGACTGGGTGCCGCCCAACATGGCGGCCATAGCCTCCACAGTCGTGCGGACGACATTGTTATAGGGATCTTGCTCAGTCAGCGAGACGCCGGACGTCTGGCAATGGGTGCGCAGCATCTTGGATCGTTCATCCTGCGCGCCCAATTTGGTCATGACACGGTGCCACAAAACCCGCGCCGCCCGCAATTTGGCTACTTCCATGAAGAAGTTCATGCCAATCGCGAAGAAAAAGCTCAAACGCCCGGCAAATTTGTCGATATCCAGACCAGACGCGACGCCATATTTCACATAGTCCATGCCATCGGCGATGGTGAAGGCAAGTTCTTGGACCTGCGTCGCCCCGGCTTCCTGCATGTGATAGCCTGAAATCGAAATACTATTAAATTTCGGCATCTTACGGCTGGTATATGAGAAGATATCTGAAATAATCCGCATCGAGGGTTCAGGCGGATAAATATAGGTATTTCGCACCATAAACTCTTTGAGGATGTCATTCTGAATCGTGCCGTCCAATTGCTCGACCGGCACACCCTGTTCTTCCCCAGCGACGATGAAGAAGGCGAGAATGGGGATGACGGCCCCATTCATCGTCATCGACACCGACATTTGATCCAGTGGAATGCCGTCAAAGAGGATTTTCATATCCTCAACGGAATCAATTGCGACGCCTGCTTTGCCGACATCCCCCACCACGCGTGGATGATCAGAGTCATAGCCCCGGTGCGTGGCCAGATCGAACGCGACAGACAGGCCCTTTTGCCCAGCCGCTAGATTACGACGGTAAAAGGCATTGGATTCTTCAGCGGTTGAAAAGCCGGCATATTGGCGGATTGTCCAAGGACGGCCGGTATACATGGACGCACGAACACCACGCGTGAACGGCGCAAATCCGGGCAGACCGGGGTCAACCACCACATCTTCTGCCGTATAGAGCGGCTTGACCGCAATGCCTTCCGGCGTGTGCCAGGTCAGGTCTTTGCCCTTGACCTCTTTTGCCGATGCGGCTTGCCAGTCTTCAATTTTCGCCATGTCGTCCTCTTGCTTACAAGCTGAAAAGGGATCAGCCTGTCGATCACTTGCCTTTGAAAACAGGCTTCCGCTTTTCCAAAAATGCGAGGCCACCTTCGGCTGAATCTGCCGAGTTGCCCGCAATACGCTGACCTTCTGCCTCTGCGAGAAGCTGCTCCGAATAGCTGTTTTCCATGGCAATCAGGATGTTCTTGCGCATGACGGCATAGGCAAGCGTTGGACCATTAGCGAAGCGCGTGGCCAGTGCCCTTGCTTCGGCCATCAGGTCGGCATCTTCGACAACCTTATAGATCATGCCCCATTCCAGAGCCTTGTCGCCGTAAATCTTCTCACCGAGCATCATCATCTCGGTCGCCCGCGCCTTGCCGATGAGGCGTGGCAGCATCCAGCTCGCCCCGCCATCAGGCACCAGCCCGATGTTCACAAAGGCTTGAAGAAAATAGCCGCTCTTGCCAGCAATTACAAAATCGCCCGCCAGCCCGATGGAGCAGCCCACACCTGCAGCGGCGCCATTAATCGCGGTGATGACTGGAATGTTGAGCCGCGCAAGGTTGAGCATGAGTGGGTTATAATGGCGGGTCAGCGCAATATAGCTGCCTTCGCCCCCGGCGATTGACGAACTGCCCCGTGCTTGCAGATCCGCGCCCGCGCAAAATCCGCGCCCCGCCCCTGTGCTGATCAGGCAACGGGCATCTCCAAGCGATGAAAGGGCGTCGTTAATCTCCCCCGCCATGGTCAGGCTACACGCATTCATCCGATCCGGGCGATTGAGCGTAATCGTTGCGATTTGATCGCTAATATCGAGCGTAATTGTTTCAAATTTCATAATTTTATCCTCTCAATGCGTCTCTTTGGGCGTTTCCATAATTTCCGTTAAAACCCCGCCCATGTCTTTGGGATGGATGAAGAAAATAAGGGTGCCGTGCGCGCCGATGCGGGGCGCGCCCAAAACACGCTTTCCCATGGCTTCAAATTCGGCCTTTGCCGCATGGATATCGGGCACTTCAAAGCACATATGATGCTGACCACCTTGCGGATTTTTCGCCAAAAAGCTTGCAATGCTCTCATTGCCGGGCAGCGGCTCAATCAGTTCAATCTGCGTCCCATTCTGCGGCCCATCGGCAGGGGTATCGACAAAGCAGACCTTCACCCCCTGCTCGGGAAGGTCAAAGGGCGCGTGAATATGTGTCGCGCCCATCACATCGCGCCAAAAGACGATGCTGGCCTCTATAGAGGGCGTTGCCACGCCAATATGGTTCAGACGGCCGAGTTTCATTAGATTGTCCTCACAAGGGAATATTATCGTGCTTCTTCCATGGGTTTTCGAGCTGCTTGTTGCGCAGCTTACGAAGGCCAAGTGCGATGCGGCGGCGCGTAGCGTGCGGCATGATTACTTCGTCGATAAAGCCCTTGCTCGCCGCCACAAAGGGATTGGCGAAGCGGTCTTCATATTCCTTGGTCCGTTCGGCGATCTTTTCGGGGTCGCCAATGTCGGAGCGGAAGATAATCTCAACAGCGCCTTTGGCACCCATCACGGCGATTTCGGCGGTCGGCCAGGCATAGTTCAAATCGCCACGCAGATGCTTGGACGCCATCACATCATAGGCGCCGCCATAGGCTTTGCGCGTAATGACGGTGATTTTGGGGACAGTCGCTTCGGCATAAGCGAAGAGCAGTTTTGCCCCATGCTTGATGATCCCATTATGCTCTTGGCTCACGCCCGGAAGAAAGCCCGGAACATCGACAAACGTCACAATCGGAATCTCAAATGCGTCGCAGAAGCGGACGAAGCGGCCCGCTTTCTTCGAAGCGTTGATATCAAGGCATCCGGCCAGAACCATGGGCTGGTTGGCAACGATACCGACGGTGCGCCCTTCAATCCGGCCAAAGCCGATGATGATATTGCCCGCATGATTGGGCTGAACCTCAAAGAAATCGCCTTCGTCGACGGTCTTGCGGATCAGCTCATGCATGTCATAGGGCGTCGCCGCAGACGCCGGGATCAACATGTCGAGGCTTTCCTCAACACGATCCCACGGATCATTTGTCGGCCGTTCGGGCACGCCAGCCTGATTGTTCTCCGGCAAATAATCGATGAAATCACGCGCCGCGAGCAGCGCCTCAATATCATTTTCTAACGCAAGGTCCGCAACGCCCGATTTGGCCGTGTGCGTCACCGCACCGCCCAATTCTTCCTGCGTCACGACTTCGTTCGTTACCGTCTTGACCACATCGGGGCCGGTCACGAACATGTAGCTGGAATCCTTCACCATGAAGATGAAGTCGGTCATGGCGGGAGAATAGACAGCACCACCGGCACATGGCCCCATGATCAGGCTGATCTGCGGGACGACGCCAGAGGCAAGGACGTTGCGCTGAAACACTTCGGCATAGCCGCCAAGCGACGCAACGCCTTCCTGAATACGCGCGCCGCCCGAGTCATTCAGGCCGATGACAGGTGCGCCGACTTTCAGCGCACTATCCATCACCTTGCAAATTTTCTGGGCATGCCGTTCCGACAGAGATCCACCGAAAACCGTGAAGTCTTGGCTATAAACATAGACAAGGCGGCCATTAATCGTGCCAGACCCGGTCACCACGCCGTCTCCCGGGATTTTGGTCTCATCCATCCCAAAATCGACGCAATTATGCTCCACATACATATCGAGCTCTTCAAAAGAGCCCTCGTCGAGCAAGATGGTCAGGCGCTCCCGCGCGGTGAGACGACCCTTGGAATGTTGTGCATCGATGCGCTTCTGGCCTCCGCCCATATGGGCTGCAGCGCGGCGCTTTTCGAGCTCGGCAATGTTCGATGACATGGCGGTTCCCTGCTATGTTAAGCGTCTCCTTTGCGCGCCGCCCTCTGTAAAGTCCAATGTGAATTTGCAAAGTTGTAAAGCCGAGGTTTGCAAAATTCTTCGTGCTGCAGCAAAACAGCATCATGACAGATGAAACAACAGTTCGACCCACCGCGTCGCGTCGTCGCATTTTTGCCGGAAGCCGCCTGCGCGCCCTGCGAGATGCGCGCGCGCTGCGACAGGTTGATATGGCGAAAAAGCTCAGCATTTCGGTCTCTTATCTCTCTCAGTTGGAGAATGATGACAGGCCCCTCACCCCGGCTTTGCTCGAAGTTTTGGCGCGAGACTTCCCGCTCGATTGGCAAGAATTTGAAGAAGATGCCGCCACGCGCCGGTTCGCGGCCCTCAGGGAGGCCGCGGCAGACCCCTTGTTTACAACGCCACTCCCCGCCGATCAGTTGGCCCGCATAGCCGAACAACAGCCCGCCCTTGCCGAACAATTTGTGAAGCTGCACGCGGCCTATCGCAACGCTGGACAAAGGCTTCAGATCATTGACGAGGCACTGGGCGCAGACAATGCTGGGGGCAGCCGCCTGCCTTGGGAAGAGGTACGCGACTGGTTTCACAATGCCGGCAATTATGTTGATGACTTAGATCGCGCTGCCGAACGCCTGGGCAATACGCTTCGGGGACAACAACCCTCCCCGCCACAAGCTGCACTCGAGCTATATCTGCGAAATGCCCTGTCTGTATCCTTGGTCTATGCCCCTGGCCTTGGCCTCAGGGACTATGATCCGCAAATGGGCCATCTCCTGATTGATCAGGGCTTGCCTGCCGACAGTCAGCGGTTCCAATTGGCCCACCAGCTAACGGCTCTCGCGCTGCGGGAGGAGATAAGCGCCATTGTGGAACAAGCAGGCCTAAAAACCCCTGCCGCGCGTCAGCTTTTGTCGGTTGGTTTGGCTAATTATGCCGCAGGTGCGCTACTAATGCCCTATGAAGCATTTCGCACTGCGGCGCGCACAGTTCGGCATGATATTGATCGGTTGCGACAAAGCTTTGGCGTCAGTTTTGAACAAGCCTGCCACCGCCTCTCAACACTGCAACGCCCCGGTGCGCGCGGAATTCCCTTCTTCTTCTGCCGCGTGGATATGGCGGGCAACATCACCAAGCGGCATTCGGCGACGCGCCTTCAATTTGCCCGCTTTGGCGGTGCCTGCCCCTTATGGATTGTGCATGAGGCGGTTGCTATTCCCGACCGCATTCTCGTTCAGCTCGCTGAAACGCCAGATGGCGTGCGCTACGTCTCTATGGCGAAGGGGCTTGTCAAACCGTCTGGCAGCTATGACCGCGTTCCACGGCGCTATGCCGTCGCTCTCGGGTGCGAAATCGATCATGCGCGGGAATTTGTCTATGCCGATGGGCTTGACCTGACGTCGGACAAAGCCGCCACCCGAATTGGCATTTCCTGCCGTCTTTGCGCTCGGCCCGATTGTGATCAACGCGCCTTCCCGCCCTCTGATCGCGACATATTGGTCGATCCAGATCGGCGTGATGTTGTCCCCTATCGCCTCGCCTAATTCGCAATCAGCTGAATCACTTCATTAACACCAATTCTTCGGCCATGCTCGGATGCAGGGCAATCGTATCGTCAAAGTCTTGTTTGGTGAGCCCCGCTTTAACCGCAATGGCCGCTGCCTGAAGGACTTCGGACGAGTCCGGCCCGATCAGGTGCAGGCCAACAACCCGTTCCTCCGGTCCTGCTGTCACCATCTTATACAGTCCGCGCTCCATCCGGCCGGAGACAACATTCTTCATTGGACGGAAATCGCTTCGATAAATCTTAACCGCTTCGCCATATTCCGCCCGCGCCTCTTCTTCCGTCAGGCCAACTGCCGCAATCGGCGGGCTGGAAAACACAGCCATTGGGATGGCGCTATAATCAACGGTGCGCGGCCTATTACCAAAGACGCTATCGGCAAAGGCATGACCTTCGCGAATGGCAATGGGGGTGAGCTGAACCCGGTTGGTGACATCACCAACGGCATAAATGCTGGGGACAGAGCTTTGATTATATTCATTGACGCGGATCGCTCCCTGCGCATCTATCTCGACACCGGCCGCCTCAAGACCAAGCCCAGCCGTTTTTGGGGTTCGCCCAACCGCCCACAGAAGCATGTCCGTCTCAATTGCGTCTACACCACTGCCTTCGAGCAACAAGCTGCCGTCCGATTGTTTGGAAACGCCGCTCAGGGGAAAGTTAAACCGCACATCAATGCCTTTGGCACGGTTGATGGTCACCAAACGGTCGACAAGCTCATTATCATAACCACGCAGCATTCGGTCGCCGCGCGTCACCAGTGTTACCGTGACGCCAAAAGCTTGAAGGATGCCGGCAAATTCATTGGCGATATAGCCAGCGCCCACAATCGCGGCGCGCTTTGGCAGGCTTTCCAGATGGAAAATCTCATTTGAACTGATGCCAAACTCCGCCCCCGGCACATTAGGAACGGACGGCCAAGCACCAACGGCGATCAAAATGACCTTTGCCGTCACCTCTTGCCCGCGGGCCAGCCGAACGGTGTTTGGTCCCGCAATCGTCGCGCGTTCAGCAAAAATGGTAGCGTGGTTGGAATTGAGTGTTTGTGTGTAAAGCCCTTCCAATCGCGTGACGTCGTCCTGCACAATGTCCCGCAACCGGGGCCAATTGAACCTCGCGCCTTCTATATCCCATCCAAAGCGCGCGGCCTCATGCAGATCCTCGGCAAAATGGGCACCGTAAACGAGCATCTTTTTGGGCACACAACCCCGGATAACGCAGGTACCGCCAACCCGATATTCCTCAGCAACCGCAACTTTTGCGCCATGTTGGGCCGCCACACGCGCCGCACGAACGCCGCCGGAGCCTGCCCCAATGATGAAAAGGTCAAAATCAAAAGTCATCTTATCTGCCTGTTCGAAAATGCGTTGGGATTAAGCCATGGCCCGATTGATGAGGGCCTGTGTTGAGGGGTCAAAACGGGTTCTTCCCGCCTCAATAGATTTGGCCATTTCCTTGCCCAGTTCCACGCCAAATTGGTCAAAGGGATTAATGCCAAGCAATACAGCATTGGCGAATGTCCGGTGCTCATAAAAAGCAATCAACGCTCCCAATGTTCTTGGATCAACGTCGTCCATCAAGATGGTCGTTGACGGCCGATCCCCTGAGTAAGCACGAGCGTTATCCTCATGCACCTTGCCGGCCATGAGAGCGGCCCCCTGCGCAAAACAGTTACCGAGCAGTTGGCGGTGATGCGCCTCATCAAAATCATGTCCCGGCTCAATAGCGACTAGAAATTCGACGGGAACAATGCGGGTGCCTTGATGCAGCAGCTGGAAAACCGCATGCTGCGCATCGGTGCCGACACCACCCCATGTAATGGCGGCACTCTCCCCACTCAGCTGGGTTCCGTCCAGGGTCACGCTCTTGCCATTGGATTCCATTTCCAACTGCTGGAGATAGGATGGCAAAAGACGAAGCCGCTCATCATAGGCAAAGACAGCCCGGGTCTGGGCCTTGCGGGCCAGTGAATAATATTGATCAACAAAAGCGGCGAGCACGGGAGCATTGCGGTCCAGCGGCGTCAGCCGGAAATGCCGATCCATTTCTGCGGCCCCTTCCAACATTTCTTCGAACGCCGCCCAGCCAAGAGCCAATGCTGCTGGAAAGCCAATGCTCGACCACAGCGAATAACGGCCACCAACGCTTTCAGAAAAAGGCAAAATCCGCGTTTCGTCTACACCCCAGTCAAAGGCTGCTTGCGGGTTGGCGGTGAGCGCGATGACCTGACCGATGGCATCGTCGACGCCCGCCTCCGCCATCCATTGCAGCGCGCTTTCGGCGTTCAGTAAGGTCTCTGTGGTGGTGAAGGTTTTGGAGGCAATCACCAATAGTGTTTTATGCGGATCAAAGCCTGCAACGGCTTCCTTCAGCGCACTTCCATCAACATTTGAAACGACGGCGACATCATAGCGCCCGGCATCGCGTCCCAATGCATCCACGAGTAAATCCGGGCCAAGCGCAGATCCTCCAATACCAATATGCAGAATGTGGCTAATCTCTCCTAACGCGCCCGCTTCGATCGCCTCGATGAGTGCGCGCATGCGGCGATGAAGCTGCTTTGCAAGGCCAACGGACTCGGCCGCTCCCTCCCCGCGTTCAGCGCAATGTTCGGCTGCTCGGTTTTCTGTCGGGTTGGCGATAAGCCCGCCAAATAAATCACCCCGCCTTTGCTCCAGCCCCATTTGACGAATGGCGGCAGAGAAGTGGGCAATCAAATCCGGCGTCAAATGCGTTTTCGAAAAATCGAAATAAAGCCCGGGAAACTCAATAGTCAGCGCCGCTAGACGATCCTTATCCGCGCCAAACAGATCGACCAACCGGTCGGCCTTTACGTCGTCGAGGAAGGAAAGCGGCATGCTATCGTTTGCCATGGGATCTCCGGTTTACAAGGACGCCTGCTTGACGGTTGCCCATCACCAACGCAGAGCGGAATGATGAGCGATACACAGAACAAAGCGAACCGGGAAGATGGCAGTCCCGCCAAATCCTCCAGCGCATCTGAAACACGCGAATTTCTGACCTTTCTTGCGAAGCTTGCGGTGTTTGTCTTCATCCTGCGCAGCTTCATTATCGCGCCGTTTAACATTCCGTCGGAATCGATGCTGCCGCGCCTTTTGGTCGGGGATTATCTTGTCGTGTCGAAATGGCCCTATGGATATTCTCGCAATTCCTTGCCCTTTTCCCTGCCGCTCATCCCCGATCGTCTCTTCGCCAGTGCGCCAGAGCCGGGCGATGTCGCCGTGTTTAAGGCCCCGCCGGAAGATCGCGTGGATTATATCAAACGCGTCATCGGCTTGCCCGGGGATCGCATCCAAATGCGCAATGGGCAGATTTTTCTGAACGGGCGCGCCGTTCCTAAAGCGCGCGTGGCTGATATGGTTTTGCCCGTCTCCCCCAACAGCCGATGCTTTGCAGCTCAATTTGAACGACAAGACCCAAAGGGCATACGCAACTGCCACTACCCGCGTTATCAGGAAACGCTGCCCAATGGCCGCAGCTATTATGTGCTCGACCTCATGGACGGCGCCGCTGACTGGACGCAGGTTTACACAGTTCCCCCGGGCCATGTGTTCATGATGGGCGATAATCGGGACAATAGCCTCGACAGCCGCTTTCCGGCAGAACCGGGTGGAGGCATCGGCTATGTCCCACAGGTCAATCTTGTTGGTCGGGCCGAAGTCACCTTTTTCTCGACCGATGGGTCGGCCAATTGGTTTCTCCCCTGGACTTGGATCACAGCGGCCAGATGGTCCCAGCTTGGGGACGGCTTCTGATGGCCTTGTCGAGCTGGATTAAAGAGGTTTTTGGCGTCACCCCAAAGGATGAAGCGCTCTATGCGCGCGCACTCACCCATGGCAGCCATGGCAGTGAAACCTATGAACGGCTCGAATTTTTAGGCGATCGGGTGCTGGGCCTTGTCGTTGCAGATTGGATTTACGCCCGTTTTCCAAAGGATGACGAAGGCAAATTGTCCCATCGCTTTAACAATCTCGTTTCAGGCGAAGCTTGCGCCGAGATTGGCCGCACTATTGGCGTTTCATCCCGCTTGCGCCTTGGCAAACAAGCGCGCGATGATGGCGCGCATGACAGCGATAATGTGTTGGGGGATGTTGTCGAAGCTTTGATCGGTGCCGTCTTCCTTGAGCATGGCCTTGATGCAGCCCGCAGCTTTATCCAGAGCCATTGGGAAGTGCTGATGGATGTGCAACGCTCCCCGCGTCGCCACCCAAAATCTGAATTGCAAGAATGGGCCGCCGCGCATAACCGCCGCCCACCCGTTTATGATATTGTGGAACGCTCTGGCCCGCATCATGCGCCCAAATTCTCCGTGAAAGTTTCACTGGGAACGGCGGGTGAAGCGACAGCTCAGGGCAAATCAAAGCAGGAAGCAGAAACGCTTGCAGCGTCCGTACTTCTTGAAAGGCTTACTCAAAAATGACGCAAAAATGTGGGCTGGTCGCCGTTGTGGGCGCGCCCAATGCGGGCAAATCAACGCTTGTAAATGCACTGGTCGGCCAGAAAGTCGCGATTGTCAGTCCCAAGGCTCAGACCACGCGCACGCGCCTCATGGGGATTGCGCTGCACGGCGATACACAAATGATGTTGGTCGATACGCCAGGCATTTTTGAACCCCATCGTCGGCTTGACCGCGCAATGGTTCAGGCCGCTTGGGGCGGCGCGCAGGATGCCGATGTCATCCTTCTGGTCATCGATTCCAAAGCAGGCCTTGGACCCAAGGTTGAACGGATTGTCGAAGGGCTGATGAACCGACCCGAGCCCAAGATGCTGATTTTGAACAAGGTCGATATTGCCGCCAAGGACAAGCTCCTCATTCACGCCGATCGACTGACCAAAGTGCTCGACTTTACCGAAGTCCTCATGGTCAGCGCAGAGACGGGAGATGGTCTGGCGCATCTCAAAGATGTAATTGCCAGCCATTTGCCCGAAGGCCCTTGGCACTTCCCGGCAGATCAGGTCAGCGACGCGACCGACCGAGTGAGCACGTCCGAAATCACGCGGGAGCAGCTCTATCTCCAGCTTCATGCCGAACTCCCCTATGCCACCGCCATTGAGACGGAAAAATATCAGGAGCGCGAGGATGGCTCGGTCGAAATTCATCAACAGATTAAGGTGGAGCGCCCGAGCCAGAGGGCCATCATCCTTGGTAAGGGCGGCTCCCGCCTTAAGGAAATTGGTTCGGCCGCACGCGCCGAAATCTCAAAATTTTTGGGCTGTCGTGTGCATCTCTATTTGCACGTGAAAGTCGATCCCAAATGGGACGAGGACCGTGGGTTGTATCGCGACATTGGGCTAGATTGGGTTGAGTAACGCTATCCTTTAGCCGGTCAGATGGGCGAAAAGGATCCGGCATCCAATGAGGATGAGGACAAGACCACCCGCGATTTCCGCCTTCGTGCCAAAAGACAGGCCAAGCCGCGCGCCAAAGGAGGCCCCTGCCCCGCTGAGCAAGGCTGTAATAGCTGCAATAGAGAGGCAGGACAGCCAAATGGGTGCTGCAAGAGCAGGCAGCGTTAAACCGGCGGCGGCGGCATCAATGCTGGTTGCAAGGGCGGCAACCATTAGTCCTGCCATAGATCGCGTTTCGAACGCGGCTTCTTCTTCAGACCCATCTAGTCCAGCCCGCACCATCTGCACGCCCAGAAAGCCGAGCAGGCCAAAGGCAATCCAATGATCAAAGCGGGTGAACCAATCTCCCGCGATTACGCTCAGACCATAACCCAAGAGCGGCATGACGCCCTGCGCAACGCCAAATGCCATAGCAAGCTTTAAGACGGGCGGCGGTGCACTGCGCGCCGCAACACCCGCCGCAATGGCAACCGCAAAGGCATCGGCGGCCAGACCGAAGGAGAGGAGAAGCACATCAATCATGCGAGGAGCCCCTCTATCCAAGCAGGAACAAGTTCCGTTGCGCGGCCCAGACGCGTTTCATGAAACATGATGCTCCCCTGAGACGGGTCCAGGTTCAGCTCCAAAGTATGAGCGCCATAATGCAGGGCGGTTCGCACATAGCCTGCGGCGGGATAAACCGCGCCAGATGTGCCAATCGACACAAATAAATCGCACTGCCGCAGAGCATCCTCAATTTCATCCATGCGATAGGGCATTTCGCCGAACCAAACGATGTCCGGGCGCAGTGCCGCCGCCCCACAGGACGGGCAAGGCGGCCGGTGCTTCAAACCATCCCGCCAGGTCGTGCGCACATCGCAGGCCATGCACCAGGCTGACAAATGCTCGCCATGCATGTGGATCAAGCGCTTCGTTCCGGCTCGTTCGTGCAAATCATCCACATTCTGCGTGATGATGAGGAGATTGCCCGACCATTCCCGGTCCAACCGCGCCAACGCCATATGTGCGGCATTGGGCTGGGCTTTTTGGATATTCTCTCGCCGCATATCGTAAAAGTTCAGAACAAGGTCTGGATCTCTGGCAAAAGCCTCCGGCGTGGTAACATCCTCAATGCGATGCTGCTCCCACAGGCCACCTTCACTGCGGAAGGTATCAATGCCACTTTCCGCACTGATGCCCGCGCCCGTAAGAATGACAATATTGCGAATATCCTGCATCTCAGTGCCTATGCGGGCAAAGGCGCGATGCGGCAAGCCACCCATCGGCGCTTGTCGGCCCCTAGGCTTTGCCTCTATGGCCTTCAAAAGACGTATAAGGGTAGTTTCATGACGGGCATCGCAATTATTGGAAAGCTGGGGCGCATGGGTCAGGCCATCCTTGCACAGGCTGACGCCACGGGTATCCCCATCGCGGGTGGCATTGATGCCGGGGAAGACCCCGCCCCGCTTGCCCGTGAAGCAGGTGTTTTGATCGACTTTTCCGCGCCCGGAGCCTTGCTCGCCAATCTTGGCGCGGCGGTTGCGGCGGGCACGCCCATCCTCATTGGCACAACAGGCCTGACAGAGGATCATCACCGTGCGATTGATGACGCTGCCAACCATGTTGCTGTGCTGCAAACCGGGAACACCTCGCTCGGCGTCACCTTGCTTGCGCGCCTTGTGCGCGAGGCAGCGGCACGATTGGGTCCAGATTGGGACATTGAAATTGTCGAAATGCACCACCGGATGAAGGTGGATGCCCCGTCTGGAACAGCCTTATTGCTCGGCGAAGCGGCTGCCAACGGCCGCAACATCCGTCTGGCCGATCATAGTGAACGGGGTCGCGATGGCCATACGGGGGCCCGCGCCAAGGGCGCCATTGGCTTTGCCTCTCTGCGCGGCGGAAGTGTTGCTGGGGATCACGGCGTCATTCTGGCCGCAGATGATGAGCGTATCGAACTCACCCATCGTGCCGAGAACCGCACCATCTTTGC
Source organism: Chakrabartia sp. (assembly GCA_040398565.1). Taxonomy (GTDB): domain Bacteria; phylum Pseudomonadota; class Alphaproteobacteria; order Sphingomonadales; family Sphingomonadaceae; genus Aquisediminimonas. The sequence goes on from JBBATU010000039.1 coordinate 16,855, forward strand.
CCGTGGCGCGCTGAAGGCCGCAACATGGCTGATGCGCCAACCTGCGGGCCGTTACACAATGGATCAGGTTCTGGGTCTCTAACGGGCGATGAAAAAGGCCGATATCTTCGAATTTTACAGCCGCTTGGCAGAGGCCAACCCCGCGCCAGAGACCGAGCTGGCCTATGGCAATGACTATCAACTGCTCGTCGCCGTCGTCATGTCGGCCCAATCCACCGATGTCGGCGTGAACAAAGCCACCCGCCGCTTGTTTGAAGAGGTGAAGACCCCTGCCCAAATGATCGCGCTTGGTGAAGATGGCCTGAAGGAGCACATCAAAACCATCGGCCTGTTCAATGCAAAGGCCAAGAATGTCATTGCCTTGTCCGAGATTTTAGAGCGGGATCATGGCGGCCAAGTCCCCGCCGATCGCGACATCTTAGAAAGCCTACCCGGCGTCGGACGCAAAACCGCCAATGTCGTGATGAACACGGCCTTTGGGGCCGAAACTTTCGCCGTCGACACGCATATTTTCCGCGTTGGCAACCGCACGGGTCTCGCCAAGGGCAAGACGCCTCTCGCCGTTGACAAGCAGCTCGATAAGCACACTCCTGCCCCGTTTCGGATTGGCGCGCATCATTGGCTGATTCTGCATGGTCGCTACATCTGCAAAGCCCGTACGCCGGAATGCTGGCGCTGCCCCGTGGTTGATCTTTGCGCATTCAGGAAAAAGACAGAAACACCAGCTAAACTGGCAGCGAAAACTACATCAGGAGGCAAATCATGAGACGCATTCCGATAACGCTCTGTGCTCTGTCCCTCGGAATGGCATTGGTAACACCAGCCGCAATGGCAAAAGAGCCATCAATACCGGAGGCACGTCCTACCGGGAAAGCTGTTCAGTGCATTTCCATAAGCCAAATCCGCGAATCCCGCGTCCGCAGCGATCAGATCATCGATTTTCGCGTCGCCGGCCAGAAATGGTATCGCAACACGCTGCCGCAAAAATGCCCCTCGCTCGGCTTTGAACAGCGCTTTAGTTATCGAACCTCGCTCAGCCAGCTGTGTTCGGTGGACATTATTTCAGTGCTACAAGATTTTGGCGGTCGCCTCTCTGAAGGGGCCAGTTGCGGTCTTGGCCCTTTTCAACCGGTAGAGCTTTCAAAGCCCCAGAAGAAATAATCCCGCTTTAAGGGGTGGCAGGCGCGCGTCGCCTTTGCTAACGCCCTTTACACGCACCCGTAGCTCAGCTGGATAGAGCGCTGCCCTCCGAAGGCAGAGGCCAGAGGTTCGAATCCTCTCGGGTGCGCCAACTAAACCGTTGTTATGTAACGTTTTTTAAACGCACACAGGTCTGGAGTGCGGCTAAAATTGTGCATTTTTACTATGCACAAATTGTGCACAAAAAGCGGTGATGCGGCTTTCCAGAGATACCAGTCCATCCCTATTAGCTCCGGACATGGGACATCGGTCGAGATCCTGGAGAATCTTTACGGACAGACGGTTTCGTTAGCCTTGGCTGCCTGAATTTCTAAGGCGAACCAGACGGTCGGAGGTGGAAAAGGGAAAGTTGATTCGTTCGAGCGACAAACTCATTCCCCACCAACTAATGTGGCACGCTTGATGTAGCCATTAATCCCGCAACGCTTTGCCTTTTGCAGTTCGGCATTCGCCACGCTAACACTTAAGTGAGGTCCGGTAAGGGCGATCATCAAGTCAGGTGCCATACCGCTATACGCATATGTGAAATCGCTTATTGCTTTGATTGCACAGCGACGAAGGGCCCCCAAGGCTGCATTCGTTATTTCTACTTCCTTGCCTGTGTTTTGACGGGCTGAAGCGTAGATATTATAGATCTCGGAAGGCGGAGATTTGCCGTCCTGTGCAGATGATGGTGTGGCGGTTATTGAGGATATGGCGAAAACTGCCCCGACAACTGCGTTACGAATAAAGATGAGCACGAGGCCAACTCCAAAAAAGCTACTAACTCAACGCGACAAGGCCTGTTCGGCATTCCTACTGAGTGCTTGATTACGCTTTAAAAAAGACACCTCAGTCATCGAGAAAACTATCATCAACATCAATCTTGATTAGCTTCCATGATAAAAGGCTCCGCCTCTCAAAAACTAAGGATGGACCTTCCTTTC
>JBBATU010000040.1:0-18877 GCA_040398565.1 Chakrabartia sp.
GAGACCGTTGAGCAGGCAATGCTTGCGAAACGCGTCAATCTCAAAGGTGAAGCGATCTTGAATCGGCGTTGTCACCGTCTGTGATGCAAGATCAATGGAAATGGTGTCGGTTTGCGCAACCTCAAGCAGACGATCCACAGCCTCTTGCGGCAGCACCACCGTCAAAATGCCATTCTTAAACGCATTGCCTGAAAAAATGTCGGAAAAACTGGGCGCGATGACGGCCGTGATGCCCAGATCCGCTAAGGCCCAAGCAGCGTGTTCCCGGCTGGATCCGCAGCCGAAATTATCGCCCGCGATGAGGATCGGCGCACCGGCAAATGCGGGGTTATCAAACAGATTGCCCGGCTCCTGACGCAGGGCTTCAAACGCACCCTTGCCCAGACCAGTGCGGCTGATGGTTTTCAGCCAAGCGGCAGGAATGATGACATCGGTATCGATATTCTTAAGGCCAAAGGGATAGGCTTTGCCCTCGATCGTGCTGACCGCTTCCACGTCACATCATCCTTTCACTGTCAGCACCCGATTGGACATGCGGCCGCCCGCCGTCAAGCCCAGAGCTTGGAAAGCGCGCCGAGTGTCGCCACGCAGAGGAGCGCAACAACAAGCCCCCGCCAAACCCGATCTTCAACCTTGCCGAAAAAGCGAGACCCCAATTGATTGCCCAGCAGCATCAGCGGGAAGGCCGCAAGCGACATGACCAAGATATGGCCCGTCAAAAGCCCCCGCGCAGCGGCCGTTGTTGTGCCTGCAATACCAGCGGCGAAAAAGACGAGGATCATAGACCCACGCGCCGTCATCGGTGAAACGCCACTGCGGACGAAATAGAGGATGACGGGCGGCCCCGGCATCGCGGCAAATCCATTAAGCACGCCAGCGGCTAATCCCGTTGCTGAAATATGTGAGAGGGCCTTGTTCGGCAGCGAGGCGCGCTTGATCAAAAATGTCCCAAAACAGCCGACGGCAATGGCCGCAATGATCAACCTGGCAAGATCATCGGGTGTGCTTGCCAAGGCCAGCAGACCAAGCGGTGTTCCCATCATCGCAAAGACAGCCACCTTCGCCACAACCGGACGATCAATATGGTCAATGGATTTTGCGACGCCAAAAGGCCCGATCAGCGTTTGAAGAACAATTGCCAGCAGAACGGCATCAGTCGGCGGGATGACCAGACCCATGAGCGGCACGGCAAGGATGGCAAAGCCAAAACCCGTCAGCCCCCGCACAAAGGCCGCCCCCAGCACAATCAGCGCAAGCGCCATAAGCGCAGCGGGTGCCAGCCCAAGCTGCAACCAAAGATCAACCATTCCCCACATCCCCTTTATACATTTCAGGGGTTAGCGGCCCGTGCCCCGAAGGAAAAGCGTGAATTTTGACGCTGTTCGGACGGGTCAGATTTATGCGCCCGCCAGAACCGGTGCCAGCCAATCCGGGATCAGCGCATCACCGGGTGCGTCGACGGGTCGCCGCTCCACCCGGCCATCGGGCAAGACAAAGAGGCGACGGTTGACCTTTTGCCGATAATTCATGCGGGCGGTGTTTTCCTGCCCAATATAGCAGCCCTTGGTGAAGCTGACGCCATTCAGCTCGGCGGCATTCGCTTCCAGCCACAGGATTTTATCCTGCCCTAATTCTGCGGCCCCTTCCGCCACGCCCAAGGCCAAACGATGCGCATGATAGCCAGATGCAGCGCCGCTGGGCGGCGCAATCCAACGCCGGCCAAGCGCAGCAAGCCGGGGATCAGCAACGCCTTCCTCACCAGCCTGCGCCCAATGCACGGCCAACGACTCATCTCGGGCAATCACAATGGGGCGCCGCAATCGATATACAGACAGGCGCTTGATCAACGCCTCTGCCTGCGCCGACTCACAATCGATCAACAGATCATCGCCGTCGCCCCAGATGAAAAAGTCGAACAGCGCCTTGCCCTGCGGGCTCAACAGCCCTGACCAGACTGGCAAGCCCCCAAGGACAGTGTTTGTTACAAGCCCTTGCAAGAATCCGCGGACATCGTCACCGGACAGTCGAATGACGGTTCTATCTGAAAGCATGGTATCGGCCATGGCTGTCATGTAAGACGAATAAGAGATTTTCCCAAGTCTTTCGCAGGCAAGGAGTAAGCATGACGGATCAGATCACCATTCGACGCCCGGATGATTGGCATGTCCACCTGCGCGATGACGAGATGTTGAAGGCCGTTGTCGGCTATACCGCGCGCCAGTTTCGCAGGGCCATTGTGATGCCCAATCTCAAGCCGCCGGTCACAACAGCGGATCAGGCCATTGCCTATCGCAACCGGATTATGGCGGCTCTGCCCGGAGGCAGCGATTTTGAGCCGCTGATCACCTGCTACATGACGGATACCGCAAATCCCGATCAAATTGCGGCGGGCTTTGAAAGCGGGGCCTTCGCGGCCGCCAAGCTGTATCCCGCCAATGCGACGACCAATTCCGCGCATGGCGTCACCGATATTCGCCTGATCTACCCCGTGCTGGAACGCATGGAAAAAATTGGCATGCCCTTCTTAATCCATGGCGAGGTCACTGATCATGATGTGGATGTCTTTGACCGAGAAGCCGTGTTTATCGATCGCATCTTCTCAAAGATTGTGCGCGACTTTCCCGGCCTGCGAACTATTTTTGAGCATATCACAACGGCCGACGCAGCGGATTTTGTCACGGCAGCCGGCCCAAATGTTGCCGCCACAATCACACCCCAGCATTTGCACATCAGCCGCAACGACATGCTGGTCGGCGGCATCAGGCCGCATCTTTATTGCCTGCCCATCGTGAAGCGCGAACGCCACAGGCTGGCCCTGCGCGCCGCCGCCACATCGGGCAATCCCAAATTCTTCCTTGGCACGGATACGGCTCCTCATGCCATTGAAACCAAGGAAACATCCTGCGGCTGTGCGGGCATTTTCAACGCCCCCTATGCGATTGAAAGCTACGCACAGGTGTTCGATGAAGAAAATGCACTCGATCAGCTGGAAGCCTTTGCATCCTTGAACGGTCCGGGCTTTTACAGGCTGCCCGTCAATGAAGGCACGATCACGCTTGTGCGCGGTGGAGAGACGGTGCCCACCCATATTGATGCCGCAGGCACGCAGATTGTGCCCTTTCACGCAGGCGAAACATTGGGCTGGCGTCTGGCGGGGCGCTGATTAAAAGGGCAGCCAGCGGGACTTTTCGGTAAAATTCATATAGCCAACATTGGCCCCAAGCCGCATGCCAACGCCCAGCCGGATGGGAATGACCACCACATTGCCGCGCCGCAAATAGGTCGCGGAAAGCCCACCTACAAAATAGGCGCGCCCTTCAACCTGCCCAAAGCGGCGATACAGATCCTGCGCGTCATAAAGATTATAGACGAGGATGAAGGTGCGCGTGGCATCGCCGCCAACATCAAAGCCCACTGACGGACCCGTCCAATAAACGGGACGTTCCCCTTCAACCTTATGAACCAGCGTGCCGGACCCATAGCGCAGACCAACAACAAAGGCCCCTGACGCCTCTCGCCCAGCAATATGGGCATTGGGCTCCCCCTGATCCGCCAGGATTTTTTCCAAGAGCTCGCCCAGACCCTTTGCCCCTTTGCCGAACACACGTTCCGCCGCGCCTATCAGGTCATCCTTTTTGTGCGTTGCGGTTTTGCCGGGGGCTGGAGGGGCCGCATCACTGGCTGCGGGTGCATTGCCGGGTTCTGGTGCAGTCGGCACTTCATAAGCCGGGCCGGGCGCTACTGGCTGCTGGACCTCCGCCTGCGCGCTGGCCAAGGTGAAACTGCCAAGAACCAGTGCGGACATAAGGCGCACCCAAAGACGGTGCTGCAAAAATGAAAAGGTCATAAGCGCCATCCAATGATCGGGTTTGACCCAACTAAACGCGGCCCGCCCCCGTCTCGCAAGGTCCCAGCGACAGGATGAGTCGCTTTCGCGCCCACCCGAAACGCAAAATCGTCCCAAGGGGGCATTGTCTAGCGCCAAACCCCTCGCTATAGCGCCCGTCAGCCAAATGGCCGGAGACGTGGGTGAGCGGCTGAAACCAACGCTTTGCTAAAGCGTCATACGGGTAACCGTATCGAGGGTTCGAATCCCTCCGTCTCCGCCACGCAGTCCAGCGAACTGGTCTCCACATAATCTAGCCGCCCGAAACCCTGAGGTTTCTGGGCGTTACTCGCGTTATATCCGGAGTATTTTGGCGAGAATTTCGTCCGATTTTGATACGAAATTGGGCGTTTTGACCGCGAGTCTCCAGCGTGCAGCAAACGGCTCCGGTTTCCCTGTTAAACAGGGAATAACAGGGAAATAAATTGGGGCAGCGGCAGGCGTTGCCGATCAGGCCGCGGAGATTCGTCGTTTACGGCTGTTGGCCGGGCGATCAGTCGAAATTAACAGGGAATTTTGGTCGCCAGAACACGGAAATCATCCCCCAGCAAAGCCGAGCATCGTGCGCTGTGCTGCCCAGTCAATCGGGAGCTTGCAGGCAAGTAAGCGCTTGATGGTCAAACCTGCTGGCTGATGTCCATCCAAAATGGCCTGTTGGATGTCGGGCGCGAGGAAGGCGAGATGACCAAGCAGACGGATGTAAGAATCCGGATGGACCTGCGCCGAGGCGAGATCGGCTGGCGCGCTGAGAGGCGAGGCACTGAGTTTTAGCTGCCACGCGTGAGCTGCCTTTAGTGCCTTGACCAGCTTTGCGTCCACGCGAGCTGCTTTCAATGGATGCTGCCCGCCGCCGCCGACAATCCAAGTCCGTCCACCTCTAAATATCGCGCGACCTGAGATACTTATCCTGATTTGATGACTATCCTGCTCAAGGTGCGCGGTGGCCCAACCAAGGCTTCGCGCCATGATGTGGTCGATCGGTAAACCGCGATCGGCATCAATGAGCAGGTCCACCGATTGCGCCTTAAGTTCGACGCGAACCAAAGGCCCCTTTAGCGAAACCCAATCCACCGCATCATCAGCACCTAGCACCTTGCGCAGCGCGTCGATCACCACCCCTTCAATTTGAGCGGCGGCCACGCGGCGGATATGATCTGACGAGTGGTCGTTTTCCTTGCCGCATTGCAGCGGGGAAGAGACATAATAGCGATACGCGCGCTTCAGCTTGCCATAGGAGATGGTCGGGCTCATCGGCGCGCCGCTTTCGTCATAGAGCAAACCTTTGAGCAACGACGTGCCGGGGCCTGTCGGACCCTGTTTGCGACGCTGGGCGTTGCCAGCCAGCATGCTCTGGACATCCTCAAACAGGTCCTGATCGATGATGGCCTCGTGCAATCCGGGATAGGTCCTGCCCTTGTGGGGTATCAGCCCGCGATAAAGGGGACTTTTGAGAAGATGAAAAAGCGCACCGCGGCTGAAAATCTGCCCGCCAATTGGTTCACCCGACCGGGTGATCCGCGCTTTGGAACGGATGCCTTCGGCTTCCAGCTCGTCGCAAAGCGCGTGGACGGAGCCCAGAGCGAGATAGCGGGTGTAGATGTGCCTGACGGTCTCAGCCTCTTGTCTGTTGATCGTGAGGCTTCGCGGTGCGCCTTCGGCAGGTGGGTCGTAGCCCAGCGGCACCACGCCTCCCATCCACATGCCTTTCGCCTTAGAGGCGGCGATCTTGTCGCGGATCCGCTCGCCCGTCACTTCGCGTTCAAACTGGGCGAACGACAACAGTACGTTGAGCGTCAATCGCCCCATACTGCTGGTCGTGTTAAACGCCTGCGTTACAGACACGAACGAGGCACCCTTCCCGTCCAGCAGTTCGACAATCTTTGAAAAGTCGGTGAGCGACCGGGTTAAACGGTCAACCTTATAGACCACCACCACATCCACCCGTCCGGCATCAATGTCGGCAAGCAAACGCTTCAGCGCAGGCCGCTCAAGCGTTCCACCCGAGAACCCGCCATCATCATACTCTGCGGTAAGCGGCACCCACCCTTCCGCTTTCTGGCTGGCAACATAGGCAAGGCACGCTTCTCGCTGGGCTGTCAGGGAGTTGAAGTCCTGCTCAAGGCCGTCTTCATGGCTCTTGCGGGTATAAACCGCGCACCTAATCCGGGGCTTGGTCGTCATGCGGCCACCTTCGCGTCGCGCAGCCCAAAGAAGCGGGGGCCGTTCCAACGTGTGCCGGTAATGGCTCGTGCGATCTCGGATAGGCTGCGATAGCGCCGTCCCTCAAAGAGCGGGCCTTGGTGGTCGACCAGAACCTCATAGCGCCGTCCCTGCCATTCTTTGACGATGCGGGTGCCGGCATGAAGATCGGTCGGCGCGGCATTGCCCTTTTGAACGAGCCTACGGCGCAAGGCGCCGTCAAAGCTTCCATGAAAGTCCGCCTGAATGTGCCAGGCCAAAAGCCGGCGGAGGAGGTCTGCCGAGCGCAGCGGCGGTGGCGGCCCGAACCGCTGCGCCCAAAGCTTGCGCAGTTCCGGAAGGGTCAAGCCTTCAAGGTTTGCGACCTCCCGCTCGATCATCAATGCCGTCATCTGTGTCTCGTCTCCAAGTGCAGTCCGTTGCACTGAAACGAGCCCGAAAACCGGGCTGACACCCAGTCAGTTCACTCGAACGCGGCCTGAAGTCCAGTCCAAAAAATCATTCGAGATCAGATTTTTGGAGGTCATTCTGCCACGTGCGAAGTTTATCAAACGCATAGTCGTCAAATGCTTCTGCGGCTTGTGCCAAGGCGTTGCGGCGAGCTTCGATATACTGCTCGGCCGTCTGAATCTTAGAGCCTTCAAGAGCACTAAATAGCTTTACAAGCGGTGCTACCGTAGCGGCAGGTATAAAGTTCCCGTCAGCGTCTTTTTCAAACAAGCCGAAGTCATAAGTTCCGCGGATCATTTTTGCGAGATGAAGGGTTAAAGACACGCTTTCAGGGGTTGGCTTCGGTTTAGGCGCGGCAGGCTCAGGTTCGCTTGGGCGGCGGCGGCCGCTTATCTTTTCGAGATCCAGCAACAGCTTTTGGGAACTGATGCTGCCGGATGCCGCCTGCCCGACAACTTTTTTGCCAACAGCTTTGGCGGCCAACATCGTGTGTTGGGTTCCGTCCTTTGCAATCACTGACACGTCTTCGCCAAGGCACTCGAAAATTGCCTCAGATAACAATGCCCGCTTCTTGGGCCGACCATTGGGGTTTGGCGAAGGCTGGCCCTTCTTGAACTGAGTATTTTTCGGCGGCCTTCCGTATCCGACGGTATAATCGTCTTCTGTATCGTCGCTCATACGGCAGCCATCTGCCGCCGCCGCTGGCTGAGGGTCTCGCCCGTTGCCTCAAGCACCGGCTCCTGCCCCGTCAGCGCCGCCCAGCGGTCCAACGCGACCTCGACATAATGGGGATCCAGTTCCAGACCGTAACAAACCCGTCCGGTCCGTTCCGCCGCAATCAGGGTGGTCCCTGACCCCATAAAGGTATCAAGCACGATGTCTCCGGGCTTGGTCACATCCTGAATGGCGTCCGCAACCATCGCCACCGGTTTGACGGTAGGATGCAAGGCGAGGTCATGTTTGCGGGTGCCGCTAAAGCCATTAACCGAAGGATATTCCCAGATGTTGGTGCGGTAGCGGCCGTGCTTGCCAAGTTGCACATTGTTGCGGTGCTGGGCCTCACCGACGCGACATACAAAGATGAGCTCGTGCTGGGAGCGGTACAACTTCCCAAGCCCCGCGTTGTTTTTTGACCAGACGCAGATGTTAAGCCGCAGCGTATAAGCCTCGTCTGCCGCCGCAATCAGTTCGCCTGCGTGATGGTGATCCATGCAGATAAAGTGAATGGCGCCTTGGCGTGACACAGAGGCGCAGCGGCCGAGGCAATCCGTCAAGAACGCCTGAAACTCAGCCTTGCTCATTTCGCCAGAGGCAACTTCGAACTCGCGGTGCCGAAACTGGCCGCGTCCGGTCGCATAGCCGTCGATCGGAACATTGTAGGGGGGATCGAGAAAGGCGGCATCGGCCTCAGCCCCTGCCATAAGTGCGCCGAGGGCGTCCTGGTGCCGGATATCGCCACAGCCGAGCCGGTGCTTGCCAAGCAGCCAGATATCGCCGGGTTCGATCACAGCGTCCTCAACCGTTGGCGGGATCACATCTTCTGACGGATCTTCCTGTTCCGCCAGAAAGACATCGACCTCACCGATCTCGAACCCCGTGATCTCGATGTCGAGGCCAGAAACGATGATCTCCTGAAGTTCGACTTTCAGCAGATCAACATCCCAACTCGAGTTCAGAGCAATTTTGTTGTCGGCGACCCGCAACAGACGCTTTTGCGCCTCAGTCAGCCCGGGCAAGATAACAACAGGTGCCTCTGTGAGTTTAAGCTTTTTGGCGGCCAGAAGCCGACCGTGTCCGGCAATGATAACGCCCGCCTCATCGATCAGTATGGGGTTTGCGAAGGCAGTCGCCTCAATACTTTTGGCGATCTGCGCTACCTGCCGAGCGCTGTGCATCCGCGCGTTGGTCGGACAAGGGGTCAGCTTGTCGAGAGAACGATATTGTAAAGTAAGTTCGTGCACGCAGCGCCTCGTCGAAGGAATTTGGGGAGTATCGACACCTTCCAGAAGGAAGGAGGCGCGCGCCTACAAACGGGCGTACGAACAGACTGAGAATCTTATATGAGGCCGCTTGTGTCAAGTAGCCAAAATGCGTGCTTGGGGATTACTCGGAAAATACCACTCCGTAGAGCGTGGATGACGACCATCGTTGGCACTCAACCCTTCCCAATCTGACGACTGATTGACCGCAGTTCGTCGATCAGCTTGGTCTTAATCATCAAGGAGGTATTGTCGTATGGAGTGTAGAACATCCAAGATAGACTATTAGAGTGCAGGATAGATTTAGAATTTCGTATCCAACGCGTGTCTCGAATGCGAACTTTCTTTCTCGGGTGCTGGTATCTCGAAGAGGCGACCTCGAAGATTAACGAGGAGCGCCGACGTCAGGCACTGCGTTTCAGATCCAGTCCTTCAGGACCACGCATTACCTGCCACTGACTAATGGTAAACGGCCGGTAGCGACGGCTGGTTAGATTATCTACACCAACAAATGTTGCACGGCCAACTGCGCGGGTCAATTCCAGACGGACATATCCTTGATGAAGATTATCGGTCCACAGCACTTCGGGGTTATGATCGGCAAATGCTGCATCCAGCTTTGCAGAGGTCGCTCGGTCAAAGCCACTTTCGACGAAATCTCCGGGGGACGTGATGCCTGCGGTCCCAAACTCAATACCGGCCAGACGACCCGAGGCATCTGCAAGGCGGTTGGCCCAGAAACTGTGGCTGTCTCCGGATAGGAAGATCAGATCATCCGCGCCTGCCGCTCTGGCCTGCGCGAAGAAGCGCGCGCGTGCCCATTCATACCCATCCCATGAGTCCGGATAGACCGGGAGGTTCCATTTGCCCTTCCACGCAAGCTCTCTGGCCGCGTCGAGCGGCTTGGCCTGCGTTGATGGATCCGGAAGGACATCGAGCCCAACGACATCAGGCACCCGTGTCCGCGCCATCACCATGGGATTGCCGATGAGCCGCCAAGGCTGATCCAGCTTCTTAGACTGCGCCCATGCCGCCGCAAGATCGGATTCTTGCTCGATGCTGATCAAAGGCCGGTCTGGCGCGTCGATTTGCGTGCGCTCCATCGCCTCGGCATCGGCGCGGCTCGCAATTGTCACATAATATGAGGCGTAGTCGACCTGCAAAGCCCGGGCCGTGTGGCGCGTCTCCAATGTGCTGAGCGTCGCCAAATCCCCAAAGGTATAATGCCGCCAAAACTGCATCCGTGTCCGCCCGGGGACAGGCTCCCGCACAGGCATCCACTCATAATAGGCCTGAATAGACGCAGCCCTGCGGGTCGCCCAATCCCCTTCCTTATCCGGTTGGTGATTTTGAGCACCGCCAACCCAAGGGTTGTTTGCGCTTTCATGATCATCCCAGCACGCCAGCAACGGCTTTGTGGCATGCATCTCCTGCGCGCCTAAATCCGTCTTATACTGGGCGTGGCGCGTCCTGTAATCGGCAAGACTGACGATTTCATGCGCGGGTTGATGGACCCTATCAATTTTGCGGGCGACGTCTGCACCCCAGCCGTCTGCCGCATATTCATAGATGTAGTCACCCGTGTGCAGCACAAAATCGACGGCCGCATCCTTTGCGATGGCATCATAGGCGTTGAAATATCCAAAGGCGAAGTTTGAGCAGGAGGCAAGCGCAATGCCCAACCGCTCAACCCGACCCAAAGGCAATGTGCGCGTCTGCCCCGTGCGGGAAACGGCTCCTGCGGTGCGGAATCGATAGAAATAGCGGGCGCCCGGAGCCAGCCGGGTGGCGATAAACTTCAAGGTGAAATCTCGGTCTGCGCTCGCCATTTGGCGCGCACGCCAGACGATATTTTTGAACCCGCCGTCGGTAGCCAATTCGCATTCGACCTCAACATCTGAAGCCGCGGTTATACGAGTCCATAAGACAACACTGGTGGCGTCCGGATCTCCACTCGCGATGCCGTGCAGGAAGGCCCCTCCGTCCGGAGTCTGCAGGCCGGCGGCCTTGCCGGCGATGGTCAAAGCCGTGAGACCGGCCAATGCGGTGCGGCGGGTGAATGGGGCGACGCGCTTCATGCTCGGATTTTTGTCCTTTGAGTTTCTTGTTGAGGAACAAAAACTAAAGGACATTTGTGACAGGCGTGTTCCGCTTTCGCTTCATAACGCGGTAAATGGCGCGGCAAGATCATAACAATTTCGAAATTAAGAGGTCATGAGGTAATGAGGTCATGAAAACCAAAGATTTTTCAATTTGTTCATATGCGTCAGTGAGGCGCCATCTACGAGCCATATCATCGGATCATGATGGTCCCCCCAGCGGCTCAAACCTCATATTTTCTGTGCAGAGCCTGCATAGCGGGTCATTTTAGGGACCATCTCGGGCCGCAATGAACTTGGTGGATGAACAAATCTGATTACCCGTCCAGCAGTGTTCTGCTTAGCAAATCCATACTGCGGTTTTCCAGAAGCCACCGAAGCACCTTTTTTATTGCAGTGCCCCGACCAAACGACCACCCAGTTTTCCCTGCGAAAAAATAAACTCGTAACGGCTTTGTCACTGAATGTTCACAGCCATGACCAATAAGATTGTCAAACGGCGACCTTGATGCACTGCAGCATTATAACATTAAGGGGCCCAAAATGATCCGAACCACCGCAAGCACACTCGCACTCATAAGCGCGCTTTTTGCAGCTGATTTGGCGCACGCAGCCGAAGCTGCCGACACCGTTAGCCCGACCACCGCAAGCAGCGATGGGGCTATGATCATTGTCACGGCCAAGTCCACCCGTTCTGCGACTGCCATCCCCCAATCTGAAATTCAGAAAATTCTCCCGGGCATTTCACCGCTGAAGGCAATCCAAACATTGCCGGGTGTGCTCTACATAACGGCTGACCCGTGGGGATATAACGAGCAGAATGCACAGACCTTTATCCACGGATTTGCTGGCAACCAGCTCGGATACACGATGGATGGCTTGCCACTGGGCGATCAGAGCTATGGCAACTATAATGGCCTTTCGCCGCAGCGCTCTGTGATCTCGGAAAACGTCAGCCGCGTGGTCGTGTCCAGCGGCGCGGGCGATCTTGCGACGCCATCGAACAGCAACCTTGGTGGCACGGTGGAGACCTTCTCCTCCGCTCCGCTCGAAAAGTTCGGCATTCAGGCCGCACAAACATTCGGCAGCTACAGCACCTCCCGCACGTTCGTCCGGGTCGACAGCGGCAAGTTTGGACCGGACGGCGCCAATTCGCTCTATCTGTCCGGCGCCCGCCAACACGCCCGCGCTTGGGACTTTAATGGTATCCAGGGCGGATATCAGGCCAACGCCAAATTTGTGCACGACAGTGCGATTGGCAAATTGACGCTCTATTTGGATTACAACGACTTCATCCAGCCAAATGAGGACGCGACCTCATTCTTCAAACCCTCTGCTGGCGGCACAGCGACTGCGGTCCAACTCTACACCCCTTATACCAAGCCCTTCTTCTATCCAGACTTCACCACCTATCGGACGAGCTATCTGAGCGCGCTCGGCAATTCACCGGCGGCAGAAGGCGGCAATTATCGCAACTATTACTCGGATGCACAGCGGACCGATTACCTTGGTTATGCGCGCTTCGAAACGCAGCTTGCGAGCAACATAAACTGGTCGACCACTGCCTATTACCACCACAATGACGGCGCGGGCGTCGTCGCCGGGCCACTGGGGCAGTCGATAACCACAGCCCAGGCCTATCTTGATCCTAATTATGCGACCATTCCGAGCAATTGCCGGTTTACAAGCAACAACAATGGCGTCCTCCCGGCCGCGTGCACGGCACTGACCGCGGCAAAGGGAACCGCAGCCGGTGCAGCTCTGCTCGCGGCAACAGGCGGATCGGGCCTCATTACCCGCACGACCGAGTACCGCATCGACCGCGGCGGATTGATCATGGCATTCAATGCTAAACTGGGCAGCCATAAGTTCGAATTTGGTGGCTGGTTTGAGCATAACAGCACGACCCAATGGCGCCGCTGGTATGGGGTCGATGTCGCCAATCCCCAGAAGAGCACGCCCTATATCCGCCCGCTTTCGGTCGCGGGACCGCTTTTCACACAATATCAGGGCGAAGCCCGGATCAATCAGCTCCAGCTCCACATTCAGGATACCTGGCAGGCAACCGACCGGCTGCTCGTCCAGGCCGGTTTCAAGACAAGCGCACAATGGGCAGATGGTCGCTTTCCTGTGCAGCCGAAGCTCGGCTCTCTCTCTGGCCTGACCGGGGGTCTTCCTGAAGGCAAAATCAACACGAAGCGCTGGTTTTTGCCAGCAATTGGCGCGACCTATGATTTCAGTGATAACGAACAGATCTATTTCAACGTCCAAAAGAACCTGCGCCAGTACCAAGCCTATCTGGCTGGCGGCGGCGGCCCTTGGTTCACGGGCAGCCAGACAGCGTTCAATGCCTTTGCCACCGAAGGCAAGCCAGAGAGCAGCTGGACGTTTGACGGCGGGCTGCGGACCAAGCGCAACCTCGGCAATGACATTAGCTTGCAGGCACAGGTCAACTACTACCACGTCAATTTCAACAACCGCCTGTTGGCCATTTCAACCAACCCCGGCGGCATCGCCGGCGGGGCGATCACTGGCGGCACATCGATCTTGGTTAACGTGGGCAATGTCAAAACCGACGGTGTTGACGCAGCATTGACGCTGCGTTTCGGGCGCACCTTCTCGCTCTACAATGCGCTGTCGTACAACCTCTCTAAGTACCAGAGTGACTACACCTCGACGGCTCTGGGGATCGGCGCTGCCACCGGAACCTGTATTGGCGGCTTCCTGGTTACTGGCGGCGTTGTACCGACCTGTGGCAAGCAACTTCCGGGCACTCCGAAGTGGATGAACAAGACTGTAGCGACCGTCAATGTTGGTCCCTTCGAAGCGCAACTGATCGGCGATTATGTCGGCAGCCGCTTTGCGACCTTCAGCAACGACGTCAGCGTGAAGTCCAATTTCCTCACCTCTTTGCGGCTCGCCGCGAAGGTGCCGGAAAACATCCTTCCACTGTATAAAGCTGAGATCGCACTGAACGTGACCAATCTCGCCGACAAGCAGGGCAAATCGACCCTTTCCATCGGGTCAGCCACCAACAGCTTCTCGGCCTATCCGATTGCGCCGCGTCAATGGTTCTTGACGCTTTCGGCGGCGTACTGACGATGATGGGTGGAGCGACGCGGCGGCAGGCGCTGTTGGGCATCGGCGCCGCGTCGTTCACCCAGATAGCAGGTGCTGCGCCGCCTGTTGTTAGAAAAATTGAGGTGTTCGGGCATCGTGGCGCTTCGGCGCTGAGGCCCGAACATACCCTCGCCTCTTATGGGAAGGCAATTGCAGACGGGGCCGACTATATTGAGCCTGACCTTTGCTGCACAAAAGACGGTGTTCTGATTGCGCGGCACGAAAACAATATCGCGGATACGACTGATGTCGCCAGCCGTGCGGCATTCGCTGACCGCAAGACTGAAAAGACAGTCGATGGTAAAAAGATTACCGGCTGGTTCGTGGAGGATTTCACGCTGGCCGAGCTAAAACAACTCCGCGCGATCGAGCGGCTCGCTCAATTGCGGCCACAAAACACCATAATGAATGGACAGTTTGACGTCCCAACCTGGCAGGAAATCGTTGATTTTACTGCCGCCGAGGCGGCAACCCGCGGACGGATGATTGGGCTAATACCTGAACTAAAGCATTCCACATATTTCCGATCGATGGGTCTGCCTCTTGAGGACCGCTTTCTTCAGAGCCTTACGGAGCACGATTATCTTCGCCGTGCACCCTTGGAAATTCAGTCTTTCGAAGTCAGTAACTTGCGCGCCCTGCGCGCAAAACTCGGGCGACCAAGCAATGTCAGACTGATGCAACTCGTCGATACGAATGCCCCCAAACCTGCCGATGCGGCTTTCGCCGGATTTGGCCCCACATATGCTGAGATGATGACGCCCATTGGCTTAAGCGAAATCGCCCGATATGCCGACGTCGTTGCCCCACCGATCCGTGCCATCATACCGCTTGGCACCGATGGTCGATTGACCCAACCAACCTCGCTGGTCTTGGACGCCCACAAGGCCGGGCTTCTTGTCCACACTTGGACCTTCCGGCCCGAAAACTATTTCCTAGCGGCCGACTTCAAAGACACAAACGGCGAAAATACACGCAATGAGAAAGGCTCAATCGCAGAAATGCGAGCCTACATCGCCACTGGCATTGACGGGTTCTTCACCGATGATCCAGGTCTCGGGCGAGCAGCCGTGCTCGCATCTTCTACCGCCCCTGGTAAATGATCTGCCCGTTTCTGGGCCCACTAATTTCTGCTCAAAATTGGCGGGCGAAAATTGGCCATGGCCCAAATTTGGGCCGTTCTACCTAGAATTGAGCAAGTGATTGCGAAGTCTCAGTTAGACTGGCCCTACCGCATCGGTATATAACAGACACATGGTCTGGGACTTGGGCAAGGCGATGCAGAAGAAGGAGGAGTTCGAGTCTGCGCGACTCATGGACTTCGAGTTCCGGCTCCGTATCCGTGCGACGCGGCTTTTCGCGCAAAAGCTTTGCGTCGATGAAGCGGCGTTAGTGGGTGAGATTACCCTGAGCGGCGAAGAGCACCTGCTCGATATGGTTGCCAAACAAGCAGCGCTCTCCAAAAATGATGTGGCGCTTGTTTACGGACAATGTGTCGGTGAGGCGCGCCAGAAATTGATTGCTGAAAGAGGGGATCCAACGCCCAATCGGTTGGTATAATCTCTAGATTGAGGTCTTGGCGGGACGGGCACCGCCGCGTGGTCAAACATTGCGACCTTAATGGGCGTCGGCAATCCATTCCATGCTGATTGCCTTTGCAATCAACCCTTTCAACATTCCCGTATATGCAGAGTAATCGGCGGTGGGTTTGTCGACCATCTTCGCCTCATCGTCGATGCGCCGAACAAGGATTGCGGCATCAAAGCCCGGGGCTTTTGAAAATTGCACGGCTTCATCAGGAGTAAGAGGGCCGCCCTGCGCCGCTAACGTGTCAAGCGACGCCTGCGATAGGCAGGCGCGGTATTCCGGAAATTCAGTCACAAGGAAACGCTTCGCCATCACGTGAAGCCGCACCAGGTCGGCAACAGAAGGCCCAAAAATTTCAGCCAGAAAATCAGCGCCGCTATGTTCATGCCCCCGCGCATCTTCGGGCATGGCCCAACCAATGTCATGGAGCAGGCAAGCGCCGATGATGTTGGCTTCATGACCCTGGTGCAGCGCCAATTCCGCGGCTTGCAACTGGTGGTCCCGGATACTTAGGTTTTCGCCATAGTTGAGCGCCATTGCGGCCGATGAAAACAGCGTGTCCAGCCGACCCATCCGACGGTCAATCTCTTGCGCCGCCAAGACTGACATTTTTGAATAGAGCCCGTCACGATCGGCATAGGCGCCTTGCAGATGCCGCACGCTGGTTGGCCTGTCCACAAAGCTGCGCCGGCCATGGAGGATCCGGCTATTGTCGAAGATCAGAAGATCGCCGGAGCCCAGTTTAAGCTCGATGCCGCTGCCCGGCGCGTCGAGGATGTCGGCCAAGGCCAAAATGGCCCTTCGCCAAGCGCGACGCTGGTCAACGGGGGCGTCTATCGAACGAAAAGACCGGTTATTATATCGGATGCACTTGATGGATCCATCCAAGGCCAGTTCAATGACGGGCTTTGATGCCTCAAAGCTGTTTCCCGCATCGCCCCATCCAAAGCGAACGGGTGTGGACGCCAGAATTTCAAAATCATCTGGTGCGATCACGCGCAATATCTGCGCGGCGCCAAAGCCGTCGATCAACCGGGTTTCACCGCCGTCGACACTGTTGCTCAAACAATGCAGCAGTTGAAGGCCAGGCACGGGGTCGCGATATGGATTGTCCGTATGCGGCTCAAGCCCAAGGCTTGTAAACGCCAGATTGTTGGCAGCCGCGGTGCTGCGCACTTCAAAGATCCGCCCGTAATTTGTTTCACGAAGAAACCCAAAACGACCGATGGCCTCTTCGACCAATCCGGGTTGATCAGACGCCCCTGTTAACAAGGCCCAGCCAAAACGGGCCACGTGCTGCAAGCAACGTAACAGGCAGGCATCATCAGATTGATAGGCCGCATAACTGAACGCCTGGACCGGCATGGCCCGCCAGTCCTGCATGATTGGGCGGGGTGCGGACGGCTGCAAATAAGGGGTCAAATCTTCGGGCGTGAGGACAAGGGATTCGCCCGTATCAAAGCTGAAATGGAAATCATTCTTGACCTGAGCGACATGGATCAACTTAGGTTCCGCAGACGCCGAAGCCATGGCTGCAAGCCGCTGTCCGCTCTGTGCATCCACTTGGGCCGGTGCACATTGGAGCACATCCTGAACCGATAGCCGGACCGGGGCACCACCCAAGTGTGCAGCAACAATTCCGTGCTGATCCCATTCGCGCAAAACCAAAATCACTCTCCCATTTTACGCAAAAAGAAACGCCCGGCATAGACGAGCAGGACTAGGCCCAAGCCCGAACTCACCACAGACGTGCCGACCAAGAACTGTGTCCACGGAAGCGAAAGGCCTGAAAAATTCTTCAAGACCAGCAGCAAGACGGTGCCGAGATAGCCCCAACTGTCCGCGATATAGATGAAGAATCCAGCTGTTCCGACCTGCCCTGTCGCCGCTACTAATCGATCAAACAGCGCTCCGTTATAGGGCGTATAGGCCAAATAGAGCCCCCCACCGAGCATGACCATCCAACTGACTGGGTCTAGCCAGTTCAGCGCAAAGGCGAGCGATGACAGACCCGTGACCAGAAGCCCAAAACCAATCAACACGATGTTGGCGACGATCGCCCAACGGTTGTTCCGAAACAGCGTGAGTAATGCCATTGCAAAGAGAACAATAAGCCCGACCGGCAATTCGGACAAAGTGAAGAGCTCCGCTTTGTCACCAAGTCCCGCATCGGCCCAAATCTCTGCCGAGAAATTGTCGCGGAAATCGCGCAGCGCAGTGAGAAGGACGTAAAGGATTATCAGGGCCACAAGACCCGGCGCATAACGGGCAAACAAGGCGCGTCTGGCCTTGCCATCCATGGGCGCGCGCCGGGTACGCGCCGCGATATCCCCGGCATTGGGTGGCGGCAGAGAGGCCAGCCCCAACAGACAGATAAGCAATAAGGGGGCAAACAGCGCGCCTGTCATCATCGGCATCGTAAAATCATTGGCCTGCCCTGAAAGCAACAGTCCCTTCCCGACGGATTTGACGACCCCTGAAGACACAATAAAGCTCGCGCAGAGAATGGAACCGAGCACTTCGGTTGTGCGCCTGCCCTCCAGAAACCCGAAGACGAGGCCCCAAATCATCCCGAGTGGGAGGCCATTGAAAAACAACATCACAATGTTCCAAGGCGCGGGAACAACGGCAAAGCCAATTAGAGCCAGCTCCGCGATCGCGATCAGCATGAGAATGGCCAACACCCGAAATCGGGCAGGCAATTCGGAGACAACTTTGATGCCGATGAACTTAGACAGGGCATAGCCAACAACCTGCGCCATCACCAAAGCGACCTTGTAGTCCAAGACCATCCCAAAAATGTGCGGCGCCGCACCCACATCTGCAAAGGCCGCAGCAGCAAAGGACTTGCGATACGCATACATGGCAAAATACGTGCCAAAGGCCATCAGCCCACCATAAATGGAAAGCGCCATCGGGTGGCTGTCTAACCAGAACCGAAAACCGCCCAGCCAGCCTGTCTGCGGGTTGGGACTAAGGCTATGTGCCTCCGTCACGCAACACCGTTCCATGCGCCTTGCATCAGGACACGGGGCTGTTGACCACCCGGACCTGCGCCTTTGGCCAAATCTTCTTCCACCATCGTCAAGGCGCGCGGCAAATCAGCGACGGTATCGATGATGAAATCCACACCCGCTGCCGCAAACTCAGCAACCACAGGCGCCATTGACCGCTGTTTTTCTGCCTCATCAAGCGCATAAAAGTCTGCCGCACACAGCCCGACGCCATTGCCTGAGCCCGCAATGCCAACCGTCCAAAGCCCGGCATGCACGCCCGCTGCAATGCCAACCGGGGCGTCGTCCACTGCGATGCACGACCGTGCGGGCCAAGCGCCCAATTCAGCCATGGCACGCCAAAGCATCAGCGGCGCAGGACGGCCTTGCGGTGTCATCCCAGCACAGATCGTGACTTCGGGATCATATCCCTGATCTGCCGCCGCTTTCAGGATCGGCACCATCATTGTTTGCGTGTAGCCGGTCGTTGACCCGACTTTGATGCCCCGCGCCAGCAGTGTCTGAAAGACATCTGCTGCCCCCGGAATCATGTCACTGCACGCC
>JBBATU010000041.1:0-18812 GCA_040398565.1 Chakrabartia sp.
GACTCCCTATGCCGCTCAGGTTGCAGCAGAAGACGCGGGCAAGAAGGCCGCCGAGCATGGCGTGCGCACCCTTGAAGTCGAAGTGAAAGGCCCCGGCTCTGGCCGTGAGTCCGCGCTTCGTGCGTTGCAGTCGGTTGGGTTTACGATCACCGCGATCCGCGATGTGACGTCGATCCCGCATAACGGCGTTCGTCCGTCAAAGCGTCGCCGCGTCTAATCGTTTCATGCCGGCCACGCCGCACTGGCGTTGGTCCGGTTCATGCAAGTTTCAATCGGTGGCAGGCGGACGCGCTTCCCACCCAATCCCAAGGGGAACACCGTGGCAGTCAATCTTAAGAACTGGCAGGAACTGAAAAAGCCCGACACCCTGGACAAGAAGGCAAGTGGCGATCCGCTGCGCAAGGCAACTTTTGTTGCTGAGCCGCTGGAGCGCGGCTTTGGCCTGACGCTTGGCAATTCGCTGCGTCGCGTGCTCTTGTCCTCGCTTCAGGGCGCGGCAGTCACCGCGATCAAGATCGAAAACGTCCTTCATGAATTCTCGAGCCTTGCTGGCGTGCGCGAAGACGTGACCGACATGGTCTTGAACGTGAAGCAAATTGCTCTGCGCATGCAGGGCGAAGGCCCAAAGCGGCTTCAGCTGTCGGCCACGGGCCCGGCTGCTGTAACGGCGGGCGACATTGTCGTGTCCGGCGATATTGAAGTGATGAACCCAGAGCTGGTGATTTGCCATCTCGATCAGGGCGCAACGCTCAACATGGAACTGACGGCGGATATCGGCAAGGGCTATGTCGCTGCCGCATCCAACCGTCCGGCAGATGCGCCGATTGGCCTCATCCCGATTGACGCGCTTTATTCGCCCGTCCGTCAGGTGTCGTACAAGGTGGAAAACACCCGCGTCGGCCAAGAACTGGATTATGACAAGCTAACGCTGACGGTGGAAACCGATGGCACAGTGACCCCGGAAGATGCCATCGCCTATGCCGCGCGCATCCTTCAGGATCAGTTGCAGCTGTTCGTTCACTTTGACGAAGCACTGGCCCAATCGGCTCAGCTTATCGGCATGGCACCGGCCACCGCCGCGTCTGAATCGTCGAGCGATAACAACCAGATCAACCGCTTCCTCCTCAAGAAGGTGGATGAGCTTGAACTGTCGGTCCGTTCGGCCAATTGCCTGAAGAACGACAACATCATCTATATCGGTGATCTCGTTCAGAAGACCGAAGCTGAAATGCTCCGCACGCCAAACTTCGGCCGTAAGTCCTTGAATGAAATCAAGGAAGTGCTGTCGTCCATGGGCCTGCGTCTCGGCATGGACATCCCCGGATGGCCGCCCGAGAACATTGAAGACATGGCCAAGAAGCTCGAGCAGGAACTGCTGGGCTAAGCCAGAGCGAGCCGCGCAGCGCAGCAGCGCGGCGGTTCGCAAAAGCGAACGCGACTGGCCGGCCAGCGGCGGAAACGCCGTCTGACGTCACGGGATTTACTCCCGTGACAGGCCGGGTCAGCGAAAAGGGCAAAAAAGGGCGGTGGCCCACACCAACACCGCCTGGCGAGGGGTACCTTATCCGGCCCCCTGACGAACGAAAGGAAGAAACATGAGACACCGTAGTGGCGGCCGCAAACTTCAACGGACTTCGGCCCACCGTATCGCGCTTTTCCGCAACATGTCGGCAGCGCTGATCAAGCATGAACAGATCACCACCACCTTGGCCAAGGCGAAGGAACTGCGCCCCTATGTGGAAAAGCTGATCACCTTGGCGAAAAAGGGTGGCCTGTCCAACCGTCGTCTGGCCCATGCCCGCCTGTTGGATGATGCGCAGCTGATCAAGCTGTTCGACGTTCTGGCAGAACGCTATAAGGATCGCGCCGGTGGCTATACCCGCATCATCAAGGCCGGTATCCGCGCCTCTGACGCGTCGCCCACCGCCATCATCGAACTGGTTGACCGCGATGTCACCGCCAAGGGCCAAGATAGCGGCCCGGTGATGACCGCAGATGATCTCGAAGACGCCGCGTAAATCCGCAGCGCCTCTTGAGTGAGATAGAAAGGCCCCGCAGCGATGCGGGGCTTTTTTTGTTTGGGAAATCCCACCCCCAACCCCTCCTGCTTGCGGGAGGGGAGCGAGACTGAGCGGCTCTGCCGCCTCGTCGAAGCGGGGTGGGCAGGGTGCGGCACATTTCCTTTATGAAGGAAGGGCTTAGGTTGAATAGCTGTGTTTATACGGCGGATTCTGGGCCTTTATTGATTTTTTCGGTCAATTGCCGTAAGGCGCTTTAGCATCCGAAGCAGGATTCGGGATGCGCCGCCCTTAACGGGTTTCGCGAAATGCGAAGGCAAGGGCTTTCCTGCACAATGGCCTCCATCTTCGGGTGGGGGCCATTTATGGTTTCGGCGGGCAGGTCCGATGGACAAGTCGTGCGAATTTAATCGCTTCAAATTTGCTACGGGGCTTCATGCCGGGCCGCTGATACGCACTGACAATGTGCAGGACACCATCCACACCCTTTATTCTGTCAGCCTTTATAAGGCGGAAGTAAATGGGGTAGGGTGTTCCATCTGACGTACAATAGAAAAAATGGTTCTTATTGCCCTTGCTGTCCCGGCCCAAATACGCCTTTCCACCAACGCAGTGGCTCAGAAGGTCCGGGAGAGAGAGGGAACAAGCATAACGGATCGGGCAAAAGGCCCGCACCTCGCCCTTTGCTTCAAAGCGACGCTCCTCAGCATGTTTCGTTTCATCCCATTTTTCACTGTAGACATGGGTGCTGAATGTCGTTTGGAGCAAGGCGCTCGCCATTAGCGGGTCCTTCGCCGGGACAGTCAGGCGCAATCCCCGAAGATGGAAGAGCGGATAGTCTTTATCATCAAAGGAGAAATTGTCCGGCCCCATCGAGGACTAAGCCGATGGCTGAAGGAATATTGGTTGCACGCTTACCCGCCTACTCACTTAAAACGCAGTGTCACGATCATGGTACGAATATGTCGTGAAATTACAATAGGGCGAAGGATCCGGCCCACCCCCAACCCCTCCCGCAAGCGGGAGGGGAGCGAGACTGAGCGGCCCCGCCGCCTAGTCGCAGCGGGGTGGGCAGGGTGCGGCGTGCTCAAATGGCCTTGCTGATCTAGAAAATCTGACAACTCCGACGGCATGAGCTTCGCGATAGGGTTCCATTGAAGTCGCATACGACATGCAAGTTATTGGCCCATCGCGAAAACATCAAAATTGACAATCGATGCACGTCGTTGTTTCTTTATTTCTAACGATCGAGACATTTCCAGAAACGGCATAATCAGATGAAGTATAGAAAATCTTTAATTGCTATAAGCTTAGCAGGAATCGGTTGCCTTGCATTGCTTGCAATTTGGCAGGACGAGATTCGTCCAATTGTTTTCTTTAAGGCCGAGCAAGGCGTCAAAGACCGGTTGATGTATCCGAAGTCCGCGAAATTTTCCGATTTGAGGCTGGTCGATCGTCATGGTGAGCGGAGGGTGTGTGGTAAAGTCAACATCCTGTCCGAGAACAATTCTATGATTGAAACTCGGTTTATCTGGCAAAGTCGAATAAACTTTGCTCAGATAGAGGATGTTTTTGTGGTTCCAGACTGCGCCGCCTCGGGAAGTCGGGAGGAATAATTGCTCTGCTCTAACAATTATCCGGACCCGAAATTTCAATTGGCGTGGCTGGCTAAGTGCTAGCTTTTAATTTTTGATGTTATCCCAAAAAAAACGGGGCCTCTCAGCCCCGTTCTCTTAACTCCAAACCTTCTCCCCGAACCTTATTGATCCAAGAAGCTCCGCATCTTGCGGCTGCGGCTGGGGTGCTTCAGTTTCCTGAGCGCCTTGGCCTCGATCTGGCGGATACGTTCGCGGGTCACGCTGAACTGTTGGCCCACTTCTTCCAACGTATGGTCGGTGTTCATACCGATGCCAAAGCGCATGCGCAGCACGCGTTCTTCACGCGGGGTGAGGGAGGCGAGCACGCGGGTGACGGTTTCTTTCAAATTCTGCTGAATGGCGGCATCCACGGGGATGACGGCATTTTTATCTTCAATGAAATCACCCAGATGTGAATCTTCCTCATCGCCGATTGGCGTTTCAAGGGAGATCGGCTCCTTGGCGATTTTCATCACCTTGCGCACCTTTTCCAGCGGCATGGACAGGCGCTCTGCCATTTCCTCTGGGGTCGGCTCACGGCCTGTTTCGTGCAGGAACTGGCGGCTGCACCGGACCAGCT
Organism: Chakrabartia sp.; assembly: GCA_040398565.1. Classification (GTDB taxonomy): domain Bacteria; phylum Pseudomonadota; class Alphaproteobacteria; order Sphingomonadales; family Sphingomonadaceae; genus Aquisediminimonas. The sequence continues at coordinate 4,236 of JBBATU010000041.1, forward strand.
TGTTGATCGTTTCGATCATATGCACGGGGATGCGGATGGTGCGCGCCTGATCCGCGATGGAGCGCGTGATCGCCTGACGGATCCACCAAGTCGCATAGGTCGAAAATTTATAGCCGCGGCGATATTCAAATTTATCAACCGCCTTCATCAGGCCGATATTGCCTTCCTGAATAAGGTCGAGGAATTGCAGGCCGCGATTGGTGTATTTTTTGGCAATGGAAATGACGAGGCGCAGATTGGCCTCCACCATTTCCTTTTTCGCGATGCGGGCTTCGCGCTCTGCCTTTTGCACCATGTTCACAATGCGGCGGAATTCGGTGAGGGACATGCCCGTGGCTTGCGCAATATCGGCGATTTCGGTGCGAATCCGCTCCACCGCATCGCCTTCTGCTTCGGCAAAGGCGGCCCATTTCTTGTCGATGCTGCGCACGGTTTCCAGCCAGTTTTCGTCCAGCTCCCGGCCCATATAGCTGTCGAGGAAGGATTTGCGGTTGACCTTATGGCGCTCCGCCAGACGCAGCATCTGCCCGCCCAGCGCGGTCAGGCGGCGGTTATAGCTGTACAGCTGATCAACCAGATATTCGATCTTGCTGTTGTGGAACTGCACGCTTTCGACTTCAGCGGTCAGCTCTTCGCGAAGCTTGTGATATTTCTTTTCTTCGGACGCCGAAAACTCCTGCGCGTTGGATAAAGCGACCATGCGCGCATTCTGAATCTTGCCGAATTTTTTGTAGATGGAGGTGATGCGGGCAAAGCGTTCCAACGCTTCGGGCTTCAACGTTTCTTCCATCTGGGCAAGGGACAGGGTGTTATCCTCATCCTCTTCCTCGGCCTGCGCCTTCATTCGGCGTTCGATCAGGCCGTCTTCATCCTCTTCACCGGCGGCGTCTTCGGCAACGTCATCTTCTTCCTTGAAAGACGGGCCAGCCGTTTTTTCAGAGATTTCGCCATCGGCGCCTTCTTCTTCCTCATCGGTCAGCGCCTCTGGGGCGGGGCCTTTGGAGAGCATGGCTTCCAGATCAAGGATTTCGCGCAGCTGCATCGTGCCTTCGTTCAGCGCGCTGGACCAATCAATGATCGCGTTAAAGGTGATCGGGCTTTCACACAGGCCCAAAATCATCGTGTCGCGGCCAGCCTCAATGCGCTTGGCAATGGCAATTTCGCCTTCACGGGACAACAGCTCAACCGCGCCCATTTCACGCAAATACATGCGCACAGGGTCATCAGTGCGGTCGATGACTTCCTTTTTCTTTTCAACTTCGGGCGCGCCCATGGGGTCGGCGGCGTCAACCGCTTCCACATCGTCTTCGGCGTCCGCCTCTTCGCCATCATCAGTGGCTTCTTCATTTTCGACGATATTAACGCCCATATCGTTGATTGCAGACATAACGTCTTCAATCTGTTCAGACGACATTTGATCCTGCGGCAGAGCCTCGTTCAGCTCATCATAGGTAATATATCCGCGCTTTTTGGCCCGGGCGAGCAGCTTCTTGATCGAGGCTTCGTTCAGATCGATCAAAGGCGCATCGGCGCCGTCCTTGTCCATCGCGTCAGCAGTGTCAGTTTTGGCCATGTGACCCGATATACCCTTCTTCAATCCCCATCCCCGGCGCGTTCCGCCAGTGACGCGAGCTTCGCATCAGCCTCCCGACGGGCCTGTTGCAGGCGCATCTGTTCGGCAAATCTTGTATCGTCCCAGTGTTCGGCTAAACGAGCCGTGGCAGCTTCCAATGCGGCGTCCAATTCTGGACGGGCAGAAAGCACCTCGATCGCCATCCCCAAATCCCTCCGGGCGAGTTCGGCTTCCGACTGCCGCCGCGTGAAGGAAAAGGCAAGCCCATTCGCATCGATCAGCCGCGCAGCAAGTGCGCCAGAACCCTGATCTTCGCATATGGTGATCAATGCCTGAGAATCAAGCGTGCGATGTTCATACGCGGCGTTCAGGACAATGTTCCGAAGTGCCGCTAAATCCTTGTCGGCGATGGGAAGTCCGGCAATTGCTTCGGCATAGGGCTGGATCACCTCTGGGTGGAAGATCAGCCCGCATAAAATGGCGCGGGCATAAACGGGTTCCACGCCCGTGCCGCTAATCGCGCGCGTCGCGCCTGTGGGGGCCATTTCAAACTGCGGCCCGCGTGCCCATTTGCCGCCGCGGGCTGTTGGGCGGGCAGGGGCAGGGCGGCCGCCATAGGGGCTGGGCGCAGGTGCGTTGCGAAAGGCTTCATCAAATCGGCGGCGGAATTCCAGCTGATATTGGTCGCGCACTCCGGCATCGGCAATCGTCTTGGCATGCTCATAGAGCCGCTGGCGCAGGCCCGCGCGCGTTTCTGGGGTGGTGAGGGGGGCTGCATCGCGTTCATGCCGCCAGAGCCGCTCCACCAGCGGCTCAGGTGCGGCCAGCAGGGCGTCCATCGCCGCCTTGCCGCCCGATTTGATCAGATCATCGGGGTCTTTGCCCTCAGGCAGGGTGATAAATCCCAGCGATCGATCTGGCGCAAGGCCGGGCAGCGCGCGGCCAATGGCGCGCACAGCGGCCTTTTGTCCCGCGTTGTCGCCGTCAAAGCAGAGGATGGGCGCGTCGGTCAGCCGCCAGAGCATCCCAATTTGCTGTTCGGTGAGTGCTGTGCCCAGCGGGGCGACGGTGTCTTCAATGCCGGCTTGGGCCAGCGCGATGACATCCATATAGCCTTCCACCACGATCACGCGGCCCGATTTGCGCGATGCCGGGCTGGCGCGGTCGAGGTGGTAGAGCGTGCGGCCTTTGTCGAACAAGGGCGTGTCGGGGGAATTGAGATATTTTGGCTCCCCTTGTCCAAGGATGCGCCCGCCAAAGGCGATGACGCGGCCGCGCGCATCGTGGATCGGGATCATCAATCGGCCGCGAAACCGGTCATAGCTGTCCTTATCGTCGACCTTGATCAGCAGACCCGCCTCGATCAGCTTGTCTTCGCCAAAATGGGCCAGCGCGGTTTTCAGCCGAGTTTTGCCGTCGGGCGCAAATCCTATTTTGTAGGATTTGACGGTCTTTTGTGTGAGCCCCCGTTGTTGGAGATACGCACGCGCCGCGGCACCTTCGCCACCTTCCAACTGCGCCACAAACCACTCCGCCGCCGCCGTCATCACATCATAAAGTGAATTGGCCCGCTCCGTCTTTTCCCGCTCCCTCGGGTCTTGTGCCGGAACCTCCAGCCCCGCCGCATCCGCCAGCTCCTTCACCGCCTCCATAAAGGGCAAGCCGCGATGGTCGGTCATCCAACGAATGGCATCGCCATGCGCGCTGCACCCAAAGCAATGGTAAAAGCCCTTCTCGTCATTGACGTAAAAGCTGGGCGTTTTCTCATTATGGAAAGGGCAGCACCCACTATATTCGCGCCCCGCCTTGGTGATCTTCACCGTCCGCGCGACAAGCGTCGACAATTGCGTCCGCGCGCGCAGTTCATCCAACCAAGCAGGCGACAGCGTCATTGGGCGATCAGCTAAGCGCCGCTTTGACCAGCGCACTGGCCTTTGACATGTCGAGGTTCGCGGCGTGGCGGTCTTTCAATGTGGCCATCACCCGGCCCATATCTTTGACGGTCTCAGCGCCCAGTTCCGCCTTGATCACTTCAATCGCGGCGGATGTTTCGGCATCGCTCATCTGCTGTGGCAGAAAGGCTTCGATGATCACGATTTCAGCCGCTTCGATATCGGCGAGTTCCTGACGGCCGCCCTTCACATAAAGATCAATCGATTCGCGGCGCTGCTTCACCATTTTCTGCATGACTTCGGTGACAAGCAGATCATCATCCGTCGGGGCCTTGCCGGTGCGCGCTTCAATGTCGCGGTTCTTAATGGCGGCTTGGATGAGCCTTATGGTCGCGGTTTTTGGCTTATCTCCGCCCTTCATGGCGGCCACCAGCGCGGCTGTAATATCGTCGCGAATCATGATCTTCTCTCGATTAAAAAGGAAAGAATGGCTCATAGCTGGGGAAAACCTTTTTTAATAGATTGACGCTCTGCCGCCCCGTCTCTAGCGGGAATGCCTTAGCGACATTGACGAAATTTATTTGAAGGAGCGCCCCTCATGGCCGACCCCACCAGCACGCGCGCGCCCAGCGGAGCGACAGGCGTTCTGGTTTTGGAGTCTGGTGAGGTCATCTGGGGCCGGGGCTTTGGCGCTGAGGGCGCGGCCGTCGGTGAAGTCTGCTTCAACACGGCCATGACGGGCTATCAAGAAGTGATGACGGACCCCAGCTATGCCGGTCAAATCATCAATTTCACCTTCCCCCATATTGGCAATGTCGGCACCAATGCCGAAGATATTGAAGCGACCAACCCACATGCCTTGGGCTGCATCGTTCGGGAAGATGTGACCAACCCGTCAAATTTCCGCAACACGCAGGATTTTGTTCAGTGGATGGCGGCAAATGGCCGGATTGGGATTTCGGGCATTGATACCCGCGCCTTGACCCGCCTGATCCGTGTAAAGGGCGCACCCAACGCGGTCATCGCGCATAATGCCAAGGGTCAGTTTGATATTGCCGCTCTGCTCGCTCAGGCAAAGGCTTGGCCCGGCCTTGAGGGCATGGATTTGGCCAAAACAGTCTCCACCACCCAAAGCTATGGCTGGTCCGACGGGCTTTGGACGTTGAACCAAGGCTATGCCGCAAACAGCGCAAACCCAAATGGCCCGCGCGTGGTCGCGATCGATTACGGGATTAAGCGGAATATCTTGCGCAACATCATTGATGCTGGCGCGCAGGTGACGGTCGTTCCCGCATCGGCCAGCTTTGATGAGATTATGGCACACACTCCCGATGGCCTATTCCTCTCCAACGGCCCGGGGGATCCCGCCGCGACGGGGGTTTATGCCGTGCCCGTCATCCGCCAATGGCTGGATACGAAAAAGCCGCTCTTCGGCATTTGCCTTGGCCATCAGATGCTGGGCTTGGCAGTCGGCGCCAAGACCGAAAAGATGCATCAGGGGCATCGCGGCGCAAACCACCCGGTTCAGCGTTTGAATGACGGTGCGGTTGAAATTACGAGCATGAACCACGGCTTTGCGGTGGATGCAGATACGCTGCCCGCCAATGCCCGCGCAACGCATGTCTCGCTCTTCGATGGCTCCAATTGCGGCTTTGAGCTGATCGATCAGCCGGCCTTTAGCGTCCAATATCACCCAGAAGCGTCCCCCGGCCCGCAGGACAGCCATTATCTGTTCGAAAAATTTGTCGGGATGATGGGATCAGAATAATGCCGAAAAGAACCGACATCTCCTCCATTCTCGTCATTGGCGCTGGACCGATTGTGATCGGCCAGGCCTGCGAGTTCGACTATTCCGGAACTCAGGCGATCAAGGCACTGAAGGAAGAGGGCTATCGCATCGTCCTCGTCAATTCCAACCCAGCGACGATCATGACCGACCCGGAACTGGCGGACGCGACCTATATTGAGCCAATCACGCCGGAGATTGTTGCGAAGATCATTGAGAAGGAGCGGCCCGACGCGGTTTTGCCGACCATGGGGGGGCAGACGGCGCTCAACACCGCGCTTGCGCTATTCCATGATGGCACGCTTGAAAAATTTGGCGTGACAATGATCGGCGCCGATGCCGAGGCCATCGACAAGGCGGAAGATCGGATCAAGTTCCGCAATGCGATGGATAAAATTGGCCTGGAATCCGCGCGGTCGGGAATTGCCCATACGCTGGAAGATGCCCTTGAGGTTTTGGAGCGCACGGGCCTTCCCTCCATCATCCGTCCAAGCTTCACCATGGGCGGCACGGGCGGGGGCATCGCCTATAATCGCGAAGAATTTATTCAGATTGTGACGGGTGGACTTGATGCATCCCCCACAACCGAAGTGCTGATTGAAGAATCCCTCTTGGGGTGGAAGGAATATGAGATGGAGGTCGTCCGGGATCGGAACGACAATGCCATCATCATCTGCTCCATCGAAAATGTGGATCCTATGGGCGTCCACACAGGTGATTCCATCACTGTCGCGCCGGCGCTGACGCTGACCGACAAGGAATATCAGATTATGCGCAACGCATCGATTGCGGTGTTGCGTGAAATTGGTGTCGAAACGGGCGGATCGAATGTGCAGTTTGCGGTCAACCCCGCTGATGGCCGTCTGATCGTCATTGAGATGAACCCGCGCGTCTCCCGCTCGTCCGCCTTGGCATCCAAGGCGACGGGCTTTCCAATCGCCAAGGTCGCGGCCAAACTGGCAGTTGGCTATACACTGGATGAGATTAGCAACGACATTACGGGTGCGACGCCCGCCTCTTTTGAACCGACGATTGATTATGTCGTGACAAAGATTCCGCGCTTTGCCTTTGAAAAATTCAAGGGTGCGGAGCCTATTTTGTCCACGGCGATGAAGTCTGTCGGCGAAGTCATGGCCATTGGCCGTAACATCCATGAATCAATGCAAAAGGCGCTGCGCGGTTTGGAAACGGGCCTGTCTGGGTTCAACTTTGTCGACGCGCTAAAAGGTGCATCGCGCGCGGATTTGGCGGCGGCCTTGTCGCGCGCCACGCCGGATCGGTTGCTGGTTGCGGCCCAGGCCCTGCGCGAAGGGATGACGGTTGCGGAAGTTCACGCAATTGCCAAATTCGACCCTTGGTTTTTGGAGCGGCTGGAAGAGATTGTGGCGGCTGAAAATCAGGTCGCGTCCAATGGTCTTCCCCAAAATGCCGAAGGCTTGCGTCAGTTAAAGGCGATGGGCTTTTCCGACAAAAGGCTGGCCTATCTCGCGCTGCAATCGGCGCATCTGCAAAGCGGCATGTCGCGCGCCATCGCACATGGATCAGGCATCATCCATGACGCGGTGAAGGCCATGACCGGGGGCGTGACGGAGAAGGAAGTGCGCGCCCTGCGTCATAAGCTTGGCGTGCGCCCTGTTTTCAAACGCATTGATACCTGTGCCGCGGAATTCGAGGCGAAAACGCCGTACATGTACTCCACCTATGAAGCGCCCAGCTTTGGCGCGCCGGAATGCGAGGCGCAGCCATCGGATCGTGAAAAGATCGTCATTCTCGGCGGCGGCCCAAACCGCATCGGGCAGGGGATTGAGTTTGATTATTGCTGCTGCCACGCCTGCTTTGCGCTGGATGAGGCGGGCTATGAAACGATCATGGTCAACTGCAACCCGGAAACCGTGTCGACCGATTATGACACATCTGACCGGCTTTATTTTGAGCCTCTGACGGCTGAGGATGTGCTTGAAATCCTGCATGTTGAGCAAAAGCGCGGCAAGCTAAAGGGTGTTATCGTGCAATTTGGGGGACAAACGCCGCTCAATCTTGCACGTGCATTGGAAGAGGCTGGGATCCCGATCCTGGGCACGTCGCCCGATGCCATTGATTTGGCGGAAGACCGGGAACGCTTTGCAGCACTTGTGTCAAAGCTTGGCCTCAAACAGCCAGCAAATGGCATCGCGCGCAGCCGGGAAGAGGCCATCGCGGTTGCAGAGACCATTGGCTATCCGGTGCTGATGCGGCCCAGCTATGTGCTGGGTGGCCGGGCCATGGAAATTGTCGACACGCAGGCGCAGTTGGAAAACTACATTCAAACGGCCGTGATTGTATCCGGAGACTCCCCGGTTCTGATCGACAGCTATTTGCGCGACGCCATTGAGGTGGATGTGGATGCGATTGCCGATGGCGACGATGTGGTCGTCGCGGGCATTTTGCAGCATATTGAAGAAGCTGGTGTTCATTCCGGTGACAGTGCCTGCACCTTGCCCCCCTATAGCTTGCCCGCCGATATTGTGCAGGAAATCCGCCGTCAGGCAGAAGCTTTGGCGCGCGCGCTCAGCGTCTGCGGGCTGATGAACATACAATTCGCGGTTAAGGATGGGGCGGTTTATCTGATCGAAGTCAATCCACGTGCCAGCCGGACCGTGCCCTTTGTCGCCAAAGCCATTGGCGCGCCAATTGCCAAAATTGCCGCCCGCGTGATGGCCGGTGAAAAGCTGAAAGACCTGCCGACGATTGACCTTGATGTGGATTATATTGCGGTCAAAGAAGCTGTCTTCCCATTTGCGCGCTTCCCCGGTGTGGATCCGGCGCTGTCGCCGGAAATGAAGTCTACGGGTGAAGTCATGGGCATTGACCGTGATTTCGCGACCGCCTTTGCTAAGGCGCAGCTGGGTGCGGGTGTTCGTTTGCCGCAATCTGGCAAGTTATTTGTCTCCGTAAAGGATTCAGACAAAGCGACCATCGCAACCGCCGTTCGGCAGGCGCAGTCTTTGGGGTTCAGCGTCTGTGCAACAGACGGCACGGCTGAGTATCTGGCCGGGCAGGGGATAGAGGTCGAACGGGTGAACAAGGTTGCCCAAGGCCGCCCGCATATTGTTGACAAGATTAAGGATGGAGAGATCGATCTGATCTTCAACACAACCGAAGGGTGGCAGAGCCTGAAAGACTCTGAAGATATCCGGCGGTCTGCCTTGATGGGCAAGGTTCCATACTTCACAACGGCAGCAGGTTCGGTCGCGGCAGCGCAGGCGATTTCGGCGCTTCGCGACACGAAACTTGAAGTCCGGCCACTCCAGTCTTATCATTTAAGAGTCGCACGATAAGACTTCCCCCTCAAAATACTGTGCGGGCGGCCTAGGAATAGGGCGCCAGGCAGTCGTTTTGACGCTGATTGATAAAGGACGGGCCATATGGCTTCAGTAGAAAAAGTTCCCATGCTGGAAGAAGGATTCCGCAAGCTTGAAGCTGAACTTCAGCGGTTGAAAGAAGAGCGCCCTCTTATCGTGGACGCGATTGAAGAAGCGCGTGCGCATGGCGATCTGTCCGAAAATGCGGAATATCATGCAGCGAAGGAACGTCAGGGCCAGGTCGAAGCGACCATTGCGCATATTGCCGATCAGCTTGCCCGTGCGCAGGTTATCGATCCTAAATCTTTGTCAGGCAATAAGGTGATGTTTGGGGCGACGGTAACGCTTCTGGACGAAGACGATAAGCAGATCCGCTACCAGATCGTCGGACAGGTTGAGGCCGATGCAAAGGCAGGGCGCATTTCGTACAATTCCCCACTGGGCAAGGCCTTGATTGGCCGCAGCGTGGATGATGAAATTGAAGTGACCGTTCCGTCGGGTGACAAATATTATCAGGTCGCCAAGGTCGAATTCATCTGAACCTCCAGAATATTCCATCCGGATTTGCCGTGCGCATGATTGCGCTGAGCACGGCTGTCGCTTGGGTGGTGCAAATTCTCTTTTTACCGTTGGATTCAATTGCGTTTCTGGGTGGTTTTGTTCCCGCACGCATGTCCCAGAATATTCCAGAGCTGGAGCTTATTCCTGCCTTTTTGACGCCTTTGACGGCGACTTTTCTGCATGGCGATATCCTTCATCTGTCAATGAATCTGCTGACATTTTGGTTCTGCGGAAAAATTGTGGAACGGTTCATCGGGACGTCTGGCCTGATCCTGCTCTATGTGGCCGGGGCCTATGCATCAGCGGGTCTCCATTATCTGGTGAACATGCAGGATATGCAGCCGATGATCGGGGCCAGTGGCGCTATTTCAGCTGTTGTGGGTGCTTATGCGCTTTTGTTTAGCACAAGCGAAGCTCGGCAAATTGGCCCAATTCCGGCGGAATGGGTTCGGGCGCTTTGGCTGGCAGCCGGTTGGGTCGGCGTGCAATGGCTGATTGGCATTGCCGGGGCCGCGTCGGGATATAATATCGCCATTGCGGCCCATATTGGTGGATTTTTCGCGGGCCTGTTGCTGGCTAAACCACTTTTGCGTCGGCGCTTCTCTTAAGGTACGGTCTAGCTGGCGACCTTTGCCAGCCCCCGCGACAATTGTAGCACGCCGTTGAGGCGCGATTTGGGATCATTCCAAGCCCTCTGGATGCTCAGCTTCATATCAGGCCGCAATTTGGCCGTTTCGCCCAAGCGCGCAACATATGCGAGCAGCCCTTCCGGCTTTGGAAAGTTATCGTTCCAGAAGGAAACCAGAGCGCCACGCGGGCCGGCGTCAATTTTTGCTACATGCGCGGCGCGTGCATTCAGCTTCACCTCGATGAGCGTCAGCAGATTTTCGGTTTCTTCTGGAAGTGAGCCAAATCGATCAATCATTTCTGCGCCAAAGGCCTGAATCTCGCCCGCCGCCTGCAATTCATTCAATCGGCGATAAAGGCCCATGCGCAAATCAAGATCAGGGACATAGGTCTCTGGAATGAGCACGGGCGCATCGACGGTAATTTGCGGCGAAAGGTCACGCAGACGCTCTTGGCGTAACCCGCCCGCCTTCGCCTCCATAATCGCTTCTTCCAGCATGGACTGGTAAAGTTCAAAGCCGACTTCGCGGATATGCCCTGATTGTTCATCTCCCAACAAATTGCCCGCACCGCGAATATCGAGATCATGGCTGGCCAGCTGGAAGCCAGCACCAAGGCTGTCGAGATCGGACAGAACCTTAAGGCGCTTTTCCGCCGTATCGGTTAGCAAGCGGTTGGGCGCTGTTGTAAGATAAGCGTAGGCGCGTGTTTTGGATCGTCCAACGCGCCCGCGCAGTTGATACAGCTGGGCAAGGCCAAAGCGATCGGCGCGATGGATGATCAGCGTATTCGCGCTTGGGATATCCAATCCGCTTTCAATGATCGTGGTAGATACCAGAACATCATATTTCTTGTCGTAAAAGGCTGACATGCGGTCTTCGACATCGCCGGGGGCCATTTGGCCATGCGCGACAACATATTTCACCTCTGGCACCTCTGTGCGCAGAAACTCCTCAATATCGGGCAAGTCCGAGATCCGGGGCGTCACGAAGAAGCTCTGTCCGCCGCGATAATGCTCGCGCAGCAAGGCTTCGCGCATCACAATCTTGTCCCAAGGCATCACATAAGTGCGCACCGCCAGCCGATCGACGGGCGGTGTTTGAATGACCGAAAGCTCGCGTAGGCCCGACATCGCCATTTGCAGTGTGCGTGGAATTGGCGTTGCGGTGAGAGTTAGCACATGGACATCGGCCTTTAAGGTCTTGAGCCGCTCTTTATGGACAACGCCAAAGCGCTGTTCCTCATCGACAATGACTAGGCCCAGGCGCTTGAATTCCAGCCCCTTTGACAAAAGGGCATGGGTGCCAATGACAATGTCGATACTGCCATCGGCCAGACCTTCGCGTGTGGTCTTGGCCTCTGCTGCCCCAACAAGGCGGGATAATCTGCCGATTTGCAGGGGGAAGCCCTGAAAACGGTCCACAAAATTCTGGTAATGCTGCCGGGCGAGCAAGGTGGTTGGGCAGATGATCGCTACTTGAAAACCGGACATGGCGGCAATAAACGCCGCTCGCAGCGCGACTTCAGTTTTGCCAAACCCAACATCGCCCACAACGAGGCGATCCATTGGTTTTCCGGCGGACAAATCCTCAACCACATCGCTAATGGCGCGATCCTGATCATCGGTTTCCTGATAGGGAAAGCGATTGACGAAGGCGGCATAGGCTCCGGGATCAGCCTCCGCAATTTCGCCAGGACGCAGGGCGCGCAGGGCGGCTGTGGCGATAAGCTCACCGGCAATTTCCCGGATACGCTCCTTCATCCGGGACTTGCGGCGTTGCCAAGCTTCTCCGCCCAAGCGGTCAAGGGCCACGCCCTCACTCTCGCTGCCATAGCGGGAGAGGACGTCGATATTCTCGACGGGCACATAAAGCTTATCCCCGCCAGCATAGCTCAGCGCCACGCAATCATGCGGCGCCCGCGATACGGGAATTTGCATCAGCCCTTCATAGCGGCCGATACCATGTTCTGTGTGCACGACCAGATCACCGGGGGACAGGGTCGCCAGCTCCGCCATAAAGGCATCTGCAGATTTTTTGCGCTTGGCCCGCCGGACAAGGCGGTCGCCCAAGACATCCTGCTCGGTCAGCAAGGCCAGTGTGGGCGTTGTAAAGCCGTGATCGAGCGGAACGACAACAAGGGCGATCCGGACTTCGTCTTCTCGATCCCGCGGCGCGCCAATAAAACCTTGCGCTTCTTGCCAGCTGTCTAGCTGAACGGTGCGCTCCATGCCATGATCCGCCAAAAGGCCGGTCAGCCGCTCCCGCGATCCGCGTGTATAGCAGGCGAGCACCATGCCCTTTCCAGCATGCGCCAAGCCCGCGGCATGGCCCGCAAGCGCGTCATAGACATTATCGCCCTTGGCGCGCTCCGGCGCGAAGTCGCGCGGGCCATCTATGCCAAAATCGATAACCATTTCTGTCGGCGGTTCATGAAATGGCGTCGCCAGATGGATGGCCTTATCTAAAAGGGCGGCATCCCATTGCGTGCGGGTAAGGTATAAGGCGTCGGGCGCAAGGGGGCGATAACTGCCCGGCTCAGCAGATTGGGCGCGCTCGCGGTTGTTGAAATAATCGGCAATGGCTTCGAAGCGCCCCAAAATAGCGCCATCGACGCCATAATCGCGCACAATGAGCGGGTCTGGGCCAAGATGGTCAAATAAGGTGACCAGCTTATCCTCAATCAGCGGTAGCCAATGATCCATCCCCGCAAGGCGACGGCCTTCGGAAACGGCCTGATAGAGCGGGTCACCCGTTGCCGTTGCGCCGAACAGGTCGCGATATCGGGTGCGGAACCGCTTGATCCCATCTTCATCGAGCAATGCTTCGGATGCGGGCAACAGGGTGAAGCCTTCATCGACCCTGCCAATGGTGCGTTGATCGGCTGGATCAAAAGCACGGACGCTTTCAATCTCATCGCCAAAGAAATCGAGACGCAGGGCGTGTTGAAGGCCAGATGGGTAAAGATCAACCAACCCACCGCGCACCGCAAATTCGCCGGCATCGGCAACAGTGTCGGTGCGGACATAGCCATTGGCCTGCAACAATTCTGCTAGTCGATCCCGGTCAATGCGCGCGCCGGGGGCCAGATGGGCGGTCAGTTGGCGGATGCGAAAGGGCGTTAAAACCCGCTGTGCCGCTGCATTGGCGGTTGTCAGAACAAGCTGAACCTTATCGGTGCGGTGTTGCAGCGCCGCCAGTGTCGCCAGTCGTTCTGATGTTACCCGAAGGGACGGCGATGCCCGGTCATAGGGCAGGCAATCCCAAGCGGGGAATGTCAGAACCTCAATTTCAGGCGCAAACCAAGTGGCGGCATCGGCCAATGCCCGCATCGACAGTTCGTCTGGCGCAATGAAAACAGCCCGGCCCTGCGCTGCGCGGGCAAGATCGGTCATCAACCAAGGCAAAAACCCAGTTGGCGCCCCCGCAAGTGTCAGGGGGGACGTGGACTTTAAGATGCGGGAAAGGGCAATCACTCTGGTATCCGAATAAAGTCCAGCTTTTGAAAGCGATCCATCATCGCGCCTTGCCAGCGTTCAGGAACGGGGATGGTCTGCATGGCCCAGCCAATGATATCGACATCCTGCTCTTCCAACAGGTCTTCAAACCAATCCATTTCGGCAGCCGCCCAATGGGCAGACTGCGCTTCGAAAAAGCCACCAACCATATAGTCGGCCTCCCGCGTGCCACGGTGCCATGCACGGAATTTTAGTCGCTTTAATCGAACTTCGTCTGTCATGGATTCAACGCCAATTGGCCGACAGGCATTGTGACGTGCCCGCAAGCTAGGTTAAGAGCGTGCGGGATAGCCATGCGACCAGAACTTCTCAACCCGATCTTTGCCGAAGTAACGGCACTCAAAGGTATAGGGCCGCAATTGGCGCGGCCGCTGGAGCGGCTTGGTCTAGCAAAACTGGTCGATATCCTGTTCCATTTGCCGGTTGGATATTTGGATCGTCTGCGCATAGATGCTCTGGACGCGGCCTATGCGGGGCAAGTGGTGACGGTGGAGGTCACGCCGCAGGATTATCGGGCGAGTGCGGGCAGGGGCCCTTTACGCGTCTGGGCACAGGATAAAGCGGGCAATATGGTTGCCCTGATCTATTTCGGCGGAAACCCCGGCTGGGCAAAGAAGCAGCTGCCTCTGGGTGAGACGCGCCTGATTTCGGGTAAGCTGGAAAGCTATGGGCAGGATTTACAGATCGTCCATCCCGATTATGTCCTAAAGCCTGAAGACGCAGACGGCTTACCGGAGCGCGAACCCGTTTATCCGCTGTCGGATGGCCTGACAGGTCGGCGGCTGCTCCAATTGGTGACGCAAGCCTTAGACCGTGCCCCCGATCTGCCCGAATGGATTGAGCCGTCTCTCTTTGCGCAAAAGGGTTGGAAAGGCTGGAAAGAAGCGCTCTTTACCATTCATCAGGATCCGTCCGATGCCTTGGCGCGAGAGCGACTTGCCTATGATGAGGTTTTTGCCAATCAGCTTGCGCTGATGCTCGTTCGCGCCTCTTCGCGTCGGCGGCGCGGGCGTCCTCTGTCCGGCGATGGTCGGCTCCGTGGGATTCTGAACCTGCCCTATGCGCTCACAGGGGCGCAGCGCCGGACGATTGCGGAAATAGAAGGCGATCTGGTCCAATCTATCCCCATGGTGCGGCTGCTTCAGGGCGATGTTGGGGCGGGCAAGACGATGGTGGCGCTCCATGCGATGCTGTGTGCTGTTGAAGCAGGGGCGCAGGCGGCGATGCTTGCACCGACGGAGATTGTAGCGCGCCAGCATTGTGAGCCGCTCCCGCGCCAA
>JBBATU010000042.1:0-18766 GCA_040398565.1 Chakrabartia sp.
CGACATGTGGATGCGCACCCTGAAAATGGGCCTTCCGATCACGATGAAGCATCATGCCGATCATACGCAGATTGGCCGTAAGGATCTGTATAAGCCGATCGACTATCCAAAGCCGGATGGCGTGATCAGCTTTGACCGTCTGTCTTCGGTGTTCCTCTCAAACACCAATCATGAAGAAGACCAGCCCTGCCATTTGCAGCTTAAAGATCCGTCGGTTCCCGTTGAGATCAACCTGCCGCTCTATGATGAACCCGCGCAGCGTTATTGCCCGGCCGGCGTCTATGAAATCGTCGGCAAGGACGACGGTCAGCCCCGGTTGCAGATCAACGCGCAAAATTGCGTCCATTGCAAAACCTGCGACATCAAGGACCCGACCCAGAATATCAACTGGGTCACACCGGAGGGCGGCGGTGGCCCCAATTACCCGAATATGTAGCGCCTTATTCCTCACGCTGCTTACGGGCAGCGCGATGGCGCGCATGCCTGAGCGATCAGCGCTGCTGGCCTATATTCAGGCCCGCAGCGCTGCCGCCGCGGGGGAAAGTGACGCAGCGCTTTCGGCCTATGCGGCAGCTCTACGGGCCGAGCCGGGTAATGATCTGATTGCAGCCAGAGCCTATCGCGAAGCTGTTGCCTCTGGCGACCGCGCGCTTGCCCTTGCATCGGCACGTCAGCTTGAACAGGTGGGCAAGCTGCCCGCAGACGCCAATTTACTGCTGATCGGCAGCCACTTGCAGGCGCGCGACGTTGCAGGTGCGCAGGCGATCCTTGCCAAGCTGGAAGCGGAAAAACAGTTTGAGCAGCTTCTCCCCGTTATCCGCAGCTGGGTCGGCATCGCCGCCCGCAATCCACTTGCTCCAGAGTTTATCAATGGCGCTGAACCCACCGGGCTGGGTGCCAGTATGACAGTGGAGCAACGCGCCTTTGCCAGCTTGATGGCAGGCCGAAAAATCGAAGGGCTCTCGCTGATCAAATCCTCCACACAAGGCGATGGGCGGTCCGCCGTCACACGCATGGTGGGCGCAGCAACGCTACAAAAGCTGGGCGATCCTCTCACGGCACGCCAACTGATCGAAGGCCCCGACCCCGGCTTCGTGCTGGCGCGACGCTTGCTTGAGGAAAATCGCCCCATTGGCGGCGCGATTGACACCCCGGTCAAGGGCCTTGCATTTTTTTACGCCCGCCTCGCATCCGACATGGCGCGCAATCGCGTTGCCTTCTTTGCCATGACGCTCGGGCGTTATGCTCGGTTTCTTGACCCCGACAGCCCCCTTATTGCCTTAACCGAGGCGCAGGGTCTTGCTGCAAATGACGATGATCAAGAGGCGCTCAAGGCCCTGAACACGATTGACCCAAGCGGGCCTTATGCGTCGATTGCCGATGAAAGCCGCATCTCCCTTCTCCAACGACTTGGCCAGTCAGACGAAGCGGCGCGGATTGCTCTGGCAGCAGCACAAGCTTCCGCAAATGCGGCAGATTATGCGCGGCTCGGCGATGTGCTGAACCAACAGGGCAAATATCGCGATGCCGCCGCTGCTTATGATCAGACGCTTGCCGCATCTCCTGCGTCCCGCGCGCCGGACGATTGGGGCATTTGGCTGTTGAAAGGCAATGCCCTTGTGCAAGCGGGGGACTGGCCAGCCGGCGAGGCGGCCTTGCGCAAGGCGCTTTCGCTCGCACCTGACCAACCGTCCATTCTCAATCTTTTGGGCTATGCCCTTTTGGAACGTCGCCAGTCCATTGACGAGGCCAAGCAGTTGATTGCCCGCGCATCAGCCTCGCGTCCAGACGATGCCGCGATCACCGACTCGCTGGGCTGGGCCTATTATCTTTCGGGTGATTTTGAACGCGCTGTGTCTACTTTGGAAACGGCCGCTCTTGCCGATGAGAATGAACCCACCATTCGCGAACATCTGGGGGATGCCTATTGGCGCAATGGCCAACGGGTGGCCGCGCGCTATGCATGGAAGGTCGCGCTTTTGCTCGCAGAAGGAGAGGCCGCAATTCGCCTTACCGAAAAGGCCGATTTTGGCCTGACCGACAAGACCGAAGCCCGCTGACACCTCAAATGGCCGAATTGTTGCACGATACAGCTTATGCGAAAATCAACCTTGCGCTCCATGTCCGGCACAGGCGCGCGGACGGCTATCACGCGCTGGAAACGCTCTTCGTCTTTGCCGAAGATGGGGATGCGCTCACGGCCAGCCCATCCAACGTGTTTAGCCTCGCCATAAGCGGGCCATTTGGGCAGGGATTGTCGACCGGGCCAGATAATCTGGTGCTCAAGGCCGTTATGGCACTGGCCAAGGCCAATGACATAAAAAGCGGCCTTGTCCTTACGCTTGATAAGAATTTGCCCATTGCTGCGGGCATTGGTGGCGGTTCGGCTGATGCAGCAGCAGCCCTAAGACTGGCGGCAAAGATTTGGCAGCTTGGGCCTGACACTGTCGGGCCAGAGGTCATTGCGCCCGCAATAGGGGCTGATGTCCCCGCCTGTCTCCACGCCCAAAGCTGCTATGGATCCGGCGTCGGCGATGCCTTGACCAATGCCCCTGATCTTGGCCTGACGGGCCGCCCGATCTTGCTGGTGAACCCGAATCTGGCCTGCCCAACCGGGCCAGTTTTTGCGGCCTGGGATGGGGTTGATCGCGGCCCGCTCTCCTTAGAAGATTGGCAATTGGGTCGAAATGATCTGGAACAGCCCGCAATCGGCCTTGTGCCCGTTATCACCGATATTCTGACCTTGCTTGCCGAACAGCCGGGTGTGGATTTGGCCCGCATGTCTGGATCAGGTGCCACCTGCTTTGCGCTCTTTTCCGACACGCACCAAAGGGATGCCGCTGCCGCTGCCATTGCCGCCGCGCGTCCTTCTTGGTGGACACTCGCAACCCGGCTGCGCTGAGCAGGCAGAAGCGCGTTCTAAAGCCCGAAGCGCAGAGTGATACGCACGTCACGTCCCGAAAGCGGGGCATAATCCTTCAGAAAGCTGGCATGACGCCGGGCGACAACATCAAAGATGTTATTGGCCGAAACCAGCAGGCTGATATCCCGATCCTTGCCCCATGGCCGCCAATTGAGGCTGGCATTGACCAGAGTATAGCCCGGTGTCGCCGTTTCAAATGGGGCGATGCGCGTCTGGCCATCCACCCATTCAGTTTCAAGGCGCGCATCCAGCCTGTCGGACTGGGCCTCAAGCCCTCCGAGCAGCCGCAAGGCAGGGATGCGGGGGGCGGGCACTTTCGCACCCGGCTTTAAGATTGTTGCACGCGACACATCGCCCACGCCATCCAGATTGACCATGAAATCGCCAATCATCCCGAGCCGAGCCGAAGCTTCAAACTCTGCCCCATAATGGCGGGCCTTATCCTGATGGAATTGGAAGACGGGAAGGCCATCCTCCACCGTACCATTGGGCTGTTCATAGATGAAATTGTCGAACCAGCTATGATACACGGACGCCGAGACGGAAAAGCCAGGCCACTTGCCGTGCAAGGTGAGTTCTAGACCCTTAGAGACTTCCTTTTCAAAATCCGGATTGCCAATCTCATAGGCCTGTGTGCCCGCATGTGGCCCCTTGGGGAAAAGCTCTTCAGCCGATGGCGCGCGCTCTGTGTACGAGCTATTGAGGCCGACACGCCAATCGGGGCGCACCTCATAAGCGGCGCCAAGCGAGCCGGAAAGCGCGGTAAAGGTCCGCCGCGCCTTATCCGTTCCTAAAAAGGCATCTTCCTGGGCAGAGGCAATGGCCCGCTCGACGCGCCCACCGGCTTCTGCCCGCACAGCACCCAAGTCGAGCGCCTGCACCGTGAACAGGCCATAGCTCTGCGCCTTAATTTTCGGCAGGTATTTTTCCGCCCCAACAATATTGAGGCGGCGCACCAGTGCTTGCGCGCCAACGGCCCCGGTCCAGCCATCGCGCTCTCGCTGGACAAGCTCCGCGCGGCCTTCCCAGCCCTTATGGTAGAAGCTGGTGCCAATCGCTCCATCTTCTTCCAGTTCATCATGATTATAATCGGCATAGCCCGCGCGCAGCCGGACGGCTTCGAACAGACCCGCCTCCGGCTTAATCTCGCCACGCATGTCGACGCGCGTCTGCGCGACATCAAGGCGCACATTTTCGGCCGGATGGTCGGCTTCCAGCGAATAGCGCGTCGGGATGCCGTAAAGAGAATCATATCGGCTGACCGAGAGGCCGAGGCTCCCGCCCGTCGTAACATAAGCGGCCCCTGCGGCCAGTTCCCACATGCGCGCGGCGCTGTTGGGCAAGGTCCCACGCAAATCCGCAAGGGCACGAATATCGGTGTCGGCATTGGCGTTTGCCTCTGACCGCAAATCCGAACTGAGTAGAGATCCACCCGTCCGTAGATCGTCCGACTTGGCATAGGTTCCATCAAGGTGCAGCACCAAGCTGTCAGTCAGGCCAAGATCCATCTTCGCGCCCGCCGATCGTTCCTTGGCGGCGCTGCCATAGGTCATATGTCCATCGACATGGACCATTTCATCCGGGACACTGCGCGGGATACGGCTGTCGATGACATTGACCACGCCCCCAATTGCAGAAGACCCAAAGAGCAAGGCAGTTGGGCCGCGCAGAACCTCTATCCGGTCGGCGGTCAGCGGGTTGATGACAACCGGGTGATCGACGCTGGTGTTCGAGACGTCAAAGCTGCCAATTCCGTCGGAAAGGATGCGAACCCGCTCCCCCTGAAAGCCGCGTAGGACTGGGCGTGACGCATTGGGGCCAAAGGATGTTGCCGACACACCCGCCTGATGGGTGAGCGTTTCTCCCAAGGTCGGCCGCACATCCCGCGCCAATTCCTCCCCCGTTACAACCGACGTGCCTGCCAGAATGTCCGACTGATTCCGCGCGATAATGGCGGTGACAACAAGCTCTGGATCACTAGCATGATCGCCATGGGGGTCATCGGCCGCCTGCTGCGCCAGAGCGGGGGTGGCCATCGCCAAAGCCAGGAGGGAAGTCGAAACAAACCGCACGGGACACACTCCAAAAGTAAAATTCAAGGCCGTTTAAGATTTATGTGATAATATATCAAGACATGATTTAACCTACCGGTGCGTAACGTTATTCCCCTTTTTATGCCCGTCTGAGGGTGACAAGGAGCACAGACACGGGCAACAGGCGAACATGACCGACCAAGCCTGGGCCGATATCGCTGGCCCGTCAGACAGTCCGTTCCTTCTGATCGCCGATCATGCCTCTAATCGCGTGCCGACGGACATTGATCTCGGCATCGATCCGGCGCTGCTGAATGACCATATTGCACTCGATATTGGCGTCGCCCCACTTGGCCGGGCCTTATGTGCAGCCCTCACCTGCCCCGGCATCCTTGGCAACATCTCGCGTCTTGTGGTTGACCTGAACCGGGAAGAAGATGCCCCGCATATCATCCCGACCTCCAGCGACGGACAGGATATCCCCGGAAACACCCTCAGCGATGCGGCGCGGGCCGCGCGTATCGCGCGCTATTGGGCGCCTTATCACGACCGCGTCACAGCGCAGATTGCGCGGCAGAAACCCCGCCTGCTGATCTCGCTCCACAGCTTCACGCCGCAGCTGGCGACAAGGCCAGAGGAAGCCCGCCCATGGCAGATTGGTATCCTCTACAATGCGGATGAGCGCGCCGCGCGACAGGCGATCCCGGCGCTAGAAGCTCAAGGCGTTCTGGTCGGGGACCAGCTGCCCTATTCGGGCAAGCTCCTCAATGCGACGATGAACCGCCATGGCGAAGCCAATGGCATCGCCTATCTCGGCATTGAAATGCGGCAGGATTTGATCGGCGATGCTGAGGGCGTGGCGCGCTGGTGCGCTGTGCTGGGCCCCATCATTACTAGCCTCACACTCTAAGCAGGCAGCTGATCACGCAATTCGCGTTTGAGCACTTTTCCGATGGGGCTACGCGGGAGTTCATCGGTGACGATTAAACGATTGAGCCGCTGCGTCTTGCCGACTTGGGCGTTGGCCGTCGCCAAGACCTGATCTGGATCGACGCCGGGTTTCAGCACAACAAAGCCAACGGGTGTTTCACCCCAATCTTCTGACGGCGCGCCAATAACTGCGCATTCAACAACGCCGTCATCCTTGGCCAGCACCGCTTCCAAATCGCTGGGATAGATGTTGAACCCGCCAGAGATGATCATATCCTTGGCGCGATCCATGAGGGTCAGGAACCCTTCCTCATCAATCCGGCCAATATCGCCATGACGGTAATAAAGATTGCCGTCCTTATCCCACCATTTCATCGCCTCGGTCGCATCGGGGCGGTTGTTGTAACCCGTCATCATGGCAGGGGAGCGCCCACAGACTTCTCCGACCGATCCGGCGGGGAGCTCATTGCCCTCTTCATCAATGATTTTGGCCACATGGCCCGGGGCTGGCTGGCCAACCGTGTGCAGCTTGTCCGGATATTTATGCGCTTCGAGCAAGAAGGCGCAGCCGCCTTCTGTCATGCCGTAAATCTCAACCAATCCGCCCGGCCAACGCTTTAAGATATCGGCCTTGAGTTCGGCGGCAAAGGGCGCGCTTGTGCAATACTTCATGACAAAACTGGTCAGGTCGAAATTGTCAAAATCCGGGTGCGCCATGATCCGGCGATATTGAACCGGGACGAGCATCGTATTGGTCGCCCGCTCCCGCTCCGACAATTGTAGGAAGCCGAGCGTATCAAACTTCTTCATCAGCACCACCTGCCCGCCGGAACCGAGCGTGGGCAGGAAGCTGGCCATAGTGGTGTTGGAATAAAGCGGGGTGGACAGGATCGTGACCGCCTTTGGCCCATAGGCCGGAAGGCCGCGCTGAATATGCTGCCAGCGCATTTTGTGGCTATGGACAATGCCCTTGGGCAGGCCTGTCGTGCCACTGGAATAGATGATGTTAAAGCCTGTTTCGGGCGTGATGTCGACGGGCTGAGGCGCTGCACCTTCGGGAGCCATCCATTGGCTTAAGGGTGTGCCCCAAGAACCTTCGTCCATCGAGATCGGATGAACATCGCCATAGCTTTGCCCCTGCAGCGACTCGGCGGCCTTTTCATCGAGGAAGAGATGACGTGCGCCCGTATCGACGATCATAGCCGCCATTTGTTCGCCCGTCGCCGTGCTGGTGATCAGGCCCGCAATCGCACCCGCCCGCAAGGTGCCGATCAAGACGGCCACCTGATTGGCGGAATTCAATCCAGCAATCGCGGTTGCGCCACCCAGCCCAAGGCCATCCTGCTGCAAACGCGCCGCAATACGATCTGCGAGGTCATCCAGCGTGCGCCAGCTCATCCGCCCGTCTGGATCGGCAACGGCGGGATCATCCGGGCGTTCCTGTGCAAAGGCTTTCACAAGGGCGGGCAGCGTCGCGAAGTCGCGCGCAAGCAGATCAGATGAGCTCTCCATAATGCACATTGGTTGCGGATGAGGACATCCCGGTCAAGCCCCGGCCGCACAGCATAGCCAAAGGAACAGGCTGACATCCGACCGCGCCTGCCCCATCCATGGGCGATGAGCGGATCTGTCCTCATCTTTGGCGCGTCAGGCGGCGTCGGCGCGGCTCTTGCCGACGCTACGGCAGCGCAAGGGAAAGGCACCGTTTTTCGCTTTTCGCGACAGGCCGGGGATTTTGACCTGGCCGATGAGGCGAGCATTACCCGCTGCGTCGCCCGCGCGACAGAGGCCGGCCCGCCAGGGCTGTGCATCGTGGCAACCGGCCTCCTCTCGCGCGCCGAGCATCGCCCCGAGCGCGCGATTCGGGAACTCAATGCCGATTGGATGGCCGAAAATTTTGCCATCAACACCATTGGCCCTGCACTCATCGCCAAGCATGTCGCCGCCGCTCTGCCACGGAGCCAGCGTTCTGTGCTGGCCCTGCTCTCGGCGCGGGTCGGCAGCATCAGCGACAATCGACTGGGCGGCTGGCACAGCTATCGCGCGTCAAAGGCGGCGCTCAACATGATTGTGAAAGGGGTGGCGCTGGAACTGGCCCGCACCCGGCCAGAGGCGATATGCGTGGCTTTGCATCCCGGCACGGTGGAAACAGGTCTCAGCGCACCTTTTCGATCCGGCGGAGATGAGGGCGTTCATTCCCCCGCTCATGCGGCCAATTGCTTGCTGGATGTCATTGACCGGCTAACCCCTGCCGATAGCGGCAAATGCTTTGCGTGGGATGGGCAGGAAATCCCCGCCTAATCGCGCGATTTGGCCGGATGCACTACTCCTGCTAATCAGCGGCGATGCATAGTCTTCCCATATTTGTGCGCCTGCGCGACCGTCCTGTTATCCTGCTTGGTGATGGGGAGGCAGCAGACGCCAAGCGACGCCTGCTGGAACGGGCGCAGGCCCAGATTATTGGCGAAGACGGGCAAGCCGCCCTTGCCATTGTCGCCATTGAGGACGACGCAGAGGCGGAAGCCGCCATTGCCCGCCTGAAGGCGCGCGGCATATTGGTGAATGCCGTGGATCGCGCGGCGGCTTGCGATTTCACCCTGCCGGCCATTGTGGATCGAGACCCCGTCATCATCGCCATTGGCACAGGCGGCGCGTCAGCGGGTCTGGCCAAGGCATTGCGCCAGCGGCTGGAAGCCATGATTCCCGCAGGGCTGGGCGCGGTTGCGCGCACGCTTGGCGCCTCCAGAACGGCCCTGCGGCAGCGCTGGCCCAATGGTGCCGATCGCCGCCGCGCGATTGATTCTGCCTTTGAAGAAGGTGGCCCGCTTGATCCTTTTGGTGAAGCAGATGAGACCAGCGTCACCCAATGGCTGGCAGGCGCGGGCAGCGGCGCGACAGCGCGATTCCATCATGTGGTTGTGACCTCGAATGATCCGGACGATCTGAGCATTCGAACAGCCCGGCTTTTGGCGCAGGCGGATTTGGTGCTGCATCAGGCCGCTATCGCTCCGGCCATCCTCAACCGCGCGAGAGCCGATGCGCAACGGGCGCAGTGTGAAACAGCGCCTGATGTGCCGCCGCCCGGCATGACCGTTTTTGTGGAGTGGCAGGGATGACGCGCGCCTTTATCTTTTCCGGGACGAACGCGCGGGAAGTGAGGCTTGATGAGGCCAGCCGCGCGCCGCGCAATGGCGGGCTAATTTGGATCCATTTGGATGGCCGCGATGATGCGGCGCAACTTTGGCTCGGCCAGCAGAACGACATCCCCGATGTCGCGCGCGCCGCACTGACAGCGCATGAAACTCGGCCACGCGCGGCGCTGTTTGCCGACGGGGTTGTCATGAATTTGCGCGGGCTGGGCACAACGCCGGATGATGACCCGGATGCCCTCGTCTCCACCCGGTTTTGGGCAGATAAAGGCCGGGTTATCTCTATCAATTTTCGTACAGCCTGCGCGTTGGAGGATCTGACGACGCTGTTTCTCGGCGGATCACTTGCCGATCCTGGCGATCTCATCTCAAGCTTTGCACAAATCACCAGCGATCTCATGAATCCGCAAGTCGCAGCACTTGGCGATGCCATGGATGATTGCGAAGTCGCCCTTGAAACAGGCAGCATCCTGCAAACCCGGCGACGCGTAACCGAAATCCGCAGTCAGGCCATTTCTTACCGCCGCTTCATCGCTCCACAGCGTCAGGCGCTGGAGCGGCTGTCGAGCGCCGAGTTGGATTGGTTGGATGAGCATGACCGCATCCACCTGCGCGAAGCGGCGGACAGTGCGGCCCGCATGACCGAAGAGCTGGAAGCAATCAGAGAGCGGGCGGCCCTCATTCATGAGGAACTGACCGACAGGCGGGCAGAACTAATCGATTCGCGGTCGCTCCTGATTTCTATCGCAGCGCTCATTTTCCTGCCCGTCACCTTCGTGACGGGCCTGTTGGGGATGAATGTTGCCGGCATTCCCTTTTCGAAGGAACCTTGGGCTTTTTGGGGCGTGGTTGGCTTTTGCGTGCTGATCGCCGCCCTCGTCCTTGGTTGGTTTGTCCGGGCAAGCTGGATACGGGGCAAATGATTTAGTCCAGCAGCGCGTCGATGGCGCGCGCCATGCGAATATCGCGTTCGGACAAGCCGCCCGCATCATGTGTGGTCAAAAGGATTTCCACCCGATTCCAGACATTGGACCATTCTGGGTGATGATCTTGCACCTCAGCGAGCAAGGCGACCCGTGTCATAAAGGCAAAGGCTTCTGAAAAATCCTGAAAGAGGAACTGGCGGACAATGGCGTCGCGCCCATCCTCATAATCCCAATCGCCCAGCGCATCGAGCGCGGCGGCGCGTTGTTCAGGAGTGAGTTGTTCGACCATATTTTGCCTCTTTTCAATTCTGTGCCTATGTCGCAGCCATGACAGGTAAAGGTCAACAGGCCCATTGCACAGAGGCGGTCGACGCATCGCGACAGGCTGCGGCATGAGCGCGCGGCTGTCGGTTGAGGCTCTGTCATGCCTGCGCGGCGGACGGATTTTATTCAAGGGCGTGAGCTTTGCGCTCCAACCGGGTGAGGCCGTGCTTCTGACCGGGCCGAATGGCGTTGGAAAATCCAGCTTGTTGCGCATCATCGCAGGTCTGCTGCCTGCCTTTTCCGGCCATGTTGAAACCAGCGGCGGGATTGCGCTTGCCGATGAACATATGGCGCTCGACCCGCGCCTCCCGCTGGCTGAGGCGCTTGCCTATTGGGCGCGCATTGATGGCGGTGGAGATCAAGCGGTAGCCGATGCGCTTGCAGCATTTGATCTCACCCGGCTTGCAGATGTTCCGGTGCGCATGCTCTCCACCGGGCAGCGCCGCCGGGCCACATTGGCACGCGTGCACGCCGCAGCGGCTGGAATTTGGTTGCTGGATGAGCCGGGCAATGGTCTGGATGCAGCATCGCTCGCCTTGCTGGCCGAGGCTATGGCAGCACATCGGGCCAAGGGCGGGATTATTCTAGCCGCCTCTCACCAAATGCTCGACTTGCCCGGCGCACCCAGCCTGACGCTGGAGGCTGCGGCATGAAGGCCTTCTTTGCCATTTTGAAGCGGGACCTCAGGCTCTCTCTTGGGGCAGGCGGAATTGGCCTTCCCATTGCCTTCTTCCTGCTGGTCGCAACGCTGTATCCCTTTGCGGTTGGGCCAGATGGCGCGCTTCTGGCGCGGACCGGGGGCGGTGTCATTTGGGTTGCCGCATTGCTGGCGGCCTTGCTGCCAATTGACCGTCTCATCGCACCAGATGCAGAAAGCGGTGTGCTCGATCAATATGCCGTGCGCGGCATTGGGGAGGAAGCGGTCGCCACGGCCAAGATTGCCGCCCATTGGCTGGGCTTTGGTCCGCCCCTGATGCTGGCTGCCCTCCCTGCTGCTGCGCTGTTGCGGCTGGAGGGGGCAACATTGGCCTCAGTTGAGCTTGGCCTGTTGGTGGGGACGCCGGGGCTGGCGGCCTTGGGCGTGATGGTGGCCAGCCTGACCGCGGGGGTCCGTCGATCCGGTGCGCTGGGCGGCTTATTGATGCTGCCGCTGGCTGTGCCCCTGATCATCTTTGGCGCGGGAAGCATTGGGGATTTTGGCGGAGGGGCGCTGCGTTTTCTGGCAGCATCCTCTTTGCTGCTCGTGGCGATTGCCCCCTTTGCCGCAGGCGCGGGGATCAGGGCGTTGCGCGAATAGCTTACCGCGACCAGCGGGCGAAAATGGCCGTGGGCAGTGTTAGCCCGCGCGTTTCTTCGCGCACGCCCAATTCCCCACATTCCACCTGACCACCCAGATCGGCAAAATGCTGTCGGACAAGTTCGCCAATGGAGAGCGCAGACATGCGCACGGCATAAACGGTGAGGAACAAAAACCGCGAGTCTGCATCAAGCAGCTTGCGGCACTCCGCAATCAGGGGCGGCAGGCCTTCTTCGAGCTTCCAGACTTCGCCTTCCGGCCCACGTCCATATTTGGGCGGATCTAAGATGATCCCGTCATAGCGCTTGCCCCGGCGCACCTCGCGCGCGGCGAATTTCAGGGCGTCGTCGATGATCCAACGGATCGGGCGATCTGCCATGCCAGACAGTGCGGCATTGGCGCGCGCCGCCTCCACCGATTTTTTGGAAGCATCCACATGCGTCACGGCCGCGCCCTTGGCCGCGAGCGCCAGCGTGCCGACGCCCGTATAGCCAAACAGGTTCATCGCGGACGGCGCCTCAAGCCCCGCCAATTGCCCGCGCATCCAGGTCCAGACTGGGGCCATATCTGGGAAGAAGCTTAAATGCCGAAAGGGGGTTGGCTGCATTGTGAAACGCACCTCTTCCCATTGCCCCGTCCAGCCAGCGTGCGGCAATGGATGATCAAACCGCCATTGGCCGCCGCCATCCTCATCAGACCCGGGCACAAATTCCCCCGCCGCATCCCAATTGGCTTGCGCCGGGGCCCAGAGCGCCTGTGGTTCGGGCCGGATGAAACGATGCGGGCCATAACGTTCCAGCTTACGGCCATGCCCCGAATCAATCAGGCCATAATCCGCCCAAGCGTCACCAATCAGGGTGAGGGGCGTCATACCGCAGGCGTCGCCCGTTCTGCGACATAAGCGGCAACCGCCTCCTTGGTCGCAGGCAAGGTGTCATATCGCTCTGCCCGGTCGAACAAATTGCCCACCCGCGTTGGCAGGGCCGGCCGTACGCCCGTTGCCCGCTCGACAGCGTCGGAGAATTTGGCCGGATGGGCCGTGGCCAGCGTCACTACCGGGACATTTGCGGGCAGGCCCGCCGCCCGTGCCGCAGCCAACCCAATGGCCGTGTGTGGATCGATGATCTGGCCCGTCCGCTCGGCGGCCCAGCGCATGGAATCTGCCATGGCCGTTGGATCGATGCGCGCGCTGGTGAACAAATCTGACGCACCCGCCAACATCGGGGCGGGGATTTGCATCGCCCGGCTCGATTCGAACCCGGCCATCATCCCGGCAAGTTTTGGGCCATCGCGTCCCGCCAGATCGAACAAGAGCCGTTCAAAATTAGAGCTGACCTGAATGTCCATGCTGGGTGTCGCCGTCGCGGTAACGGTGCCACAGCTATAATCGCCTGTGGTCAGGGCACGGTGCAGAATGTCATTCACATTGGTCGCCACAATCAGCCGCGCAATGGGCAGACCCATCCGCTCCGCCACATAGCCGGCAAAGACATCCCCAAAATTGCCCGTGGGGACGGAATAGGCAATGGGCCGGTCTGGCGCACCAAGGCGGACGGCAGTGTAAAAATAATAGACAATCTGCGCCATCAAGCGGGCCCAGTTGATCGAATTGACGGCCGACACTGTGAAGCGACCATTAAAGGCGCGGTCGTTGAACAGCGCCTTCACAATCGCTTGGGCATCATCAAAGCTGCCCTTAATCGCGACATTATACACATTGGGGGCCAGCACCGTCGTCATCTGGCGCCGCTGCACATCCGAGACGCGGCCCAAGGGGTGCAACATGAAGATATCAATCTTCGCACGGCCCGCCACGCCATCAATGGCCGCAGACCCGGTATCGCCCGATGTCGCGCCGATAATGGTCAGATGCGCATCGCGCTTGGCCAGAAATGTCTCAAACAACTGACCGAGCAGCTGCAAGGCCACGTCCTTAAACGCCAGTGTCGGCCCGTGGAATAACTCCATCAGCCAATGCGCCGGATCCAGCTGGACCAAAGGCGTCACCGCATCATGCGAAAAGCGCCCATAAGCAATGGTGCACAGCCGCTTGAGCGTCGCATCATCTAGGCTGCCCGCCACAAAGGGACGCATAATGGCAACGGCCGTATCGACATAGGACAGACCTTGAAGGGCGGCGATCTCATCGCGCGAGAAACGTGGCCAATGATCCGGCACATAAAGACCGCCATCTGACGCAAGGCCAGCCAGCGTCGCGCCTTCAAAATCGAGCGTCGGGGCGCTCCCTCTGGTGCTGATATACCGCATGAGTGCGCGCGTTACCCCTGTTGCCGGGCTGGGGCAAGGTCAGGTGAAGGCCTGCCGCAGCAATTCCAGCCCAACCACGACCATCAACAGGGAGATGATTGTGGCAAAGCGGGCCGGGCTGAGGCGGCGAACAAGCCATACACCGGCAAAGGTGCTGGCAATGGCGACAGGCATAAAAACGAGCGTGAGCTGTAAGTTCGCCGCCGTAAATTGCCCCAGAGCAATATAGGCGGGCACCTTCATCCAATTCATAGCGGCAAAGAAAATCGCCGATGTTCCGATAAAGACATTGGGCGGAAAATTCCGGCCCAGTGCCCAAATTTGAAAAGGGGGGCCGCCCGCATGCGCCACTTGGCTGGTAAAGCCGGAGACCCCGCCCCAGAAAACACCCACCCAATTGGGCAATGTGCCCTTTATAGTCGGGCTGACGCCATAAGCCCCAGCCAATCGATAACCGCCGAAGATGACGGCGATCGCCCCCACCAGCGCGCGCACCGCATCCACAGGCACAATCGTCGCCAACAGCCAGCCGAGAAAGACGCCAACAAAAGCGCCGGGCAGCATCAGCTTTAGAGTCGACATGTCAAAGGTGCGGCGAAACGCCCAAACACCCACCACATCCTGCGCAATCAAAATGGGTAGCAACATCGCAGCAGCCGGGGCTGGATCCATCACAAGGACAAGGATGGGCATGGCGGCCGCCCCCAGCCCAGCAAAGCCACCCTTCGCAATGCCGACGAGAATGACGGCAAGTGCGGCAACACTATAGAAAATGGGATCGCTGGGCAGGGTCAAGACGCAGATGCGCGGCGGCGCAGGGCCAATCCGTAAATCAGCGCCGCAACACCCGCAAAAAGGAACCACTGCACCGCATAGGCAAGATGATTATTGGGCACCTCATCGGGGGAAGGCGGCGCACTGGCCTCTAGGCCCGGCGCTGGCGTGTTTGAGACCAGCATGGGCTTCAACGCCGCCTCTTTGCCGCCCATACGGCTGAGCAGGCTGGTGTGGCTCGGTTCCGTCGTGATAACGCCCGTCACAGGCCCGCCCAACCAGGAGGGGCGTGTCTTGGGATCCCGCGTGACACCCATATCGACGATGAGGCCCGGGCACGTCGCAATCCATCGATAGCCCGAAATGCCCTTGGCCGAGCGTCCCGCCTGTGTCTGCCAGCCTGTGACTGACGAACATAGGGCCGAGGATCGGCGAAACAGGGCTGTATCTGCAATGGGGACTGCTGTCGGCATGGCAATGGCCGGCTTACCCATATTGGCGCGATAGACAGTCAGTTGCGCTTCCTTTTCGGCCCGCCGATCCAGCTGCCACAGGCCAAGCGCGATCATGGTCGCAATGGCCAGCGCCACCACCAAAGTTGCGAGGATGGGAATGCGCCTCAAGAGACAATCCGCCCTTCACGGGCACGGTTGCGATATTCCAGCACCAAGAGCGCACCTTTGGCGAGACGCAGCAACCCCACCACCAGCGCGGCCGTGAGTGGCACCCAAATCAGGATATGGACCCAAAAGGGCGGCTCGGCAGAAAGCTCCAGCATGACAGCACCAATTGTGACGATCGCGCCGACGATCATGATGAGGAATGCCGCCGGGCCATCGCCCACATTAAACTGGCTAAAGTCGAGCTTGCACTGAGGGCATGCCTGGGAAAAGCGAACGGCGCCCGCGAACAAAGTCGGGGCGCCGCAGCGTGGACAAAGCCCCCGGATCGACGCCTGGGTCGTATCGGGGGCTTGCCAATCGGCCATGATCAGCCGTGAACCGGTGCGCCCCAACCGCCCCAGACGTACACGACGACAAAGAGGAACAGCCAGACGACATCGACAAAGTGCCAATACCAGGCGGCAGCTTCAAAGCCGAAATGCTGGCGTGGGGTAAAGTGGCCTTTATAGGCGCGCACGAGGCATACGATCAGGAAGATCGTACCGACCAGAACGTGGAACCCGTGGAAGCCCGTCGCCATGTAGAAGGCTGCGCTGTAGTTTAGCCCCTTAAAGGCAAAGGGTGCGTGAACATATTCATAAGCCTGGATCGAGCTGAAGAGCAGGCCCAGCAAGACGGTCACCCACAGGCCCTTTTTGAGGTTGTCGTGGGCACCAACGCCAATCGCACCCCAAAGGCCGCGCAATTCCCCACCGCGCTCACCGTTGATCAGGGCGTGGTGCGCCCAAGTCACGGTCGTACCTGAGCAGAGCAGAATGAGTGTATTCAGGAGCGGGAAGCCAAAGGCGTCGATCACTTCGATTCCCTTGGGTGGCCAAGCGCCGATAACACGCGTCACAGACGTTGCGCCCGCAATCTGCTCCACCGCGCCGTCGATCAGATGGATCGGCTTGGGGAAGAGCGAGAAATCAAACCAGGCCCAGAACCAGCCGACGAAGAACATCACCTCAGAGGCGATGAACAAAATCATGCCGTAGCGCAGGTGCAGTTGCACAACGGGGGTATGATCGCCACCTTGGGCTTCCTTCACCACATCTGACCACCAGGCGTAGAATGTGTAGAAAATCCCGAGCCAGCCAATGGAGGCAACAAGGCCGCCATAGGGCATCTTGTGCATCCACATGACAAGGCCGCCAAAGGCAACCAGTGCCGACATAGACCCGAAGAACGGATGGATGCTCGGCGGAAGGATATGATAATCGTGGTTCTTTGCACCTGCCATGGTGATCAACTTTCCCTGTAGAATCGATTGTCGCTTAGCTCTGCTTTTTGCGCTCGTCCACCGGATAGAATGTGTAACTGAGCGTGATTTCTTCAATTTTACGCGCTTCCGGATCATTCAAGATCGCGGGATCGACGAAAAAGACGACTGGCATCCGCACTTCTTGGCCCGGCTGCAACGTCTGCTCGGTAAAGCAAAAACACTGAATCTTCGTGAAATACTTCCCGGCCTGAGAGGGCGTGACATTGAATGTCGCCGTGCCAGTTACCGGCTTGTCGGAGAGATTCTTTGCTTTGTAAAAGGTGATATCCTGCGCGCCGATCGTCACCAATTCCCGATTGGATTCCTGGGCGAATGTCCAAGGAAGGCTCGGCGCGTGATTGGAATCAAAGCGGATCGACATGGTTTTGCCCGCAACCGCGCCGGGCGCCTGCATCCCAATGCCCTTTTGCGTGGTCCCGGCAAACCCAGTCACCTGACAAAAGAGGCGATAAAGGGGCACACTGGCATAACCGACGCCGACCATGCCAAAGGCCAAACTAGCGGCCAACAAACCTGTACGCGTTGTCCTGTTCATCATTGGATCCTCGCCAATGTGATGAAATAAAAGAGAAGGCACATGGCAACCAATAACCCGGCTGTTACCAGCGAACGTTGCCGCCTGCGGCGGTTAAACTCATCATCAGGCTGGGTCATGCTGACATCATCCGGTCTGCAGCAACCGCTGCGAAAAGAGCAAAAAGATAGAAAATCGAAAAGGCAAAAAGCGCCTTTTCCGAACCCATGCCATCTGCCTCGCCCGTGCGACGAAATGCAACGCGCAGCGCAAGGCCGAAAAAGACAAGGTTCAACAGAATAGACGACACGCCATAAACCGTGCCCAACAACCCCAATGCCCAAGGTGCCAGCGCACAGGCAACCATGGGCAAAGTGTAGAGCAGGACATGATGACGTGTTGTTTTTTCACCCGCGACAACGGGCAGCATCGGCACGCCTGCATTGGCATAATCCGTCTTCACGAATAGGGCCAGCGCCCAAAAATGTGGCGGGGTCCATAAAAAGATGATGCCGAACAACAAGATCGGCAGCAAAGTGAGATTGCCGGTTGCCGCCGCCCAGCCAATCATCGGCGGAAAGGCCCCTGCCGCGCCGCCAATGACAATATTCTGCGGCGTCCGGCGCTTTAGCCAGACGGTGTAGATCAGCACGTAAAAAAGGATTGAGGCCGCCAAGATGGCGCCCGCGACCCAATTGGTTGCCAGCCCCAAGGTCAACACAGAGAAGAAGGAGAGGCCGACGCCAAAATGCAGCGCGGATTGGCGATCCATGCGGCCCGCAGGCAAGGGCCGATTGGCCGTGCGCTTCATCAGGGCATCGATATCTGATTCATACCATTGGTTCAGGGCCCCTGCGGCCCCCGCGCCCAATGCGATGCAGAGCACAGCTGTAAAGCCCAGAACCGGGTGGATGGATGTGGGCGCGGCAAGCAAGCCGCAAAGGCCCGTGAAGACAACAAGCGACATCACGCGCGGCTTGGTTAGCGCAAGAAAATCGCGCCAATCCGCCGGAAGGGTATCTACGCTTGTCACACTCAGGCTTGCCATAAAAGGAGAGACCCGTTTTGGACCCGGTTGGGACTGTCCGGGCCGCAAGCTTTGCGGTCCCGGACAATCCTTACATATTGCGTGGCCGGAAAACGGACCACGCCGCTTTCCTTAATCGACCTTTGGAAGGGTCTCGAACTGGTGGAAGGGCGGCGGGCTTGAAAGAGTCCATTCAAGCGTCGTTGCCCCTTCACCCCAATAATTGCCTTCCGCCTTCTTGCCCGCGAACAGCGCGTAAAGGACATTGGCGAAGAAGATCACCATCGACCCAGCCATGATGACATAGCCCAAGGATACAATATGGTTCCAATAGGCAAAGGCATCCGGATAATCCGGATAACGGCGCGGCATGCCTTGCAGACCCAGGAAGTGCATCGGGAAGAACACAAGATTCACGCCGATGAAGAAGATCCAGAAATGCAGATGGCCAAGCGCTTCAGACAGATGGCGTCCGCTCATCTTCGCAAACCAATAAGTGAAGCCGGCAAACAGCGCGAAAACCGCACCGAGCGACAACACATAGTGGAAGTGCGCCACGACATAATAGGTATCGTGCATATAGTTATCGACGCCGCCATTGGCGAGGACAACGCCCGTCACGCCACCCACGGTGAACATGAAGATGAAGCCGAG
>JBBATU010000043.1:0-18036 GCA_040398565.1 Chakrabartia sp.
CGGTAATGAAGGCCTTGCGGCCGTTGATTACCCAATGGTTGCCATCCGGGTGGCAAGTCGTCTTCATCATTGAAGGATCAGATCCCGCACCACCTTGTGCCGCCGGTTCGGTCATGAAAAAGGCGGAGCGTGCTTTGCCCGTTACTAACGGCTTCAGAAAGCGTTCCTTCTGGTCCGGCGTGCCTACATGCCCCAGCAGGTACATGTTGCCTTCGTCAGGTGCCATAGTGTTCACAGCAAGTGGGCCAAGAGGGGACAGTCCGGACTTCTGCAAGACGGTGGCAGTCTCTTGCTGGCTTAGATGGCTGCCATCTGCAAGGATGTGGGGAGTTAGGACCCCAGCGGAGCGCGCCTTCGCGCGCATTTCCATAACAAGTTCGTCAAGGGGCGCACCGTGATGGTCGCGGCGGGGATCCATTTCATACGGAATCACAACCCCACGAATGAATTCTTCTACACGGCAGGCGATTTCATTTGCTCTGTCGGTCATAGCGATTGTCCGTCGTCCACAATTAAGTCAGCGCCAGTCGTGTTTTTGGCACTGTCCGATAGGA
Organism: Chakrabartia sp.; assembly: GCA_040398565.1. Taxonomy (GTDB): domain Bacteria; phylum Pseudomonadota; class Alphaproteobacteria; order Sphingomonadales; family Sphingomonadaceae; genus Aquisediminimonas. Next base: position 555 of record JBBATU010000043.1, read on the forward strand.
GGTAAAGCAAGGCTCCGTCCAATCCATCTGGCTCGAGAAGTCGCCGCCGTGGGAAGCCTTTCAATTGCTTTTCTCCACCTTCGGTAGAAAACCAGTCATTGGTCATCTCGCTGGCAGCGTATCCGGGCGAAAGGCAGTTCACATTTGGGCCTGTCCGCGCCCATTCGCGTGCAAGAGATCGACTCATGTGAGATACTGCCGCTTTCGAGGCGCTGTATGGAATAATAGCGGGAGTTGCCATTCGGGCAGTGATCGAAGAAATAAAAACAATGCGTCCATTAGACGCAGTTCCCGATTTTTGCATACGGCGCGCGCCTTCTCGGGCTGTCAAGAAAGCTCCTCTGACATTCACAGCAAACACGCGATCAAAATCTTCAACAGCTATCGCGGTCGCTAAACCTGTGGACTCAACGCCAGCGTTAACCACAACTCCGTCGAGTGCGCCTATTTCGCGCTCCGCGATATCAAATGAAGATATTATTGACGCTTCGTCCGTGACGTCCAATTCGATTGCGAGGCTTGAGCCTCCTTTGGCGTTTATAGAATTAGCGACCTGTTTCAATCTGTCCGTACGGCGTGCGCCTAAAATAATCGCTGCACCTTGTTCTGCACAAACATGCGCAAACCGTTCACCCAATCCACCCTAAGCGCCTGTAATAAAAATTCTTCTGCCTTCTAAGGAACCCATGCCTTCATTCTTCCATCAGTTTGTTCGGAGATCTACTAACTTGGAATTCAATATGACAACGCGCATGGTTTGGCCATACATCAGTCTCGGACGCAGATCGCTTTCTAGCGGCAGATTTACTAACAACTATCTTACATCAACGCGATAAAGCCCCATCCAAAACGTTGGTAATAGAATCCACGGCAAACACGGCAGGACTGGCCGCAAGATGCGCATATCGCGCTGTCGTCTGGACCTGCGTGTGCCCTAGAAGCTTGCCAATGATCGGAAGCGAGTGGCCAGCCGCAACTGCGGTCGACGCGAAAGTGTGCCGCAGATCATGAATGCGAACCCCCTCAAGCCCAGCCCTTGCCCGAACCCGCTGCCAGAAGGGCTGAAGGTCTGTAAGCCGCGCGCCGGGCATGGCTCCTGTAATGACCCAAGGATTGCCGACAATGGCAGGTGCCTCCTCAAGGAGTTTGACAGCGGGCTTACCCAGATAAACCTTTTTCGCTCCGGTCTTAGAATCTGGAAGGTGGAGTATGGCGGCCTCCAGATCGACATATTCCCATTTCAGGGTCATGATCTCGTTCAAGCGACAGCCGGTATAAAGCAGCAATCGAATGGCGAGGATAGCTGAGGGCATCTCTCGACCTTCCGTTTCAATCTCCCGCAGGACACTTCCCAGCCGCTTGATTTCATCAAGGCTGAGGAACCGCTCCCGCTTCACTTCAGGATATTTCTGGATCAGCCTACGCGGGTTGCTACCGTCCGGTCGGAGCCCCCAGAGCTCAGCAAGGTTGAACATCTTGGAGATGATTTCGAGGCAGCGATTGGCTTGGTAGGGTACGTGTCTCAGGTCATGATGAAAATTGGCGATATCGGTGCGCGTAACTTGCGTAACCAACATCGCACCAAGTTTGGGCAAAATGAATTTTTCCAAGGAACGCCTGTACTCTTTTGCGGTGCTCGCTTTGATCCTGAGACTGATGTGCTGTTCGTCGAACCGCTTGGCCAAGTCTCTGACATTCGGCGCCTTACGTAGCGCATCGCGATCAGCGGCTGGGTCTTTTCCGCCCAGGGCATCGGCCAGGACTGTGAGTGCCCGTGTTCTTGCCTGTTCAGGTGTCAGGATTGTGCTTGGACCAAGCGACAGGCGGCGAGACCTGCGGCCGGTACGATATTGGATGATGTATTGTTTTCGGCCGGACGGCAGAACCCGAAGCCCTAAGCCTGGAATATCCTCGTCCCACAGATAATATTCCTTTGGCCTCGGGCCAGCAGCTTCCACCGTACGCTTGATTAATTTGGGCATCTCAAAGTCGTTTTCATGGCTCGGATTTATGACCCCGGCTGACCTCCCGCGATCTTCATGGTTGGCGGCCCAAGAAGCTGCGATTGGCTTTGCCTTCGTCGAAACCGGACGTGCAAATAGGTGGAAGGTAAGTCAACTAAACTATTGAAAATAAAGATTTAATCGTGTTCTATCGTGAAAGATCGCAGACCGCTCGATCATCAAGCAGGTCGCAGTCGAAGACTTCCTGAAAATCCACTCGAATCAACAGGCCAATTTCTGTCAGCACTGTGGAAGCAAGAGGGATAAAGTCGCAGCTAATTCGAGCGAAATGGAGCGGGGCAGGGGTTGGCGAGAATGTCCCGGAAATGTCGGATTTTGGGGGCATTTGAGGGGTTAGTCGAGCCCGGTCGAACCCCCTTGAACAGCACTCATAACCTGAAGGTCGTAGGTTCAAATCCTACTCCCGCAACCAACAAAACCCATCACTATTTTGCAACGGCTCCCTTCGGGGAGCTTTTTGCGTTTCTGGGCTTTCATCCCCTGTTTGATGTCCTGCCGGTCGTGGTGGGGGGCAATGCTTGGGGCTCATCTGTCAAACTATCTGGCGCGCTCATCGGCAATCCTCTATATAATTGGAATTCTTGGTCTTTTGAAAGATGTCATGATGCGGTTGACAGGTGGATGCTATTGCGGCGCGGTGCGCTATGAAGCGGCGGGTGATGTGCAGGCCAAGGGCATGTGTTTTTGCCGCGAATGCCAATATATTGCGGGCGGCGGAGCCAATGTCGTCCTAGGCATGCCTGAAATGGACTTTACTTATGTGAAGGGGCAGCCGCACAGCTTTGCGCGGAATGACCTTGAGGCTCCGGCCATCCGTGAATTCTGCCCAACCTGTGGGACGCATCTTGTGACGCGGTCTCCGCGCGCAAGGGGGCTCGTGCTGATCAAGGTCGGAACACTGGATGATCCGGCGCTCTTCGGGATGCCGCAGGTCGCCGTCTATACCCAGGAAAAGCAGGTTTACCATGTGGTCCCAGAAGGGGTCCCATCGTTTTCCAAACGACCGGGTAAGCCGGATTAATGGACGGCGCGGCTTTTGATTACATCGTGATTGGTGCTGGGTCTGCGGGGTGTGTTTTGGCCAATCGGCTGTCCGCCAATCCGCGTAACCGGGTTTTGCTGCTGGAGGCCGGGCCGCCGCCGCGCAGTCCTTGGATCAGAATCCCCGCTGGCTTGCCGCGCCTTTTGGGACGCAGCCCTTATAATTGGCCCGATATGACTGTTCCTATTGCTGGACTTGGTGGTCGACGGCTTTGGATTGGCCATGGCCGGACGCTGGGCGGGTCGAGTGCGATCAATGGCATGGTCTATAATCGAGGCCATCCAACAGATTTTGATAACTGGGCGCAGGCCGGAAATACTGGCTGGGATTGGCTTAATGTGCGCGGTCATTTTGATCGGATAGAGCAGGAGCTAAGCCTGACCGAAGCAGAAGCACAGCATCCTGTTCTTGATGCGTTTGTTGCGGCGGGAGAGTCCCTTGGGCTTGCGCGCAATGATATGTTTTCCGATGAACGTCCCGAAGGTGTTGGGCGGTTTCGCCTGACCGTTGCGGGCGGGAAGCGACAGTCGGCGCATGATGTTTTTCTCGCGCCCGTGCGGCGGCGGGCAAACTTGCAAATTGTCACGGATGCTCAGGTTGAGCGGATTATCCTGGCCGAGGGCAGGGTTAGGGGCGTGCGCTATCTCTGTCATGGGCAGAGCATAACAGCGCGCTGCGATGGTGAGATCATCCTATCGGCTGGAACAATTGACAGCCCGCGATTGCTCATGCTGTCAGGGATTGGCCCTGCTGATCATTTGACCGACCATGGCATTGCGCCATTGGTTGATCTGCCGGGTGTCGGCCAAAACCTTCAGGATCATATGACATCGGGAATCATTGCCGAAACTGTGCAAGCTGGGTCGATGAATGGAGCCATTGCAGGATCCCGCCAATTGTTGATCGGGCTGCGCTATTTGCTGACCGGGAAGGGCTTGGCGACAATGGGCGGTTCTGTTGCCGGGGCCTTTGTTCGGTGCCTGCCGGGGTCCGATCAGCCGGATATTCAGGTTAACTTCCGCCCATTCTCCGTCGGCCCGAGCAAAAAGGGCGGATATGCGGTGGAGCGGGAACCGAAGGTAACAGCAACAGTTGCCTTGATGCGACCCCGATCGCGCGGGACAATCCGCTTGGCATCACCCGATGCGGGCGCACGACCCCTGATTGACCCGGCGTATCTTTCTGATCCTTATGATGCTGCTGCAATGGTTGCGGCGACCCGCTTTCTTGCCCGCTTATTCCGGAGCGACCCGCTTGCGCAATTGATCAACAGCGCGGAACTTGCGGGCGATCCGGGGCAGGATGATGCCGCAGTTTTGAGTGCGGTTCAGGCCTCTGCATCGTCAATGGCGCACCCTGTTGGCACATGCCGGATGGGCAATGATCACCAGGCTGTCGTTGACCCCCAATTGCGCGTTTATGGGGTAGAGGGTTTGCGGGTGGCGGATTGTTCCATCATGCCATCGCTGACATCGGGGAATACCAATGCCCCAGCGCTGATGATCGGCGAAAAGGCAGCGTCCCTGATTGCGCGCCGGCCTTAAATTTCAACCATTTCAAAATCCGATTTCATCGACCCGCAATCCGGGCATTGCCAGTCGTCTGGGATATCCTCCCAAGCTGTGCCGGGGGCGATCTCCCCCACAGGGTCGCCTAAGGCTTGATCATATATCCAGCCGCAGTTCATGCACATCCATTGTTTCACCGCTGCCTCCTTATGCGTCGAACCGCACCCAAAGATGCTCCGGCGCGCGTAGAATATGACCCGTGATTTGCGGCGCAGGCTTTTCTGGATCCAGCCGAAGATTGGGAAGATTATCGAGCAGTGCGTTGAGGGCGCGGGTCATCTCAACGCGCGCAAGATGCTGCCCAATGCAGAGGTGCGGTCCGCTGGCAAAGGCCAGATGCCGAGGGCTGCGGTCCCGGAAAATGTCAAAACTGTCAGGGTTAGGATATTTGCGCCCATCCCGATTGGCTGAGGCCAAGACAGTGTTGATGAATGTGCCCTTCGGGATCGTAACCCCGTCAATTTCTGTATCAACAGAAGCGTAGCGGAAAGTCGAGGCGACGGGCCCCTCCCAGCGCAAGGCCTCATCAATGGCCTGTGGAATGAGGCTGCGATCCTCTGCAACCGCTTTGAGTTGCTCTGGATGGGTCAATAGCCCGGTGAGCAACACGCTCGTGCCGCGATAGGTTGTGTCACCGCCTGCATTCATCAATTGGCGCAGGAAGGAAATCAGGACATCGTCTGGCAGAGTTTCCCCATCCGCTTCCACAGTGGCCAAATGGCTGATCAAGTCGGTTCCCGGATTGGCCCGCTTTTGGCGCAGCAGTTCACCGAAGAAAGTCCCCAGCTTGGTGCTGGCTTCCTGACCTTGGGGCGCGCCCACCGACGACAAAAGTTGTGCAATCGCCAGCTTATGAAACACCGGAGCCTGCGCGGGGTCTAGCTCAACTTGGGCGTAAATGACCTGGAAAGGATAATGGTGCGTAAATTCCTCAATGAGGTCGGCCGAGCCACGGGTTCTGAATTTGTCCATCAGGCCCTTCACCACAGGGTCAACAACGGTTTCCCCCCATTTGGTGACAACCTGCGGCAGAAACGCCTTTTGGAAAATTTTGCGGAACCGCGTGTGTTCCGGCGCATCCATCACCGTCACCGTATTGCCGAATGATCGTCCAAGGCTAAGCTCAAACGCCTTTTTGTTTGTGAAGATTTCCGGGTGGGTGAGCACATGGAGGACCGCATCATAGCCCAGCACCATGACCTGCGGCAGGTGCCCCATTTGGGCATCCGGAACATCCGTAAACTGGGTGCGGTAGCTTCCCTCAAGCACGGATCCTTGCTGCATCAGTTCATGCAGGCGGGGATAGGGATCGGGGCAGTCGCCAGTCGACAGCTTTTCAACGATAAACGGGTTGAAGCTTGCGTCTGACAAGTCTTCTAAGATGGGAATGATGCTCATGAAGTCCACTCCAACCCAATGGATGACACGACGGCTTTTGATATTGGCAAAATAGGGTCGTCTTGCGGCGCTCGCGCATTGAACATGCGATTATGACAAATTGCAACGGCAAGCTTCTGATCCGTATCGGCCCAGCCGATCGATCCCCCAGCACCGGGATGCCAGATCGCCCGTGCGCTGCTGACACGGTGGCCGCCCAGCCAATAGCCGCCCGTGCTTATGGGGATGGGCATGCCGAACATCACTGGATCAGGCTCATCGCCATTGTCGCGAATGCGGCAAAACTCAGCCACACGATCTGAAGAGAGCAAGCGCACCCCATCCAGCTCCCCGCCATTGGCAAGCATCGCCCAAAAGCGTGCTTCATCTCGTGCATTAAATATCCCACCGACCCCGGCAATGCAGGCGCGCTGCACATCTGGGCGGCCAAAAACACGGGGCACAAGGTCAACCGCATAAGGCATGGAGCGCGCGTAAAGAGTGGCCTCTGGTGGTGGCGGGTCATCTTCATTCCGGTTGGACATAACGGCCACCCGATCGGCCACAGCATCTGGAATGCCAATCCAAAGGTCATTCAGACCAAGTGGCTTGGCAATCTCTTCCTGCACGAACTGACCCAAGGCGCGCCCGTGCGGATCGCTGCGTTGAACTATTTCACCAATGATCCAGCCGAACGTCATCGACTGATACAGCGTCTTTTCCCCCGGCGGGGCAAGGGGCGCCATTTCCGCAATTGCCCGGGCCATCCACTTGGAATCGCACATGAGTTCCGGCGTTACGCCTTCGGGCATCAGGGGAACGCCCGCCCGATGGGTTAGTGCGTGGCGGACAGTCGCCCTTTCTTTGCCGTTCTGTGCGAATTCGGGCCAATAATCCGCAATGGGCGCATCATAATCCACCAACCCCTTTTCGGCCTGAATATGGAGCGCCGTTGCGGCCACCGCTTTCGTAACCGAGTAGACATTATAGAGGGTGTTGGCGCGCGCCGGGATGCCCCTTGTCGCATCGGCCAGACCGTCCCAAATGTCGATCACCTTTGAGCCTTGATGATAGGCAACAACATGAACCGCCTCTTCATGCCCCGCGTCAATCGCCGCGCGAATGGCAGTTTTGACCGCGCTGGTATCGACCATGCCCACGGCTTTAGACATCCCATTTCAAGGGTAAGGCAAGCACGCCATTGACGGGCCCAGACTTCATGATCAACGGCTTGTCCGTGTCGATCTCAAACTCAGGGATCATTGGTAACCATTCATCCATGAAGACCATGATCTCGCGGCGCGCAAGCACGGCGCCCGGGCAGACATGGGGGCCGCCTCCGAATGCCGCATGCTTCACTTCAGAGGGCTTGCGATGGAAATCAACTATTGTTGGATCGGCGTTTTTGCGTTCATCCAAGCCGTAAAGGCATTTGGGCAGCTGGATCATATCGCCTTTGCGAAACTCTATGTCCTTATACCGATAATCTTGTGTCAAAACCCGTGCGGTGTTTGGCAAGCCATAGCGGCGGATCAACTCTTCTGTCGCGCGCGGCCTCAGAGTGGGGTTGTCGATCAACTCCCGCCGATGCTGCGGGTTGCGGGCAAGATGCATCGCGATAAAGCCAAGCTGTGACGCGACCGTATCTAGCCCGCCAAAGAGGAGCAAAGTCGACATGCCAAATACTTCGTCCCGTGTCGGGGGGCGGCCATTTATGTCGCTGGTTATGACAATGCTCAGCACGTCTTCACCCGGATTTTGCATCCGTTCGTCAATATAAGGGGTGAGATAGTTCCGCATTTTGGCATGGACGTCAGCGCGCAAAGCAACATCTGGGGATCGAACCGCGATTTCGGCCCATTCCAATAGAAATCCGCGATGCTCGAGCGGCAAATCCACCATGCCCAGAAAAACGTTAATGGGGAGGACCTTGGCGAAGTCTTCGATAAACTCACACTCCCCGCGCGGCGCAATTTCACGAACCAGCTTTTGTGCTGTCTCGCGCGCGACGCCTTCCAGAACTTTCATCGTACGTGGCTGGAAAGCGGGCATTATGGCCCGTCGAAAGGGCGTATGTGCGGGCGGATCGAGGCCCAGCGGAAGGGAGTGCTGATCCACCTCATTACGCGGAAGGTTGAAATTCTTGTGGCTGAAATGCGCGTAATCCAGTTGCATCGCCTCAATATCTTCGCCGCGCGTGGCGATCCAATGACCACCATTATGCGGTGTCCAGACAATGTCCGGGCCATCATGTAGCGTTGCCCAAGCAAGCTGAACATCGTCTTTGCCGAGCTTGTCGAGCGCAAAAAAGTCAAAATCGACAACGCATTCGGGAGGAACATTATCAGGGATTTGTTCAACTTTCAGCGCCATTATCTTCTCCTCACTGTCGATCAGAATCTAGAAAGCCGCCTCTGTCATCGGCCCTTGTAGACGGGCTTGCGCCCTTCGCGCACGGCGGCACGGGCTTCTGCATAATCGTCCGTTTTGAACAATGCGGTTTGCGCCAGAAGTTCCTGGGTCAAACCGCTGCGCACCGCACCGACCATACCTTGGTCAATCATGCTCTTGGCCATCGCCAAAGCGATGGGTGGCTTGGCCGCGATATCAGTGGCAATTTGAAGTGCCTTGGCATCCACATCTTCCGGGGGCAGCAAAAAGTCGACCGCGCCCCAATCAAGCGCAGTCTGCCCATCAATCCGTGCACCCGTCATCACCATGTATTTTGCACGGGCAGGCCCAATTAAATTGGTCAGATATTGTGTGCCGCCTGTGTCTGGCAGCAGGCCATAGTTGATTTCTGGTAAGGCCATTTTGAGATCGGTCGATGCGACACGAATGTCGGCGGCCAATGCCATTTCGCACCCGCCGCCAATTGCCGCGCCCTTGACGGCGGCGACAACGGGCTTGGGGCTTTCCAGGATCGTCAGCCTGAACTCCTGATGCCGGCGGACAAAATGATAGTCGCTTTCATCCTGAACGCGGTGGCCCAGAACCGATGTGTCCCGACCCGAACAAAAGGATTTTCCAGCTCCACGCATCAAGATGGCGCGGACATCAGGATTGCGCAGGGCCTCATGAAATGTCGATCCCAGCAATGCGCTTGCCTCATCATTCATGGCATTGTGCCGGTCTGGGCGGTTCAAGGTGATGATCCCGACGCCAGAGACGAGTTCAAAAACTATGGGTGCGGTCATCTGGTCTCATCTCCTATCAAGGCTTTGAATGCGACGGCACAGGCCATCAAAACATCTCACTTAACTATATGATTGGTTGGCCCGATGTGTCCATAGGCCGGAGGTCAGGGTGAGGGGTGTTCGCATTTTCACGCACTATTCTGAGCGTTTCGCGGAGGGGCCTACCGATAGGAGACCGTGGCTTACCCATAGATTCGCATTCATATCAGCCGGATCTGCATCCGGATGATAATAGGGCGTAAAATCTGTGACACCGGCATCCCGCAGCACGTCATCATCGAGAAGGTGGCGGCCAGAAAAGCTGCGCGCATCTTGCGTGAGGACATGCCATGCTGCGTCGGCCATGATGTCCGGGCTGCGCGCGCGCCGGGCACCCTCGTCGCCGCGCAGGGCTTTAACGGCGGCTGTCCATATCGCGGTGCGCGGCCATAAGGTGTTGAACCCGATCTTGCCGCGAAATTCTTGCGCCCAGGCCATGCTGAGGAGCGTCATGTTCATTTTCGACAGCATATACGCGGGATAGGGTTCAAATTTCTCAGGATGGTCGAACACCGGGAGTGGCGCGATTGTCAAAACATGGGGGTTTTGGGCCTGCAGCAGGTGGGGCAGGCATTTGCGCGTTACCTGATATGTCCCGCGTGTGTTGATCCCGAATAAGAGGTCAAACCGCTTCATATCGGTTTCCAGCGTGGGCTTGCGGTGCATTGCGCTGGCATTGTTGATGACGATATCGATCCCGCCGAAATGACTGATCGTCTGGGCAATGGCCGCATCGACCGCGTCATCCTCTCGCAGATCGACCGGGATGGGGAGCGCCTGTCCTCCAGCTGCCTCAACCGCTTCAGCTGCCGTGTAAATTGTCCCGGGCAAGGTGGGGTGCGGATCGACGGTCTTGGCAGCAATGACAATATTTGCGCCATCGCGGGCCGCACGCAGGGCAATGGCCAAGCCAATTCCGCGGCTTGCGCCTGTCACGAACAGCGTTTTTCCTGCCAGCGTCGTCATAAGCCTCTGCCCCTTTTCTCGTCATTCACCGCTATTGATCAGCCATTCCAGATAGAGCTTGCTCCAGCAAGAATAATATCATTTATTTAGCGGATTAACGGATCGGCGAAAAGCCTTTCGGCAGAGGAACAGGATATGGATTTACCCCAAAGTCTCGCAGACATAACGTCCGAATGGCTGACGGATCTGCTGGCGAAGGATGCTCCAGGGCTGGAGATCGATTCTCTCTCGATCGTCGATGTTCAACATGGCGCGTGCACCAAAGTGCGGCTGTCTGCGCGCACAAATCGCAATGATTTTCCCTCCAGTCTGATGATGAAGGTTGGGTTTGAACCGCACAGCACCGCGATGCGGAGCATGCATGTGAATGAATATCATGCCTATGCCGATTTGCTGCCGACGGTCGATTTCAACGCCCCGAAATGCTTTGGCGCGGTGAAAGACGAAGACGGTCGGGCGCTGGTTGTTTTGGAGGATCTATGCCTGCGCGATGTGGAGTTTTTGACCCTGCAATCCCCCATAGGCTTTGATCTGGCCAAGCGATTTCTGGAAGGGTTGGCCCGTCTTCACGCACGCTGGTGGAACGCGCCTGATTTGAACAGCCGCTTCGCCTGGGCCCCTGACACGCACAAGGAATCTGTCGCGCATTATTTTCACCTTCTGGATACGCCGGAGGAATTTCAACGTTATGCGACGGCACCGCGTGGGGCAGCGATGCCGAAATTTCTTCTGGATCCAAAACGCATCCATGCCGCCCATGTGGCGATGACGGCGGCTCATATCTCCGAAAACATGGCGATGGTCGTCAATCATGGGGATATGCATTTGGGCAATCTCTATCTGGATGCCGATGGCACGCCGGGCTTTCTCGATATGCAGCCGCGCCGGGGGGCTTGGTCAATTGACGTCAGCTATTTCCTGATCGCGGGTCTTGATCTCGTCGATAGACGGCGCTGGGAGGCGGCCTTGCTGCAACATTATCTGCACTCCCTTGCGCAACTTGGTGTCGATCCCCCCTCCTTTGATGCGGCATGGGCAGCCTATCGCCGTGATGTCATTTGGGGGCTGCTGATTTGGATGCTCAACAGCTCCAAGTTTCAGACGGAGGCAAACAATACAGCCGCGGCCACGCGCTTTGGCATGGCCATGCTCGATCACGATAGCTTTGGGATGCTCGGCGTATGACGGCCGAGGCTTTTGGGCAGATTACGCCCGATTTGCTCGAAGCGTTGCTCGAGCCCAAATTTCCGAGGCTACGGGTTCAAGCCGTGCAGATTGAGGACGCGATCCATGGCACTGCGACAAAGGTTAAGGTGCGGCTGGATGCTGAGGGTGAAGGGCCGCGCACCATGTGGGTGAAGGCCGGGTGGGAGGACAGCAGCGAAATTCTCCGAAAGGTCGGCATTTTTTCACGTGAGCCCCGCGTATACGCGGAAGTGCTGCCCGACTTGGGTCTGGAAGTGCCCGTTTGCTATGGGGCAACATGGGATGATGATAGGCTGGACGGCGTTCTGCTGCTGGAAGATCTGGCCGACCGAGACGCGCTTTTTCACAGTCCGTTAGACGCCTTAAGCCCAAACTCTGTGGCCGCTATGCTCGCGCAGCTTGCGCGGATGCATGCGGCGACCCATGGCTCTAAATGGCTTGAAGCGCATGATTGGTTCCGCCCGCTATTCTGGGATGTTCTAGAGCCGGGTTCATACCTGACACATGTCAGTGCCCCGGACACTCTGGAGCAGTTTCTCGCCCTGCCACGCGGTCTTTCCTTGCCGGAAGCGGCGCGTGATGCTCAGCGCATTTCGAAAGCCATGCGGCGCACCGCTGCCTTTGGTATGGAGGATGCTGAACGGTGCATGATCCATGGCGATGCCCATATCGGCAACAGCTACAGGCTGCCCGATGGCGGACTGGGCCTGCTTGATTGGCAATGCGTGTGGCGCGGAAGCTGGGCCTTTGATGTGGCCTATTTCATCGCTTCTTCCTTGTCTCCAGAGGATCGGCGCAAGCATGAGGTGGAGTTGCTTCAGCATTATCTAGAGGAGCGTGCGCGTCACGGATGGCCCGCCCCCAGCATGGCGCATGCGTTTGATCGATACCGCCGCTATCTGGCCTATGGATTGACCGTTTGGTTGACCAATTTGCCATCCTTCCAACCAGAAGAGTTCAACGCGGCCGTGGCCTCTCGTTTTGCGCACGCCATGTTGGATCATGGCCTATTCGATGCATGAGCATTTGAGGGCGCATTAAGACTTGACTCGGTCACGCAACCTCTTTTGAGGTGCAAGCGGAATAGTATAGAGGATTAAGCGATGGAACTGAGCTTTGGCAGCGAATTTGACGGCTTCCGATCGGAGGTGCGTGAATTCATCAAGGCAAATTGGCCGCCGGCAGATGGCAATCTCAAATCCCATGAGAATGAGCGAGCCTTTGTTCTGGCGGGGGTTGAGCGCGGCTATATGCATCGCAGCATCCCAAAGGCCTATGGCGGGTCAGAACAGCCTGCTGACATCATCAAGGCAGAGATTCTCCGCGAGGAATTGACCAAGGCGCGGGCGCCTGCTGGGCGAATCCCGGGCAATGGCCTTGTTGTTCCCGTGCTATTGGAATGGGGCACAGAAGAGCAGAAGCAAAAATGGATCGCGCCCACCTTGCGCGGCGACATCATCTGGGCGCAGGGCTTTTCGGAGCCCAATGCCGGTTCGGACTTGGCGTCGTTGCGAACAAAGGCTGAGTTATCCGCAGATGGCTCTAAATGGATCATCAACGGGCAGAAAATCTGGACGACCCACGGCCATAAAGCCACGCATATGTTCTGCTTGGTGCGAACGGAACCCGACGCCCCGAAGCATGCGGGCATATCCTATTTGCTGGTCGATATTCGCCAGCCTGGCGTGACGGTGCGTCCGCTGGTGCAGATGACCCGGCAGAAGGAGTTTAGCGAAGTCTTTTTTGACAATGCCGAAACACCAGCTGACATGCTGGTTGGTGAACGGGGCAAGGGCTGGAACGTCACGCGCTCGACGCTGAAGCACGAACGGTCGGGTATCGCGACGATGACCTGGAGCCTCTCCATGTTCCGCGATTTGGTCAAATTGGCCAAAGAGGTGGAGCGCGATGGTCAGCCGGCCATCAAGCATCCCCGCATTCGCGAAGAATTGGCTGCTATTGAAGGCCAGTTAATGAGCCTCACCTATTCCACCTATCGCGCCACATCGCACGATGTGCACGGCCGGGATATTGGGACGTTTCAAACCATGCCTAAAGTCTACATGACTGAATTGGCTGGGCGGATCTCTAAGCTGGCGCGTGACATTGTTGAGAATGACTTTGTCGATATGAGTGGAGAACGCCTCAAATGGATTGAGCGGTTCATGATCTCGCTCTCCATGTCTATTGCGGGCGGCACGTCCAATATTCAGCGCAACATCATCGCGGAGCGTAGCCTTGGCCTCCCACGCGACAAAAATCCGGGAGCACCCGCATGAACTTCCTTCTTTCTGAAGAGCAGCTGGCGCTGGTTGATAGCGTCTCCAATCTGTTGCGCGACAAGTGCGATCCGCTGCGCGTGCACAAGATTTTTGATGTGCCGGGTGACGCCCGATTTGATTCAGAATTGTGGAGCGCCCTGTGCGACATGGGTGTTCCTGCCCTGATTGTGCCGGAAAACCATGGCGGGCTTGGTCTTGAGCTGGTCGATTTGGCGATTGTTGCCGAAGCGCTGGGGCGTGCCGTCGCGCCTGTTCCCTTTCTGGGTCATGCCTTGGCAACGCTTGCCATTTCGCTCGCGGGATCAGAGGCTCAGAAGGCAAAATGGCTGCCATTGCTCGCGTCTGGAGAGGCTTTGGGCACGGTGGCTTTGTGCGAAGGAAAAGGCGGCTGGATGCCAGAGCAATGGACATTGTCCGGCGCACGGCTGACGGGAAGCAAGACATTGGTTCCCAATGCAGCCGAAGCTGATCTGATCATTGTCGGAACGGCGGACGGGCTTTCCCTTGTTGAAAAGGGCGCCGGATTCTCCATCACGCGGGTCGATAGTGCGGATCGCACGCGACCCGTCGATACACTGGCATTTGAGGATGTCGCGGCAGAGATTTTGCCGGAAGGTAAAGCGGCATCCACGAGGCTGATCGATGCGGCTGCCGTTTTGCTTGCGGCAGATTCCTTCGGTGGAGCCGAGCATTGCGTCTCGATGTCGGTAGATTACGCCAAGATGCGCGAACAATATGGACAGCCCATCGCTGCCTTTCAGGGCTTGCGGTATCAGTTGGTCGCGATGGCTTTGGCGACGGAGCCGTCGCGCGGGCTATATTGGTATGCCGCCCATGCTTGGGATGCGATCCCCGACAAATCTTCTCATGCCGCCTCTCAGGCTAAGGCGCATTTGTCGGACACCTACCTGCAAGTCACCCGCGACACGGTGGAAGCGCATGGCGGCATCGGGTTTACATGGGAACATGACACGCATCTGTATATGAAGCGGGCGATGCTCAATTGGGCTTGGCTGGGTTCACCGTCGCGCCATCGTCTGCGCGCTGCGGACTTGGCGGGTTGGTGATGGACGGCGCGGTCGATCAAGCGCCCGTACTTTATGCCGTTTCAGACGGCGTGGCGCAGATCACCCTGAACCGGCCTGATCGGCTCAACGCCTCCAACGGCGATATGTCGCGCGGACTAACGGAGGCATTCTCACGCGCAGCCGCAGACCCTGATGTCCGCGTGATCCTCTTGTCCGGGGCGGGGCGCGGCTTTTGCGCCGGTGCGGATATGCAGGTTCTCAATGAGCTATCCGCGGGGGCCGATGCGCCCAACACAGGATCGGGCGGCTTGCGTTATGATGGGCTGATGCTGCTGCCCAAGCCGGTTATTGCGGCCGTCCATGGGCCGTGTGCAGGCATTGGACTTGCGATGGCGTGCTCCGCCGACATTCGACTGGCGGCCGAAGATGCCATTTTTGTGGCACCATTTGCGGGTCTTGGCCTCAGTGCAGAGGGCGGCTTGGCATGGTTGCTGTCCCGCTTAATGGGGTCGGGCAATGCTGCTGACATGCTCTTGTCCGCGCGCCGGGTTGGTGCGCAAGAGGCTTATGCCAAAGGCTTGGTTGCGCATGTTTTGCCCAAGGAAGGCTTTTTGGAGGCCGCCCTTGATTATGCGCGGGCTATGGCCGCCAATGCGCCATCAAGCTTTGCGCTGATGAAGCGTCAATTGCGTGAGGCGGACTTGCAGGATTTTGAAACCGCTCGGGCGCGTGCCTATGACCTTGTCCGCCCCACACTGGACGGGGCGGACTTTAAGGAAGCAATGACCGCGAAGCGTGAGAAGCGACCTCCGCAATTTTGCCCAGAAACATCTATTTTTGGGCCACCGATTAGCAAGCAATAAGCTAATGCGCGCTGCCGCTTTGCAGATCCAGCTTCTTGGGAAGCTTTTGGCAGATCAGCAAGGCGATGAACGCAGTGGCGGCGACATAGAAGAACGCCGTCTGATAAGCCGCTGCAGTCGGCAAAGCATGGCCGCCCGCGCCGCCATGCGCCCCGGCGCCTTCAGACAGCAAAGTTGCAACCGTCTGTGCCCCAATGGCCATTGCCGTTGACCGGATGACGGCCATCATGCCCGTCGTTTCGCTCGTCCGGTCAGGGGGGGATGCGTGTACGATGATGACGGGGACAGTGACGTAGACCAGACCGAGGCCCACACCCTGAACAATCATGAGCGTGAGAACGATGGCCATATTATCGTTGAAGAACGCCAAGGCCGTAAAGGCAGCAACCATCATGATACAGCCGACGCGCGCAATATTGCGCGGCCCAAAATGGCCCACTGCGGACGCGACAAAGGGAGCCGCTAGTCCAGCAAGGATATTTGCCGGAAGAAGCAGAAAGCTTGCCATGGTTGCTGTCAGGCCAAGCCCAATCCCAGTCGACACGGGCTGCTGCCCAAAGAGGGTCATGAGATGCCCGCCCTGATAAACGCCGAGAGCCACGAACACCATCATGATATTGGGCCAAGCAATTTCCGGTCGCGCCAAAAGCCGCACATCGAGAAGGGGAGTTTTAACGGTCAGCTCTCGCCAAATCCATGCTCCCAGAAAGGCCGACGCCCCGGCAAACCACGCCAGTGACGTTGGCTCGAGAATGCCATGCTTTGCCGTGTGCGTAATGCCCAGCAACAGGCTGACCACGGCCGGGATGAACAGCATGCCGCCCAGAAGATCTTCTAGAACACCGGCCTTATCCTTAGGCTTGTCCTTTGAGATAAAGAACTGGACGATCAGAAATGCGGTGAGACCAAGTGCCGTGGACACTTTGAAAATCATCGTCCAGTCAGCATGATCGATGATCAATCCGCCAATCAACAGGCCAGATCCTGAGGCAATCGTCACGGTTGACGAGATGAGACCGATGCCCAAAGAGACGCGTTTCGGATTGACGCGTTCTCTGATCATGCCGAAGCAGAGCGGGATAATTGCCCCGGCAAAGCCTTGCAGCGTTCTTCCTGCAATCAGCCATTCAAGCTCGCGAGTTACGCTGCTGATGGCGGAACCAAGCGTCGAGAGGGCAAGCACCCAAAGAAGGACATTGCGCCGGCCAAGAAGATCGCCGAGGCGGCCGAAAAGGGCGGCGCCCGCGGCGGAGGAGAGCATGAACGATGTCACGAGCCAACCTGCTTGCGAGGGGCCGCCAAGATCTGTCACTAGGCTGCGCATGGCGGCATAGATCATCGTGAGTTCCAGAGCCGCAACAAGCTCTGCAATCATCAACGGAATGACAAGCCGATAAAAGTCCCGACGGTCGTCCGCAGCGGCGGTTTCCTTTTGCATGTCTCTCTCCCCAAACGGCCATGCCCGATTATGTTTCGCCGGGCTTTGTCCGCAAAATCATCCACGTGGTAAGCCCAATATCCTTTCAGAAATGATATTGCGCATGATCTCGTTTGATCCGCCCGCGATCGTCCAGCCATAGCTGTTGAGGAAGTCGTTGAACCGCAATCGGCTGCTATGCCCTGTGCCGGGGATGGCGGGCTGCCAAGTCTGCGTTTCAAGGCCTTCGGCGCGGAGCAGAAATTCTGTGTAGCGCTGCAGGAACGGTCCCCAAGTGAGCTTAATGTAGGTCGGCAGGGTTGGCGACGCCTTATCCGGATTGGCTTCCAACTCGATCAGCAATTTGCGGATCATCAAGCGGACGGTCTGGAGAGCACCGTAAAGCGCCGCATATTCGAGCCGGAACTGAACGTCGCGCATCCAGCTCTTGCGGGCATCACGGCCATCCAGCT
>JBBATU010000044.1:0-17105 GCA_040398565.1 Chakrabartia sp.
TCAATTGGGGATCACATCCTCGTCTGGCCCCGGTATTGCGCTCAAGACAGAGGCTATTGGTCTTGCCGTGATGACCGAGCTGCCGCTCGTGATTGTCAATTCGCAGCGTGGCGGCCCGTCGACAGGCTTGCCGACGAAGACGGAACAGTCCGATCTTTACCAGGCGGTCTATGGCCGCAATGGCGATACGCCCTTGCCCGTTATTTCCGCTTGCTCGCCGTCTGATGTGTTTGATAGCGCGATTGAGGCGGTGCGTATCGCCACCCAGTTTATGACGCCCGTCATGCTTTTGACCGATGGCTATATCGCTAATGCGGCTGAGCCTTGGAAAGTACCGGACATGTCGACCTATGCACCGTTCCCGGTCACATTCCTCGATCACGTGCCAGAAGGCGGGTTCAAGCCTTATGGTCGCGATGCAAAATTGGCGCGCCCTTGGGTGAAGCCGGGCACACCGGGTCTACGCCATCGCATCGGCGGCATCGAAAAGCAGGTCGACACGGGGCATATCAACTATGCGCCGGACAATCACCAGGCGATGACCGATCTGCGCAAAGCCAAGGTTGATGGCATTGCTGACCATATACCGGATCAGGATGTGTGTCTGGGTGCCGAAGGCGGAAAGCTGGCACTTGTGGGCTGGGGATCAACTTATGGCCCCATTCATCAGGCGGTCCGTCGGGCCCGCGCGAAGGGGTTGGATGTGAGCCATGTTCATGTCCGTCATATCTGGCCATTGCCGAAGAATTTGGGCGATCTGCTCAAGTCGTTCGATAAAGTGATCGTGCCAGAAATGAATACAGGTCAGTTTAAGACCGTTTTGCGGGATCAATATCTGATTGATGCCCGCCCGCTGAACAAAGTGTCGGGACAGCCGTTCCGTATCGCAGAAATTGAAGCCGCCATAGAGGAGGCATTAGCATGAACGATATGACCCCCATCAAGACCAGCCCGAAGGACTGGGAAACCGATCAGGAAGTGCGCTGGTGCCCCGGTTGTGGTGACTATGCGATCCTCAAAGCCGTGCAGCGGACGATGCCAGAAATTGGCGGAACGCCCGAAAACACGGTGTTTGTATCTGGCATTGGCTGCTCATCGCGCTTTCCCTATTATATGGAAACCTATGGTTTTCACACCATCCATGGTCGTGCGCCTGCGGTTGCAACCGGGGTGAAGTTGGCAAACCCAGATCTGGATGTCTGGATCATCACCGGTGATGGCGATGCCTTGTCCATTGGGGGCAATCACACGATGCATTTGCTCCGCCGCAACCTGAATTGTCAGGTGCTGCTGTTCAACAATGAGATTTATGGCCTGACCAAGGGGCAATATTCCCCCACCAGTCGCGAAGGGACACGCTCTCCCTCAACGCCATTTGGTTCAGTTGATCATCCCGCGCGCCCTTGCGCCTTTGCGTTGGGTGCTGGCGCACGTTTCGTTGCGCGGGCTTATGATGTGTCAAAGCAGCTGGTTGATGTCTTGAAAGCGGCGCATCGTCACAAGGGCACGGCCTTTGTCGAGATTTTCCAGAACTGCATCGTTTACAATGCGGATGTGTTTGCAGGCTTTACCGAAAAGGCGAACCAGAACCACCAGCTTTGGCTGGAGGACGGCAAGCCGATGCTGTTTGACGCTGGCACCAAGGGCCTTGCCCTTGATAGCGATAAGTTGATGCTCAAGGTGGTCGATGTGGTGGACGGCGATTGGCAGGCCGCAGGCGTGCTGGTGCATGACATCACCAACCGCACCATGGCGCATATGCTGGTGGAAATGCCCTTTGGTCCTTTCCCAATGGCACTTGGCATTCTCTATGATGATCCGCAGCCCACTTTTGAGGAAGCTGTCATCGCGCAGAATGAACAAATTGCTGCCGGCAAAAAGCCTGATTTGCAGAGCTTGATTTCCAAGGGGCAGACCTGGACGGTCGATTAATCGACGGATTTGAAGGCGATAAGGTTCTAAGTGTGTATTGCAGGCCGGGCGACGGCCTGCGATGCACGACTTATGTCCAAATCCATCCTCTGGTTTCGCCAAGATCTCCGCCTTTATGATCAGCCCGCGCTTGTGGCGGCATTGGCAGAGGGCACTGTTCTTCCTGTCTACATATTGGACGAGGAGACACCGGGGCTGCGGCCAATGGGCGGGGCGCAACTTTGGTGGCTTCATCATTCGCTAAGCTCTTTGGCGGCCAGCTTAGCTGAAAAAGGGTCTGGCCTCATTTTGCGGCGCGGGCGCTCAGCTGAGGTTCTCGCAGCGATCAGCGCGGAAACGGGGATAAAGCGGGTCCACGCCTTGCATCATTATGAACCGGGCTGGAAAGTGGCGGAAGCGGAAGCTGCCAGGCAGGTCGAGCTCGTTTTGCATCATGGCAATCATCTTTCCCCGCCTGCCTCTATCCTCACTGGATCTGGTGGGCGCTATCGGGTGTTCACACCTTGGTGGCGGTCACTGCTCTCGCATATGCCGCCTGCTCGGCCCGTTCCCGCGCCGGAAACTATGCCTTTGGCCATGCAATGCAAGTCAGACGATCTCAGCGATTGGGGGCTTTTGCCAACAACACCCGACTGGTCAGGCGGTTTTTCGGTCTGGTCACCGGGGGAGACAGGGGCGCAAGCGGCGTTGCGTGAATTTCTTCCGAAAATGACGGCTTATGATGACACTCGCAACCTTCCTTCTGTCGACGGGACATCGCTCCTGTCGCCGCATATTCATTTCGGTGAAATCAGCCCGGCGACTATTTGGCATTTGTCCGCACGAGAGGCGGGTGCGCAAGCCGAACCCTTTTTGCGCCAATTGGGGTGGCGGGATTACGCGACCAATTTGCTCGATTTGTTTCCAGATTATGCCAAGTCCAATGGTCGGGCCGCCTTTGATAAAATTCCTTGGCGGTCGGGTGTCGAGGCTGAGGCAGATTTTCGAGCTTGGACGCGCGGGCGCACGGGCTATCCCATCGTTGATGCCGGAATGCGCGAACTTTGGGCAACGGGCTGGATGCACAACCGCGTCCGCATGATTGCCGCTTCCTTCCTGATCAAACATTTGCTGATTGATTGGCGGCGGGGGGAAGAATGGTTTTGGGATACGCTGGTTGATGCGGATGCGGGGGCCAATGCCTCCAACTGGCAATGGGTTGCGGGCACTGGGGTCGATGCGCCGCTCTTCTCACGGATCATGGCACCTCTGTCTCAATCCGAAAAATTCAATGCAGATGCCTATATTCGACAATGGGTGCCGGAATTGGCCGATGTGCCCAATCCCTATATCCACGACCCGGAAGAATTTGGTGTGCGGCCAAAGGGCTATCCCGCCAAGATCATCGGCCATCGCGCCGCGCGCGAACGGGCGCTGGCGGCGCAGGCGATGTCACGATCAGCTTAACTTCAAGGGTTAGGGGACGGCTGAGCGATTTTCGTTGATTTATGCGGCGGTTATCGCCTCTAATGTTTCACCAAAACAAATGTTTGACGGGAGAGGGTGATGCGGAATTGGGCAAAGGGTGCAGCCTTATGGCTTGTGCTGGCATCGGGCGCGGTTGCGCAATCACCAGACACCATGCCAAAGGATAAAGATGTGCTTTTCTGGACTCAGGATCAGCGCGATGCTGCATTTCGCGCCACAGAGACCCTCACCACGGTCAATGTTATTCCCACCGGCGATAAGGTGCGCGCGCTCTCGAGTGGCACGCCAATAAAGCCTTCTATGGATCTGGATGCCTATATGGCGCGTCAGCGGAATGCGGGCCTGATTATCATTCAGGATGGGAAAATCCGTTTCGAAAAATATGCCCTAAACTATGGGCCGGAAGGTCGCTGGACGAGCTTTTCCGTCGCTAAATCCTTTACTTCCACGCTGGTCGGCGCGGCCGTGAAAGATGGGTATATCAAGAGCCTTGAGGACAAGGTGTCGACCTATATTCCCGGACTTCGCGGCTCCGTTTATGATGATGTGACGGTTCGCCAGCTTCTCACCATGACGTCCGGCGTCAAATGGAATGAAGATTATACGGATCGCAACTCCGACGTTGCTTTGTTTGATCGGCACCAGCCAGAGCCGGGGGAGGACATGACCGTCAGCTATATGAAGCGGCTGCCGCGTGAAGCGCCAGCGGGCACGAAATGGGTCTATAAAACGGGTGAGACCAATTTGATCGGTGTTCTCGTTTCAAGTGCGACGGGCAAAACGCTCTCGGCCTATCTCTCTGAGAAGCTTTGGAAGCCGTTCGGGATGGAAGGGGAGGCGATTTGGATGTTGGGCCGGACCGGGCATGAAATTGCCGGTTGCTGCATTTCCGCCCGTTTGCGGGACTATGCGCGCTTTGGCCTCTTCATGTTGGATGGCGGCAGGAATGTGCTCCCCGATGGCTGGATCAAGGAAGCGACAACCAAGCAGGCCGAAATCGATCAGCCCGGCAAGGGCTATGGATTTCAGTGGTGGACGAATGACGATGGTAGCTATGCGGCCCAAGGCATTTTTGGGCAGGGCATCTTCATCGATCCCAAGCGCAAATTGATCATTGCTTCAAATGGAAATTGGCCCACCGCAACCGATCCGGAAGGCGTCGGCAAAGAACGCGAAGCTATGTATCATGCTGTGCAGGCCGCGGTGGATGCAGAAAGCCATCACCGCCATTAAGTAAGGTTAGGCCGGGTTTTCGATCCGTTCGCGATGGTTGGTCTCATAACCTTCCGTCAGGAGGACCGTGACCCGCTGACCCACCGTCTCTGGGGATTTTAATGTTGCAGGGTCTTCCCCCGGATAGGCTTTTTGGCGCATCTTCGTGGCTGTTGCACCCGGATCGATAATGGCAACCTTGATCCGCCCAACATTGAGGGTTTCCTCGGCATAGGCAGAGAGCATGACTTCAAACGCCGCTTTGGAGGCCCCGTACACGCCCCAAAAGGCCCGTGGGGTGGTTGCAACACTAGACGTGATGCCAACCAGGCGTGGAGCATCACTCTTGCGCAATAGCGGGTCGAACGCGGCAATCATCGCCTGCTGCGCGCTGACATTCAGTGTGAAGACGTCGGCAAATTCTTTGGCATCGGCGTGGTTGAGCGGGGTAAGGGTACCCAGCAACGCTGCATTCAACACCAGAATATCAAGCTTGCCCCAACGCGACCCAACAGCTTGGGCAAGGCGACCAATGGCATCCGCATCGGTTAAATCGAGCGGCGCGATTGTCGCGCTTCCGCCCTTTTCGTGGATGCGGTCTTCGACCTGTTCCAGCATCTCTCCCTGGCGCGCCGTGAGAATGACATGAGCACCGGATGCGGCAAGCGCTTCGGCAATCGCCGCGCCAATGCCGCGGCTGGCACCCGTGACAAGCGCAATTTGACCTTCCAGACTGCCCGTCATTAGACCACGCGTTCCGCAAGGAGGCTGAGTTGGTCGACTGACTCAACATCATCCTGGTCGGTCAGGCGCGTGGGGTAATGGCCGGTAAAGCAGGCATCGCAATATTGCGGCTTGGCCGGGTCTCGGCCCGCTTCGCCAACAGCCTTGTAAAGCCCGTCGATAGAGATGAACGATAGGCTGTCTGCCTGAATAAACGTCCGCATCCCTTCCACATCATGGTTCGCAGCGAGAAGCTTGGAGCGCTCTGGCGTGTCGACGCCATAAAAGCAGCTGTGGCGCGTCGGTGGGCTGGCAATGCGCATATGCACTTCGCGCGCGCCGGCATCGCGCATCATCTGAACAATTTTCAGGCTCGTAGTGCCCCGGACAATGCTGTCGTCGATCAGGATGATGGATTTGCCCTCAATCAAGGCGCGGTTGGCATTGTGTTTCAACTTCACGCCCAAATGGCGAATATTATCGGTCGGCTGGATAAAGGTGCGCCCAACATAATGGGACCTGATAATGCCCAGTTCAAAAGGAATTCCAGATTGCTGGGCATATCCAATCGCCGCGGGCGTGCCGCTATCGGGAACGGGGATGACCAAATCCGCAGCAACCGGGTTTTCTAAGGCCAGTTCCGCGCCAATGGCTTTACGGACAGAATAAATGCTCGACCCATTGGTGATGGAATCGGGCCGCGCGAAATAGATATGTTCGAAAATGCAGGGGCGGGGATGAGATTGGGGCAGGGGGCTGATCGAGCGAACACCCTGTTCCGTTACAATCACGATTTCGCCGGGCTCAACTTCGCGTTCAAAAGTCGCCCCAACAATGTCCAGCGCCACGGTTTCAGAGGCAAAGACGATGGCATCGCCCAATCTGCCCATAACCAGCGGACGAATGCCAAGGGGATCACGACAGGCCAGCATGCCTTCGGGCGTCATGCAGATGAGCGCATAAGCGCCTTCAAGCTGCTTCAGGGCATCGATGAACCGGTCCAGCAGCGTGCGATAGGTGCTTGTTGCAACCAAGTGAATGATGACTTCGGTATCGCTGGTGGATTGGAAAATGGCGCCTTTGCGCACCAATTCCCGCTTCACCGTCATCGCGTTTGAAATGTTGCCATTATGGGCAACGGCAAAGCCACCAGACGCAAGATCAGCGAACAGCGGCTGCACATTGCGCAGCGATGTTTCCCCCGTTGTTGAATAACGGACATGGCCGCACGCAACATCACCGGGTAGGCCGCGGATAATCTCATCGCGATCAAAATTGCCAGCCACATGCCCCATGGCGCGGTGGGAATGAAATCGCGTGCCATCCCAGCTTGTGATTCCGGCGGCTTCCTGCCCGCGATGTTGCAGCGCATGAAGGCCGAGTGCGACAACCGCTGTTGCTGATTCAGCGCCCCAAACCCCGAAAATCCCGCACTCTTCGCGCAGCTTGTCATCCTCAAACGGATTGGTGGAAAGCATGTGTAACAGCCCCTGGTTGCGCCCGACACTGCGCCTATAGGCAGGTGACATGGATTTGTCATTCCCGTGTTTGTGCGAAATCGGCTTTTCTTTCCAATGGCTGTGGGTCAATGATGGCTTTGCAGTGTTGCCGAGAGCAGGGGATGACTATGGATCGTGAGACAGGCCTTGTTCTGGATCCAAAATTTGACGCCAATGGATTGATCACCGCCGTGTGTACCGATGCGGACACGGGCGAGGTGTTGATGCTGGCACATATGAATCCTGCGGCGCTGGAGATAACGCTGAAGACAGGAAAGGCGACGTTTTGGTCACGCAGTCGTCAGGCGCTTTGGGTGAAGGGTGAAAGCAGCGGCAATTACCTGCATCTGGTTGAAGCCCGGATTGATTGTGATCAGGATGCCATTTGGTTGAAATGCCGCCCAGATGGCCCTGCATGCCATACGGGCGCCAACAGCTGTTTTTTCCGAATTGTCGATGGATCGGCGCTGCGGCCCTGTTGATCTTTACGTTCACGTAAAGTAAAGCGCGTTCATGTCGAGTGCCACTGTTGACATCGCCGATCCGCGCGACCGCCATCAATATTCCATTTCCGATCTTTCGGAGGAATTCGACGTGACGCCGCGCGCGCTTCGTTTTTATGAAGATGAAGGTCTGATTTCTCCGATCCGCCGCGGTTTAACGCGCGTTTACACAAAGCGGGATCGCGCCCGGTTGGCTTGGATTTTACGGGCGAAGCGGGTTGGCTTTAGCCTGACCGAGATCCGCGAGATGATCGATCTTTATGACATAGGCGATGGCCGCCAGACGCAACGTCAGGTAACGGTTGAAAAATGCGAAGACCGGATCGCACTTCTAAAGCGCCAGCGGGTCGATATCGACGCCCATATAGATGAATTATCGCGCTTTGTTGACGTCGTTAAAAATGCGAAACCCGGCCTCGACAGCTAAATTAAGCTTGTTTGGGAGTTAGATTGATGCCGCAATATGTTGCGCCTGTTCGTGATGTCCGTTTCGTGCTCGATCATGTTCTTCGCCTAGACAGATACTCAAATCTTCCCGGCTTTGAAAATGCAGCCCCTGAGGTGGTAAATGCCATTTTGGAAGAGGGCGGCAAGTTCATGGCGGAAGTGTTGTTTCCGCTGAACCGGAGCGGCGATGAACAGGGCTGCACCCGCCATCCCGACGGCACAGTGACAACGCCCACCGGTTTTCCAGAGGCCTATAAGGCCTATGCAGCCGCAGGGTGGACAACGCTTGGCGCGCCAGAAGAGTTTGGCGGGCAGGGGCTTCCCCATGTGCTGAACATTGCCATGGAGGAATTTCAGGCCACGGCCAATCAGGCTTTTGCCATGTATCCGGGGCTTGCTGGAGCGGCCGTTTCTGCCATTTTGGTGGCGGGCAGCGAACAGCAAAAGCAAACCTATGTGCCCAAAATTGTTGCTGGAGACTGGGCCGGCACGATGAACCTGACCGAGCCGCATTGCGGAACCGATCTTGGCCTCATCCGCACGCGCGCCGAGCCGCAGGCAGATGGCAGCTATAGCATTACCGGGACAAAGATTTTCATTTCAGGTGGAGATCAGGATCTTACCGACAATATCATCCACCTCGTTCTCGCCAAAACGCCCGGCGCGCCCGACAGCACAAAGGGCATCTCGCTCTTCATCGTACCCAAATATCTGGTCAATGCTGACGGATCTTTGGGAGAAAAGAACAAGGTCAGCGTTGGCTCCATCGAACATAAAATGGGCATTCGCGCCAGCGCGACCTGCGTTATGAATTATGATGGGGCTAAGGGCTTCCTCGTTGGGGAGGAGAATAAGGGCCTGGCTGGCATGTTTGTGATGATGAACATCGCACGTCTTGGTGTCGGTGTTCAGGGACTTGCCCAAGCGGAGGGCGCCTATCAGAACGCGGTTCAATATGCCAAGGATCGCCGTCAGGGACGCTCCTTGACTGGCGTGAAAGATCCGCAGGAAAAGGCCGATACTTTGTTCGTCCATCCGGATATTCGCCGGATGTTGATGGAGGCAAAGGCCTTTACCGAAGGGATGCGCGCCTTTTGCCTTTGGGGCGGTATTCAGTCCGATCTCGTTCATAAGGCGCAAACTGCAGAAGAACGGCAGAATGCCGATGATCTTCTCTCGCTGCTGATGCCCGTGATCAAAGGCTATGGCACCGATAAGGGCTATGAAGTCTGCACCAATATGCAGCAGGTGCTGGGCGGTCACGGCTATGTCGAAGAATGGGGCATGAGCCAGTATGTCCGCGATGCCCGCATTGCGATGATCTATGAAGGCGCAAATGGCATTCAGGCGCTCGATCTCGTGGGACGCAAATTGCCAGCGCATGGCGGGCGGGCCATTCAACTCTTCTTTGGCCTTGTTGCTGAAGAGGTTGCCGCCGCAAAAGGCAAACCGGCTACGGCCAAGATTGCGGGTGCGCTAGAGGCGGCTCTGGGTGATCTGCAGGCGTCCACCATGTGGCTGATGGC
The DNA here is from genome assembly GCA_040398565.1 of Chakrabartia sp. Taxonomy (GTDB): domain Bacteria; phylum Pseudomonadota; class Alphaproteobacteria; order Sphingomonadales; family Sphingomonadaceae; genus Aquisediminimonas. Next base: position 9,310 of record JBBATU010000044.1, read on the forward strand.
CAATGCCATGACCAATCCGGACAATGCAGGCGCAGGTTCGGTTGCTTATATGCATATGACGGGTGTCGTCGCGCTGGGCCTGATGTGGTTGCGCATGGCGGTTGCGGCGGACACTGCGTTGCAATCGGGATCAGACGACCGTGATTTTATGCAGGCCAAGCTGGTGACAGCGCGTTTCTATGCAGATCATGTGATGCCAGAAACAGTGTCGCTGCGTCGGAAGCTTCAGGCGGGTTCAGAAACGATCATGGAACTTCCGATCGCCGCATTTTAATCTGGAAATAGGGAAAGGCGGGTAAAAGATAGCCTACTTTTCTTAATAGCCAAAAAACCCGATAATATATATTATGTTAAATACGGATTTATAAATAAGCAGGTTTTTGATCGGCTTATGGATTTAGGATCATTTCCTCGCCCTCAATCCGCCAGCCATTGAGTGACGACAGAAAGTTCATGCCCAATAAATTCGTATCCCCCAAGGCGTCGGAGACGAGCACGGCCATGTCTTCGCGCTGAATTGTTTCAACAGAAAAGCTCTTGATACGTGCCCGCCGCATTTCAATCATCCCATTTGCGGTTTGAACAAGCGCAGGAAAACCAATTGCGTTTAGATCGATACCAGCCTTTTGCGCGGCCTGAGCCGACATAGACGTCACCGTCGCACCGCTATCCACCATGAAGCGCACAGGCTTTCCATTGACGGAAGCGGTCACCCAAAAATGACCATCGGGAGATTTTGGGATGCGCACGCTGCCATCGGCCGACACGCTTGGTCTGGGCGACAAATTGGCGGACACACGATCCCAAACCCGCGCAAATTCGGCGCGATAGGAGAAAACGAGAAAGGCGGCCGCAAAAATCAGCAGCCAAGACAACAACATGCGCGCCATTTGTGCGATGGGCAGTCGGTGTGCCAAGAGGCTGGAGGCAACGAGCATAAGCAGCACAACCATATAAATAAGGCTGCCCATATCCTCCGTCATTGCGCCTGTGCCTTTGAAAACAAGGTGTAGAAGTTTGCACTTGTCTGTTGCGCTAAATCTTCGACGCTAACACCCCGAATTTCCGCCAAAAATCGTGCAGTATCGGCGACAAAGCCGGGCTCGCAGCTTTTTCCGCGATGCGGCACGGGCGCCAAAAAAGGTGAGTCCGTCTCGATCAAAAGCCGATCTGCCGGAATACGCGATGCCGTTTCCCTTAGATCCGCAGCATTCTTAAACGTCACAATTCCAGAAATTGAGATAAAAAGGCCCAATTCCAAGGCTATATCGGCGAATTCTGAGCTTGCGGTGAAGCAGTGGATGACGCCGGAATAGGCCCCCTTCCCCATTTCCTCCCGCAAAATCTCCGCTGTATCGGCCTCGGCATCGCGGGTGTGAACGATGAGAGGCAAGCCTGTCTCGCGAGCGGCTGCAATATGGGTGCGAAAGCTGTGGCGCTGCCGCTCTCTGTCACTGTGATCATAATAATAATCCAGCCCCGTTTCCCCAATGCCAACGACCTTGGGGTGGGATGCTGCCGCAATGAGGGTCGCCGTGTCGGTATAGGGGTGCGCATCGGCTTCATGCGGGTGAATGCCGACACTGGCCCAGATATTTGGGCTTTTCTGCGCCGTTGCAATGATCGCGTCCCATTCGCTGTGTCGGGTTGAGATATTGAGCATCGCAGACACGCCAGCGGCGCGTGCGCGGGCCAATACCGCGTCCTGATCTTCGACCAGACCCTTATAGTTCAGGTGGCAATGGCTATCGACGAACATCAGTCGGCTGCGTCTTTCGGAAGTTCGAGGCGCGGGAAAAGCGGCGTTGGTGCGCTCAAACGGAAGCCGCTTCCGGCCAATCGATTATACCAGTCTTTATCCACCATCGCCGCATAATCCCGCCCGGATTCTGAAACGCCCAATTGATCCAGCATCTTGCCCGCTGAATCTGGAATAATCGGCTGAATAGCCAGCGTCAGATCGCGTATTGCCTTGATCAAGGTTCGCAAGACGGCAGCCATGCGAACTGGGTCTGTCTTCTTCAGCGCCCAAGGCGCTTGGACGTCGATATACTGGTTGCAGGCAAAGACAGCGCGCATCCAGGCCTCTATGCCTTGTGAAAAGGCAAAGGCCGCAAATTCGCGCGGAACATCATTGGCACATGCGTCGTTGACCAGTGCCAACAAGGCTATATCATCCGCCGTTTCTTCACCTTCAATAGGCAGATTGCCATCCAAATTCTTGAAGATAAAAGATAATGTGCGCTGCGCCAGATTGCCATAGCTGTTGGCAAGCTCCGCATTGACGCGGGTCACAATTGCCTCGGCACTATAGCTGCCATCCTGACCAAAGCTGACTTCGCGCAAGAAGAAATAGCGCAGGGCATCCACACCAAACATGGTCGCCAATTCAACGGGATCAACGACATTCCCCAGAGATTTTGACATCTTCTCGCCACGGCTCAGCAAGAAGCCATGCCCGAAAACCTGTTTGGGCAGCGGCAAATTGGCAGACATCAAGAATGCCGGCCAATAAACCGTGTGAAAACGGACAATATCTTTCCCGATAATATGCACATCTGCCGGCCAGTAGCGGGTGAAATCGCCTGTTTTGTCGGGATAGCCAATGCCGGTCATATAGGTGGTGAGCGCATCGACCCAAACATACATGACATGGCCGGGGGATCCCGGAACCGGCACGCCCCAATCAAAGCTGGTGCGCGACACGCTGAGATCCTTCAGCCCGCCTTCGACAAAACGAAGAACCTCATTTCTGCGGCTGTCCGGGCGAATGAAATCGGGATGATCGCGGTAAAGCTTAAGCAGCGGCTCCTGATATTTGGACAGGCGGAAGAACCAGGTTTCCTCCGTTGTCCACTCAACGGGCGTCCCTTGGGGAGAAAGGCGCTGGCCCCCTTCCCCATCGATCAGCTCGCTTTCGTCATAAAAGGCTTCATCGCGAACTGAATACCAACCTTCATAACGATCAAGATAAAGATCATCGTTCGCGGCCATTGCTTCCCAAAGCGCGGTGCTGGCCTTTTTATGGTCTCTCTCCGTGGTGCGACAAAATCGATCATATGAAATATTCAGAAGATCGCACATCTCTCTGAAATATTGAGACATTTCATCTGCGAATTCGAGCGTGTCTCGCCCAGCCTGTCGTGCCGTCTGCACCATTTTCAGGCCATGTTCGTCGGTCCCGGTGACGAGACGGACATCGCGGCCCATCAGGCGCTGAAACCGCGCAATCGCGTCGGTGGCGATGGCTTCATAGGCATGGCCAATGTGCGGACGACCATTGGGATAGGCAATGGCGGTTGTAATGTAGAAGGGTTCACCAGACATGGGTCAGGCTTTAGCGGATGCTCCGCCGGGAGCAAGCGCCGCGACATGCCCGGCAAGGGTGAACACCACATTTTGCGGATCAAGCGAGGTCGAAACCGCCTGTGCGGCCAAAAGCCGCGCTTGTTCCCAATGTGACAATGCGAGCCCCAGCGCATCCCCTGTCCGCTGCCGGACTTGTTCGGCAAGGAAAGCGGGCGCGCGTTGTAAAAACGCCTCATAACGGGCCTGTGCGCCCTTCCCGCTCAATTGCTGGGCCAAGGCAAGGCGGCTGGCATTTTGCGCGTCGCCGTCGCGCATCAGCTTAGAAAGCGCGGCATCAATCCCGGCAATGTCGAGGCCTGCAAAGCGCAAAGCCCGACCGGGGGATCCTTCCCCAACCGCAACCAGAGAAACAATTTCCTCTGGGTCTGCGTCGGGAACTTGGCTGCGCAAGATGGATGCCACATCGGTATCGCTGAGCGCGCCAAAGCGCAGCACGCGGCAGCGTGACCGGATTGTCGGCAAGAGACGCCCTGCGCTATGCGCGACCAGCAAGAAAACCGTGCCCGCTGGTGGCTCCTCCAACCGCTTCAGCAGGGCATTGGCGGCACTCACCTCAAGCGTTTCCGCCTCATCAATGACGACAACCCGACGTGGCGACATGGAGGGTGCAGTGGCAAAAAGCGGGTTGAGCGCCCGTACTTGATCCACCCGAATGCTGCGCGCACGCTCTTCATCAGCCGGCCAGTCTTGGCGCGGCTTATTCGCGACAATCTTGTCATCCTTGGGCAGTCGATCGAGCAAAGCAAAATCGGGATGGCTCCAAGCATCGAGTAACTTCGCGGCGGGATGAGCAAAGGGCACATCAATCCCGGCCGTATCCGGCGATAGGCCCATTCCCTCGGCCAGCAGCCTTCGCGCCAATTGCAGCGCCGTCATCGCCTTGCCCACGCCTTCGGGGCCAGTCAGCAGCCAGGCATGGTGCAGCCGCCCGCTGTGCATCGCGGCACGAAAGGCCGATATGGGCTCGTCATGGCCAATGATGCGCGTCACATTAAATCGCCCAAGGCGGACATGATCCGGGTGGAGACGTCCGAAGGGCTTCCCGCCGCATCGATCACACGGAAACGCGCAGGGTCTTCGGCGGCCATGGCGCGGAATCTATCGGCCACGCGCAGATAATAATCGTGGTTTTTCGCGCCCATTCGGTCGGCCGTTGCAGAGCGCGCCTCTGCTCGCCGCGCCCCTTCCTCCACCGAAAGATCGAGCAGCAATGTGCGATCTGGCAATAATCCCCCAGAGCCGACGCGATGCAGCGCCAGTATGTCTGCATCAGACAGGCCGCCTGCCCCGCCCTGATACGCGCGTGTCGAATCTATAAACCGATCACACACCACCCAGTCGCCGCGCGCAAGCGCCGGACGGATGAGCTTTGCCACATGATCTGCACGTGCGGCGGCGAAGAGCAGCGCTTCGGTCGCGTCATTCCAACGATCTTGCCCGCCCGTGAGCAACAGACCGCGAATGGCCTCTGCGCCTTCCGTGCCGCCCGGTTCCCGCGTTGTGATAACCGTTTTGCCTTGGGCGCGCAGAGCCTCCGCGAGCAGGTGGAGCTGCGTGGACTTCCCAGCGCCTTCCCCTCCTTCCAACGTAATGAAGCGGCCCTGCGTCATCGCTTAAAACCCAAACAGGCCAATAATGGCGAGCCAAATGCCCCGAAAAAAGCCAGCCTCTTCGACATTTGTGCCGGCAACAAGCGGAACCGTCGACGCCGGCAGACCAGAGGTGGAGATCACCAGATCGGCAATATGCTGCCCGGCTTTGATGGGGGCGACAACATCGCCCGCATAAACGACTTTCGTCGAATATTTCGGAGCCCCCATCCCTGCCGGATAGGTGATGCCAATGGCCTGCTGCGCGACCAGGGGGACCTTAGACTCCGCCCCGCCCCTCACCTTGGCCAGATCAACTTGCGCGCCTTTGGCGAAGAGCGGCTTGCTCGCCCAGGCTTTAAACCCCCAGTCCATGAACTTCACGGATGCAGTAATCCGGGCGTTGAAACTATCGAGACCGGCGACGACCATCACCAACCGGCGGCCATTTTGCTCCGCAGACCCCGTAAAGCCATAGCCAGCTTCCTCCGTATGCCCTGTTTTCAGGCCGTCTGCGCCCGTAATGCGGCCGAGAATGGGGTTGCGGTTCGCCTGAACAATGGCGTCGCCCTTGCCCATAGTCTTGCCCCAGCTAAACTCTTTCTGCTGGTAGAACTTACGATAAAGCTCGGGATAATCCCGCACGGAAGACACGGCGAGTGTCGCCAGATCCTTCGCTGTCACCATGGTGCGCCCGGCGTCTGGCCAGCCATTGGACGTCCCAAACTGGCTGTTGGTCATGCCCATGCGCTTGGCCTCGGCATTCATGCGGGCGACAAAGGCCTCTTCGGTTCCCGATATTCCTTCGGCCAGAACGACGCAGGCGTCATTGCCGCTGAGCGTGACAACGCCGTGCAGGAGGTTTTCGACGCTGACTTGCTCTCCGGGAGATAGGAACATGGTCGAGCCTGCTTGAGGGCCATGCCATTTCTGCCAAGTTTCCGGGCGCACCGTAAACTTCTGATTGAGCTTCAGCTCCCCCTTTTTGATCATGTCGAACACGATATGGGTTGTCATCATCTTCGCCATGGAGGCAGGCGGCATCCGGCGATCCGCATCCTTGGCAAAGAGGACAGCGCCGGAGGAGAGATCCACAAGATAGGCAACCGGGGCAGTCGTTTCAAACGGGGGAGCCTTGGCCAAAGCAGGAAAAGCCACAGACGATGCAAGGGCGGCGGCGTAAAGAATTGGTTTCATGAACTTTTCCCGATGTGCGACTCAGCGCGTGATGCTTCGCTTCGATAGCCGCTGCTCCCAAGTGGGCCAAGCATCCAACCGCTCTAGCACCTAATCCGCACGGGGACGAACAATCTCATCGGCCAGCAAGCCAACCGACAGGGCATAAAAATTACTGCAATTATAATCGAGGATCACCCGATAATTCTCTGTCAGTAACCAAGCGGGTGTCCCCGGCCCGTCTGGCTGAAACAAAACCGCCAACTGTGTGTCTCGCAAAGCGCGGTGTTGCTGCATCACCCCAAGGCTGCGCCACTCAGCGATGGTGCGCCACTGGCTATGCCTGCTCAAGACACGCGGGCAGCGGGGCGCAACGGTGCGGGTTTCTAACCCACCCCAGTCCAACCCATCCGGCACAGAGGCCCCTACCCCCCAAGCAACACCACGCCGCCAGCCAGCGCGCACGAAATAATTGGCGATGGAGGCAAGAGCATCGGCCTCACTGTTCCAAATGTCTGCGCGGCCATCCCCATCGCCATCCCGGGCCACACGCAAATAGACGGATGGTAAAAACTGCGGATACCCGGTCGCTCCGGCCCAGCTCCCGCGCAATTGGCGGCGCGGCGTCCCCCGATCCACCATGCGCAATGCGGCTAAGAATTCTTGCATAAACAAATCTCGCCTGCGTCCTTCAAACGCCAAGCTTGCCAACGCATTCAGCAGGTCAAAATTGCCAGTATAGGCCCCATAATTGGTCTCATGCCCATAAATGGCGAGCATCATTTCTTCGGGAACGCCTGTTTCCCGCTCAACCCGCTCTAGCAAGGGGCGCAGCTCCGCATAATGGGCCCGCCCCCGGCTGATCCGGGCGCTGTCCACATGACGGGCGCGATACGGCGTGAATTTCGGGATAGGCGCATTGATGGCGCCGCCAGGCTGAGATCGGTCCAGCGCGATGACGCGCGGTACAAACACAAGGGTCGGGATCACGCTGTCGAGTGTCGCCTGCGATATGCCTTGGCGCGCCCCCGTTTCCCGAAGGACCTCGCGAAACGCCGTAAAGGCTGCATCCTGCACACCGCTCTGCGCAAAGGCTGCTGTGCCCATGCCGCTGCTCGACGGAAGGCAGGCCGCAGCGAAGGCAAGAGCCGTCAAATTCAGGGATCGTAACAAGACGCGATGCATGCGGCGCAAAGTGGCAGATTGGCCATTGATTGCAACCCGCATCGTCGAACCTCTTGCACGTCAGGCCGACCCGCGGCTAAAGCGCCCGCAGCGCGGACAGGTGGCCGAGTGGTTTAAGGCTCTGGTCTTGAAAACCAGCGTGGGTGCAAGCCCACCGTGGGTTCGAATCCCACCCTGTCCGCCACTTAGGCTGATCTAGATGAAAACTGTGTGGGTTCGAGCTGCGAGCGCCTGCACTTCGGAATCAAATTTTCAAAAAATCCTCAATTTCCCTCAGGACGAGCGCCGGTTCCTCTAATTCAGGCGTATGGCCAAGATGGTCGAAGGTCACGCTCTTCACATCGGAATAGAGACGCGCCAGTGAATGGGCGTTGCTTGGCGGGTGGGATCGGTCGGCACTTCCCCAGATGGAAAGTATTGGCTGGCTTGGTTGAGGCAGTTCCTCAACGAACAGTGGAGGAGAGGAGTTGATGTTGG
>JBBATU010000045.1:0-17079 GCA_040398565.1 Chakrabartia sp.
GGCATTCCCACGGTTGTGTATGGCTATTTCGCGGCTCTCACCGTCGCCCCAATGGTGCGGGATTTTGCGAGCGCCATCGGCATTGCAAACCCATCCACCGAAAGTGCGCTTGCAGCCGGCCTCGTCATGGGCATCATGATTATTCCTTTTGTGTCCTCTATGGCCGATGACAGTATTGCGGCAGTACCGCAGGCGATGCGCGATGGATCGCTTGCCATGGGTGCGACAACTTCAGAAACGATCAAGCGGGTCATGATCCCGTCGGCCCTGCCCGGCATTGTGGCAGGCGTGATGCTAGCGATCAGCCGTGCCATTGGCGAAACCATGATTGTTGTGATGGCAGCGGGTGCTGCGGCCAATCTGTCTGCCAATCCATTCGCCAGCATGACAACAGTTACCTTCCAGATTGTGCAACTGCTGACGGGCGACCAAGAATTTGATAGCCCCAAGACGCTGTCTGCCTTTGCGCTGGGCCTTGTCCTCTTCGTTGTGACACTGGCTCTCAACATTATCGCGCTGCGTGTCGTGAAACGCTTTAGGGAAGCATATGAGTAAGCCCGGCACCAACTGGCAGTCGCCCGACATGACGCAACGCCTTGCCAAGCGTTATGCAGCGGAACGGCGCTTTAAGCGGCTCGGCGTCTTGGCCATCTTTGTCTCTCTGGCTTTTCTCGCCTTCTTGCTTGTATCCATGCTGGCCAAGGGCTTGGGCGGACTTGACCTGGCCTTTCTAACAGGGTCCGATTCAACCGAGGCGAGCACCGCCGGGGTCTGGGGCGCCGCCAAAGGCTCTTTGCTCACCATGTTGGTGACGATTGCACTGGCGCTTCCCATGGGCGTTCTGGCCACAATTTATCTCGAAGAATTCGCCCCGAAGAACCGCTGGGTCGATTTGGTGGAAGTCTCGATCAATAATCTTGCGGCTGTGCCCTCAATTATCTTTGGCTTGTTGGGTCTGGCGGTGTTCATCAACACATTCAACTTGCCGCGATCGTCACCCTTGGTCGGGGGTATGACGCTTGCGCTTATGACCATGCCTGTGATTGTGATTGCGGGTCGAAATGCGATCAAGGCCGTTCCGCCCTCAATCCGCGACGCGGCGTTGGCCGTTGGCGCCAGCAAGATGCAGACCGTTTTCCACCATGTCCTTCCCCTTGCCCTGCCGGGCATTTTGACGGGGGCCATTATCGGCATGGCGCGCGCACTGGGCGAAACAGCGCCCTTGTTGATGATTGGCATGCGCGCTTTTGTCTCCACCCCGCCAGCAGGCCTGACCGACCCGTCCAGCGTTCTGCCCATGCAGATTTTCCTCTGGTCAGACGAAGTTGACCGGGCCTTTGTTCAAAATACGTCTGCGGCTATCATCGTCTTGCTGGTGTTCCTGCTCGCGATGAATGGCCTTGCCATTTATCTTCGCAACAAATTCGAAACTCGTTGGTGATCCATGTCGACCGAAACCATTAAAATATCGGCCAAGAATGTGAACGTCTTTTATGGCGCGAAACAGGCCATCGACAATGTCTCGATCGACATTGCAACCGAGCACGTCACCGCATTTATCGGCCCGTCCGGATGCGGAAAATCGACCTTTTTGCGGACGCTCAACCGCATGAACGACACCATTGCGGGATGCAGTGTCCAAGGGCAGATCATGCTTGATGGCGATGATATCTATGCCGGCGGGATGGATGTTGTGCAGCTGCGCGCGCGGGTCGGCATGGTGTTTCAAAAGCCCAACCCTTTCCCCAAATCCATTTATGAAAATGTGGCCTATGGCCCGCGCATTCATGGCCTTGCTGCAACCAAGGCTGATATGGACGCGATTGTGGAAAAATCTCTGCGTCGCGCAGGCCTTTGGGATGAAGTTAAGGATCGCCTCGCCGACGCCGGCACGGTCCTTTCGGGCGGGCAGCAGCAGCGCCTCTGCATTGCGCGCGCCATTGCCGTCAGCCCAGAAGTCATCCTGATGGATGAACCCTGCTCCGCGCTGGATCCAATCGCCACGGCCCGTATTGAGGAATTAATTGACGAACTGCGCGGTCGTTACGCCATTGTGATCGTTACCCACTCTATGCAGCAGGCCGCCCGTGTATCGCAGCGCACAGCGTTTTTCCATCTGGGCGCTATGGTTGAATATGGTTCCACATCCGACATCTTCACCAACCCCAAGGAAGTGCGGACGAAGGACTATATCACCGGACGTTATGGTTAAGGATCGCAGACATGGTTGAACATACCGTCAAAGCCTTTGATGATGAAATCGGCGCCCTGCGGGGCCTCATTGCTGAGATGGGTGGACTTGCCGAAGTTGCCATCGCCCAATCGGTTGAGGCTTTGGTCAGGCGCGATAATGACTTAGCAGCCCAAGTTGTCGCAAACGATGCCCGTCTTGATGCGTTGGAGGTCGAGGTTGATCGGCTGGCCGTTCGGATCATTGCCCTGCGCGCGCCCATGGCAGATGACCTGCGCGACGTGATCTCGGCCCTTAAAATATCCGGCATCATTGAACGCATTGGCGACTATGCCAAAAACATTGCCAAGCGCGTGGGCGACGTCGAAGGCAGGGCCAAGATTGAGCCGCTGACGCTAATCCCCACAATGGGGGAAATTGCGCAATCCATGGTGAAGGATGTGCTGGATGCCTATGCCGCCCGCGATGCGAAGCTCGCCGTCGAAGTTGTGGACCGCGACGAAAAGGTGGATGAGTTTTACAACAGCATCTTCCGCAATCTCGTGGCCCATATGATGGAAAATCCAGCGACAATCAGTTCTGCGGCACAGCTTTTGTTTGTCGCACGCAATCTCGAACGCATTGGCGACCACGCCACCAATGTCGCCGAACTCGTCTATTATGCCGCAACTGGCGAATATTATGCTGACAGGGATATGCCCCGGGGAAGTTAATCATGGCCGCACGTTTGCTGATAGTTGAAGATGATCCCGCATTGGCGGAATTGCTTGTCTGGCACTTCGAAGCAGAAGGCTATGATGTCACTCAAACGGCCGATGGCGAAGAAGCCCTGCTGCTTGCGGCGGAAGAGGCCCCTGATGCCATCATCCTAGATTGGATGATCGAAAACATCTCTGGCATTGAGGTGTGCCGCCGCTTACGCCGCTCGCCAGAAACAGCAAATGTCCCAATCATTATGCTCACCGCGCGCGGTGAAGAAGAAGATCGCATTCGCGGTCTTGAGACGGGCGCGGATGATTATGTGACTAAGCCCTTTTCACCGCGGGAGCTGATTGTTCGACTGGCCGCCATATTGCGGCGAACACGCCCTGCGCTCGCTGGCAAGACTTTGAAGATTGAGGATCTAGAGCTTGATCCGGTTGCCCATCGCGTGCGCAGATCAGGCGAGGAAGTTCCCTTGGGGCCAACTGAGTTTCGTTTGCTTCAGCATTTTATGGAACGACCCGGCCGGGTTTTGTCCCGCGCGCAACTCGTCACTGGGGTCTGGGGACAGGATAGCGATATTGAAGAACGCACGGTGGATGTTCAGGTCAAACGCCTGCGCGCGGCCATTAACGCGACGGGTGGTAAGGATATGATCCGCACGGTGCGCAGCGCAGGCTATTCTTTAGGATAAAGCGCCTCTGGGCGCGAAATCCTTGCGCTTCTCGGCAAATTTCCCCAAGGCCTGCCTATTATGACACAGACTTGGACCCCCGATAGCTGGACCAGCCATGAGGCGCGCCAGCTTCCAACCTATTCTGACGCCGACGCCTTGGCAGAAGCAACGACAACACTTGAGAGTTTTCCGTCGCTGGTGTTTGCTGGGGAAGCGCGCAGCCTGACGGCGGAACTGGCTCAGGTCGCACAAGGCAAAAGCTTTCTCCTCCAAGGGGGCGATTGCGCCGAGAGCTTTGCCGAATTCCACCCGAATAACATTCGCGACACCTTTAAGGTCTTGTTGCAAATGGCGGTTGTCCTGACCTTTTCGTCCAAGCTACCCACGGTTAAGGTTGGCCGCATGGCGGGCCAGTTCGCAAAGCCCCGGTCAGCCGATCTGGAAGATATTGGTGGCGTTTCTTTGCCCAGCTATCGCGGCGACATTATCAACGACATCGCTTTTGAAGCCGAAGGTCGTGCGCCCGATCCTCAGCGGATGGTGCGAGCCTATTCCCAATCCGCCGCAACGTTGAATTTGCTGCGCGCCTTTGCGCAAGGTGGCTATGCGAATCTGCATCAGGTCAATGCCTGGACGCATGATTTCATGGGCCGTTCCCCTTGGGCGAAACGGTTTCAGGATGTGGCTGACCGGATTAGCGAAGCGCTCGACTTTATGGCGGCGTGCGGCATTGATCCCGATTCAACACCCCAACTCAAGGGCACAAGCTTCTACACCAGCCATGAGGCGCTTTTGCTCCCTTATGAGCAGGCCCTGACCCGGCAGGATTCGCTGACCGGCCAATGGTATGACACATCCGCCCATATGCTGTGGATTGGGGACAGGACCCGCTTTGCTGGCTCTGCCCATGTCGAATATCTGCGCGGCATCGGCAATCCCATCGGCATGAAGTGCGGCCCCAGCCTAGAGCCAGAGGCTCTGCTGCGCTTGCTCGACACACTCAATCCAAACCGCGTGCCGGGCCGGATGACGCTCATCACCCGCTATGGCCATGACAAGATTGAGGCCCATCTGCCCGCACTCGTCCGCGCTGTGAAGGCCGAAGGACATCCTGTCATCTGGTCGTGCGACCCGATGCACGGCAATGTCATCAAGGCGCAAAATGGCTATAAGACCCGCCCGTTTGAGCGGATCTTGGCCGAAGTGCGCGGCTTCTTCGCCGTGCATCGCGCAGAAGGAACGCATGGCGGCGGCATTCACATTGAAATGACGGGCCAAAATGTGACCGAATGCACAGGCGGCGCGATTGATGTGACCGAACAGAATTTGGCGGATCGATATCACACCCATTGCGACCCGCGCCTTAATGCCGGCCAATCGCTGGAACTGGCGTTCTTGCTTGCCGAAATGCTGAACCAGGAAATGAAGGACCGCGCCGACCGCGCTGCTGCCTGATAAAAGGCCGACGCCTGCAAGGGGGGATTTGCAGGCGTCGATCCTCTCTATAGGCACCACCTCATGGGGGCATTTGGTGGCTTTCCTGCCCGCAGACAGGCTTAGGACAGGCGCGTTATCCGGCGGCTGTCCATCTGGTTAAGCCTTTGTCATATCGTGTGAATTCTTATTCGGGGACCGAAAATAAGGTCGTGTCGCGATACTTGTCTTGCCAAGGTTCAAACAACACGCTCAGCTCAAAAACCTCTTCCGCCAGCTCAATGTCAGACATGCCGTCGACCTTGAACGTCGCCATTTTTTCCTCGCGTGGTGGCGCGTCGTTTTTCATAAATGGCACTGCATCGAGATACACAAGATCGCGGCGGGTGTAGAGTATATGTGGCGCAAGGATGAAGGTCGTGCCGTTATAGCCCGCCTTCAGGCAGTGTTTCGTCGCTATGGCTTCTAAGATAACGCGGTTTGCAAGCATGTCGCCAAAATGCCGAAGGCTTTGTCTTTACGCAAGAATTTTGTGCGATGCAGCATGAAGTGCCGCTTAGCCCATTTGTTGCGGCAAATAACTCTCATCCACATAATCGCTAAAGCGCGTGAAGCGGGCATCAAACTTCATCTTGACCTTGCCCGTCGCGCCGTGGCGCTGCTTGGCGACGATCAGTTCGGACAGGCCAAAGACCCGCTCCATCTCAATCGCCCATTTGGCATGATCGTCAAAGACCTTCGCGTCTTCGCCTTCGGCTGGGCGCTTCGGTTCGCGGGCCTGAATATAATATTCTTCGCGATAGACGAAGAGCACAATGTCCGCGTCCTGTTCAATCGAGCCCGATTCACGCAGATCGGAAAGCTGCGGCCTTTTGTCTTCGCGCTGTTCCACAGCACGGCTCAGCTGCGACAGGGCGATGACGGGAACGTTGAGTTCCTTGGCCAAAGTTTTGAGACCGCGCGAAATTTCTGAAATTTCCTGCACGCGATTATCCCCGCCCCCGCTTTTGGATCCTTGGAGCAGCTGAAGATAATCGACGATGATCAGACCAATATCGTGCCGCCGCTTCAACCGCCGGGCGCGGGTGCGCAGAGCCGCAATCGTAAGGCCGGCCGTATCATCGATGTAGAGCGGCAAGGATTCCAGATCAGCCGCCGCGCGGGCCAGGCTGCGAAACTCCGTCTGGCTGATCTTGCCCATACGCAGATTTTCAGAGCTGATTTCGGATTGCTCTGACAGGATACGCGTCGCCAGCTGATCGGCCGACATTTCGAGGCTGAAAAAGGCAACCGGTGCTCCGACCGATTTTTCCGGCGGAATGCCATCTTCCAAGTCACGCGCCCAGCGACGGGCTGCATTAAAGGCAATGTTGGTTGCCAAGGCCGTTTTGCCCATGCCGGGACGACCAGCAAGAATGATGAGATCGGAATGGTGCAGGCCGCCCGTTTTGGCGTTGATGCCATCAATGCCCGTTGTCACGCCCGATAGGCCGCCGCCCGAGTTCAGGGCCTTTTCTGCGAGAGAGACGGCCATCTTGGTTGCCTGACCAAAGGATTTGGTGCTCCCTGTTTCCCCACCTTGTTCGGCCACGCGGTACAAGGCCATTTCCGCCGTTTCGATCTGCTCCGTCGGCAACACGGCGTCGCTGGTATCCAGCGCCCGGGTCGCCATCTCGCGGCCGACGCTCACCAATTCGCGCAACAAGGCCAGATCATAAATCTGCGCTGCAAAATCCCGCGCGCCGAGCAAGGCGGCACCTGAACCGGTCAGCTGCGCCAGATAGGCTGGGCCGCCGAGCGCCTTCATCGCCTCATCCGTCTCAAACATGGGCTTGAGCGTGACGGGTGTTGCCACCATGGATCGATCCACCAGCTTCATGATCGCATCATAAATCCGGCCGTGGACCGGCTCAAAAAAATGTTCGGCGCGCAGTTTCAGCTGCACATCCTCTGCCACGCGATTGTCGATCATCAGCGCACCCAAAAGGGCGGCCTCTGCTTCAACATTATGGGGAAGCTGCACAGCGGTGTCGCTGGTATCGTGAATCAATCGAACGGGGTCTGCCATTTTTCCCTCATGGCGCAAGCAGCCGGGAACGCAAAATAGGAAGGAAGAGGATAACGGGGATAACTCATATCGTCCTCATCTTTCCAAGCCGCGCGGCTTTCGATATGCGCACTTCTATGGCCGATCCCCGCATCATCGATATCAAGCTCGACGAGCATACGATCATCTGGCGCTCTGCGGATATTGAGCAGGAGCGGCGCATCGCCATTTTCGATATCTTAGAGGGCAATTATTTCGCGCCACAACGCGTGGCGGAAGATGGCTATTCCGGGCCGTATCACTTGATGCTGCGGGTCGAGGAAGGCCGGCTTGCCTTTGATATGGGCCGAGAAGATGGCAGCCCCTTTGGTTCTGTCATCTTGGGGCTTGGTCGGTTTCGGCGGCTGATCCGCGATTATTTCGCAATTTGTGACAGCTATTATCAGGCGATTCGCGTCTCTACCCCGCAACAGATTGAAACGGTGGATATGGCGCGCCGGGCGATCCACAATGAAGGAGCAGAGCTTTTGAAAGAGCGCCTGGACGGCAAGATTGATGTCGATTTTGATACGGCAAGACGGCTGTTCACGCTGATCTGCGTTCTGCACATTAAGGGGTAAGGCATGCGGGGGCGTTTTCGGGTCGGCGTGCTGGTTACCGCCTTCATTATCCTTGCGGGGGTGCTGTTCTGGTGGGCGGCGCATTGGAAGCCCGATTCGGCTGCCTATCCCGTGCAGGGCGTCGATGTATCAGAGGAAAATGGCGTCGTCGCCTGGCCCACGGTTGAAGCGGCGGGGGCCGATTTTGCCTATATCAAGGCGACCGAAGGGGCGGATAGTGCCGACCCCAATTTCGCCGAAAACTGGGAAAAGGCGGACGCCGCTGGCCTGCGCCGGGGCGCCTATCATGTCTATTCGCTCTGCCGCCCCGCCTTGGATCAGGCGACCAACTTCATCTCCATTGTGGAGCGGGATCAGACCGCCCTGCCCGCCGCCGTCAAGCTGACCCTATCGGGCAATTGCGATGACCGGCCAGAGCGCGCGCAGGTTCTGCGGGATTTGACCCGGTTCATCCAAATGGTGGAAGCGCATACGGGAAAGACCATCATCCTGGGTCTGTCACGCGATTTTGAGCGGAGTTATGAGATCAGCAGCGCCATTGATCGTCCGCTCTGGCTCACAGGCTTCTTCCTGCGCCCCTCTTACGCCAATCGCGATTGGGCGATGTGGCAAGCCTCGACATTTCGGCGCGTTAAGGGCATCCAAGGCAGCACCAATTGGAATGTTATTCAACAATGACCGATGAGACCACCCGCACCCTTGTTGATCGCGCCCGCGCGGCGGCGGCACAAGCGCATGCACCCTATTCCGGATTTGGGGTTGGCGCTGCCCTTTTGCTGACGGATGGCAGCATCATCACCGGCTGCAACTTTGAAAATGCGAGCTATGGCCTGACCCTCTGCGCGGAAACCGTTGCACTGGGCACGGCCAATGCGGCTGGGCATTTGCGCGATGTGCGGGAAATTGCGATTATCGGCGGCAAGCTGGTGGATGGCGCGATCACGGGCGCAGACCCTGTGCGCCCCTGTGGCCGCTGCCGTCAGGTGATTAATGAAGCGGGTGGCCTATCAGGCCATGACATTGTCATTCATTGCGCCTCCGCTGATGGTGGCGTGGTGGAGCGGCACACGCTATCAAGCCTTTTGCCATTTGCTTTTGGCCCTGCCGATCTTGGGCTTGTTTAGGAGAATAAATGTCCATTCTGTCTGACATCTGGATCCGCGAACAGGCGCTGAGCACGGGCATGATCGACCCCTTTGTGGAAGGCCAGCGCCGCGACGGCTGCATCAGCTATGGCCTGTCCTCTTACGGCTATGACGCGCGCGTTGCCGATGAGTTTAAGATCTTCACCAATGTCGACAGTTCCGTGGTTGATCCCAAAGAGTTTGACCCGAAGAGCTTTGTCGACCGCAAGACCGATGTGTGCATCATTCCGCCGAACAGCTTCGCCCTTGCCCGCACGGTCGAGTATTTCCGCATTCCACGCGACGTGCTGGTCATCTGCCTTGGCAAATCCACCTATGCCCGCTGCGGCATCATCGTGAACGTCACCCCGCTGGAACCCGGCTGGGAAGGGCATGTGACGCTGGAATTTTCCAACACCACGCCGCTCCCTGCCAAAATCTATGCGAATGAGGGCGCGTGTCAGTTCCTCTTCCTCAAGGGCAATGAACCGTGCGAGACAAGCTATGCCGACCGGGCTGGCAAATATATGGGCCAAAAAGGGGTCACCCTGCCCAAGCTGTAAATCACGACGATAGGAGAAACACATGGCCAAGCAGACCGCAGAATTCGACATCATCGTCTATGGCGCAAGCGGCTTTACGGGCCGGCTTGTCGCGGAATATCTCGCCAAACAGGGCATCCAGAAATGGGCTATGGCGGGCCGGAGCCTCTCCAAACTCACCCAAGTGCGCGATGAGATGGGCCTGCCCAGCGACACCCCCCTCGTCATTGCAGATGCCAGCACCCCCGCAACGCTGATCGACATGTGCAAGCGCACCCGCGTCGTCCTGACGACCGTTGGCCCCTATCAGCTTTATGGCCCAGAACTGGTCGCCGCCTGCGCCGAAACCGGCACGGATTATGTCGATCTGTGCGGTGAACCCGCCTGGATGCGGCAGATGATCGACGCGCATGATGCCCGCGCCAAGGAAACTGGGGCCCGCATCGTCTTTTCCTGCGGCTTTGATTCCATTCCCTTTGATCTGGGCGTCTGGTTCCTTCAGCAGGAAGCCAATAAGCGCCATGGCAAGCCCGCCCCGCGCGTCAAAGGCCGCGTGCGCAAGATGCAGGGCGGCGCCTCTGGCGGCACCATTGCAAGCCTGACCGAAACGATGAAGGCCGCGGCCAAAAACCCCAAGATCATCGGCATTTTGAAAAGCAGCTTTGGCCTGACGCCAGGTTTTGAAGGGCCCGCCCAACCCTCTGGCCTGATGCCGGAATATGATAGCGCCACCGGCACATGGACCGCGCCCTTTGTGATGGCCCCCATCAACACCAAAAATGTGCATCGCAGCAACTTCCTGCTCGGCCACCCCTATGGCCGGGATTTTGTCTATGATGAAATGATGATGACAACCATCGGCGACGCCGGCCGCGCCATGGCCGAAGCCATTGCCAAGGCGAACCCCTTTGGCGACGCCAAAATCCTGCCCGGGGACGGCCCCAGCAAGGAAGAGCGCGAAAACGGCTTTTACGATGTGCTCTTCATCGGCGAATATCCGGATGGCACCTCCGTGCGCGCCTCCGTCTCGGGCGATAAAGACCCCGGCTATGGCTCCACCAGCAAAATGATCTCCGAAAGCGCGCTGACGCTGTTGGAGAATGACACCCCCGGCGGCGTGACGACACCGGGTGCGGTGATGGCCGCGCCATTGCTTGCGCGGTTGGAGAAGAATGCGGGGCTGACGTTTTTGGTGGAGGGGTGAGGGAGCATCTAAGCCCAAAATCGAGGCGTTACGTTAACAGTTTTTTTAGCAGTATTCATTAATTCTCTAAGCGAGCCAGTTATGGAAGAGGTTCGCCATGCCAGATCGTATATTCACCGATATGGACACACTCGCTGCTGCAATTGAAAAACAGTTCAGCAGAAACGCGGTAATCGGAATTGATGGCGTGCTATCCGCTGGAAAGACTTATCTAGGCGCAGCTCTGGCGTCGAAATTGAGCGTGTCACATTACGATCTTGACAGCGCGCTCGAGATAGATCGCGGAGAATTCGTTAACGCTCTTAGGCTGGATGAAGTGCGCAGGGAGATAGAAGGCCGCCGAGGTAAATTACTAGTATCCGGCCTCTGCATGTTGCAGGTTATGGAGCTTGCCAAAGTTGCTGTTGACGGACTCATCTACGTTAAACGCATGTCTGCTTCGGGCTGGCCAGATGCAGATGAACTAGTCGACTCGACGCTTAGCCGGCTGAAAGGCTCGGCAGGAGGAGACGCGCTAAGGCGTGAAGTTCGAAGTTACCATGCTAGTTGGCGGCCAATTGAGCGCGCGCACTTCGTATACCACAGATCGGCGGATTAGGCATCTTAGTTACCCCGCTCTCGCGCCACCCAAACCGCCAGCTTCGCCCTCAAACTCCGCCGGATCAGCCCCACATGCGCGCCATAGAGCGCGAGGAAGCCAATTCCCCAGAACAGCCAATCCCCGCCCAGAAAGCTGCGGGCGATGATCAGGGCAAAGGCCCAGAAGATCAGGACGACACGGATGTTGAGGTGAAAGCGCAGGGCCGTCCAAGGGGGCGGCAGGAGGACGATATTGTCTTGTCCCTCCACCGCGATTTCGCGATGTTCGCGCAGGCGGGTGACGGTGCCGCCATCGACATAGGCAAAGGCATCCCAGCGTTCAAACCGGTCAAAGCCTTCGCCCCGTTCAAACACAAATTCCCGCTGCGAAACGGGCCGCACCACATAATGGCTGGAAAAGCCCCGCATGATGCGTTCAAACCGCATATCATCCAGCACCGCAGAGGGCTCATCATAGATGAGCGTGCCGACAAAAAGGCGGGGGAGATTAATGGGCATGATTAGCGGCGGCGGCCCTGATGGCGGATATTGCCGGGGCGGCCGCGCTTGCCCATTGGCGTGCGGCGGCCACGATCGCGCCGGTCCCCGCGCATGGGCAGGTGGTTGGCCCCTTCGGGCAGTTCAAAGCGCAGCGCGCCGGAAATGGGGTTCGCCTCCACAAGGCGCAGCTCAATATGCTGGCCAATGCGATATTGATCCCCCGTTTCATCCCCGGTCAGCGCCATGTGCGCGGGATCAAAGCTGAAATGTTCCGCCCCCAAAGTGGAGACGGGCACAAGGCCATCGCCGCCCAGCCCCTCCACCGTTGCGAAAAAGCCGAAATTGGTGACGCCGGTAATCCGCGTTTCCAATATGTCGCCCACGCGCATGGCGAGGAAGGCGGCGACATAGCGATCCACCGTTTCCCGCTCTGCCTCCATCGCCCGGCGTTCGCAGCGCGATATGGCTTCGCCGATGATCACCATACGCCCGGCATCTTCGGGCGTCAGGGCGGTGTGCCGCGCATCGGGATCCAGATTGAACGCCTCCACCAAGGATCGATGCACAATCAAATCTGAATAGCGGCGAATGGGCGATGTGAAATGCGCGTAAGAGCCAAGCGACAGGCCAAAATGCCCGGCATTTTGCGGGCTGTAATAGGCCTGAGTCTGCGACCGGAGGATTTGCTCCATCACTTCGGTGCGAAACTCCGCCTCCCCAAGCTGTCCGATGATCCGGTTGAAGGTTTTGGGCGTGATGACCTGCCCCAAGGCAAAGGCGATATCAAAGGTCGCCAGATAATCTTTCAGGCCGACCAGCTTTTCGCGCGACGGCTGTTCATGCACGCGGTACATGACTGGGGCCTTGCGGCTTTCCAGCGCCTTGGCCGCCGCGACATTGGCCGCAATCATATAATCTTCGATCAGGCGGTGAGCATCCAGCCGTTCGCGCGGGGCGACGGATTGAATGCGGCCATCCTCATCCAGAACAACGCGCCGTTCGGGCAAATCAAGGTCAAGCGGCTCCCGCTTTGCGCGGGCCTTTTTCAACGCCGCCCAACAGGCCCAAAGCGGGCGCAGCGCGCTTTCCGTCAGGTCATGCGGTCGGTCCCCATCCATTGCGGCTTGCGCATATTCATAGGGGATGTTGGCGGCCACGCGGATCACCGCGCGCGAAAAGCGCCA
Organism: Chakrabartia sp.; assembly: GCA_040398565.1. GTDB lineage: Bacteria > Pseudomonadota > Alphaproteobacteria > Sphingomonadales > Sphingomonadaceae > Aquisediminimonas. Next base: position 12,805 of record JBBATU010000045.1, read on the forward strand.
GCTTTCCATATTCCCATCCGCATCAATCGCCATATGGCAGGCCAAGGCCGCCCGATCTTGCCCAGCGCGAAGCGAGCAGACATCGGCTGAGAGTTGCTCTGGCAGCATCGGGACGACGCGATCGGGGAAATAGACGCTGTTGCCGCGTTTGCGCGCTTCCTTGTCCAGCCGCGATCCGGGGCGGACGTAAAAGCTGACATCGGCAATGGCGACAATGCAGTCAAAGCCGCCGTCTGTCCGGGGCGTGGCCCAGACCGCATCATCAAAATCCCGCGCATCAATGGGGTCAATGGCGACAATCGGCAAATGGCGCAGGTCTTCGCGCTGGCCGAGCGCCTGCTCCGCCATCTTCCCCGCCTCTTCAAACAGCTCTTCGGAAAAAACATGGGGGATGCTGTGTTTATGAATGGCAATCAGGCTGAACGCCTTGGGGGCAAAGGGATCGCCCAACACCTCCGTCACCTTGGCGGTGATGCGCGGGGCGCGGCCCGTCTTTTCCGCCAGCACAAGGTCGCCAGCGCCCGCCTCTCCCATATCGGAAATCGGGGTGTCCCGGCGTTCGCGCTTATCAATGGCGCGCAGCCAATATCTATCCCCTTCCAGCGCGACGACGCCCAGGATCAGTTCTTCCCCGCGCGCCAGCCGCTTCATCATATGGGCGACATGGCCTGCGCCCTGTTCTTCGGTGCGGGCCAAGATGCGGTCGCCCACGCCCAGCGCAGACCGCCGGCCCCGTTCGATGACGCGCAGGCGCGGCGGGGGTTTGCCTTCGGCTTCCCAATGTTCCGGAACTCCAACGACTTGGCCGTCGTCCGCGTCGACGATGCGCAGCACAGTCACCTTGGGCAGGCCGCCCATTTTGTGAAAAGCGCGGCCCGGCGCGCTATCGATCAGGCCTTCGTCCGCCATATCCTTGAGCAGCGCCTTGAGCGCGATTTTCTCATTGCCTTTCAGGCCAAAAGCACGGGCAATTTCCCGCTTGCCCGCCGGAGCATCCGATTGGGCAATGAAGTCAAGGATCTGCTTGCGCGTGGGCAGGCCAGTAAAGGGCGTCTTGGGCATAGGGATGCGCTACCCTGTGACGGCAAAGGACGCCAGCAAAAGCATGAAGGCCTCGCAATATCCGCCCACCACCTTTTTCAGTGGCGTCCTCTTGTGCCGGGGTATAGCATTTGCCCATGTCCTTTCCTTATCTGCGCTTGGCAACTGGCCTTGCCACAAGCCTGTCACTGCTGCTGGCAGCCCCCCTTCATGCGCAAACCCCGGCCCCGGCCGCTGCGGCGCGAACCGAGAGCGCCGTCCCCTGGCTCTATCGCAACAGCGACATTCCAGTGGATCAGAATTGGAAATTTGGGGAGCTCCCCAATGGCCTGCGCTATGCCGTGCGCCGCAATGGCGTGCCGCCGGGTCAGGTCTCCATCCGCGTTGCTATTGATGCCGGGTCATTGATGGAAAGCGAAGATGAGCGCGGCTACGCCCATTTTCTGGAACATCTGGCCTTTCGCGGATCGCGCTATGTCGCCGATGGGGAGGCAAAGCGAGTCTGGCAGCGGCTTGGCGCGACATTTGGCAATGATAGCAATGCCGCCACCACCCCCACACAGACCATCTTTCGCCTCGACCTGCCTCAAGCCTCGCCCCAAGCGTTGGATGAGAGCATGCGCATTCTCTCTGGCATGATGGCCGCGCCCAACATCACCGAGGCAGAGGTGGAGGCCGAACGCCGCACCGTGATGGCCGAGGCGCGCGAACGCGATGGCGCGCAAGTCCGGCTGAGCGATGCGACAACGCAGCTGTTTTTTACTGGGCAAAGGCTGGCGGACCGCCCGCCCATTGGCACAGCGGCGTCGCTTGCCAAGGCAACAGCAGGCACGCTGCGTGCGTTCCATGATCGTTGGTATCGCCCCGACACGACGGTGATCGCCATATCCGGCGATGCCGACCCGGATGTGCTCACCGACATTATCGCCCGCCATTTTTCTGGCTGGGCCAAGCCCGAAAACACACCACTTCCCAAAGTGGATTTTGGCGCGCCCGATGCGCGTCAGCCGGACACGCACGTCGTCGTGGAAGCCGGGTTGCCAACTCTGGTCAGCCTTGCTTGGCTGCGCCCATGGACACCCCAGCCAGACACGATTGCGCTTAATCAACGGCGACTGATCGATCTTGTAGCAACTGGCATTCTCAACCGCCGCCTTGAACAGCGGGCCCGGGCGGGCGGCAGCTATTTGCAGGCCTCCATTGACCAAGAGGATGTGGCGCGCAGTGCCAATATCAGCTTCATGTCAATCTTGCCCATGGGCGAGAATTGGCAACAGGCGCTGCTGGATGTCCGCGCCGTTATTGCGGACGCTATTGCCCGTCCTCCCAAGCAATCAGAAATTGATCGGGAAGCAGCTGAGTTCAAAGCCGCACTCGACGTTCAGGTCGAAACAGCCCGCGCCGAAGCGAGCGCCAAACAGGCCGATGACTTGATCGAAGCGGTCAATATCCGCGAAACTGTCGCCAGCCCAGAGGTGGCGCGAGATGTCTTTGCGGCGATGATCGGCAAATTCGGGCCTGCTGAGGTGCAAAAGGCGATGGTGCGGCTCTTTTCCGGCATTGGCCCGCGCGCACTGCTCTCCAGCCAGACACCGCAGCCCGATGGCGCAGCACAGCTGGCACAGGCGCTAAAGCAGCCCGTGACGGGGATTGGATCGGATCAGGATCAAAAGGCGATCAGCTTTGATATTCTGCCCGCGCTCGGCCCGCCGGGCACAATTGTGAGTGCCGGGCCACTGCCCAATGTGGAGGTCGAAACGCTGACCCTGTCCAACGGCACGCGCGTTTTGCTGGGGCGCTCCACGTCTGAGGCAGGCCGGATCTATGTCTCAGCCCGATTTGGCACGGGTCGGCTTGGCCTGCCGCGGGATAGCATCACGCCGATCTGGACCGCCGGTGCCTTGCCTGCAGCCGGTATTGGCGATTTGGGGCAAGATACGCTCGACCGGCTCACCAGCGGACGGCAGATTAGCATCGGCGTTGAAGTGGGCGATGATGCCTATTTCATGCGGGCGATGACCCGCCCGGCCGATCTTGCCGATCAGCTCAAGCTCATGGCGACGAAATTTGTGCATCCGGGCTGGGACCCGGCCCCCGTCTTACGGGCGCGGGCAGCGATGCTGCTAGGATTACAAACGTCGACAACCTCCCCCGGCGATGTTCTTGCGCGCCAGCTTGGTGCTATCTTACGCGATGGAGATAAACGCTGGGCAACGCCCGACGAACGCGAGGTAGATGCCCTCACGCCGGAGAGTTTCCGAGATTTTTGGGAGCCTGTTTTGGCAAATGGGCCAATTGAGCTGTCCATTTTTGGGGATTTTGATCCAGAGGTTGCCCGAAAAGCCGTGCTCGACAGCTTTGGGGCCATGCCGCCTCGGCCAGAGGCTCCCAAGATCACCAATGGCGATATCATCGGTACGGCGCGACCCAATGGCACGCCCCGTCGCCTGACGCATCAGGGGTCCCCGGATCAGGCGATTGCCCTTTTGTCATGGCCAACGGGTGCAGGGTCCAAAACCATCCGGACTGGCCGTCAACTTGATATGCTGGCCGCCATTTTCAACGACCGCTTATTTGAACAATTCCGCGAAGGCGACGGCGCAAGCTATAGCCCCGATGTGGAAAGCAGCTGGCCGCTCGGCTATCGATCAGGCGGAAGCTTTACCGCTCTGGCGCAGGTAAAGCCCGATGCTGTGGATGTTTTCTTCACCCGCGCCCGCTCCATTGCCGCGGACCTTGCGGCGCGCCCTGTCTCAGCAGATGAATTGCAACGCGCCATCGGCCCGATGCGCCAGCGCCTCAGCCGGGCATCGACGGGCAACAGCTATTGGCTCACCCAACTCTCCGGCGCGACCAGCGAACCTGTGCGCATCACCAACTTGCTGCGCTGGCAAAGCGACTTGGAAAGGATCACGCCGCGCGATCTGCAAATGCTCGCAAAGCGGTATTTGAAACTGGGGAAGAGCTTTTCAATGATCGTCGTGCCGCAATCGGCTAGCGCACCGCCCTCTGCCTCTTCGCAGTGACATGAGCGAAAACTCTTAAGGCCAAGGCGGCCATAGCAATTGAGAAGAACGCATATCCTTGCACCGAAAGATCCGGGCTTGGCGTTCGCCGGAGATAGGTCAGCGCAAAGATCAGCCACAGATAATGGACGCCGACCCGGTGGAGCGTTTTCCAGCGCCGACCCAAACGCTTTACCGCTGCATCATTCGAGGTGACGACCAGCCCAAG
>JBBATU010000046.1:0-16313 GCA_040398565.1 Chakrabartia sp.
GGATTGGGCCGTCAAAGCCTCAACTTTATAAGCGTCAGGCTGACGTTGAACCAAATCCAGCGTGGATTTTCCGATTGAGCCTGTTGCCCCAAGAATGCTGACGCTTTTCATGGGCATCCCTTAAATACCAAGCCACACAAGAAGGGCCGCGACCGGTAGGGACGTTACAACTCCATCCAGACGATCCAACACACCGCCATGTCCTGGGATAAGCGTGCCACTATCCTTGACTCCCGCCCGACGCTTCATCCAGCTTTCAAAGAAATCACCAATCTGGGCAAGGATGGCAAGCAGTGGACTAATCAGCGCTAACTCAAAAGGAAGCCCCCAATAGGTCGTCAATGCCCAGCACAAGAAGAGCGCGGCAAGCATCCCTCCAAAAAGACCGGACCAAGTTTTATTCGGGCTAATTCGGGGCGCAACCTTGGGCCCACCGAAGCTTCGTCCTGCGAAGAAAGCACCAATATCTGTCGCCCAGACAAGCGATAGACCCCAGAAAGCAAGGAGCAGGCCATTATCCTGCGCCCGCAACCATAGCAGCGCCATAATGGGAAGCGCGACGTAAAGGACGCCGCCTGCAAGCCATAGATTGCGTGTTTTAAGCAGCAAGAAGAGAGCAACCAGTGCAAAGGCCAATGCAGCCACCAAACCCGGCCCAGCGGCCAATGGAGAGAGGAGTGCAAGGGGAATGCATAAAGCATATTGCGCGCTCCGCCGCTGATCCGCCTGCCCTGTTAGACCAATCCATTCATGCATCATCACAAGGCTGACGATCGTGGCCATGACCCAAAGCGCATGACCGCCCAGCCAGAGTTCTAGCCCGGCAACCACAATAAGGATCACGCCTGTTACAATGCGCTGCACAAGTTCAGGCGTCACAACCCACCAAAGCGCCTTTCCCGCGCGGCAAAGTCATCAAGCGCGGCGGCGAGTTCAGCCTTGCCGAAATCTGGCCAAAGCGTGTCAACAAACATGAGTTCGGCATAAGCGGCCTGCCACATCAGAAAATTTGAAAGCCGCTGTTCACCAGATGTGCGAATAACGAGATCCGGCGGCGGCAACCCAGCGGTATCAAAGGCGTTTTCCATCATCTGTTCATTAATGTCAGAGCTTTCGATAATCCCGTCTCGAACCTGCTCCGCCAAAAGACGCGCCGCGCGCACAATTTCCGCCTGAGAGCCATAGTTGAGGGCGATGACGAGCGTCGTCTTGCTGTTCGAAGCGGTACGGATAATCGCCTTGTCGATCAACTTGACCAGATCCGGCTGCAAAGCCTTATAATCACCAATGACGCGCAAACGGACACCATTTGCCACCAGCTCATGCAAATCGCTAATAATGAAAAGGCGGAGCAACCCCATAAGGTCACTGACTTCGTCCGCGGGCCTGCGCCAATTTTCGGTCGAGAAAGCATAAAGCGTCAGCACCTCAACGCCGAGATCGCCCGCTGCGCGGACGACCGTCTTTGCCGCCTCTATGCCCTTCCGATGCCCGGCAATGCGCGGCAGCAGCCGACGTTTGGCCCAGCGACCATTGCCGTCCATGATGATCGCGACATGGCGGGGGATCTTACCCCCCTGCCCTGACGCGGCCGCTGGGGCCGGCGTGGCGCTCACTTGCCGAGAATTTCCTTTTCCTTGGCGGCAAGGGCAGTATCAATATCAGCAATCAGACCGTCGGTCAGCTTCTGGACTTCTGTTTCCAAACGCTTGCGATCATCCTCGCTAATTTCTTTTTTCTTCTCATCGGCCTTCAGATCGTCATTGCCGTCACGACGAACATTGCGCACCGCGATTTTGGCTTTCTCCGCATATTGGCCGGCAAGCTTTGCCAGCTCTTTGCGGCGCTCTTCGGTCATATCAGGGATAGGAAGACGAATATTCTGGCCATCCACAATCGGGTTGATACCAAGACCAGCCGAACGGATTGCCTTTTCAACTGGCGTCATGTTCGACTTGTCCCACACCTGAACCGAAAGCAGGCGCGGTTCGGGGGCGGAAACCGTCGCCACCTGGTTAAGGGGCATCATCGCGCCGTACACTTCAACCTGAATGGGATCGAGCAAAGAGGTGTTGGCGCGGCCCGTACGCAGCCCGCTCAAATCGCTCTTAAGCGAGTCCAAAGCACCTTGCATGCGACGTTCAATATCAGCCTTGTTATAGGCGGGCATAATCCTGCTCCTTTAAGCGTTGTTTGAAACGATCGTTGCTGTGCCCTCACCCGCCAGAACACGGGCCAAATTGCCCTCTTGGCGGATGGAGAATACGACGATCGGGATGTCATTGTCTCGGCACAGCGCGACGGCGCTGGCATCCATGACTTTCAGATTGTCAGACAAAACGGTGTCAAAGCCAACGCGGTCATAGCGTTTGGCCGTTGGCACAATTTTGGGGTCGGCATCATAGACGCCATCGACACTTGTTCCCTTGAACAAGGCATCGCACTTCATTTCGGCCGCACGCAAAGCGGCCCCAGAATCTGTTGTGAAATAGGGGCTGCCGACGCCGGCTGCGAAAATCACCACACGACCTTTTTGGATATGGCGTTCGGCGCGCCGCCGGATCACGGGCTCGCAGACTTGATCCATCTCAATTGCGGATTGAACACGGGTATCCACACCCAGTTGTTCCAGCGCATTCTGCATCGCGAGCGCGTTCATGACCGTCGCCAACATGCCCATGTAATCGGCCTGCGCGCGATCCATGCCCTTGGCGGCCCCCGCCATGCCGCGGAAGATATTCCCACCACCGATGACAAGGCACAACTCAAAGCCTGCGTCTTTGGCGGCTTTGACCTCCATCGCCATACGGGCGACCGTTTCTGGATGAATGCCAAATGGCTGATCGCCCATCAGCACTTCGCCAGATAGCTTCAGAAGGATACGTTTGAAGCCGGGGCGGGACATGGTGTGGGCGTCTCTCTCAATAAGCCAAGCATTAAAGGCGTGGCGCACACACTAGCCAGCGTGTGCGCCCTTGCCAAGCAGAAGGATTAGATACCTGCCGCTGCTGCGACTTCGGCCGCAAAATCGCTTTCAACCTTTTCAATGCCTTCGCCGAGTTGGAACCGGACATAGTCCTTAAGCACGATCGACGTACCGGCCTCTTTGCCAGCAGCCGCAACCACATCCGAAATCTTGGTCTTACCGTCCAAGACGAACAGCTGGTTGAGCAGCGCGTTTTCCTTAACGAACTTAGCAACTGCGCCATCGACCATCTTGGCAATGACTTCGGCGGGCTTACCGCTTTCAGCTGCCTTTTCCGATGCAATCTTGCGCTCACGCTCAATCATGTCGGCCGGAATGCTCGCCTCGTCCAAGGCCAGCGGGAAAGCGGCCGCCACATGCATGGCCAGCTGCTTACCAAGCGCTTCGAGCTTGTCTGTTCCGGCTTCCGATTCAAGAGCGACCAGAACGCCGATCTTGCCCATGCCGGGAACAACCTGGTTATGGACATAGGCCACAACCGACCCCTTATCGACCGTCAAACGGCGTGCACGCCGCAACGTCTGATTTTCGCCAATGGTGGCAATGTTATTGGTGAGAACCTCTGCAACCGTGCCGCCTGTCGTATAGGCTTCATTTGCCAAAGCAGCCACATCGTCACCCTTTGCAAGGGCGATATTCGTGACGTTGCGGACAAAATCCTGAAACTGGTCGTTCTTGGCGACAAAGTCTGTTTCGGAATTCACTTCAACAGCCGCACCTGCCGTACCGCTGACAGCAACACCGACCAGACCTTCAGCAGCCGTGCGGCTCGACTTTTTAGACGCCGTTGCCAATCCCTTGGCGCGCAGCCAATCGACAGCAGCTTCCATATCGCCATTGGCTTCGGCCAGTGCCTTTTTGCAGTCCATCATGCCTGCGCCCGATTTCTCGCGCAGATCCTTGACCATCGAAGCAGTAATATCTGCCATGTTCATGTCCTTTCGGTTCTAAATACCGTCACCCCCGCCGAAGCGGGGGCCCATGGGTCGCGCCATTGGCGCGCTTTGGTATCCCGCCGATGCGGGACTGACGAAAACAATTAGGCGTCGGTGAGAACGGCTTCTGCCGGGGGTACATCCATGGCCCCCAGATCGACACCGCGCGAAGCAGCAGCCTGCTGGCCACCACGCGTGGCAGCAGTTGCAACAGCCTCACAATAGAGGCGGATTGCGCGGCTGGCATCGTCATTGCCCGGAACCGGGAAAGAAATGCCGTCGGGAGACACGTTCGAATCGAGGATGGCTACAACCGGAATACCAAGGACATTTGCTTCCTTGATCGCCAGTTCTTCCTTGTTCGCATCGATGATGAAAATCACGTCAGGAATGCCGCCCATGTCGCGGATGCCGCCGAGCGAAAGCTCCAGCTTGTCGCGCTCACGCGTCATCTGAAGGACTTCCTTCTTGGTGAAGCCAGACGTATCGCCGTTCAGCGTTTCTTCCATCGTCTTCAGGCGCTTGATAGAGCCCGAAATGGTCTTCCAGTTGGTGAGCATACCGCCCAACCAACGGTGATTGACGAAATGCTGACCCGATGCACGGGCGGCGTCCGCAATCGGACCCTGCGCCTGGCGCTTCGTGCCAACAAACAGCACCTTGCCACCGCGAGCCGCCGCCTGCGACACGAAGTCGAGGGCGCGCGCGAACAAGGGCACGGACTGAGAAAGATCAAGGATATGAACGCCGTTGCGATCACCAAAGATATATGGCTTCATCTTTGGGTTCCAGCGATGCGTCTGGTGACCAAAATGCGCGCCAGCTTCAAGCAACTGGTGCATAGTGACAGTAGGAGCTGCCATAGGATTAAGTCCTTCCGGTTAGTCCACTGAGAGGCGAGAACGAAGCAGATGCTTCGCACCGGTTTATGAGCCTCCCATGCGGGATTGATGCGGCGCGATTAGCGCGATCCTCCCGTCTTTGCAAGCCCTATGGCAGACCCAAGGTCTTATGTGCCTGCAAGGTCAAATGCCATTTTGGATTGTCCATCACAAATTGAATGGCTGCTGCCACATTCTCAGGCAGATCCGGGCTATCCAATGGCTGGATCAGAAAATGCTCAAAGCTCCAGCTTTCCATATCCTGCCAATCACTTCCCGGCTGCGGCCACACCAACTTCAATTCTTGGCCAGACCGCTGAACGACTTGGCTGCCCGCTTTGGGGCTGATGCATAACCAATCAATGCCCGGCGGGGCAGCGAGTGTTCCATTGCTCTCCACGCCAACTTCGAAACCGCGATCCTGAAGGGCGCGGATCAAGGTGACATCAAGCTGAAGCATCGGCTCGCCGCCCGTGATCACAATATAGCGATTGGACCGATGAAGCGGCCCCCAGCATTGCTCAACAGCGTCTGCCAAAGCATCAGCCGAAGCGAATTTGCCGCCTCCCTCCCCGTTAGTCCCCACGAAATCGGTATCGCAAAACTGGCAGATGGCCGACGCGCGATCTTCCTCACGCCCAGACCAAAGATTGCACCCGGCAAAGCGCAAAAACACGGCCCGGCGTCCGGCCTGCGCGCCTTCGCCCTGCAACGTCAGGAAAATTTCCTTAACGGCATAGGTCATGACAGGACGGCATAGCCCGTTGGGTCAGCAACACCTGCCTCATCAAAGCCCTTTTGACGCAGTCGACAGCTATCACAGACACCACAATGCAGACCTTCCGGTGTTGGGTCATAGCAAGACCAGCTGATGCCCAGATCGATACCCAGCTCTGTACCGGCCCTGACAATATCCGCCTTTGTCATGTGGACCAGCGGCGTGTGGAGCCGGAAAGGATCGCCTTCGATGCCTGCCTTGGTCGCCAAATTGGCAGTGGTCACAAACGCTTCAATGAATTCAGCCCGGCAATCTGGATATCCAGAATAGTCCAGCGCATTCACACCAATGGCAATGTCGCGCGCGCCAACCGCTTCCGCCCAACCGAGGCAGAGCGACAGAAAGATCGTGTTGCGCGCTGGGACATAGGTGACGGGAATGCCCTCTCCCACCCCCTGTTTCGGCACTTCTATCTGCTGATCGGTCAATGCAGATCCGCCAAAAGCCGAGAGATCAAGCGGCAAAACAATATGCCGCTCTGCCCCCAACACCTTGGCAATACGGGCCGCCGACTCAATCTCTATTTTGTGACGTTGATTATAATCGATTGTCAGGGCGAAAAGCCGCCACCCCGCAGCGCGCGCCATGGCCGCGACAACCAACGAATCCAGTCCGCCTGAAACAAGCGCGACCAACGCGCCGTCCTTTGGTGCTTTCGGAAAAATCATGCCGCCAGCTAAAGCCTGTCGCGGCGTCTTTCAAGCAGTTCAGGGCTTTGCGCGGGAACAATCCCCAATGCGGCGCGCCTCAAATGAAAAGGAAAAGGGATCCTGATACAGAAATCCTTGAGTTTCAATCTGAACAAGCCGGGATGTTTCAACGCGCAATCGGGTCTGCCCCTGCCCTGCCCCTGCGCAGGAATAATAGACGTCGGCATTCTTAGGCTGATTAACAATCGGAAAGCGCGAACACGCCCGGCCCGGATGGCCCAGCTGAAGCAAAACTGCCGGGTCTGTGACGCACATGGACCGGCCAACATCGCGCCCACTGGTCGATCGCAAGTCCCAAAGACCAGCCTCTATCGCTGAAATCACCCGGAGCTGGCTGGCAGCATATCCAGCAGTTGCTGGGACAAACGACCCAAGAGCAAAACAAAGCCGGATCAAGCCAAATGGACGGCGCATTTCGATTTCCTAACTGCCCGCATGCCAAATTGGTTTAGCGGGGATAGATGTCAAAACAATGCCAAATCCAATGGGCTGATCCGCGCCCACTGACTATTGTTAAATCAGGTCAGACCTGAACTGGGAATATGCGGGAGCAAAAGGCACAGTCAACAGAGACGACCCCCGCATCATCCGCCATTTCCTTGCGATCCTCTTCGGCAAATTTCATGATCACTGAGTGGACGTAATCAACGTCGCAACGACAGCCTTTCTTGATCGTCGCGCTGTCAAGAATGCGGACCTCCTCTTCCTCATGGAATAATCGCCAGATGAGGTCTTCCAATGGCAAATCCAGATCTGTCAGTTCGTCTTCGGAAATAGTCTGCCCAAGTGCTGCAACATGTTCCCATTGAGGGTGATCAAGCCGGACATGAAGGCGCTCTCGGCCCACTTCGCCCTCTGGCAAATGCTGCACCAGAAACCCGCCTGCAACATCTCCCGACATAAACGCACGAACAAGGCTGGGTATCTGCTCCGACTGAGCAAAATAATGCTCAATCGCATCGCCAATATGCGCCCCTTCCAGCGGCACAATCCCCTGATAGCGTTCTTTCGTTACAGCCTGATCAAAGGTTAGCGCCAAATAGCCAGTGCCAAACAGCGCCTGCAAATCAGGGTCATGTGGAAGGGCCGCCACCTTATCGGCGTCATGCTTTACATAACCCCGCACTTCGCCGTCACGATAATCGCAGACGAGAAGTTCTATGGCACCGCCTTGCGTTTGCGCCTGCATAGTCATTTGGCCGTCATCGGTTTTCAATGTTGTTCCCAGCAAAGCCGTAACAACGAGTGCCTGTGCCAACAACTTTTCGACGGCTGGCGGATAACCATGAGCGGACAACACCTGTTCAAGCGCTGGGCCAAGCCGCACCACGCGACCGCGCGCTGAGAGGCTGGAGATTGTAAAACCAAGAACCTGATCGACTTCGCTCATGCAAGCAGTCCCATGGCCCAGAGAATTACCGATTTCTGGGCATGGATTCGGTTCTCCGCCTCATCCCAGATGAGCGATTGTGGCCCATCCAGCACAGTTTCGGTTGCTTCCTCACCACGATGGGCAGGCAGGCAGTGGAGGAATTTGGCATCTGACTTTGCCTTCGCCATCAGCGCATCATTGACCTGAAATGGGAACATGGCCGCAATCTTGTTGTGCGCATGATCCTGACCCATGGAAACCCAAGTGTCGGTCACCACAATATCCGCGTCGTCAACAGTCGCCGCGGCATCATGCAAAATGTCGATCCGCGCGCCCTGCGCCCGAGCGCGATCCACAAAAGCGGCGTCCGGCTCATAGCCTTTTGGCACACCGACGCGGACGTTGAACTTCATAAGGCCCGCTGCCTCAATGATCGAGGCGAGCACATTATTGCCATCACCCAGCCAGGCCACTTCGAGGCCGGGCAAAGCTTTGCCATGTTCAACAATCGTCAGCAGATCGGCGACAATCTGGCAGGGATGCGATAAATCGGTCAGGCCATTAATCACGGGCACAGAGGAGAAGGATGCAAGTTCTTCCACCTTGGCATGATCATCCGTGCGAATGACAATGGCATCGACCATGCGCGACAAGACACGGGCCGTATCAGCCACGGTTTCACCGCGGCCCAATTGCATTTGTCCCGCCGCCATGAACATTGCATCGCCGCCCAATTGGCGCATCGCCATTTCAAAGCTCACCCGTGTTCGGGTCGAGTTCTTTTCAAAGATCATTCCCAAAGTGTGATCTTTAAGCGGTGCATCGAGATCAGCTCGCCCCTTCGGCCAGCCTTTCCGGGCAGTCTTGCGCGCCAGAGCATCAGCAAGAATTGCAGAAAGCGCGTCGCTCCCTGCATCCGAAAGATTCAGGAAATGCCGGGTCACGCCGCGTCTGGCAGCGTAAAGCTCGCCGCCCCTGCTGAAAGTTTTTCGATGCACTCTGCAATGTGGCTGTCGTCAATGATGAGAGGGGGAAGAATGCGCACCACATTGTCGCCCGCCGCAACAGCTAAAAGCCCGTGATTGTCCCGGAGATGAGCGACAAAGGCCCGGCTATCCGTTTTCAACTTGAGGCCGAGCATAAGGCCAACACCCCGGACGCTATCAAATAGATGATCATGGTTCGGGATCATCTGTTCCAAGCTGGCACGCAGCCGATCCCCCGTTGCCTTTACCTGGTCCAAAAACCCGGGTTCAAGGATAACATCCAGAACCGCCATGCCCGCCGCACAAGCGAGCGGATTCCCACCATAGGTGCTGCCATGAGTGCCAGCGACCATGCCAGCAGCCGCCTTTTCTGTCGCCAGACAGGCCCCCATTGGAAAACCGCCACCAATCCCCTTGGCCGAGGCCATGATATCGGGGATGACGCCATAATGCTCATAAGCATAAAGTCGGCCCGTCCGCGCAACGCCGCACTGCACCTCATCAAAAATGAGCATCAGATCCTGTTCGTCGCAAATGTCGCGCAGGCCCTGCAGAAATTCTGGGCTGGCCGGACGAATGCCGCCTTCGCCTTGGATCGGCTCCACAAGGAAGCCGGCTGTATGCTCGTTGACAGCGGCGCGCGCTGCGTCAAGATCGTCAAAGGGCACAACGACAAAACCCTCGAGCAATGGGGCAAAGCCATCGCGCAGCTTTTCCTGATCCGTGGCTGAAATCGTCGCCATGGTGCGGCCATGAAACGCGTTTTTGAAGGTGATCAGCACATTTTTGTGCGGATTGCCGTGCGCGTGATGATAACGCCGCGCCGTCTTAATCGCGCATTCAACGGCTTCTGCACCCGAATTGGTCATGAACAAGGTATCGGCAAACGTCTGATCAACCAAGCGTGTGGCAAAGGCCTCCCCTTGGGGACTGCCATAGAGGTTGGACACGTGCATCAGGGTTGCCGCTTGATCCGCAATCGCCTTGGTCAGATGCGGGTGCCCGTGGCCCAGCAAGTTTACGGCAATGCCGCTCGCAAAGTCCAACGCACGACGACCATCCTCACCAATAAGATAAGACCCCTCCCCCTTGACCGGACGGAAACCGCACCGGGGATAGACAGGCATTAATGGCGTGATCGTCATGGCTTTTGCCTCCAGTTCAACCGCAATACAAAAAGGCGGCCAACAGGGCCGCCTTTAAGCGAAGAGCACATATATCGGCGCGACCGGGCCGGGACAACCCCCAGCGCGCGGAGAACGGCCTAGTTCTTAATCTTCCACCCGCTTTTCAAAAGCGCATAGCAAATGCCGGCGAGCACCACGTTGACGCCAAGTAAAAGACCCGCTCCAAAGCCGAGAGGAATATCCGCCTGTCCAATAAAGCCATAGCGAAAGCCAGAAATGGCATAATGAAAGGGATTGGCATGGCTAATAGCAGCAAAAGTCGGCGACAATTTATCAATCGAATAAAACGTGCCCGATAAAAGCGCGAGCGGCGCGACCACAAAGTTGCTGACAGCAGCCGCATGATCAAATTTCTCGGCCCAAATGGATGTCAGGACGCCCATGAAGGCCAGCATGGAAGACCCTAGAAGACCAAACAGCACAATTGCCCAAATATGCTCGGGCATGACGCGCACGCCCGGCCAAAACAGCATCGCAAACCAGATCGCGGCCCCGACGAACACGGCACGCGTAACAGATGCCCCCGCAAGACCAAATAAAACCTCTGCCGATGAGAGAGGTGGCATAAGGTAATCAATAATCGTGCCCTGAATTTTACCGACCAGCAGCGAAAAGCTGGAATTGGCAAAACTATTTTGCATCATGCCCATGATAATTAAACCCGGGGCCAGAAAATCTCCGAAAGGAACGCCAAGAATCTCTTTGCGGACCCCAGCGAGAGCAACAGTAAAAATCACCAGATACAAAAGCGTTGTTAACGCAGGCGCCCAAATGGTTTGGAGCTGCACCTTGAAAAAGCGCCGAACCTCCTTCACATAGAGAGCTTGAAGACCTCCCCAGTTGACCGCGCGAATGGCGGGAACACCGGGTTGGTTGTGTATGGCAATTTCGGACTCGCTGTTCATGACGTAATCGCCTATCGGCTAAGGCCGATTGTCGCAAGGGTGGCGGTCAGTCCTAATAGTTTGAAATGGTGAGTACATGTCCTGGACCGATGAACGCATCGAACAGCTAAGAACGATGTGGAGCAAGGGGATGACAGCATCCCAAATTGCAGAAGAGCTTGGCGGCGTGAGCCGCAATGCCGTAATCGGCAAGGCCCATCGCCTAGGGCTTCAATCTCGTCCATCTCCAGTCAAGTCCAGCGATGGCGAAGGCGGAGCAAGTCGCAAGCCAGCGACGCCGCGCGCCAAAGCACCTGCTGCTGCGCCTGCAGTAAAGCCGCAAGCGCCCGCGCCGCAACCGCGCGCGGCAGAACATTCGCCTATCCATAAGCCAGTTCGAACGGCCAACCCTGATCAGATGCCCCCGACGATCCGATCGATTGGCCCGGGTGGCTTTGTGCGCCAAAACCCTGGCGAACAATCCTCACCGCCGCCGCCAGCGCCGCCACGTCGCCTCGTTCCTGCGCGCCCCAGCCCGGAAATTGCGGACAAGACATCTCTGCTCGATCTTAATGATCGTATCTGCAAATGGCCTCTTGGCCACCCCGGTGAGCCTGATTTCCACTTTTGTGGGGACAGGGTTAACCCCGGCTTTCCCTATTGCGTCAACCACTGCAGCCTTGCCTATCAGGCACAAATGCCGCGCCGCGATCGTAAGCCGCTTCCGTTCGCTATTCCGGGCGCGAAACCCAGCGGGGGATAAGTCTAAAGTGACGCTTGCACGGCTGACTCAGGCACGACTATATCCCTGCCATGTCTGAAGATCTGTTTGCGTCCACACCTGCCGCCTCTTCTGGGTATGACGCATCTTCAATTGAGGTTCTTGAGGGTCTGGAGCCAGTCCGGCGGCGCCCGGGCATGTATATTGGCGGCACGGATGAGCGCGCCTATCACCACCTCGCAGCAGAAGTTCTCGACAATGCGATGGATGAAGCCGTTGCAGGCCACGCCACACGCATCGAAATTCTGCTGGAGGCGGGAAATCGGCTGACCGTAACGGATAATGGCCGAGGCATTCCCGTTGATCCGCACCCCAAATTCCCAGACAAATCTGCCCTTGAAGTCATTTTGTCGACGCTCCATTCCGGTGGCAAATTCAACGGCAAGGCTTACGCCACTTCGGGTGGTCTGCACGGTGTTGGCGTCTCGGTTGTCAACGCATTGTCCTCAGACACCGTTGTCGAAGTTGCCCGTAACAAAGAGCTGTTTCGACAGCGCTTCTCACGCGGGCTAACGCTTGGCCCGCTGGAAAAGCTTGGCCCAGTGAATAACCGCCGCGGCACAAGCGTTGTCTTTACCCCCGATCAGGAAATTTTCGGGGAAATGAGTTTCAAGCCCAACCGTCTGTTTCGGTTGGCGCGATCCAAGGCCTATTTATTCGCAGGCGTTGAAATTCGTTGGAAATGCGCCGCCGCGCTCATTTCTGACGATACGCCCGAGGAGGCCGTATTCCAGTTCCCCGGCGGCTTGGCCGATCACTTGCTGGAGCAAATTGGTGAGCGCGAATGTGTGACGGCAGATTTTTTTGCCGGGACGCAGGATTTTCCGGACGATCATGGTCGCGTTGAATGGGCTGTCGCTTGGCCGCTTTGGTCAGAAGGCAGCTACAGCTATTATTGCAACACCATTCCCACACCAGACGGCGGAACCCACGAAGCGGGCCTCCGCGCCGCTATAGTGAAGGGCGTCCGTGCCTTTGGCGCGCTGGTAGGACTCAAAAAGGCAGAAGGCCTTCAAGCCGAAGATGTGGTGACTGGATCAGAAGTCATGCTGTCCGTCTTTATCCGCGACCCGCAGTTTCAGAGCCAGACCAAGGACCGCCTGACATCCCCGGAAGCTGCCCGGCTCGTTGAAAATGCCGTGCGCGATCACTTCGACCATTTTCTTTCTGGCAATATGGAGCGCGGCAAGGCGCTGCTCGGCTTCATGCTGGATCGGATGGATGATCGCCTCCGGCGCAAGGCGGAAAAGGAAATCAAGCGGAAAACCGCAACATCTGCCCGCAAACTGCGTTTGCCAGGCAAGCTGACGGACTGTTCAGAAGATGGGCCGGAGCGGACAGAATTATTCATCGTCGAAGGCGATAGCGCGGGCGGCTCTGCCAAGCAGGCGCGCGATCGCAAGACACAGGCGATTTTGCCCATTCGCGGTAAAATCCTCAACGTCGCCTCCGCCACATCTGATAAGATCCGCGCCAATTCTGAAATTGCTGATCTCGCGCTCGCGATGGGTTGCGGCATGCGCAAGGACTGCAACCCAGATATTCTGCGCTATGAACGCATCATTATCATGACAGACGCCGATGTGGATGGTGCCCATATCGCAACGCTTTTGATGACATTCTTCTTTCAGGAAATGCCGGATATTGTCCGTCGCGGGCACCTCTACATTGCCCAGCCCCCGCTCTATCGCCTGACCGTTGGGGCGAAATCACTCTACGCCCGCGATGACGCCCATCGCGCGCAGATTGAAGCGAATGAGTTTAAGGGCAAAAAGGTCGACGTCTCGCGCTTCAAAGGCTTGGGGGAAATGAACCCGGGTCAGTTGAAGGAAACGACGATGGATCCAAAGACACGATCGCTGATCCGTGTCACCCTTCCGCAAGAATATGAAGAGCGTGCCGGCGTTCGCGATCTGGTTGACAGGTTAATGGGCAAAAACCCGGAGCACCGCTTCCGCTTCATTCAAGAAAATGCATCCCGGATAGATGAAGAGGTAATCGACGCATGAAGACATTTGGCGCTTTGGCAGGCCTTGTTTTGCTCACCGCCTGCGGCTCTCAATCCTCGAGTGAAAGCTCTGAGGAAAGCAGCGCGACAGAAACCAGCGCGCCTGTGCAGGTCAGTTCGGCAGGCGTGCGGCCCGATGAGTTTGCCCAATGCGCGGCCTGCCACGCGGTTGCCAAGGGTGCGCCAAACGGGCTTGGCCCTAATCTTTGGGGTATTGCTGGCACCAAGGCCGGTGAATTGGCTGGCTATCAATTCTCCCCAGCGCTGAAGGCGTCTGGCCTTGTCTGGGATGAAGCGACGCTCAACAAATGGCTTGAAAACCCCCGTGCGCTCGTTCCCGGCAACAAAATGTCGTTCAGTGGGATCAGGGATGAAGCCAAACGCAAAGAACTTGTAACATGGCTTCTCGCACAGAAATAATCTGCACCTGACGCGCCTGCCCTCATTCTAGAAAGATAGGCCGGCGCGTTGCAGAACGCGTTTTGCCATATCGACATGCATGGTCTCAACCATGCGATCCCTAAATCGCTCCGCGCCGCCTGAGGCCGCCGCCAGAAGGGCTTTTGCGTCCTCTATTTCGTTCTCGCTGGGCATGAAGGCAGCGTTTGCGATCTCGATTTGATTGGGGTGGATCAGGCTTTTCCCATCAAAGCCCAAGGCGCGCCCTTCCCGGCATTCCGCATCTAAGCCGTCGGGGTCATTCAAATCATTAAACACCGAATCCAACACCCAGATGTCCGCCGCCCGGGCCGCGAGAATGATTGTTTGCAGCGCCATAGCCAAGGCTTGCCTGCCACTTGAGGGCGGCAGGCGGAGCGTATTGGCAAGATCATTCGCCCCAACGATGAAACCGGCCACATCCTCTGCCTCTGCAATCTCTGCGGCACGCAGGACACCTCGGGGTGTCTCGATCATGGCGAGCAAAGGCTTGCGCACTTGTTCTGCCACATGCTGGGCTATGACGGCATCCTCAACCTTGGGCAGGACGACAAAATCGCATCTGGCCTCTCGCACGGCCATAAGATCTGCCTTGTGCCAGATTGTCTCCGCAGCATTGACACGGATAGCCGTCAAGCGGCCTCCAAAACCTTCTGCCATGGCATCTATAGCGGCAAGCCGGGCTTCGTCCTTCATCCCCGGCTTTACGGCATCCTCCAGATCGAGAATGATCATATCCGCGGGCAGAGAACGCGCCTTTTCAATTGCCCGCGCATTGGATGCGGGCATGTAGAGTGCAGAACGTGGGGCAAGGAAGGCGTCCACAGTCATGGTCCAAACCTTCCTTTGCGATCAGGCTGCCTTGGGTGCCGCCTGACGGACGCCCTCATCAACATGATCCTCAAATTGAGCAAAATTATCGATGAATTGCTGCACCAGCGTGCGGGCGGTCTGATCATAATGATCCGCATCTTCCCAGGCCTTGCGCGGGTCTAGCAATTTGCTGTCCACCCCTGGGACGGACACGGGCACATCAAAGCCAAAATTCGGATCTTTGCGGAACTCGGCCGTATTCAGGCTGCCGTCGAGCGCCGCGTTGAGCAACGCCCGCGTCGCCTTAATCGGCATACGGTTGACGCCTGGCATCGTCGCTTTTCCGCCCGTCCAGCCGGTATTGACCAGCCAGCACGTCACGCTGCCCTTCGCAATGCGTTCCTTCAAAAGATTGCCATAGACAGATGGGTGACGCGGCATGAAGGGCGCACCAAAGCAGGTCGAAAACGTCGCTTCTGGTTCTGTCACGCCAATTTCCGTGCCCGCAACACGCGCGGTGTAGCCAGACAGGAAGTGATACATGGCCTGATCCGGCGTCAGCTTCGCGATGGGGGGCAAGACGCCATAGGCATCCGCCGTCAGCATGATGATATTCTTTGGCACCGGCCCCATATTTTCAGCCGAGGCGTTCGGAATGAAATCAATCGGATAGGACCCACGGCTGTTTTCAGCCAAGCTGTTGTCATCCAGATCGAGTTGGCGCGTGATGGGATCGATCACAACATTTTCCAACACCGTGCCAAACCGCTTGGTCGTGGCAAAAATTTCCGGCTCGGCTTCTGCCGAGAGGCGGATCATCTTTGCATAGCAGCCACCTTCAAAGTTGAAGACCGCCGTGTCCGACCAGCCATGTTCATCATCGCCAATCAACGTGCGGCTGGCATCGGCCGACAACGTCGTCTTACCTGTGCCTGACAGGCCAAAGAAAATCGCCGTATCGCCATTCGCGCCAATATTCGCGGAGCAATGCATCGGCATGACGCCCTTGGCTGGCAGCAGATAATTGAGAATGCCGAACACCGACTTCTTCATTTCACCAGCATAAGCCGTGCCGCCGATGAGAATCAGTTTCTCGCTGAAATTGACAGCGACGACTGTTTCGCTGCGGCAGCCATGGCGTTCCGGATCGGCCCGGAAGTTTGGAAGATCGATAATTGTGTATTCCGGAACAAAGCCCGCCAGTTCTTCCTCTTTGGGACGCACCAGCAATGTCCGAATGAAGAGATTATGCCAGGCATATTCGTTGACAACGCGAACGCGAACGCGATGTTCCGGCTGCGATCCGCCAAAAAGGTCAGCAACAAAAAGCGTGTCCCGCTTTGCGACTTCGGCTAAGAAATCTTCCTTCAAAGCGTTGAAAAAGATCGGATCCATCGGAACGTTGGTTTTTCCCCACCATACCGTATCCTCGGTCTCTGCGTCTTTGACGATGAACTTATCCTTGGCAGAACGCCCCGTATGCTTGCCCGTAGCAACAACCAGTGGCCCGTCGGCGGCAAGAATGCCCTCGCCGCGGCGCACAGCCTCTTCGAC
>JBBATU010000047.1:0-16155 GCA_040398565.1 Chakrabartia sp.
GCGAAAACCGTCATCGCCATAGAACGGCGGTCTGCCGGAAAATAATCGGCGATGATAGAATTGCAGGCGGGTGTTCCCCCGGCCTCCCCCACACCGACGCCAATGCGGGCGAGCAGAAGGTCAAAATAGCCGCGCGTATATCCGGTTAGCGCCGTCATCAGCGACCAGACCGTAACACATGCCGCCAAGAGCGTCCGCCGATTGGTGCGGTCACACAACCAAGAGAGCGGAATACCCATGATCACATAGAAAAGCGCCAGCGGGATGCCGAGCGACGCCGCACCTGTATCGCTCAGGTTCAATTCCTTACTAATCGGCCCCAAAAGCGTTGAGAGGACATAACGATCGGCAATGCTGATCGTATAGACCAGCATCATGATGAACAGGACATACCAGCGCTGCCCGAACGTCGCCACATCGTCAGCATTGACAGGTGCTTTTCTCGCCATGTGTCATCCCCTCATTATTTGACCAGTTCAGGCCCCAAAAACTTCTTTAACGGCTCAAGCCAAGGCTCAAAGTTTTTCCATTGATCCAGCCCGTCACGGAAAATCGGCTGGCGGACCTGTTCAGAGCTCGGCGTGCGCACGCTGCGCTTCGTCTTGTGGAACTCGACGCAGGCGTCCTCGAACGGTAGGTCGCAATAATCCAAAATGCGGCGCACATTGCCTTCCAGATCGTCGATCACATCTTCATGCTGAACGCGCAGAACCCGCCCGGGCAACACAGCATCCCAATGGTCCATCAGCTCAACATAGGTGCGGTAATAACGGGCGATATCCTCAATCCCGTAGGTGAATTCCTGGCCCTGCGCGAACAACTGCTTAAAATTGCTGAAGCAACATGCCATCGGATCACGGCGCGCATCGATGATCTTCGCATTGGGTAGGATCAGGTGAATCAACCCCACATGCCGAAAGTTATTGGGCATTTTGTCGATGAAATACGGGCGGCCCAAAGCCCTATTTGGCATCGTATCAGCTATATACTGCTCACCGAACTTGCGGATTGCGTCCGCGTCGAGTTCCTCCAGCACCCCGGGGTAGCGCGGCTCATCGAAATTAAGTTCGCGGCCTTGCAATTCATGCACAATGCGCTGAATATCCGGCAATTCCTGCGTACCCTCGACCATGCTATGTGAGGCAAGAATTTGCTCAATCAATGTCGAGCCTGAACGCGGCAAGCCAAGCACGAAGATTGGTGAAGCATCGTCCAGGCCCCAGTCTTTACGTTCGGCGAAGAATGGGGCTGTGCACACGCGCTTTTGTTCGCGGGTGTTGGTTTCGAAAAATTCGGGGAGGAAGCCGTTGCTCTCACGGTGCATGGTGTTGCCGCGCTCATAGGCCGCCCAGGAGCCCGCATAGTCCCCCGCATCCTCAAGCGCCTTGCCCAAGGCGAAGGCAATGTGAACCCGGTCAATTTCGGTGGTAGCGACGTCATCAAGCCGTTCGCGCATCACCGCGATGGCGTCCTCTGTGAAGCGATATGTCTTCAGGTTGGCAAGGCTCCACCAGGCATCACCGAAATCAGGCCGGTCGGCCGTCGCAGCCATATAGGCTTCAATCGCCTCCGCTGTCCGACCTTCGGTTTTGAGCGCATGCCCCAGCCAGAGGTTAAGATCGGCGCGGCGGACGCGTGCAATGAGCGAGTCACCAGAGATCTCTTGCAGCATCTCGCGGTAAGTCGGGATCGCGCCTTCAAAGTCGCCCAATCCCACTTGGATTGTTGCAGCTTGTATGCGGTGGGCGTGTTTGGCGGCATCAAGCTTGAGCAGCGGCTCAAGGGCTTCGCGCGCCTGCGGGAATTTGTGTCGCGCGATCAGCACCTGCACATATTCGCTGCGCGCTTCAAGATGTTCCGGCACCATGGATAGCACACCAGCATAAAGCGTTTCAGCATCATCGAGCACATTGCGCATGTGGCCGATCTGCGCGAGCAGGCGCATCGCCTCTGGGTGGTCACCTGTCTCGATCAGGAACCTGCGGATCTGCATCTCGGCATCGTCGACCTCGCCGTCACCAAACAACAGTTTCGCGTGAACAATCGGCGGCGGAATGCTGTTGAGATGCGCGACCTGCTTGGCAGCGACCTCTGCACTGGCGGTGTCACCCGTCATGCGGTAAAGCCCGACAAGCATATGCCAGCCCATTGTCAGGGCGGAATTGATCATCACCGCTGTCCGCAAGTCGGCAATCGCGGCAGGCGCATCCCGCCGCGCGACATGGCAAAGCCCGCGCTCAAGAAACATCTGGCTGAATTGGGGATGGTGTTGTGCCAACCGATTGAGCATGGCCAACGCGGCTTCGGTCTGCTGCGTCATGCGCAGAGAGTGCCCTGCAATCAGGAGGATATCCCGGTTCGTCGGGTCAATTTCAAGGAAACGCAGCGCACCAGCAAGCGCGCCTGCGTGATCATCGTTGGCCTGAAGTGTGCGAAGGCCGGCAACCTCTGCTGCGAGCGGAGACGCTGAAATCGGCGGCGCGGAACGGGCGTTATCAGAAATAGGAAGGTCGGATTGTGTGGCCATAACGCCCTGTTGTGTCGGCAATCATCGAACGCTTGTCAAATTTGAAGCGCCCAAAAAAAGCAAGGGGCGGTGCCTATGGCACCGCCCCTGCCTGTCACGTCATCGTACCACGTGATCAGTACTTGGTGCTGATCTTGAGGCCGTAAGTCATCGGACGAACGATCGTCGACGTCTTGATGTACTGCGACGAGTTAGTGAACGTCGAAGCGTGGCTGTTGAACAGATTGTCCCCGAAGAGAGTCACTGTCCAATTGTCACGCGTGAAGCCGATCTGCGCATCGGTCAGGGCATAGCCCGGCATCTTGTAGCGCAAAACGGTCGTGGCGGGGACGATGATCCCATTGGGACCGACCACGCTGCCGTTACCGGCAACATCACCCGACGGATAGGTCGCCGGCTGGTTGTACATGGCGCTGGTGTAATTCACGCCAGCTGCAAGGAACCAGTTGATGTCAGCACTGCCAGCCCATTCGTAACGAACCCGCAGGTTACCCTGGAAGTGCGGGCTGAACGGCGTGGTGCCGCCAATGTTACCAAAGGGGCTCTGCACCGGCTTCACGACACCGCCCACAGCAACCTGCGTGATGCACTTGCCGAATGACGAGGCAGCCGGGTTGTTGGCGATAAAGCAAGGCGCATTCGCCTGCTTGCTGTCGTTATAGGTTGCCGAACCCTGGATCGTCAGACCGTCACTCGCACGAGCCACGACCTGAGCTTCGACGCCCTTAATGTGGTAGGTTGGGCCGTTCGTCCCGAACGCGGTGTTGCCGAAGCCGGCAGCCGGGTTGAAGAAGCCAATCTGCGTATTCGCCCAGTTCATATAATAGGCCGACGCGTTGAACGTTACCTTCCGGTCAAACAGATCGGTCTTCACGCCCATTTCCCAGTTGGTCAGGTTATCCGGAGCATAGGCGGCCGGAACCAGCAACTGCTTCACACCCGGCTTGATCGGGTCCGCAACACGCGATGAAGAACCGCGGTTGAACGCACCCGGACGGAAGCCCTGGCTGAAGGTGGCATAAACCATGGTGCCATCCTGCGGCTTCCAAGTGATCGTGCCCTTGCTCTTAAAGCCATGATAGGTCGACTTCAGGTTCTGAGCATCAAGGTTCGATCCCGTCACGCAAACCGGCGTCTGATAACATCTGGCATCGAACGAGGAGTAAACCGAACCCTTCTCATAGTTCTTATAGTTATAATAACGGGTTCCAGCCGTGAGTGTCAGGTTTGGCAAGATGTCGAAATCGACCGAACCGAACGCTGCATATTGCTTATAACCGCGCTGAATGTCTTCACCGAAGGCGACCGCCGGGCCGCGTGGGCCAGCAATGTTGAGCGTGGCGGCAGGATTTGGAGCCACGAGCCCAAGGCAAACCGAACCAGCCGCCTTGATTTGGGCCGCGGTTAAGCTGGGATCGCACTGCGGAATGGTTTTGTAATCCCAGTCCATGGTATCTTCAATCGCGAACTCTTCATAATAAGCCCCCGCAATTGCGCGGATCCGACGATCGTCGGGCGTACTGATGCGGAATTCGTGGCTCTGGTGTGTATTACGAACCTTATCATTCCAGTAGCTGTTGGGCTCATGGCAGAAAGGCGCGCCGCCATAGGTGCCAAAGTAATAGTTAGCAGCACCGGTGCACTGATAGAAGATGCCATAGGTCGCACGGGCATAGTTGGTGTAATCACCCTGCTGCGAGATGTGACGGGTCAGATATGCGCCGGTGTAAATCAGATTGAAATCGCTGACCTTACCGTTGAGCGTCCAAGCCGTGTTTGAGTACGAGTCATTATTGTACTGCGGCGAGAACAGCGTTGACGACATGCCCGTGAGCGGCGCGTAGTCATAGGTATAGGTCTGGGTCGCGAATGTGCCGCGCGACTTCAGGCTCTGGTAAGACTGCGAGACCAGCAAGTCCCAATCAGGAGCAATTTGATAATCAAGCGAAACACGGCCACCCGTGTAATCGACCGGGTTGAAGTTATCTTCAACCAATGCGTTGTTATTATACTTGCCGTCATTCGTCTGCTGGCTCGGCGTCAACTTGTTACCATTGCCGCGATAGGCCAAATAATATGAACCAAGATCGCTCGGCTGACGCGTAAAGGTCGAGAACTTGTTGTCGATGTAGCCGCCATGGTGATCGGTGTAGATCACAGCGCGAACCGCCAGCTTATCTTCGATGATCGGAACGTTGACCATCGCGTTGAATGCAGCGTTTGCACCACCACCGGACGTGCCGCCGAAGCTGCCTTCCATGCGACCTTCGAACTTGTCGAGCTTGGGCTTGTTGGTGATGTAGCGAACCACACCAGCCTGAGCGCCACCGCCAAACAGCGTACCCTGCGGACCTTCGAGCACTTCGACACGCTCGATATCAGCGACATAGACGTCGGCGTTACGCGCCGGGAACTGCATCGACTGATCATCAAGGTAAAGCGCAACGTTCGGGAAGCCGCCGATCGTGGCTGAAGACTGCTGACCAGCAAAGCCAGCCGACAGGCCGCGCATGAAGATCGCGCCGCCGCCCGGGCCATTGCTACCGAACGTCACGTTCGGCGTATACTTCAACAAATCGTTGAGGGTTGTGACGTTGAGCTTGCTCAGCGTCTCAGTGCTGAACGCCTGAAGCGTCATCGGCACGTCCTGCAGCGACTGATCGCGACGCGTGGCCGTCACAACGATGTCAGCAACGCCGCCATCATCGTTTGAAGCGCCAGCTTCCTGCGCGAAGGCTGACCCACTGCCAGCCCCGAGAGCCGCGATAACAAGCGCAGCTGTCGTGAATTTTAACGATGTTTTCAAAGCTATTCTCCCCGGTTTAATTCAATTTATAAAGCTTGGAACCAGATTTTTCACAGAATTCTGGAGCACGATGGATCCCGCCCCCCTATGTCACAAATGAGGAAATTTTAGGAAGCGGTAAATTAAATTATGGCTCCGTTCATAACATCTACATCGCCGAATTAGAACACCTTATGTAGTTATGGCTGAGTGGAAACTGCGCCATCGCGGGGCTAGGCGCAACAAAATTCGAGCTTTCTGGGGTGAAATGTCATGAAATCGGGTGCCGACTTTGTCCTTTTGATCGCAAGCGAGGACCGCAAGGGTATCGTTGCGGCCGTCGCGAATTCAATTGTCAGTCAGAACTGCAACATCGTTGAAAGCGCGCAATATGGCGACCCGGCGACGGGCCGCTTTTTCATGCGCGTCGCGGTCAGCAGCCCTGCCGATATGACGGTGGACAAGTTTTCTGAGGCCTTCACCCCTGTCGCGACGGCCTTCCGCCTCGATTGGCGCATTCATGATCTCCGCAAGAAATTGCGCGCGATGATCATGGTCAGCCAGGGCGGGCATTGCCTGAATGACCTGCTTTACCGCACTTCAACCAATCGCTTGCCAATTGATGTAACCAGCATCGTATCCAATCACACGACTTGGCAACGCCGGGCCGAGCATGAAGGCGTGCCCTTTCATCATCTACCCATCACTCCTGAAAACAAGCTGGAGCAAGAAGCCAAGCTGTTGGCGATGGTCGAAGACCAGCAAGTCGATCTCATCATCCTTGCGCGTTACATGCAGGTTCTTTCAGACCAGCTCTGCCGCAAGCTGGATGGCCGTGTGATCAATATTCACCACAGCTTTTTGCCGGGCTTTAAGGGTGCAAAGCCCTATCACCGCGCTTATGATCGCGGCGTCAAAATGGTTGGAGCCACCGCGCATTATGTGACGGCTGATCTGGATGAAGGCCCCATCATTACGCAGGATGTGTCGATTGTTGATCATGCCGATACGGTTGAAGATTTGATCGCGCAGGGGCAGGATACGGAAAGCCGGGTGCTCGCCCGCGCGGTTAAGCTGCACAGCGAACACCGGGTGCTGCTCAACGGCAACCGGACGATTGTCTTTAAATAGGGGGATCGGGTGTCGCGCGAACACGAGATGCTGGCCGCCTTTTCCAGTCTGGGGATCAGCTGGACGTTGGACGAGCATGACGCCGTTTACACGGTGGAGGAAAGCGCTGCCCTTCACGCGCGCATCGCGGGGAGCCACACGAAAAACCTCTTCCTCAAAGACGCGGCGGGCCAATTTTGGTTGGTCACCGCACCCCATGATGCCCGGGTTGACCTCAAGGCGCTGCCCGGCGTGATCGGATCGAAAAAGCTAAGCTTTGGCAAGGCTGAGGATATGGAACGGCTATTGGGTGTGACACCGGGCTCTGTGACGCCCCTCGCCGCGTTCAATGATGCCGACAGGAGCGTGAATGTCGTGCTCGACACCCGCCTTGCCGGGGCAGAGTGCGTCAATGTTCACCCGCTGCGCAATACGGCGACCTTGGGCCTGTCTGGCGCAGATCTGCTGAAGTTTCTGGCGGAACAGGACCACACAGCACAGGTCGTCGATCTACCAGCGCCGCAATGACCCAGAATTTCGCCTCTTTTGTGGACGCTTTGGCGTTCCTTATGTTAGGCGACGATCGAATATAAAACATAAGCGGCCCGGCCGCTATTTTGAGTGACTGAGAGATAAGGAGTATCCCCAATGAAAACGCGCGCTGCTGTTGCCTTTGAGGCGAAAAAGCCCCTCGAAATTGTCGAACTTGATCTGGAAGGCCCCAAGGCGGGCGAAGTCTTGGTTGAGATCATGGCGACCGGCATTTGCCACACGGATGCCTACACGCTCGATGGTTTTGACAGCGAAGGCATTTTTCCAAGCGTGCTCGGCCATGAAGGCGCGGGCATTGTGCGCGAAGTTGGTGCCGGCGTGACCTCAGTCAAGCCCGGCGATCACGTGATCCCGCTCTACACGCCGGAATGCCGCCAGTGTAAGTCCTGCCTGTCGGGCAAGACCAACCTCTGCACCGCCATCCGTGCCACACAGGGCAAGGGCCTGATGCCCGATGGCACAACACGCTTCTCGTATAAGGGCCAGCCGATTTTCCATTATATGGGCTGCTCCACCTTTTCGAACTTCACCGTATTGCCCGAAATCGCGGTTGCCAAAATCCGTGAGGACGCCCCCTTCCAGTCCAGCTGCTACATTGGTTGCGGCGTGACGACGGGCGTTGGGGCTGTGATCAACACGGCTAAGGTGCAGGTCGGCGATAATGTCGTGATCTTCGGGCTTGGCGGCATTGGCCTCAACGTCCTTCAGGGCGCGCGCCTTGCGGGGGCCAACAAGATCATCGGCGTCGACATCAACCCCGATCGTGAGGAATGGGGCCGCAAGTTCGGCATGACCGACTTCCTCAATTCCAAGGGCATGAGCCGCGAAGATGTTGTCGCCAAGATTGTCGAAATGACCGATGGCGGCGCGGATTACACCTTTGATGCGACGGGCAACACCGAAGTGATGCGCACCGCTCTAGAAGCCTGCCATCGCGGCTGGGGCACCAGCATCATCATTGGTGTCGCCGAAGCCGGCAAGGAAATTGCCACCCGCCCGTTCCAGCTCGTCACCGGGCGCAACTGGCGCGGAACCGCCTTTGGTGGCGCCAAGGGCCGCACCGATGTGCCCAAGATTGTCGACATGTATATGACCGGCAAGATCGAAATCGATCCCATGATCACCCATGTGATGGGCTTGGAAGAGATCAACACGGCATTTGATTTGATGCACGCAGGTAAATCTATCCGTTCCGTCGTGGTATTCTAAGTTCGCGACTCAAAACAAAAGGAGACAAGACCATGTTTAGTCACATCATGTTAGGTGCCACTGATCTCGCGGCATCCAAGAAGTTTTATGACGCAGCGCTGGGCGCCCTTGGCATTGGGCCGGGCAATCAGGACGATAAGGGCCGCGTCTTTTACATGACGCCCACGGGCATTTTCGCCATTTCCCAGCCCATTAATGGGGAGCCTGCGTGCGGCGCCAATGGCGGCACGATTGGGTTTGCTGTGGACAGCCCGGAACAAGCCAATGCTTGGCATGCAGCCGGCGTCGCCAATGGCGGCACGGCGTGCGAAGATCCGCCGGGAATCCGCGAAGGCGCTATGGGCTCGCTCTATCTTGCTTATCTGCGCGATCCTTCGGGCAATAAGATTTGCGTCCTTAAGCGCATGTAATTGGGGAAATGGGGGCAGCCGCCCCCATAACCTTTCCTGCGAAAGAAAAAGTCATGTTCACACATATTTGCGTCAGCGCCGAAGATCTTGAAGCCTCGAAGCGGTTTTACGACGCAGCCTTGGGCGCGCTTGGCATCACGTCCGTTGGACAGATGAATGAGCGCTCTTGCCTGTATAAGTCCAGCGACGGAACGTTGCTGGTGATGAAGCCCGCTGATGGTCATTCGGCCACACATTCTAACGGCGGAACAATTGGCTTTAAGGCGATGGACAAGGCAGCAGTCGACGCGTTCCACGCGGCCGGCCTCGCCAATGGTGGCAGCGATGAAGGTGCACCCGGCCATCGTGCAGGTGCGCCCGGCAACCCCTATGGCGCCTATCTGCGCGACCCGGTCGGCAATAAAATCTGCGCCTTCGCCGTTTCGGCCAGCTAACCCATGACCCTCGCCGATATTCTCAACCAGCATCAAGGGCGTGAAGGCCCCCTGCTTCCGATCCTGCATGATGTGCAGGCGGAATTTGGCTTTATCGGCGAGGATGCCATCCGCACCATCGCGGAAGCGCTCAACCTGACGCGCGCAGAAGTGCATGGCGTGGTCAGCTTTTATCATGATTTCCGAACAACCCTCGATGCACGCCCTGTCGTCAAGCTTTGCCGCGCAGAGGCCTGTCAGGCGCGCGGCGTCGATGCTGTTGCCGCGGCCGTCCCGCAGCAGGAACGAGTCAAGATCGAAACTATTTATTGCCTTGGCTTCTGCTCGGTTGGCCCAGCCGCTATGGTCGGCACCACCGTCCATGCGCGTTTAGACGCCGAGAAACTGGCCGCCTTGGTGGCCGCACAATGAAGGTCCGCATTTCAGATGACGCGCTGGCGCTGGCTTGTGGCGCAGACGATGTCGCCGCCGCCTTTACCAAAGCGGGTGCCGAGGTTGAGCGCACCTCCTCTTGGGGGATGCATTGGCTGGAACCCCTCGTTGAGATTGACGGCGTTGGCTATGGCCCCGTGGCCGCGAACGATGTGCAGACGATCCTTGACGGTGTGGCGGATAAGCTGTGCATTGGCCAGATCGCGGAGCATCCCTTTATCGCCCGCCAACAACGCCTAACCTTTGCCCGTGCTGGGCGGACAGTGCCTTTGAGCCTTGAGGATTATGCCGCAACCGGCGGGTGGCAGGGATTGACTGAAGCACGCGCCCTTGGCCCGGATGCGACCATCGACGCGCTCATTGCCTCTGGCTTGCGCGGCAGAGGTGGCGCAGGCTTCCCCGCGGGCATTAAGTGGCGCACCGTTGCCCAAGCCCATGCTGATCAGAAGTACATCGTCTGCAATGCGGACGAAGGAGATAGCGGCACCTTTGCCGATCGCATGGCAATGGAGGGCGACCCGTATCAGCTGATCGAGGGCATGGCCATTGCTGGGTTCGCCGTCGGCGCGACCAAGGGCTATGTCTATATTCGCTCTGAATATCCGCATGCCATCGCCAAGATGGAGGCCGCAGCCCGCGCCTGTGCGCACTTGATTGCGCCCTTTGACGTGGAGATCCGCGTGGGGGCTGGCGCCTATGTGTGCGGCGAAGAAACATCGCTTCTAAACTCACTGGAGGGCAAGCGCGGGGAAGTTCGGGCTAAGCCTCCCCTCCCCGCTCTGGAAGGTCTGTTCGGCAAGCCGACGGTCGTCAACAATGTGCTGACCCTGACAACCGTGCCCTGGATCCTCGCCCATGGTGCAGAGGCCTATGCCGCCTATGGCATGGGCCGCTCTCGCGGGACCATGCCGATCCAAATCGCCGGAAATGTGATGTTCGGCGGCCTGTTTGAGACAGCTTTCGGCATTAGCCTTGGTGAATTGGTGCAGGATATTGGTGGCGGAACGGCATCGGGCCGTCCCGTGCGTGCAGTGCAGGTTGGCGGGCCATTGGGCGCCTATCATCCGCCCAGCCAGTTCGACACAGCCTTTGACTATGAAGCCTTTACGGCCGTTGACGGCCTGATTGGCCATGGCGGGCTGGTCGTTTTTGACGACAACGTCGACATGGCAAAGCAAGCCCGATTTGCGATGGAGTTTTGCGCGGCCGAAAGCTGCGGCAAATGCACCCCCTGCCGACTTGGTTCGACACGGGGGATCGAAACGCTCGACCGCGTTCTCGCGGGCGACAATGTCGCAGAAAATCTCGCCTTGATCGAGGATTTATGCGATACAATGAAATTTGGATCGCTCTGCGCGCTGGGCGGGTTTACCCCCTACCCTGTGCTCTCAGCGATAACTCATTTCCCAGAAGATTTTGGGGAGCGGTAATAGCATGACGTACCAGCCACAAAGCGATTTTGGAACGCCCGCCTCGCGCGCGCAAGACGATGTGACGCTGACGATTGACGGCCGCACCGTCACCGTCCCTTCTGGGACCAGCGTGATGCGCGCCGCCGCTGAACAGGGCACGGCAATCCCCAAGCTCTGCGCCACGGATAGCCTGGCCTCCTTCGGATCATGCCGCTTGTGCCTCGTGGAAATTGACGGCCGCCGTGGGACGCCGGCAAGCTGCACCACGCCTGTCGAACCAGGCATGGTTGTGCACACCCAAACGCCGCATTTGCAGAAGCTGCGCAAGGGCGTGATGGAGCTCTATATCTCTGATCACCCGCTGGATTGCCTGACCTGTGCGGCCAATGGTGATTGTGAGCTTCAGGATCAGGCGGGGGCCGTTGGCCTGCGCGATGTGCGCTATGAACCGAAGGCGACGCATCTCGGCCAGACCAAGGATCACTCCAACCCCTATTTTGACTTTGATCCGTCCAAATGCATCGCCTGTTCGCGCTGCGTGCGCGCCTGTGATGAGGTGCAGGGCACCTTGGCGCTGACCGTCCAGGGGCGTGGATTTGACTCCAAAATTTCCGCCGGGATGGCGTCGGACAATTTCCTTGGTTCCGAATGCGTGTCATGCGGGGCCTGTGTGCAGGCCTGCCCGACGGCGACCTTGGTTGAAAAGAAGGTGGTGGAAATCGGCACGCCGGAACGCGCCGTTGTCACAACCTGCGCCTATTGCGGCGTGGGCTGCACCTTCCGCGCGGAAATGCGCGGCGAACAATTGGTGCGCATGGTGCCTTGGAAAGATGGCAAGGCCAATCGCGGCCATAGCTGCGTCAAGGGTCGTTTTGCATGGGGCTATGCCCAGCATCAGGAACGTATTCTAAACCCCATGATCCGCGCCTCGATCAGCGATCCTTGGCGTGAAGTCAGCTGGGATGAGGCCTTTGACTATGCAGCATCCCAACTCAAGCGGATCAGCGCCAAATATGGTCGCAATGCGCTGGGCGGCATCACGTCTTCCCGCTGCACCAATGAGGAAACCTTCCTCGTCCAAAAACTGGTCCGCGCGGGCTTTGGCAACAACAATGTCGATACGTGCGCACGTGTCTGCCACTCCCCCACGGGCTATGGTCTGAAAACGACCTTTGGGACGTCTGCGGGCACGCAAGATTTTGACAGCGTAGAGGACACAGACGTCATCCTCGTCATCGGCGCCAACCCGACGGACGGTCACCCCGTCTTTGCCAGCCGGATGAAGCGGCGGCTGCGCCAAGGGGCCAAGCTGATTGTCATTGATCCGCGCCGCACCGATCTTGTCCGTTCCCCGCATATTGAGGCGCAGCACCATTTGCCGCTCCGCCCCGGCACCAATGTCGCGGTTTTGACGGGCATGGCGCACACCATCGTCACCGAGGGGCTGGTCGACGAAGCCTTTGTGCGGGACCGCTGCGACTGGGATGAGTTTCAGGATTGGGCGGCCTTTGTTTCGGAAGACCGCAACAGCCCCGAAACGCTGGAGGCCATCACCCAAGTTCCAGCCGCAGACCTGCGTGCCGCGGCCCGGCTGTATGCAACGGGCGGCAATGGCGCGATCTATTACGGCCTTGGCGTGACAGAGCATTCGCAAGGCTCTTCAACGGTGATGGCCATCGCCAATCTTGCCATGGCAACGGGCAATGTCGGGCGGCGCGGCGTGGGCGTGAACCCCTTGCGCGGCCAGAATAATGTGCAGGGTGCCTGCGATATGGGCAGCTTCCCGCATGAACTGCCGGGCTATCGGCATATTTCGGATGTCGCGACGCGTGAGCTGTTTGAACGTGAATGGGGCGTGGCGCTGGATCCAGAACCCGGCCTGCGCATCCCCAATATGCTGGATGCCGCAACCGATGGCGTGTTCAAGGCAATCTACATTCAGGGCGAGGATATTCTTCAATCCGACCCCAACACCCATCATGTCGCCGCCGGGTTGGAGGCGATGGAATGCGTCATCGTGCATGACCTATTCCTCAATGAAACCGCCAATTACGCGCATATCTTCCTGCCCGGATCGACCTTCTTGGAAAAGAACGGCACCTTCACCAATGCGGAACGCCGCATTCAGCCGGTGCGCAAGGTAATGAGCCCGCTCAACGGGTTTGAGGATTGGGAAGTCACGCAAAAGCTGGCACAGGCGCTTGGTCTGGACTGGGACTATACCCACCCGTCGCAGATCATGGATGAAGTGGCCCGCCTCACCCCAAGCTTTGCGGGTGTCAGCTTTGATCGGCTGGACGAAGAAGGCTCGCTCCAATGGCCCGTCAATGAAAGCGCCCCCAATGGATCGCCCATCATGCATATTGATGGTTTTGTGCGCGGCAAGGGCAAGTTCGTCGTGACAGATTATGTACCCACCGATGAACGCACGGGGCCACGCTTCCCCCTGTTGCTCACAACGGGCCGGATCCTCAGCCAGTATAATGTCGGGGCGCAGACGCGCCGGACCGACAATGTCGTCTGGCATGAAGAAGATGTGCTGGAAATCCACCCCGTCGATGCAGAGAACCGCGGCGTCAAATCGGGCGATTGGGTGCGGCTCGCTAGCCGTGCTGGGGAAACTACATTGCGCGCCAGCGTCACCGATCGCGTGGCACCCGGGGTTGTCTACACCACCTTCCACCACCCGCTGACACAAGCGAATGTCGTCACCACCGACTATTCCGACTGGGCGACCAATTGCCCGGAGTATAAGGTGACAGCGGTGCAAATTACGCCCTCCAACGGGCCGACGCAGTGGCAGGAAGACTATATGGAGTTGCAGCGCAGATCACGTCGCATTGCGCCTGCTGAGGCAGCCGAATGACCACAATCGACAATCTGGTCCGCATGGCGAACCAGATCGCCACCAATTTGGCGCATGAAGATGATCCAGCCGCCGCAACGGCGGAGCATATTCAGCTGTTCTGGGATCCCCGGATGAAGAAGCTCATCTTCGATCATGGCGATGCTGGGTTAAATCCGGTTGCAGCGGCTGCCATTGCGGCGCTGAAAACGGCGGCATCACGACAGACCTGAGTCCTGTCCAGCAGTCCAGCGCGGTAGGAGAAGCGTCGAACTTAGATTAATCCCCCGCCCTATCGTTCCATGCGAGCACCGCCCCGGGCAGCACAATTGCCGTTGTAAACATCAGCAGCATGTAATTTGTCATGACGCCAACCGACAGCTCAAACTTGAACAGCTTGGCCATAAACTCCGGCACCATTCCGCCTAAGATCGTCATTAGGACGATATATTTGAAAGCCGAGAAATAAGCCCGATTGCGGTCCGCCAATTCGCGTTCATCGAGCATGGTATCCGGCGCATTTGCAAGCAACCCATAGGTGCAGACAAAGAAGATAATGCTCGTGATCAAGCCCGTGAGTGCAGAAAGGCCGACGATAAACTCCACAAAACCGGACGCAGAGGGCAATCCCAACTTCAGGAGAAACCAACCGTGCATTGCAACCAATGAAAAGCCGCCGAGCAGACGCCCTGCTCGCGGGCTCAGGTTGATGCGTACGAAGCGCGTGGGTTCAGTCGTGCTCATGGAGCGTTTCCTTTTTAGACTGGGACGGATCAAGCTGCTCGGCAAGCGAGGGGAAAGGCACAAGCGCGAACAGCGTTTCAACACGCACATCGAACGCCTTGGCCAGCTTTAATGCGAGTTCGACTGTAGGGCGGTAATCGCCGCGCTCCAGATAGCCAATTGTCTGCGGGTTGACCGACACCAAGTCGGCCAACTCCTTGCGGGAAAGCCCCCGCTCTCTCCGGAACAAGTTAATGCGGTTGAACAACATGACGATATTCATACATGTTTGTTGTACATACACAACATTTTTTAGATTTGTAAATGTTAAATTAAATATCTGAGCATCTCGAGATTCAATGACAAGAAAAGGGGCGCGGATACCAGTCCGCGCCCCTGTTCCTTCAATGTCGGTGAGAGGACCTAAGCGGCAACAGCGCTTGATCTGCGGCGCAATGCGCCCCCAATCATACCGAAGCCCGCAAGCATCATGGCCCAAGACGCAGGCTCTGGGACCCCAGCTACGGACAGATTATCAATCTCAAAGGCGTTTTGAGATGAGGTCAGCCGCAAACCGCCGGCAAGTGCTGTGTCTATCCCCGAAAATGTGAGGGTCGCCAGCGGATTGGTAATTGGACTGGCCTGATTGCCATTTGGGTTGACGGCTGCATTTATACCAGTGAAGCTATAAAGCACCGTCGTCAGGTCATTGGCCAGCACATCAATGCCGTTATAGGCATCGACTGAACCCCAGATAAAACTGATCGACTGGATTGAGCCAAAGCTCGTCAAATCTAGAATACCGGGCGACCCATCCGTTGAGCCAATCGACCAATATTTGCCAGTGCTGCCAAACGGCTGCGCATGCTGTCCTGCCAGACTTCCGGCAACAATTGCGCCCCCAGAGGCGGGAACAGCGGCTTCAAAATCATATGTTGGTGTCGGGCCGGAATAAGAACTTGAACCGGGGACGGATGTGAGAACAACCCCCGCATGGGCAGGGACAGCAATAAGCAGCCCAGCTGACATAGAGAGAAGGAACTTGGCTTTCATGTGATGCAACTCCTTTAGCGGCGAATTGGCGCCGACTTTGCGTGAATTGCGACCGAGAAGATGCGAGTTAACCCCGCTTATATGTGTCATTTAGCTGAAAAATGTGCCCTCTTCCTAGCCATTAGGCTACAAGATAGATCAGCTTTTCATACCTATTTAAGCGAAACTAAGCTTCCTAACATAAAGCCATTTTCCCGGGCGATAATCGCCGCATGGGTGCGGTTGCGGGCGCCGATCTTGCGGAATACCGCCTGTGCGTGAACCTTCACTGTTGGCTCTCTAATCTCGAAACGCCGAGCGATTTCCTTATTCGATAAACTCTCGCATAGACCCTGCAGCACCTGGCGCTCAGGCTGTGAAAGCACGTCTCGAAAAGGGACTGTGGCATTTTTTCAACCGTAGAGCCAACACCCTGGGGCGGCATGTACTTCTCCACTACAGTCCCTCAATTTGTTTACGCTCGATGAAAATTTAGGCGATGCAGATGAGAAATTCACAGCTAAATTCGAAATCTTCTTTATAAAATATAAAATAAATTACCCGTTCACAAGAAATCACGCTTTTATTTGTAAAAAATATGGTGTTATTTTTCGTCGAATTTTTAATTAAAAAATGGAAACATTATTTTAATTTTTATTAAAGAATATTTCTATTAGATTTATA
>JBBATU010000048.1:0-16129 GCA_040398565.1 Chakrabartia sp.
TAACCTGGATTTATCCCTTGTTTATAGAGACATATTTGGACAGAATTTGCCGACGTTCGGCCATCTGTAGGTGGGATATTTGCCTTCCGAGTCGTTCGCGCTAAGGCAAGGGCCATGATTGGTTACGCGCTTCTTAGACCCTTTATCTTTTTGCTGGATGCAGAACGAGCACACCGGCTCAGCCTAACTGGCGTGCGGCTGTTGCCAAGTTTATCTTCAGGCTCAGACGACCCGATTTTGGCGAGCCGCGTCGCGGGCCTCAATTTTCCAAATCCGATCGGCCTTGCGGCCGGCTATGATAAAGATGCCGAAGTGCCAGCCCAGATGCTCCGCTTGGGCTTTGGCTCGGTTGAAGTCGGCACGCTGACGCCCGTGCCGCAATCGGGCAATCCGCAACCCCGCCTCTTCCGGCTGATTGAGGACCGCGCCGTCATTAATCGCATGGGCTTTAACAATGGCGGGCAAGCGGCCGCAGAACAGCGGCTGGCCGCCGCGCGGGGCAAGGGGATTGTTGGGGTCAATATTGGGGCCAATAAGGATGCGGTGGACCGAATTGCCGATTATGCATCCGGCGTTGCTCGCATGGCGCCTTACGCGTCCTACCTCACCATCAATATCTCCAGCCCCAACACGCCGGGCCTAAGGGCGCTTCAGGATGAAGGGGCTTTGGCTGAATTGCTGTCCGCAGTTCGTGCCGCTCTACCGCCTTCAGGGCCGCCCGTTTTTCTGAAGGTCGCCCCAGATTTGGAGCCAGCAGATATTGAGGCGATTGCCCGATTGTCGGTGGGGCAGGTGGATGCCCTGATCATTTCGAACACCACGATTTCGCGGCCCACCCTTCAATCGCCTCATGCAAAGGAAGCAGGCGGATTGTCTGGCGCGCCGCTCAAGGCCTTGGCGCAGCAACGCATGGCCGATTTCGCCCGCGCAACGGGGGGCAGTCTGCCGCTGATCGGCGTGGGCGGGATCGCCAGTGCCGAAGATGCCTATGCCCGCATCCGGGCGGGCGCGTCGCTTATCCAGCTGTATTCAGCGCTTGTTTATGAAGGTC
Source organism: Chakrabartia sp. (assembly GCA_040398565.1). Classification (GTDB taxonomy): domain Bacteria; phylum Pseudomonadota; class Alphaproteobacteria; order Sphingomonadales; family Sphingomonadaceae; genus Aquisediminimonas. The sequence continues at coordinate 1,052 of JBBATU010000048.1, forward strand.
CGGCGCTTGTCCGCCGGATTAATCGGGGGCTGGCCGCGCTTTTGCGGCGGGATGGTTTCGCCAGCATTGCAGATGCCGTTGGGGTGGATATCCGTTAAGGCTTGCTCCGCAAGGCCATGTGGTTAGGTTGGGTTTATGAAAAAGCTTATCTTGTATGTGATGTTTCTGATCAGTCTGCCGACGGCGGGTTTTGCAGAAAATGGGGCCGTTTCGGCGGCAGATCCGCGCGCGGCCGCTGCAGGCCAGCAAATGTTGCGCGAAGGGGGCAGTGCGGCAGATGCGGCGCTGGCCATGATGCTGACGCTGTCTGTGGTGGAGCCCCAATCCTCGGGCATCGGTGGCGGTGGCTTCTTCGTCTATCATGACAGCAAGACGGGTGGCGTCGCAACGATTGATGGCCGAGAAAAAGCGCCTGCCGCGATGCGCGAAGACCGGTTTCTTGGACCGGATGGCAAAGTCATTCCGTTTCGTGATGCGTTTTTGGGCGGCCATTCCGTTGGCGTACCCGGCAATATTTCCTTGTTGGCCATGGCGCATGGCAAATGGGGCAAGCTGCACTGGGAAAAGCTCTTTCAACCTGCCATCGCCTTGGCGGAGCAGGGCTATGTCGTGACCCCAAGATTGGCGGGCGTCATCGCGCAATTGGCGCCGCTCTGGGATGGGCTTGACGCGACCAAGGCCATTTATTTTCAGGATGGCCGTCCCAAGGCTGCGGGCGATGTCGTTCGGAACCCGGCTCTTGCAAATACGCTACGCCAGATCGCCAAAATGGGCCCGAGCGCCTTTTACACTGGCCCGATTGCGCAAGAAATTGCATCAGCTGTATCCAATGCGCCGCGCAATGCCGTGCCGATGACGCTGGCTGATCTTGCTGCCTATGAAGCCAACGAACGGCCGCCGGTGTGCGTGATGTACCGCGTTTATCGCCTATGCGGCATGGGGCCGCCCTCCTCTGGCGCAACAACTGTGTTCCAGATATTGGGCATGGTGGAGCGGTTTGATATGAAGGCGCTTGGCCCGGACAATGCCAAGGCGTGGCACCTGATCGCTGAGGCGATGCAATTGGCCTATGCCGATCGCGAAAAATATCTTGCCGATCCAGACTATGTGGCGGTTCCCGTTATGGGCTTGCTGGACAAGGGCTATATTGCCAGCCGCTCTGCCTTGATTTCAGAAAACAGCACGCGCGCTTCCTATGCAGCCGGGATGCCGCCGGGGGCAGAGCCGCGCACGGCAGCCATATCTGGCGAAGTCATGGGCACGACGCATTTTGTGGCGGCGGATCGCTTTGGCAATGTCGCCAGCATGACCTCAACGGTGGAAGGCCCATTTGGCAGCCAGCTGGTGGCGGCTGGAATGGTTTTGAACAATGAGATGACCGATTTCAGTCTTGCCCCGATGAAGGATGGCCTGCCTGTCGCCAATCGTCCGCAGCCGGGCAAGCGGCCCGTGTCGTCTATGTCGCCGACCATTGTCTATGGGCCGGACGGAAAGCCCATCTTCGCGGTTGGCGCAGCAGGCGGCAAGCGGATCATCATGCAAGTGGCCAAGACGCTGATCGCCCATTTGGATTGGGGAATGCATGCGCAAGCGGCCCTTGCTGCCCCGAACATCTTCTTCAGCGGCGATACTATTCTAATTGAAAGCGGGACCCCCTTGGCGGGGCAGGCGGATGCCCTGAGCCAGCTTGGCCATGTGGTGATGGTCAATCCGATCAGCCCATCCAAAGCCAATGCGGCGGAACGCACAGCCTCTGGCTGGGTAGGTGCTGCCGACCCGCGCAGCGACGGCGTAGGCTTGAGTGAGTGATCTAAACTCGGCAAAAGAAATTCAGGAACAATAGTTTAGAACAACATGATCGGGAGACGGGGCGTGAGGGAGTTTGAGCATTTCCCAAATTTGGTGACAATGTTTTTCACCCGGGCAAAGGAACGGGGCGATGCCCCCTTTCTTTGGGCAAAGCATCAGGGCGCTTGGCAGCCGATGAGCTGGGCAGAGGCCGCGCACCAAGTGGCGGCCTTGGCCCAATCGCTCAAGTCTTTGGGGCTGGAACCGGGTGACCGGGTCATGCTGGTGTCCGAAAACCGCCCCGAATGGTGCATTGCCGATCTTGGCATCATGGCAGCAGGCTGTGTAACCGTGCCGACCTACACGACGAATATGGAGCGGGATCACCAGCATATCATCGAAGATTCCGGGGCCAGCGCCATCATCGTGTCCACGCCCAAGTTGGCGCAATCGGTTATGCCCGCGGCCATCCGGGCAACGCGCGCGCATCAGCTGATCGGGATAGAGCCGTTACGGGTTGGACAGTCTACGGGCGTCACAATTCAGAACTGGGCAGATCTTGTGTCTGGCCCGGCGGATGTCGATGCCTGTGCGGCCCACGCCGCCGCCAATTTCAAACGCGATGATTTGGCCTGCATCATTTACACCAGCGGGACGGGCGGCGCGCCGCGGGGGGTGCGCCAGCATCATGGCGCTATCCTGTGCAATGTCGAAGGCTGCGCTGAAATTATTGCCGAGGATTTTGGATGGGACGACGAAGTCTTCCTGTCCTTCCTGCCCCTTAGCCATGCCTATGAACATACAGGCGGTCAGCATTTCCCCATCGGTCTTGGGGCGCAAATCTATTATTCAGAAGGGCTGGAAAAGCTCGCGTCCAATATTGAGGAAACACGCCCCACCCTCATGGTCGTTGTGCCGCGCCTATTTGAAGTGTTGCGCGCCCGGATATTGAAGCAAATTGAAAAACAAGGCGTGCTGCCGCAGGCACTGATGCGCCGCGCACTTGCGCTGGGCGCAAAGGAATTGGCGGGCGGCCTTTCGTTGTGGGATCGGCCGTTAAATGCCGTCATCAACCGGACATTGCGGCCCAAGATTCAGCAGCGCTTTGGTGGCCGGATGAAGGCCATGGTCTCTGGCGGGGCACCGCTGAACCCCGATATTGGCGTGTTCTTCCACGCGATGGGGCTGTCGATGCTGCAGGGCTATGGCCAGACCGAAGCGGCCCCGGTCATTTCTTGCAATCGCCCCAAGGCCGGTCTGAAAATGGATACGGTCGGCCCGCCGATGAAGAATGTTGAGGTCAAAATTGCTGAGGATGGCGAAATTCTCGTACGCGGTGAATTGGTGATGCATGGCTATTGGCGCAACGAGGCAGAGACGGCACGTGTGCTTCAAAATGGCTGGCTGCACACCGGCGACATTGGCGAAATCGATGATAAAGGCCGCATCCGCATCACCGATCGCAAGAAGGACATTATCGTCAACGATAAGGGCGAGAATGTCAGTCCGCAAAAGGTGGAGGGGATGCTCACGCTCCAGCCGGAAATTTTTCAAGCGATGGTGTCAGGCGACAAGCGGCCCCATCTCGTTGGTCTTGCTGTGCCGGATCCTGAATGGGCGGTGGAATGGGCGCAGGCCAATGGCGAAGAGTATGATCTGTCGGCCTTGTGCGGTCTTCCTGCGTTTCGCACTGCAGTGATGGCGGCGGTAGACCGGGTGAATGCGCAGGTTTCGGCGACGGAAAAAGTGCGCAAGATCACGTTGACGCCCGATGCCTTTACCATCGACAATGAAATGCTGACGCCCAGTTTGAAGATCAGGCGACATGTCATCCGCCAGACCTATGGGGACAGGCTGGACGCGCTTTACAAGGGCTAAGGGCGGATGCGGCGATAAGGGATGAATTGGCCCAGCGCGCACGACCCAGTTTCAAACCCCGCGACGAGATCAGCGGTGCGGGCAATATCGCCCGCGCACATCTGGCTTGATGTTTGCCGGATAATCAATGCCTCCCCGCGGCCGACGCCCCGGCAAGAACCGATTGTGTCATTGCGGTAAATGAGGTTGCGGCCCGCATGGAAGATCAGGCTGTGATCGCCATAGGCTTCGGGCCCGCGCACATCACGGTTCATCATGCAATTGACGGGCTTTCCTGCGGTGAAGCCGGCCAGATCAGCCTCCAGCCGTGCGGCCTCACGCGCTTGTATCTGCAGGCGCTTCTCGGTCGGCTGAAGGGTGCAGCCCGCAAGCGTGATCAACGCCAAGGGAAGGATTAGTCTGCGCATCTTCATTCTCCCGTCAGTGTTTATTGAAAACTATCTTTGGCCGTCCGACGTTCCGCCAGCTCCTGCGCGTTTTTTGCGCGCATGAAAGGGTTGGTCGCCTTTTCCAGAGAAATGCTGGTCGGCACGGTGGCGTCGCCGCGCGCACGGGCGGCTTCCACGGCATTCATCCGGGCGACGATATGCTCATTGTCCGGCTCTGCCACAAGCGCATAGCGGCCATTGGAGAGCGTGTATTCATGCGCGCAATAGACCGCCGTCTCATCGGGTAAAGCGGCGAGGCGTTGCATATTGTCGAACATTTGTTCAGCCGTGCCTTCAAATAATCGGCCACAGCCCATGGCGAACAAGGTATCGCCGACAAAGACGGTCATCTCGCTCGGCAGGTGATAGGCGATATGCCCGGCTGTATGCGCAGGAACGTCAATCACGTCGGCTGTAATTTTGCCAATCTTCACCTGATCCCCACCAGCGACTTTATGATCCAATGTTGGGATGCGCTCCGCCTCGGCAGTGGGGCCGGAAATGGAACAATTGGTTGCCGCCTTGATCTCCGCATTGCCGCCGACATGGTCGGGGTGCCAGTGCGTGTTCCAAATTTGGGTGATGCGCCAGCCGCGCTCGGCCGCGGCCTGCAACACCGGTTCGGCAACGGCCGGGTCGATCACGACTGTCTCTCCCGATGCAGCATCGTGCATCAGCCAGACATAATTGTCAGACAAAACGGGAATGCGGACGATTTCGACTGTCATGACCTTGTCCTCACCAATGGCCGATATTGGGCATAGATGCCCAAGGTTCGGCAAGGGGCAGCGCATCGCCGTCTTGAAGCAGTTCCACCGAGATATTGTCAGGCGAGCGGACAAAGGCCATTCGGCCATCGCGCGGGGGGCGGTTGATCGTCACGCCGCCCTCCATCAACCTCTGGCAAGTCTCATAAATATTGGACACGCTATAGGCGAGATGGCCGAAATTGCGCCCTTCGCCATAGCCGCTTTCATCCCAATTATGGGTGAGTTCAACTTGCGCCTCTTCATCCCCAGGGGCTGCAAGGAAGATGAGCGAGAACCGACCCGCTTCATAGTCAAAGCGCCGCAATTCCTGAAGACCAAGAAGGGAGAAGAACCGGATCGTCGCATCTGGATCGGATACGCGGATCATCGTGTGAAGATATTTGATCACCTCAACTCCTTGGGCTCGGCGCTCTTGTGCATCCGATGACTATTCATTGGTGATCCGCAGAATAGGCGATCCCCAGATCTGGGAAAAGCACTTATATCAGCCAAGGCTCAGGGCTTTGGCGGTGTCGATGCGGGGACTTCGCCGCCAAATTGCTCCAGCGCCCTTTGCGCCGCTTTGCCTTGGGGACTTTCCGGGGCCAATCGGGCGGCGGCTTCCCAAGCGGTTTGTGCGGCGGCATCATGGCCCAGCAGAGCCGCGATATTGCCAGCCTCCAATGCGACAGAGGGGTCATCGGCCGCCCGTTTAACAGCCTCCCCAATGTCCATTTGCGCACGACCAAGATCACCTGCCCGGCGCGCCAGTGTAGCGGATAAGAGCCATGCCAGCGGATCTTCCGGCACAAGTTTGACGGCCATGTCGAGATCGGCACGCGCGCGGATTGGGTCACCGACTGCAACAAGTGCACGCGCACGATCAAGATGCGTCAAGCCTGCATCCGCGCCGGTCAGTGTCCCCAAGATAAGGGCTGCATCAAAATAGCCGCGCGCCCGCACGGCATCTCCTGCGGCAAGAGCGGCATTGCCCGCCTGCACCCAAATCCCCGCCGCCCGGCCATCCTTTGCGGTTTCTGAGGCATTGCCCGCCTGTTCAAAGGCGGTCATGGCAGAGGCCCATTTTTCCTGCGCGGAATAAGCCATGCCAAGGCATTGCCGCGCCAGCACATTGCCCCCGTCCACCCGCCAGCGCCCGGCAAAGGCAATGGCGGCGTCCGCATCGCCGCTGATCAGCGTTACACATTCCCGGAACATCGCTTCATCCGTCTGCACAACAGGGGGCGCAGAACTGGCAAGGGCGAAGGCAATAAGAATGCTCACAGGCTCTCCATCAATCTGGCGGTAACGTCTGTCAGCAGTACAAGATCCGTGTCGCGTGACAAACGATGGTCCCCATCCTTGATCAGGTGAAGCTGCACATCGGCTGAACAAAGCTGTTCTGTGATACGCAGCGCAATCTCCCAAGGTACATCGGGGTCTTGCTGCCCTTGCAGCAGGCGCACCGGGCAGTCGATCTCAATCGGCGTGTCGAGCAGACACAGGCTCTGGCCTGAGTGCCAAAAAGCGCGTGTGGTGACCATCGGATCTGGTCCATAATCGGACGGGCGCAACAGGCGGGCCTGGTGCTGGAGTGCTTCCTTTTCGGCAGCGCTAAAGCCCCATTGCGTAAAATCGGGCGCGGCCGCGATGCCGACCATTCCGCGCACGCGCGCACCCAGATCGCGGGCCAGCAACAGGGCGAGCCACCCGCCCATGGAGGAGCCAATCAGGACGATGGGGCCAGGGGCCAATTGATCGATCACCCGTCGTGCATCATCACGCCAGCTGGCAAGGGTTCCATCCTCAAATGCGCCCTCGCTCTCTCCACAGCCTGCATAGTCGAGACGCAGCAATGCATGGCCGGTTTGCGCTGCCCATGCGTCGAGCGCGATGGCCTTGCTCCCCTGCATGTCCGATGCATAGCCGGGCAGAAAGACAATCGTGGGCCGATCTGCCCGGCCTAGCCTGTGGCGAACCGCAAGGTTCAGCCCATCGGCACGGCTGACCCAAATAGGCGCGGTCAAATCACCCATTCGATGGTCATGGCCTCTATGGTGGCGGCCTGTTTTGCGCCGCGCTTTTCGACCATGATGTTATGGAGACGGCGGATCGTGTCGCTGCCGCTCGTCGCGCACCAAGCGGGGACAATGGCGTGGACCAGCGCCTTCATGCCCCCCCAGATCATCGCAAATCCAAAGCGGGCGGCGACGCCCATATGCTGGAAATAGCCTTCCTCAACTTCGGCTGGATGGTCGAGGAATAACTTGCGGATCATGGGGCCCTCCTTGGGTTGTTTCAGCTCACGCCGCAGGGTTCACCTTCGCGCGGGGCGGGGTGGGCGGTGCCATGATGGGAAGATGGGGCGTGGGGCGGTTCATGTTCGGGGGGCTCTGGCTCGTCGAGAGTGCCTTCCCATTTCGCGATGACAACGCTGGCGACTGTATTGCCGACAACATTGGTCGCGGTGCGGCCCATATCGAGGAAATGGTCAACACCCAGGATGAGCAGCAGGCCGGCCTCTGGAATGCCGAACATGGCCAGCGTTGCGGAAATGACAACGAGACTGGCGCGCGGGACAGCGGCCATCCCCTTTGACGTGAGCATCAACGTCAACAGCATCAGGATTTCCTGCCCCAGCGTCAGATCAATGCCATAGGCCTGCGCGATGAAGATCGTCGCGAAGGTCATGTACATCATCGAGCCATCCAAATTGAAGGAATAGCCGAGCGGAAGAACGAAGCTGCCAATTCGACGTGGCACGCCAAAGCGATCCAGCGCGTCGAGCGTGCGAGGGAAGGCGGCTTCTGAAGAAGCGGTTGAGAAAGCAACCAGCAAGGGCTCCCTAATGTAACGGATCAGGCCAAGCGCGCGCGCACCGACAACTAGGAAGGCCGCCCCCAAGAGCAGGCCCCAGAGGATCGCCAGCCCCAGATAGAAGGTCGCAATAAACTCCAGATATTTGACGAGAATGCCCAGACCTTCTTCCGCAATCACGGCGGCGACGGCGGCAAAAACGGCGAAGGGGGCAAAGCGCATCACATAGCCCGTCACAACCAGCATGACTTCGACGAGCGCATCCACGCCGCGGATGATGGGAGCTGCTTTCTCCCCAATGGCTGTCATGGCAACGCCGAAGAAGACCGAGAACACAACGATTTGCAGGATCGTGTTGGTTGCCATCGCATCCACGATGGACATGGGGATGATGTCGCCAACGAATTTCTTGGCATCAAAGCTGGCATGGGCGATGCCTGCATCGGCTGTCGCCGGGGGCAAGGTAAGCCCGATCCCAACGCCGGGCTGGAACATGTTGACCAGCACCAGACCCAGCGAAAGCGACACAATGCTTGCGCCCAAAAACCAGAGAATGGATCGAAGGCCAACCCGGCCCAAAGCCGCCGTGTCCCCCATATGCGCAATGCCGGCCACCAAGGTGCCAAATACCAGCGGGGCAATGATCATCTTGATCATTCGCAAAAAGGCAAAGGTCACCAGACCTAAATATTTGACGATTTCAGTGATCGTTTCCGGCGACGCCACTGCGTTGATGATAGCCCCGATAATGATGCCCAATATCAACGCAATGCCAATATACAGCGTCAACCGCTTCGCCATGTCGGAAACTCCCCCGTGAATTTATTTTATGATACTGGACGCGATTGCTGCCCTTACGTCAAGGGGCCGTCATCTGGGTCAGCCAATGGTCAGTGGAAACTCAGCCGCTGATCCGAAACTTCGATCCGCACCGGAACCGTGGCAATCACATCTCCATCCGCCTGAACAGGCAAGTCTGCATCGCCATGAACATCAAATGCTGTGCATTCAAAACTCAGAACATTTGCGCTACCAGTGATGGAGCGTCCCCGCACAAGCGCGAGTACGAAGCGGATAAACTCAAGTCGAGAAGCCGATTTCAACGCAACCACATGGAGCATCGGTAGTGTCCGTCGTGCATCGGGGGCAAAGCTATAGGGCCCAGCAAAATAGGTGCCCTTGGCAATATAGACTGCTTCACACCGATGCTCTTGGCCATCGATGATCAGCGTCAATTGAGACCGCTTCCAACGCGGCACCATCGCCAGCATGGCCATGCCATAAGCATAGCGGCCGATGCGCGATTTGAGCCAAAGCGAGACATTGGCAACGGCGCGCGAATCTGGCCCGATGCTGGCGCAGGCGAGAAATACATGCCCATTGATGCTGGCGGGGACGTGGAGCTGTTCTTGCGGGCATGCCATCACGGCCTTGGCAAAGGCCTCTGGCGATGCTGGGCCACCTTGTTCTAGATGCAGCAGGTTGACCGTTCCCATTGGGAAACAGGCAATTGGAATGGTCTTTCGACGGGCGAGGGCCGCAATGGCGACGTGCCGCAATGTGCCATCCCCGCCGGCCACAACGATCAAATCTGCATCTTCGGCAATTTGCGCGTCACGGCCCGGCCCACAATGTGTTAGCGTCACCTTGGCCCCATGGCGCGAAAAGGCATGGCGCAGCGCCTCTATTTTCGCTGCGCGATAGCTGCCCGCATCGGGGTTGGTGATCAATTGGACATGGGCGGTCATAGTCAGGCGCTCAATCGATCCACGAGCCGCAGCGCAAAGGCGGACAGGCTGTCATCCCGCGCGCCCATGATGACAATCCGATCGCCGGGCAAAGCCTGGTCCGCCAACCAATCTCCACAGGCATCGCGCTCTGGCAGATGCGTCGCTTTGCGGCCCGCTGCAACAACGCCCTCAACAATTTGTGCACTGCCCACAGATCGGTCGACTGTGCCGCCAAAATAGACGGGATCGCTCAGGATCAGGGCGTCCTCCTCAGCCATTTCGCGGGCGAAAGTCGCCATCAGTTCATGGCCCATTTGCTTGAGCGGGCCATAGCCGTGCGGTTGAAAGAAGATCAGCAGACGCCCGGCAAAGGCATGCAGCGTGCGCAGCGTGGCTGTGATTTTATCTGGATTATGGCCGAAATCGTCAAAGACCGTCACACCCTTGGCAGAGCCCACGACTTCCAGCCTACGCCGAAGGCCGGCAAAGCCCGAAATCGCCTGTGCCGCATCTGCCAGATCAAGGCCGGCTGCCTGCGCGGCTGCCAGCGCCGCCAAAGCGTTGGACACATTATGCTTGCCCGGCACTTGCAATGAAACAGAGTGGCCGTTGACCGTAAAGTCCACGCCATCTGGACCTTCCACTATGTCGTGCGCCATCAGGTCGGCGGCAACACCGCCCAATGAATAAGTGATTGCATTGGCGCGGGGAAAGCGGGCAACTTCATCATTATCAAGATTGAGCACCGCGACGCGTGCCTTGGCGGTGAAGACCCCAAAGAGGTCGCGCAGTTCCTCCATGGATTTATGGTCGAGCGCGATATTGTTGAGCACGGCAATATCAGGCGCATAGAGCGCGATGGAGCCATCGCTTTCATCCACTTCGCTGATAAAGGCATCGCCTTCCCCCACAAGCGCGCTGGCAAAGGGCGCATCTGCAGTGGCGAAGTTTTTCATAACGGCGCCGTTCATCACGGTCGGGTCGCAGCCTAGGGCATGGAAAATCCAGCCAATCATGCCCGTCACGGTGGATTTGCCACTGGTCCCGCCAACGGCAATGCCCGTGAGGGCTGCATTGAAGAGTTCGGCCAGAAGATCCGCCCGGCGCAATCGCTGTGCCCCGACCTGATTGGCGGCGACGATGTCGGGCACAGTGTCTTCAACTGCGGTAGAAGCAACAATAATCTGGTCAGCATGCGTCACGCCGCTGCCATCTTGCGGGAAGAGCGCAATGCCGCGCGCGCGCAGCCAATCAAATTTCGGCGCAGTGCGGCCCTGATCAAGCGACCGGTCAGAGCCCGCGACGCGATGCCCTTGCCCGGCCACGATCAAAGCAAGCGGCATCATGCCAGAGCCGCCAATGCCGCAGAAAAAATAATCCTTCACCGTCATTGGCGGCCCTTGCCAAGGCTGGCCGCCAATGTCGAGAGGTGTCGGGTCAGGCGCGTTCGACGGCGATGGCCGTACCTTCGCCGCCACCGATGCAGAGCGCGGCAATGCCACGCTTCAGACCACGTGTTTCAAGCGCCGCAATCAGCGTTGCGATGATGCGCGCACCGGACGCCCCAATGGGGTGGCCAAGTGCGGTTGCGCCGCCATTCACATTCAGCTTTTCCGCCGGAATGCCGAGTTCTTTCATCGCAATCATCGGCACCATGGCAAAGGCTTCGTTGATTTCGAACAGATCAACATCCTCAAGTGACCAACCCGCTGCTGCCATGACCTTGCGAATGGCCGGGACGGGGGCGGAGGTGAAGCGGGCAGGTTCCTGACTGTTGGTCGCCCAAGCGACAACGCGCGCCGCAATCGGCAAGCCCTGCGCCTTGGCAACGCTTTCCTTCGTCACGACGAGCGCTGCTGCACCATCCGAAATGGAGGAGGCATTGGCCGCCGTGATAGTGCCATCTTTGGCAAAAGCGGGTTTCAGTGTTGGAATCTTGTCCGGCTTCGCATTACCCGGCTGTTCATCCACCTCAATCAGGGACGTGCCAGAGCGGGTGGTGACTTCGACGGGCGTGATTTCTTTGGCGAAGGCCCCGGATGCTATGGCGTCCTTGGCGCGGGTGAGGGAGCGCAAGGCATAGTCATCCTGCTGTTCGCGGGTGAATTGATATTCGCGGCAGGTTTCTTCCGCAAAGCTGCCCATGGCCCGGCCCGGCTCATAGGCATCTTCCAAGCCATCAAGGAACATCGAGTCCTTGATCGCATCATGGCCTAGCCGCGCGCCGGACCGATGCTTGGTGAGCAGATAGGGTGCGTTGGTCATGCTCTCCATGCCGCCTGCAACAACAACATCAGACGTGCCCGCAATGATCGCCTCGGCCGCCATCATCGTGGCCTTCATGCCAGAGCCGCAGACTTTGTTGATTGTGGTCGCGCCCGTCGTCAGAGGCAGGCCGGCGCCAATCGAGGCCTGACGCGCAGGGGCCTGACCCAATGCACCGGGCAGAACGCAGCCCATAATCACCTGATCAATAGCGTCCGGCGCAACGCCCGCGCGCTCAACGGCTGCCGCAATGGCAATCGACCCCAATTTGGTCGCTGGAACAGAGGCCAGCGCCCCTTGCATGCCGCCCATGGGCGTTCTGGCATAAGAGGAAATCACGATGGGATCGGTGCTCATTTCGACAACCTTTCAAAGCGACTCAAGAGCCGAAGTTAGACGCTTGCTTCTTTGCCATGCCCCAAAAGTTTTCAAGCTTTAGTTTTTTGCACTGCAACACCGTTGGTGCGGCAAAGAAAGTTATGTTCGTGTCGCGCCAATTGATTTCCATCAAGGCACTCGGCATCATGCCGACTCAGAGTTCCAAAAAAGAACAGCTGTGAGGGGAATGAGGATGCTTGATACGGTTGAAAAGCCTGCGCGAGACGCAGCGGCACAAGATGTGACCCATTTTGATGTTCTCATCGCCGGGGCTGGTGTTTCCGGAATTGGCTCGGCTGTTCATTTAAAGGAACAATGTCCGGGGAAAAGCTTTGCGATTCTGGATGCCAAGGACACATTTGGTGGCACATGGGAAACGCATAAATATCCCGGTGTCCGGTCAGATTCCGATCTTTATACCTTTGGCTATCGCTTCAAGCCTTGGGTGGGGGCGCCCATCGCTTCTGCTGAAGAAATCCTGAAATATATGGGGGATGTGATTGAGGAGAACGAGCTGAACGATCACATCCATTATGGCCATGTGATTACCCATTCCAGCTTTTCGCGTGAGACCAACCTTTGGACGGTGGAAGCGATCAGTAAAGCGGATGGCAAGACGCATCGTTTTACATGCAATTTCCTCTGGATGTGCCAAGGCTATTATAATCATAATGATCCCTACACCCCCGACTGGCCGGGTCGAGACACGTATAAGGGAGAATTCATCCACGCGATGAAGTGGACGCCCGAAACAGATGTGACGGGTAAGAAAGTGATCGTCATCGGATCGGGCGCGACGGCGGCGACGATCATCCCGGCGATGGCCGATAAAGCTGCGCATGTGACGATGCTTCAGCGATCCCCCACTTATTTCTTTTGCAGCCCCAATCAGAATGAATTGGCAGATCGGCTTCGCGAAATTGGCATTGATGAGCCAACAATCCACCGGGTCGTGCGCCAACAGGTGATGTTTGATCAGCAGGCGCTTACTCAGCGGTGCCTTGATGAGCCAGAGGCTGTTGTTGAAGAGCTTAAAGAACTGATCCGCTTGTATGCCGGCCCGGATTTTCAATTTGAGCCGCATTTTACGCCCAATTATCGCGTCTGGCAGCAGCGTTTGGCCTTTGTGCCGGATGGTGATTTGTTTCAGGCCGTGGGCCGGGGTGAGGTCAGCGTGGTCACCGACCATATTGAACGCTTCACGGAGAAAGGCATTTTGCTCAAATCCGGCGAAGAATTGGAGGCCGATATGATTGTGGCGGCCACAGGCTTTAAGCTGTCGGTGCTCGGCGATATTCCCTTTGAGGTGGATGGCCAGCCGGTCAATTGGTCAGACACCGTCACCTATCGCGGCATGATGTTTACGGGCGTGCCCAATATGCTTTGGGTATTCGGCTATTTCCGGGCAAGCTGGACATTGCGCGTCGACATATTGGGGGATTTTGTCTGCCATCTGCTCAACCACATGCAGGCCAAGGACGCCAAGCGGGTCGAGGTAAAGCTGCGCCCCGAAGACCACAACATGCCGCTTTTGCCCTGGATTGAGGAAGAGAATTTCAACCCGAGCTATCTCGTGCGCGATCTGCATAAAATGCCCAAGCGCGGCGACAAGCCGGAATGGCGGCACAATCAAGATTATTGGCACGAAAAGGATGAAATCCCCGCGATCAACCTGAACGGGGCGGAATTTGCCTATAGCTGATTAAGGCCGCCGCCCCCTCCTGCACGGAGGGGGGCGCGTTAGGCCGCGACGGGCAATAAATGCCGTTCGTTTGCAATCCGCATCATTTCTTTTTGCAGCTTTTCAAAGGCGCGGACTTCGATTTGGCGGACACGTTCGCGTGAGACGCCGAATTCTTGGCTCAATTCTTCCAGCGTGCGGGGTTCATCGACCAAGCGGCGTTCTGTCAGAATATGCTTTTCCCGGTCGCTCAGGCCCTGCATCGCTTCGATCAGCAGGGCGTGACGCTGCACCCGTTCTTCGGCATCGGCGACAATCTCATCCTGCAACGGGCCGGTGTCGACCAGCGAATCCTGCCACTGGCCTTCGCCATCTTCGTTGAGCGAGACGTTGAGCGATGTGTCGCCGCCGCCGAGCATCCGGCGGTTCATGCTGATCACTTCCTCTTCGGTCACGCCGAGATCGGTTGCGATTTTCTTCACATCTTCCGGGCGCAGATCCCCGTCTTCATAAGCGTCGAGATTTTTCTTCATGCGCCGCAAGTTGAAGAACAGCTTTTTCTGCGCCGCCGTCGTGCCAAGCTTCACAAGGCTCCAGCTGCGCAGGATGAATTCCTGAATCGACGCCTTGATCCACCACATGGCATAGGTTGCCAGGCGAAAGCCGCGATCTGGCTCAAACTTTTTCACGCCCTGCATCAGGCCGATATTGCCTTCGGAAATCAGTTCACTGACGGGCAAGCCATAGCCGCGATAGCCCATCGCAATTTTGGCAACGAGGCGCAGGTGCGAGGTTACGAGCTTTGCGGCTGCCTCCGTATCTTGATGCTCTTCAAATCGCTTTGCGAGCATATATTCCTCCTCGGCGGAGAGGATCGGGAATTTCTTGATTTCAGCCAAATAACGGTTGAGCCCTTCCTCGCTATTCAGCGCAGGAATGGTCGTCGACCCTTTGGACTTCACTGCCAGCGACTTGCCGGTCATCTTCTTCTCCCTGTCCGCGATTCGTCTTTAGATCAGAATCACTTCGGATTGGTCATAGCTTTAGGTTTATGAACAATCGCTGCATATCAGATGGGATCGGGCTTTCGAAAGTTAAAGCCCCCCCCGTAATCGGATGAATAAATCCCAATCGTGCGGCATGCAGGGCTTGCCGTTCAAACTCCAAACGCTTTAGCACCTCTTTGTGTTCCGGACGTGCGCGACCATAAACAGGGTCGCCTAACAAGGGATGGCCGACAGAGGCCATGTGCACGCGCACTTGGTGCGTCCTGCCCGTTTCCAACCTGCATTCGATAAAGGCGGCTTTTTTCAAGGGCTCCTTCAACGTCCAATGCGTCACGGCCCGTTTGCCTTGACCTTCGC
>JBBATU010000049.1:0-15268 GCA_040398565.1 Chakrabartia sp.
CAGCCAGTTCGACCATCCCCGTTGAAACGCTGCAACGCGCGTTTCAGAATATCTATGTGACGATGGATCAGATCGATACGTTCAAGGCCAAGGCGCTGTTGTCGATGAAAACAACGGTGGAAACATTGGGCAGCGAAGTGGAAAAGTCACGCGGCTATATCGCGCGGGCCGAAGGCCAAGCGCAGGCCGCGATTGAGGCCAGCAGCGCGCCCAGCCCGCTTGGGCCGGTGGAGTAAGTCATGGCGCTTCGGAGCGACGATGTGCTGGCCCGGGCACAAGCCGCGCTGGAGCGGCATGGCGGCCGATCCCGCATGCAACAGCGGGCGCTTTCCCGCATGGTCACTGCGGGCAAGATCAAGGCGAAGCGCATCGCTTGGCTGACCGCCGCCTTTCTATTTGGCGTGCCTGCCTTTTCCCTGTTTGTAATGCCCATTGGCCTGATCGGCTTTGTCCTGTCGATCCCGCTCTTTTTCGGTCTCGCGCTGGCAGCGGTGCTGCTCCCAGCTGGTGTCCATACGCCTCCGGAACAATTGCCCAATGCGCCCTTAAAGGCATTGCCGCTCTCCACCGAGGCCTGGCTGTCGAGCCAGCGCCGCGCCCTCCCCGCGCCCGCGCAAAGGCTGAGCGACGGCATCGGCCTGAAGCTGGAACAGCTCACGCCGCAACTGCAGACATTGGAAGAGCGTGACCCCGCCGCATTGGAAATTCGCCGCCTCATTGCCGATGAATTGCCCGAATTGGTCAATGGCTATTTGCGGGTGCCAAAGCATCTACGCCGTGATGGCCTTAACGGCATGAGCCCCGACACGCAGTTGATCGAAGGCCTCAATGTCGTTGACGCCGAATTGCAACGGATGAGCGAACAGCTCGCGTCGGGCGACCTTTACAAGCTGGCCACCCAAGGCCGCTATCTGGAACTCAAATATCAAGGCGATCCGGACGGGCGCTAATCAAGAGCGGCATCAACCGCCTTCACCCTTGCTTTTTGCTGCCCTTTCCCCCAATGCGCCCCATCCCAATACGGGACTCGAAGAAAGCCGGAGGGGCGCTCGCATGGGGCGACGTCAGCGATCGGCATGGAAAGGCAAGCTTTATGGCTCTTTATGAGCACGTATTTCTTGCGCGTCAGGACTTGGCTCAAGCCCAAGTTGACGCGCTGGCGGCGAACGCCACGACCATCATCGAATCAAACGGTGGTAAGGTTTCCAAGACGGAAACTTGGGGTCTGCGCACACTCGCCTATAAAATCGCGAAGAACCGCAAGGCACATTATGTCATGCTGGCTTTTGACGCACCGGGCGGCGTTGTTGCCGAACTGGAGCGCCAGACGCAGATCAACGAAGACGTCCTGCGCTACATGACCATCAAGGTTGATGAGCAAGAAGCCGGCCCTTCGGTGATGATGCGCAAAGGCGAGCGTGACCGCAGGCCGCGCCGCGACGACGAACAAGAATATTAAGGAAGGCGAAAACCCATGGCACGCCCATTTTTCCGCCGGCGCAAGAGCTGCCCCTTTGCAGGCAAGAACGCGCCCAAGATCGACTATAAGGACGTCCGTCTGCTTCAGGGCTTTGTCTCTGAGCGCGGTAAGATCGTCCCGTCGCGCATCACCGCGGTTTCTGCAAAGAAGCAGCGTGAACTGGCTCAGGCCATTAAGCGCGCGCGCCACATCGGGCTTCTGCCCTTCATCGTGAAGTAAGGAGCACACCCGATGGACGTTATCCTGCTTGAACGCGTCGAAAAGCTTGGTCAGATCGGCGACGTTGTCTCCGTGAAGAACGGCTTTGCCCGCAATTATCTTTTGCCGCGCAACAAGGCGCTCCGCGCCAATGACGCCAACCGCAAATTGTTCGAAGCCAATAAGGCCAAGATCGTTGCGGACAATGATGCAAAGCGCACAGACGCCGAAGCGGCATCCAAGGGCATTGACGGCGCGTCCGTCACCCTGATCCGCCAGGCATCCAACACGGGCCAGCTTTATGGTTCAGTTGCTGTTCGTGACGTTGTCGAGGCGCTGGTCGCCGATGGCAAGAAGGTCAACAAGCAGCAGGTCGTGCTGGATAAGCCGATCAAGGCCATTGGCGTGTATGTCGTCAAGGTCTCGCTGCACCCGGAAGTCTCCGTCACGGTGAAGGTCAATGTCGCCCGCTCGCCGGAAGAAGCTGACCTTCAGAGCCAGGGCGTGGATATCCTTGCCCAGATGTTCGAAAAGGACGTGGCCGGCTTTACGGAAGAATTTGATCCGAACGCCGAACCCGGCACCATCGCAGAAGAGGCTCCGGCCGAAGCTGCGGCACCGGCCGAAGCTGCGGCACCAGCAGCAGACGGCGACGACGCCTAATCTGCCCTGTTGCACCGAAAAACAGAAAAAGGCCGGCCTTTGGGTCGGCCTTTTTTGTTTCTGGCCGAAATGCGTCTTTCAGTCCCGGGATTTGCCAATCATATGCGATCATGGTCTAGGCGGAATCGATTTCCACCGCTAAGGCCCGGCCATGTCCCAGATCACGCCCGAAATCGTCGCCGAACACGGCTTCTCTTCCGAAGAATATGCGCGCGTCCTGCGCGCCATGGGTCGGGAGCCGAACCTGACCGAACTTGGTATCTTCTCGGTCATGTGGTCGGAGCATTGCTCCTATAAATCATCCCGCTTTCACCTGAAGAAATTGCCGACCTCCGCCCCTTGGGTGATTTGCGGCCCCGGTGAAAATGCAGGCGTGATCGACATTGGCGATGGGCAGGCTGCCATCTTCAAGATGGAAAGCCATAATCACCCGTCCTACATCGAACCCTATCAAGGGGCGGCAACCGGCGTCGGCGGCATTTTGCGCGACGTCTTCACCATGGGCGCCCGCCCCATTGCCAATATGAATGCGCTGCGCTTTGGCCGGCCTGATCACCCAAAAATGCGTCACCTCATCTCTGGCGTGGTGCGCGGCATTGGCGGCTATGGCAATTGCGTGGGCGTGCCGACGGTTGGCGGGGAAGTGAATTTCCACTCGGCCTATGATGGCAATATCTTGGTCAACGCGATGACCGTTGGCGTCGCGCAGACTGACAAGATTTTTTATTGCGCGGCCGCCGGCATCGGCAATCCGGTTGTCTATGTCGGCTCAAAGACCGGGCGGGATGGCATTCATGGCGCAACCATGGCCTCGGCCGACTTTACTGAAGACTCGGAAGAAAAACGCCCAACCGTTCAGGTCGGCGATCCCTTTACCGAAAAGCTGCTGATCGAAGCCTGCTTGGAACTCATGGCGTCCGACGCAATTGTTGCCATTCAGGATATGGGCGCTGCTGGCCTGACCTCCTCCTCCGTTGAAATGGCGTCCAAGGGCGGTGTCGGCATTGAGCTCAACATGAACAAAGTGCCCTGCCGCGAAACGGGCATGACGCCGTATGAAATGATGCTCTCTGAAAGTCAGGAGCGGATGCTCATGGTCCTCAAGCCCGGCCGCGAAGCCGAGGCAGAGGCGATTTTCCGCAAATGGGAACTGGATTTCGCGGTTATCGGCACCATCACCGATACCGAGCATATGGTGCTGAAGTTCAATGGCGAGGTCGTGGCGGATATTCCGCTCGCGCCGCTCGCTGATGAAGCGCCGGAATATGAACGCCCCTATATCAGCCCGGCCGAGTATCAGGCTTGGGCCAAGGTGCCAGAGCTGGGTGCAGTCAAAGAGAGCGCAGACCTCGGTGCTGATCTTGTCACCCTCATGGCTTCACCGGACATTGCCTCACGCCGCTGGATTTGGGAGCAGTATGACAACAAGGTCGGCGGTGACACGGTGCAGGCCCCCGGCGGCGATTCCGCAGTTGTCCGCGTTCATGGCACGGATAAAGCCATTGCCATCACGACCGACTGCACCCCGCGCTATTGCTATGCTGATCCCTATGAGGGCGGCAAGCAAGCGGTGGCTGAGACCTATCGCAACATTTCGGCCGTGGGCGCAACGCCGCTGGCGATCACCAATTGCCTGAACTTTGCCAATCCGCAGCGCCCCGAAATCATGGCGCAAATTGTCGGCTGCCTTGGGGGTATGGGTGATGCGTGCCGCGCGCTTGATTACCCAATCGTGTCGGGGAATGTCTCGCTCTACAATGAATCCAAGGCGACGGGCGGCGGGTCTGCCATTTTGCCAACGCCTGCCATTGGTGGGGTCGGCCTGATGGCCGATTGGCGCAAGGCCGCCAATATCGCCTTCAAACAAGCCGGAGAGGCCATTTGGCTGATCGGCGGACATGGCGACCATCTGGGCCAATCCATCTGGCTGCGCGAAATCGAAGGCCGTGAAGCAGGCGCTGCCCCCAGCGTTGATCTGACGGCAGAGCGCGCCCGTGGGGAGCAAGTGCGCGCCCTTATCCAAACCGGCGTTGCAACCGCGGTTCATGATATCGCCGATGGCGGCCTGTTGGTCACCATTGCCGAAATGGCCCTGGCTGGCCGCATCGGTGCCGAGTTGGACGGGATGACAACGGCACAGGCCTTTGGCGAAGATCAGGGCCGCTATGTCGTCACAACCGCGTCTGACGCCGTCATTGAAGGCGCTGTGCGCATCGGCACAACGGGCGGCGACACGGTGTCAGGCGTTGCGCTCGCAACGCTCCGAACGGCGCATGAGGGCTTTTTCCCGGCATTGATGAACGGCTAATCGGTCGCACAAAGGCGCAGAGAATAGGAAAGCCACAGACCCTGTGGTTATTGCGCGATCTCCTCCCCGGCGGGGCAGGCACCCTTTAGCGTGCCGGTAATGCGGGTGTGGAACCGCACGGGCGGCGCTTTCGCCTTCGGCATTGGCCCCTTAACGCTGTCATAGGGCGTATCTGATTCAATCCGCATCACGCTATTCAGGTCAAAGGCTGTTCCGGCATAGCTGCCATGGGCCGCAATCAAAGTCCGTCCCGCTTTGCCGGGCTGTGCACAGGTCAGAACTGCATCCAGCGTGCCGCGATTGAGGGAGAAGCTCTCAAAGCTACACTGGCCCTGTTCCCGCCCCCCAATGACCAAGGCATTGGGGCTGCGCGCCTGATCGGCAGAAAGGCAGACCGCGCTCACTTGCTTTTGCCCCCCCAGCTTGTCGGCAAGGGCACGGGCATCGGACGTTTCAAGGGCTGCCCGCGCTTCCGGATCCATAACCGCAATCTCGGTCGTGGTTTCCCACAATCCGGGTTGAAGCGCCGTTACAACGGGCCGCTCCCGACCTGCGGCGGTGGCCGCAGCCCGTTTGCCGGACTGAACGGGGTCAGACATTTTTTCGCACCCCGCGAGAAGGATCAGCGGCACCAAAGCCAGCAAACGCATCGTCATATGCGCGTCCTGCCGTTATTGCGCGTCCTGCGCAATCCCGGCTGTCCGTTTAACGCCAGAAGGTCAGGCAGCCGCCGGAGCCGCCAGAAAATTATAGGGATCAATCCCGCGAGCAAGATAGCTCTGGTGCGCCGCGCGATAAACATCGGGATCGCCAATATTCAACCGCTTGCGCGCCGCCTCCAAAGGCTCTGCCAACAGCGCACGAATATCCTGTTCAAAGACCTTCTGCGCGGCTTTGCCATGCCGCTGCGATTGCGCAACGGCACCATAGACCGGGGCGTCCGCGCGAACACGACGCTTGAGTTCATAGGCCCCAGCCCAAGCAATGAGCAGACTGCCCCAGGCGCGATCCTGCCCATAGGTAAAGCCAAGCGCGCATTGTTCGCCCAAGGCATCCCGGCCATAGCCTGTGAGAATATGGAGCAGGTCATGCGTGTCGCGCAGACGGTTACCATACCATTGGATCTGATCCTGAAAGACAGGGCGTCCCACGCGCATCTTTTCGGATTCAGCAACCAGCCCAGCCGCCGATAGGCCTTCGCGCCGCATGAACGCCACATAGGCGTGGGCAACCGAATTTTCCGGCAGCTTCAAAAGCGTCTCATGATCATCCAGCACATCGGGCAGATAAGGTTCACTCTGCATCAGCGCACGGCCTTTTGCGCTTTCACAAAAGGCTTTCGCATCCGCCCAAAAGGACCGGCGCGGTAAACATTCAAAAATACGGAACACCTGTTCGGTATCTTCCTTGTCGCGGATCAGCTGACGAAAATGCGCCATTGCCTTGAACGGACGGAAGCGCAGCTTTTCCCGGCGCGGGTCGGAGAAGT
The DNA here is from genome assembly GCA_040398565.1 of Chakrabartia sp. Taxonomy (GTDB): domain Bacteria; phylum Pseudomonadota; class Alphaproteobacteria; order Sphingomonadales; family Sphingomonadaceae; genus Aquisediminimonas. The sequence goes on from JBBATU010000049.1 coordinate 6,139, forward strand.
GAGTCGGTGTCATATGGGCTAGATAATTTTTGCTGACATGACTGTCAATAATACCCTCCCCAATGGCTGCGCATTGCCTCTGCTGCCCATCGCCCCTAGGTTGAAATCATGTCTCTAATCATCCGCACAACCTTGGACGAGCCCGATACTGGGCAGAGCTTTGTTCCGCACCGCCCGGTGCGTCCGCCCAAGGTGGATGGTGGCAAGAAGTTCAAAATCGTGAGCGATTATGAACCTGCGGGCGATCAACCCACGGCCATTGCGGAGCTGGTGGCGGGTGTTGACTCGGGCGAGAAGGATCAGGTTCTGCTCGGCGTCACAGGCTCTGGCAAAACCTTCACCATGGCCAAGGTGATTGAGGCGGTGCAGCGTCCGGCGCTTATTCTCGCGCCCAATAAAATTCTCGCCGCCCAGCTTTATGGCGAATTTAAGAGCTTCTTTCCCGACAATGCGGTCGAATATTTTGTCAGCTATTATGATTATTATCAGCCCGAAGCCTATGTCCCCCGGTCGGACACCTATATTGAGAAAGAAAGCTCCGTAAACGAAGCGATTGACCGGATGCGCCACTCCGCGACGCGCGCGCTTCTGGAGCGGGATGATGTGCTGATCGTCGCCTCTGTGTCCTGCCTATATGGCATCGGTTCTGTTGAAACCTATTCGGCGATGATCTTTGACCTGAAGAAAGGTCAGACTGTCGATCAACGCGAGATTGTCCGAAAGCTCGTCGCCTTGCAGTATAAGCGCAATGACGCCGGTTTTTCCCGCGGGAATTTCCGCGTGAAAGGCGACACGCTCGAAATCTTCCCCTCGCACTATGAAGACACCGCTTGGCGCGTCAGCTTTTTTGGCGATGATATTGAACAGATTGTCGAATTTGATCCGCTGACCGGCAAGAAGGTCGCCAGCCTCGATCATGTCCGCATCTATGCGAACAGCCATTATGTCACGCCCGGCCCGACACTGAAACAAGCGATGGAGGCGATCAAATTTGAACTTCAGGAACGGCTGAAGGAATTGGTGGCCGAAGGCAAATTGCTCGAGGCGCAACGGCTGGAGCAACGCACCAATTTTGATCTGGAAATGATCGCGGCCACCGGCGCGTGCGCGGGCATTGAAAATTATTCCCGCTTCCTAACTGGCCGCTTACCCGGAGAGCCGCCGCCAACTCTGTTTGAATATCTGCCGGAAAATGCCCTGCTCTTCGTCGATGAAAGCCATGTGACGATTGGCCAAGTCAACGGCATGGCGCGGGGCGACCATCGTCGCAAATTGACGCTGGCTGAATATGGCTTTCGCCTGCCCAGCTGTATCGACAACCGCCCCTTACGCTTCAATGAATGGGATGCGATGCGGCCGCAGACCACCTATGTCACGGCAACCCCCGGCCATTGGGAAATGGAACAAACAGGCGGCGTCTTTGCCGAACAGGTGATCCGCCCCACCGGCCTGATTGACCCGCCGGTGGAGATTCGCCCCACCGAAGATCAGGTGCAGGATTGCATCAATGAATGCCGCAAGACGGCGGCTGCGGGCTATCGCACATTGGTCACCACACTCACCAAACGCATGGCCGAGGATTTGACCGAGTTCATGCACGAAGCGGGCCTGAAGGTGCGCTATATGCACTCCGATGTGGAGACGCTGGAACGTATTGAGTTGATCCGCGATCTGCGTCTGGGCGTTTATGATGTGCTCGTCGGTATCAACTTGTTGCGCGAAGGGCTGGATATTCCCGAATGCGGCCTGGTCACCATATTGGATGCCGATAAGGAAGGATTTTTGCGCTCTGAAACCTCGCTCATCCAAACCATTGGCCGCGCCGCGCGCAATGTCGATGGCCGCGTGATCCTTTATGCCGACCGGATCACCGGCAGCATGGAACGCGCGATGAATGAGACGGATCGTCGCCGCATCAAGCAGCTTGCCTATAATGAGGCGCACGGCATCACCCCGGAAACGATCAAGAAAAGCATTGGCGACATCATCTCGCATGTCGCCTCTGGCGATCAGGTGACGGTGGAGATTGAAGACGGGCCGCAACGCATGGTCGGCCATAATCTGCGTGCCTATATTGAAGAGCTGGAAAAGAAGATGCGCGCCGCCGCCGCCGATCTGGAATTTGAAGAGGCCGGCCGCCTGCGCGATGAAATCCGCACGTTGGAAGCAACCGAGCTTGGCCTGCCGACCGACCAGCACAAGGCCCCAATCATGGGCCGATCCAATGAAGGCAAGCCGGGCACAAGAAAGACGCGGTTTGGGAAGACGCAGCGGAAATTTGGGCGTTAGCCCCTGCCCTTTTCCGTATCAAACAACCCGGCCAGCTGCTCGATCATCGTGCCGCCAAGCTGCTCGGCATCCATGATGGTCACGGCCTTTTGGTAATAGCGGGTGACGTCATGGCCAATGCCAATGGCGCAAATCTCCACGGGGGATCGGGCCTCGATCCAGTTGATCACCTGACGCAAATGGCGTTCCAGATAGGCGCCATTATTGACCGACAGGGTGGAGTCATCGACGGGCGCACCATCAGAAATCACCATCAGGATCTTACGATCTTCTGATCGGGCAATCAGGCGGTTGTGTGCCCAGAGCAGCGCCTCTCCATCGATATTTTCTTTCAGCAAGCCTTCGCGCATCATCAGGCCGAGCGATTTTTTCGCCCGCCGCCAAGGCTCGTCTGCCGCCTTATAGAGAATATGGCGCAAGTCATTAAGGCGACCCGGCGCGGCTGGCCGGCCTGCGGCCAGCCAGCTTTCACGGCTCTGCCCGCCCTTCCAAGCGCGCGTAGTGAAGCCCAGAATCTCGGTCTTCACGCCACAGCGTTCCAGCGTGCGCGCCAGAATATCCGCGCTAATCGCCGCGATGGAAATGGGCCGACCCCGCATCGATCCAGAATTGTCGATCAACAACGTGACGACCGTGTCCTTAAACTCGGTATCGCGCTCCACCTTATAAGACAGCGAACTTCCGGGCGAGACGACAATGCGCGCAAGCCGGGCTGCGTCCAGCAACCCTTCTTCCTGATCAAAATCCCAACTGCGGTTTTGCTGCGCCATCAATCGGCGTTGCAAGCGATTGGCAAGCTTGGTGACGGCCCCTTGCAAATGGACAAGTTGCTGATCGAGATAGGCGCGAAGACGGGTCAGCTCATCTTCATCGCACAAATCGGTCGCGGCGATGACTTCGTCGAAATCGGTCGTCCAACATTGATAATCAAATTGCGGCGGCAGGTCAGACAGCGGACGATTGGGCCGCACGGGCATCATGCCCTCTTCGCCCGGCTCGCCATCGGCATCCATATCCGATTCGGCTTCCATCTCTTGGCTGTCGCCGTCTTCGGTTTCGCCGTCCGACTGTTCGGCGCGCGCATCCATCTGCGCATCCGCTGCACCGTCTTCGGATTGCTGCTGATCGTCCTCGCCTTCGCCCTGCTGCTCTTCATCATCCGCCGCGTCATTGGACTCGGTCGGATCAATGTCATCGGGGTTGGCGGTCAGCTCAAGATCCTGAAGTAGCTTTTGGGCGAGCCGCGCATAGGCCGATTGATCGGCAACAGCACGCGCCAAGGCGTCGATATCCTCGCCGCCTTTGTCCTCAATCCAGCTGCGCACCATATCCAGCCCGGCTCGGGCCGATGCGGGCGTTGCGTCGCCAGTCAAACGTTCGCGCACCAACAGACCAATGGCGGTTGGCAACGGCACTTCATCCGCCCCTTGCGCGCGCGCAATCGGGTCGCTGCGCATCCGCATGTCGAGCGCGTGATTCAGATTTCCACGCACGCCATCCATCGCTGCGGCACCAAGTGCCTCAATCCGCGCGGTCTCCACTGCGTCGAAAACAGCACCCGCAACCGCTTCTGGCGGGCGATTGGCCGCATGAAGCCCCGCCGAATGATGCTTGAGCCGTAGCGCCATAGAATCGGCAAAGCCCCGCGCCTCAGCCACTTGATCCGCAGGCAAGGCCCGGCCCGGCATGGGGACCCTGAAATTCTTGCCCGCTTGCGATGGGGCATCGGCCGTAAAGGCGACTTCCACCTCAGGCTCATGCGCCATTGCGCGCGCCGTTCCGGTCAGGACCTGCCGAAAGGCTTCAAGAGGAGTTTGATCCGCCATTGTGCAATCCGCGTTAGCGGCGAATTCGGCCGCGGGAAAGCCACCAAAAGACTGCCTTGGTGAAATAGCCAGAGGGCCTGTAAGCCGGGTTCTGTCCACACGCCGAAGCGTGATGGGCGACCATTCCTCTAGGCGTACTGTTACCAGCACGCTCAAGCAACCAACCCGGACGACGGGAAGGAGGAATCCCATATGCCGTCCCTATTCGGTCTTGCTCCCGGTGGGGTTTGCCGTGCCGCCTCTGTTACCAGACGCGCGGTGCGCTCTTACCGCACCCTTTCGACCTGACCGCGCCGAAGCAACGGCGGTTTGCTTTCTGTGGCACTGTCCCTGGGGTCGCCCCCGCCGGGCATTACCCGGCACCGTTCCTCGCTGGAGCCCGGACTTTCCTCCCGCAGATCCGAAGATCTACCGGCGGCCGCCCGGCCCTCTGGCACGCCCTATCTAGAGCCAAGCAGCGCTGGGTGCAACGTCACGCGCTTGCGGGCCTTAAGACGAACGAGGAGAGTCCTTAATCGCTCCGCCATGGTCAAGCTCAGCTATTGCACAAAGCCTGTCTTGCTGACTGACCAGCGCCAGCGGTGAAGATCAGCTAGGGCATCAATGTGACGGCGCAGCGTATCCACACGTTCGGGCCAAGATGCCCCGCCAATGGCCAGCAACGCATCCAGCGGGTCTGCCGCCACCAGCGCACGGCCAACTGCCGCCCAGACCTGCCGACCGCCCCGCCCATGGTGCAACAGATCGGCAATGACGCAGCAGTGCGCGGCCACCCGTCCCTCCATCGGTACAGTGCGCCCGGCCCGGCGCAGATAGGCCGTGAAGGACGCGATGGTCTGCGCAATTTGGGCCAGCCGCACCGCACGGGACCGCTGCGTCCAATGGATTAATCGCGCGGCTGCTTCAATTTCGGCGGCATCAATCGCGTCGCCCGATGGATTAAGCCACGCCATCAAAGCCGCGGTTGAGTCGGGCCCCTCCAGCGGCTGGACAGAGCCTGTGTCGTCCAGATGGATCCGCCCATCGATCAAACGCAGCATCGGGAAATAATCCGCCGCCTCCGGCCGAGCCAAAAGCGCGCGCAACAGGCGCACAAAATCCCCATTGGGAACGTGAGCTGCAAATTGGGTGACGCCAAAGGTGAAGCCCGCCCGGTCATAGCTGTTCAGCGCGAGGAAACTGCCCCCTTCGCACGCTGCCGTCGGGGCAATAATCTGCGCCCAAATGCCAAAATCGGGCACATAATTCTCGGCTTGGTAGGTGAGCTGCGTCAGCGGCGATCTGTCAAAAATATTGGAGAGCCCAAGGCGCGTGCCATAACGCATCCGTCGCCCGACAAAGAACGGCTCTTCTTGTCCCGTCTGCGCCCAATAATCCCGCCCACGCACCTCAATTTGAAACTCCATCGCTCGGCCCTCCTGATCGCGGCCCCCTCTGCCGCGCTCAACCGCGTGTAGGAAAGCGAAATAGGATTAGGCCGAGGCGGCGTTAGTCGCCCATCGGCTTGGGCAGGAGCAATGCGAGCAAAATGGCCCGACATTCCCCATCGACAATGCCATCCATCAGCTCTGGCCGGAACCGGCGTTGAAAGGCCCGAACAGCGGCAGGGCCATCAGCGATGTCATAGCCAAAGCGTTCCAATGCGAGGAGAAAGCCCGCATCGGACCAATGCGGATCCATCAAATTCTTGGTCGGCCGCGGTAAGGCCAACCGCAGCTTCGCCAGACGATGCCAAGGGAACAGCTCGCCGGGATCGTCCTTTCGCGCCGGGGCGACATCGCTATGGCCCACGACATTGCCCCGTGTAATGCCATGACGCCGCACAATGCCGCCAAGCAATTGGATGACCGCATCAATCTGCGCCTCTGGAAAAGGGCGATAGCCAAATTCATGGCCGGGGTTCACAATCTCAATCCCAATGCTTGCCGAGTTAACATCGCTAATCCCGCGCCACCAAGATCGGCCCGCATGCCAAGCACGGTTGGACTCATCAACCATGCGGATAATTTGCCCGTCTTCGGCCACGACATAATGGGCCGACACCTTGGCGTCTGGATCGGCCAGTCGATCAATCGCCGACGCCGCGTCGATCATGCCCGTATAGTGGAGAACGGCCATAGAAACGGGCAGCGTGCGCGCATCAAAATTGGGCGAAAGCCTCTCGATCATGCCGTCCATATCCGTCACGCAGTCTGCTCCCCAGCCTTGGCTGTCCGAAGCGTTACTATGGCAACACCGACCAACACAATGACGCCGCCTGCAATCATCACCGGGGTCAAAGCCGTGCCGAACCAAAAGGCGGCCGCAATCACCGCGATCACGGGCGATGGCAATGTGAGCGGCACGACCGTGCTGACGGTATGGCGCTGCAACAAAAAGCTCATCGAACCTTGACCAATTACGGTGGAGCCCAAAGCCGAAAACAAGATCCAGCCCAGACTGGACACGGGAAGACTTGGGATCAAGGCCATGCTCTTCGGTTCAAAGAGGATCGACACCGGCAACAGGACAAGCGCGCCGACAAGGCCCATCCACGCATAGATGCTCAGCACCGGAACCCCCACCAGCCGCCGCTGAATCAGGGAGCAACACGCCCAAATCAAGCTTGCCAAAGCCGTCAGGGCAAGGCCCAATTGTTCATCAATGGCCCGCGGGTCGAACACCAAAAGGACAACGCCGGCAAAAGCGAGCGCCATTCCAGCGATCCGATAGCGATGCACCCTTTCGCCGAGAAAAAGCACTGCGAGGATAAGGGAGAAGGGCGCGCCAAGCTGCCCCGCAATGGCCAGCGCGCTGACATTTGTGGAGACCGCCATCGACAAATTGACGGTGATGTAAAAAGCACCCCCTGCAAGCGCGCCGAGCAGAATAAGTTCCCGCATGCGCCCCTGAATGATCCGAAGGGCAGGCAAACAAATCAGCAGAACCATGACCTGCCGCAAAAAGGCCGCGGTGAGCGGGGAGACCAGATCCACCGACATCTTGACCGCAATCAAATTCAGGCCCCACATCAGGTTCATGACCGCTGCGATGAGCACATCATAGCCTGTCAGGCTGCGCTGCTGATTGGGTGTCATCTGCTTCCCATAAGCGGCCAGACGGCGGATGCCAAATCCTGATCCTGCTGCCCCGGCAGCCCCTTTAGCTTTGGGCGGTCGCGCCAAGCAAAAGCTTAGCTGATTCCGGGGGGGAGATTTGTAGCGTCATACCGAACCGATCGGCTAGCCGCGCGGCCAGCTGCGCAGGCACAGTGCGCGTATTGAAATAAGGTGCAGAGTCGCCCTCCATAGCCAGACGATGTTCGGCATCGAAAGCGACGCGTTCGCCAGCGGCGCACACCACAATTTCGCTGGTTGGTCCCGTGTGATCAACGGCAATATCAAGATCGCCGCCGCGCAGCAGCGCATCGCCGGCCAGCATTGCAAAGACTGCCAAAATCCGGGCCATGGGATGCGGCAGATCCCCCCCCTCAGTCACCCATTTAATCTGGATGTGCGGCCGCAGCGCATAAAAATCATTTATGACAGTCTGAAGGGCCGTGATGGGAAGGCGCTGTGCCATATCGCCCCCAGTGCCAAAAGCGAGGCGGAAGAATTTCAGCTTGGCCGCGACGGCCGCAGAACTGCTCGTCATCAGCTCCAGCGTTTGCCGCCGCATGGCGGGGTCTTGATCCAGCGCCAGCAATTCTAGGCCATTGCCCAGCGCCCCAACGGGTCCAAGCAGATCATGGCATAGGCGCGCACAGACCAAGCTGGCAAAATCAAAAGGATCATCCCGCATACGCATACTCCGAGCACCCAAATAGACTCGTAACAGGGGGTGATCTCGAATGTGGCGGATCGCCTAGCGGACTGCAAGCGCCACAGGGTCAAAGCGCCCGCCAATGGATCCCGCCTCCACCGCGCGCCAACACCCGACGGCTCCATTGGCCACGATCACCCAGAACAAGCCATCGGGAGCGGCGGCACGGGCGTCTTCAGATGAGGGCTGGCAATGACCATTAGGGTGGGAATGCCAGACGCCAATTATGGCGGGGCCGCCCGATCTCGCGTCTTTATGCGCCGCAATCAGCCGCGCTGGATCCACCTCAAAATGCCGATCCGGGAAAGGCGCGACATTCACGCTATGGCAGATATCCGTGACGCACTCTGCATGGCCCAGCAACAGGCCGCACGCCTCCTCCTGCGGGGTGCGCGCTGCGATCTCATGGATCAACATGAGCAATTCGCTTGAAATCTGGAGCGTCATGACGCCAAGGCTATGACATGACTGATGCCGCAATCCAAGAACAGGCCGAAATCCCTGCCGAGATGGCGGGCTGGCGGCTGGATCGTGCGCTGGCCGCATTGCTGCCCATTTATTCACGCGAACGCCTGAAGTCCCTGATTTCAGCCGGTCAGGTGGAAAGCAATGGCCTGTTGGTTCGCGACCCGGCAACCAAGGTGCGCCCCGGCACAGCCTATGCCCTCACTGTGCCGCCGCCAGCACCTGCGCATAATGTGGCTCAGGACATTCCCTTGACCATCGTTTTTGAAGACGCGCATCTTCTGGTCGTCGATAAGCCCGCCGGAATGGTGGTGCATCCGGCCGCTGGGAATTTTGATGGGACAATGGTCAATGCCCTCCTCCATCATTGCGCCGGGCGTTTATCCGGCATTGGCGGGGTTGCCCGGCCCGGCATCGTCCACCGGATCGATAAAGACACCTCCGGCCTGCTCGTCGTCGCCAAGACGGATCGCGCCCATGAAGGGCTGGCCGCGCAATTTGCCGATCACAGCATTGATCGGCGCTATGCCGCCTTTGTCGCTGGCCTGCCTATAGCTGGGTCCGGCACAGTCGACGCCCCCCTCGCCCGATCCTCCGTCAATCGCAAAAAGGTGGCCATCGTCCGCGAAGGTCAAGGCAAACGGGCCGTGACGCATTGGACGTTGAAGGAGCCCTTGATAAAAGCAGCCTTTATCGAGAGCAGGTTGGAATCGGGCAGGACGCACCAAGTGCGCGTGCACATGGCCTCG
>JBBATU010000050.1:0-15110 GCA_040398565.1 Chakrabartia sp.
CCGCGGTTCCAGACCATGCCGTTGATTGCGCTCGACCCGCCCAGCATTTTGCCACGCGCCCAAATTTCTTGGGGGCCATGGGCGTCTTCGGTGATTGTGGTAGGATAGAAATGGGCATGTTGCGGATCGCCAATCAACTTGCCAAAGCCTTTGGGCATCCGGCTCAACCAGCTATCGCCACCTCCTTCTTCGAGGAGCAAAACTGTAAAGCGCCCATTGGCCGAAAGGCGGTCTGCAAGCGCTGCGCCTGATGACCCCGATCCAACGATGATGAAATCAGCGACGGGTTCAGTCCCGCCCGGCTTTGCTGCCATGGTGCGCCTCTCCTATTTATCGTGAATTAGTAGAATATATTGTCTACTAAGACAAGCGACATTCGGGGGCGGGTGCCTTCTCTACTTGCGGGATATGGCCTTGGGCGCTTGCGCCTCTTGGGCTGCAAGATAAGCCTCTAAAACGCCTGGGATTTCTCCGACAAGCGCAGGCTTGTGCGCATTTTGAACATCCAACATGAACGCCAAAGTGCCTGTCGACATGGCAAATAAAATCTTGGCAGTCTTGGGTCCGCGCGCCGACCCCAGCCGGATTGTCATCACATTTTCGACCAGATCCAGAAAGGCATCAATGGCTTGGCCTTCATAGACTTGGTGCAGCTGCAAAGCATAAGGATGCGCCGAATAATAGAGGATCGGGCGACCAAACAGACCGTTGATCACATCTGCTGTCGACATAGCTTGCCATTCGACCGTGCTGATTTCTGCAATGCGGCCCATTATGTCCGACATGTCCTGACGATGGCGGCCGCGCAGCGCATCTAGCAGCTGATCTTTGTCGCTGAAGAAATGATAGACGGAACCAATGGAAGACCGGGCACGTCGCGCTGTTGCATGGAGTGTCAGGCCAGATAGGCCGGCTTCGGTGATAATCTGGGCCGCCGCATTCAACAGGGCTTCGCGCCGCTTAATCCCATTTGAACGCTGCGGCGCTCGTCCGGCCGTCAAAGGTGGCTTGCTGATTGGCATGGCGACGTTCTATCGCATTGGTTCAAGGACAAAGTCGAGTCCGCCCGAACCCGTTGGCATCACATTGTGCCTTGGACGGGGTTATGGTTGGGCACGGCAGAAGGGGGGCGCATGCGCAGTTTCAGCAGAAAAGGCATTGCGCGCTTCTTGGGCGCTGTGCTCCTCATTCTGGCGACAGCTTTGGGACTGGTGCTTGCGTTTCTCTATTGGCAGGCGCGTGAGCGGCCAGATAGCTCTGGCGAATATGTTGCATTGGGCAGCTCTTTTGCGGCCGGAATTGGCCTTGGGTCGCGCGCGTCGGGCAGCCCGATTATGTGCTTTCGAACGACGGGGGGCTATCCAGCCCGGATTGCCGAGCGCACGGGGTTGAAGCTTGTCGATATGAGCTGTTCTGGGTCAACAACGGCCCATATTCTAAAAGGGGGTCAAGTATTTCTCGGGCCGCAATTGGCGGCCATTGGCCCCAAGGCAAGGCTTGTGACGATCACCTCTGGCGGGAATGACGTGGGCTATGTCGGGGATTTAATGACTGCATCTGGGCAGATGGGGTGGCTTGGAAGACTATGGTCGGGTGATGTTCAGCCCGCTGATGCCCGGCCATATGGCAAGGTTGCCGAAAATCTTGAGGCCATTGTTCAGCATATTCGACGCACAGCGCCCAAGGCGCGGATCATGATCGTTAACTATCCCGCGATCCTGCCGGAAAAGGGCAATTGCGCGGCCTTGGGCATAGATGAGCAGCAGGCCGAGATCAGTCGGGCGGTTGCGCAGAAACTGGCGCTGGCGACAGCGCAGGCCGCAAGACAAGCGGGGGTAGATCTGATCGACATGGCCAAGGCAAGTATCGGGCATGATGTCTGTTCTGTCCGCCCTTGGGTGAATGGCGCTGTGGTGGAGGGAGGAACCGCCTTTCACCCCAATGGCGATGGGTCTAGGGCTGTGGCAGAGAGGGTTATTGCAGCATGGCGGCCTTAATCTCACCCGCAGATATGGTGCGCCTTGAGGGCGGTCAGTTCATGATGGGAAGCGTCGATTTCTATCCCGAAGAGGCGCCCAGATGCCGGGTCGAAGTTGAACCATTTCTGCTGGATGTCGCGCCCGTCACCAATGCGCAATATGCCGCATTTGTTGAAGAAACAGGCTATATCACGCTGGCCGAAACGGTGCCGGACCCGGCCGATTATCCGGGGATTTTGCCTGATATGATCAAAGCCGGATCGATTGTCTTTGAAAGCCCGACACAAGGCCCGCCCATAGGCCCGGAAAGCTGGTGGGCCTATCGAGCCGGGGCCTGTTGGCGGCATCCTTATGGGCCGGATGCGGGTGTCGCCTCTCTGCCAGATCACCCCGTGGTCCATATCGCTTATGGTGATGCGCTGGCTTATGCCCAATGGGCGGGCAAGAGACTGCCTACGGAAATTGAGATGGAATTTGCCGCGCGCGGCGGCCTTGATGGGGCGGACTATGCTTGGGGTGATGCTCTGTATCCAAATGGAAAGACGCTGGCCAATTTCTGGCCAACGGGCTTTCCCTTTGCACATCCAGAGCGGACAGGCCCACCCTATACCAGTCCGGTCGGTCATTATCCGGCCAATGGCTATGGGCTGGTCGATCTGATCGGCAATGTTTGGGAATGGACGTCCAGCGATGCAGATGGGCCGCTTGGCAATAATGGCTGTTGCCATAGTGCCTCAGGCGCCTTCAAGGTTGATCCGGCCCGGCATAAAGTGCTGAAAGGCGGATCGCATTTATGCGCGCCGAATTATTGTCAGCGATACCGCCCCGCGGCAAAATGGTTTCAGCCTGTGGACACATCGACATCGCATGTCGGCTTTCGGTGCGCCCTGTCTGATGAGGGCAAATAGGGCCAAATTCCGGGATGGAACTGTCGGGCTGAAAACGCACAGTCCGCACTCGACATCAGCTTTTCAATCATCTAACCAATCTTAAGGATATTTGATGCCGATCGAAGGAGAGTCGTTGATGGCTGACAAGCAATTTGTCGCAGACCATACCATTTTGCTGGATGTATATAAGCGGGCGGCCTTGTTGAAGGCGAATGATGAGCGTGCCAGAAAGGTTATTCTCTCCGGCCAGATCGCTATGGTCTATTATTCCTATCGCGGCCAAGAAATCATTCCATCTGTGATGGGTCAGGTTTTGCGTGACGAGGATACGCTCTGCACGATTTATCGTGGCATTCACGACATGTTGGGCAAGGGCTTTCCCTTGCGCGAATTATGGGCTGAGCTTGCGGGCCGTGTGACGGGGTCTTGCAAGGGCAAGGGCGGCCCGATGCACCTAACCTACCCGCCCAAGGGTGTCATGGTCACAACGGGCATTGTCGGATCTTCAGCACCCATTGCCAATGGCCTTGCTTGGGCGACGCAGCTCGACAAGGCGGATCGTGTGTCTGTGTGCACTTTTGGTGATGGTGCGTCCAATATTGGTGCGGTGCATGAGGCGATGAACCTTGCGTCCGTCTGGAAGCTGCCGACCATTTTCGTGTGCCAGAACAATTTGTTCGCAGAACATACCACATTTGAGAAGATGACGGGCGGGCAGAACATTGCCAATCGTGCCGAAGGCTATGGCATGCCGGGCGTTCGGGTGGACGGAAATGATCCCGAAGCTATGTATTCCGCCTTTTCCGAAGCGGTGGCCCGCGCCCGTGCAGGCGAGGGGCCGACACTGCTCGAATGCATGACCTTCCGCTTCTTCGGCCATAATTTTGGCGATGATGACAGCTATATCCCGCCTGCTCAGAAGGCCGCGGCGATGGAAGTCGACCCTGTTCCTCGTCTGCGCGCGCGCCTCATTGCGGATCGTATCGCGACGGAGGAAGAATTGGCGGCTGTCGAAGCGCAGATTGAGGCGGACATTGATGACGCCATTGAATTTGCGCTCGCCTCCCCATGGCCAGAGCCGGATGATTTGCGGCATGATGTCTTTGAAAAGGAGATCGCGGCATGAGCGCGACGGAGAAACAAGCCAAGCCAACCGTGACCATTATGGCGGCCATTTCAAAGGCCTATCATGATGTTTTTGCGGAAGACCCCAAAGTCATCACCTTGGGCGAAGATCTGGCCGACCCAGAAGGCGGCGGGATCGTGAAGATCACCAAGGGCCTATCGACCGCTTTTGGCGATGATCGCGTCCGGTCAACGCCCATTTCGGAACAGGCCATTATGGGTGCTGCCATCGGCGCCAGCCTTGCCGGCTATAAGCCGATTGCTGAAATCATGCTGATGAACTTCACCACGGTCGCGATGGACATGATTGTCAATCACGCAGCCAAGCTGCGGTTCATGTCTGGTGGGCAAACCAATGTGCCGATCGTCATTCGCACGATGACTGGCCTTGGCTTTGGTTCGGGCGGGCAGCATTGCGATTATCTGGAAGCATGGTTCGCGCACACGGCGGGGATCAAGGTTTGCGCGGCATCGACGCCAGAAGATGCCTATGGCTTGCTGCGCTCGGCAATTGATGATCCCGATCCCGTGATCTTCATTGAAAATCTGCCGACCTATTTTGCCCCCATGTCGTTTGACTTGCCGGACAATAGCCACCGCGTTCCGCTGGGCAAAGCCGCTATCCAGCGCGAGGGTTCAGATGTCACCTTGGTGTCCTATGCCCGTGTTGCCGTCGAAGCACGTCAGGCAGCCGCCAAAGCGGCTGAACAGGGCATTTCCGTTGAGGTGATTGATCTGCGGACAATCGCCCCTTGGGATCGGGAGACAGTCATTGCCTCTGCGCGCAAGACGGGCCGGGTTCTGATCGCGCATGAAGCGGTAAAGGAACATGGCGTTGGTGCTGAAATCGCCGCTGTCCTGAATGAAGAGCTTTTTGGCCAGTTGAAAAAGCCGGTCAAGCGGTTGGGCGGTGCATTTTGTGCTGTGCCTTATTCCAAGCCGCTGGAATCCGCTTATGCGCCCGATTCCGCGCGGATTTTGGCCGCATTGATCGATCTTACAAGCTAAGGAGGCCAAATATGGCGTTTGAAGTCACTATCCCGAAAATCGGCTTTTCGATGAACGAAGGCATTCTGAGTGAATGGCTTGTCGAAGATGGCGCTCAAGTCACCGAAGGCCAGCCGCTCTATGCGATTGAAAGCGACAAATCGACCAATGAAGTCGAAAGCCCCGCGAGCGGCACGCTCAAAATCATCGGCGAAATCGGTGAAACCTATGAAGTCGGCACCATAATCGCCGAAATCGGCTGACGAAATTGCAAGGACGGGGGTGTGCCCTCGTCCTTGTGCTTCCCCCCTATCTGCCGATCAGATCAGCGGATCTGAAATGACACTTTGCCCAATGTGCCGTTGAACGGCTGGTCACGCCTATAGTCCGGGCTCACCGCGCTGCCGCGATCCACGCCGAGATCAAATGTTTCCGATATGCCGTAACCAAAAACGGGCAGGATCGTCGTCACGCTTTGGGCGGCGAGCACCATATCCCCTGCCTTGATCGTGACAGTCACCAGCTCGGGCGTCATGGGTTTGGGCGCTGGTCGCTCAATTGTGACAGAAAGCTGGCTTTTGCCAGTGGGCAAAGGCGCGTTCGCTTTAACTTGGGTCAGTTGGCCGTTTAGATCGCGAAAAGCAAAGGTTGCAACGCCCTGTGCCAAATAGGCCGCCATACCGCCGCTTGATCCCCCATAAGCGAAGACCGGGCCAGATTCCCTGCCCGTGGGCAATGTCAGGGCCGCCTGCATCTCAAAGGGTCGACCCAGCAATGGAGGGGCGGCACCAAAACCGATATTGCTGACCGCGCCATCAAAAGACCATAGCCCTTTTCGGCGCGCCATTTCCGCCTGAAAGGCCGCGGCGCCAAAGGCACGGGAGTCCCCAAAATTTGAGATTGGGTTGACGTTGTTACGCACGGCTTGATCTTCAAAAATGGCTGCGAGAGATGTCACTCTGTCGGGATATTTCGATGCAAGATTGCGAGTTTGACCTGGGTCTTTGTCGACATTGTAAAGCTCCCAAGCCTCATTAATTGGTCCCGTTTGGTTCATGCGCCACGGGTCGAGTCGGTGCGACGTTGTGATCACCCAGCCGTCAGACCAAAGAGCCTTATTCCCGTACATCTCAAAATATTGTGCCCGAGATTGGCGCGGTGTGGCTTGCGCCTGCAGCATGGCTTCTTGGCTGACCCCTTCCATTGGGGATTGCACAACATTGTTGAGAATGGGCGCACGGGGAACATCCGCAAGATCGAGGATGGTTGGGGCAATGTCTGCGACATAGGCAAATTCATGGCGCACCTCATTGCGCGCCGCGATCCCCTTGGGCCAAGATAAGACCAATGGCACTCGAATGCCGCCTTCATGCGTTGTCTGCTTGAAATAGCGCAGCGGCGTATTGCCCGCCACGGCCCAGCCAAAGGCATAATGCGGCTGCGTTTCGGGGCCGCCCCATGCGTCAAGATAACGCAGATTTTCCTCCGCGTCGGCATGATGGCTGTTCATGAACAGGGTTTCATTATGGGTGCCATCATAGGACCCTTCGGCACTGGCGCCATTGTCCGATGTAATGGCAATGATAGTGTTATCCAGATCTCCACTTGCCTCCAGCGCATCCAAAATCCGGCCAAATTGTTCATCGGCATGGCTCAACGCGGCGGCAAACACCTCCATCTGGCGGGCATACAGACGCTTTTGGTCTGAACTCAGGCTCGACCATTCCGGCATCCCCTTCGGACGCGGGGCAAGCTTTGTCCCTTTGGGCATGAGGCCAAGTGAAACTTGCTGTTTCAAAATTGTTTCACGGGCCTTGTCCCAGCCCATGTCGAATTTGCCCTTATACCGCTCTATCCAAGCCTTGGGCGCGTGGTGCGGCGCATGCGCCGTGCCCGTTGCCAGATAGGCAAATATCGGCGCGGCATCGCCCCGCGCGGCGCGCGCGTTGAAAAGCTGTATCGCTTGATCAGCAAGGTCATTGTTTAGGTGGTAATTTGGATCGGCTGGAGTGCTGATGGGGGCTGTCCCGTTGATCAGCACAGGGGCCCAATTATCGGCATCCGCGCTCATAAAGCCATAAAATTTGTCGAAACCCTGACCAGTTGGCCATCGTGTGAATGGCCCAGCCTGCGTCATGTCGGCGCTGGGCAGATGATCCCATTTGCCGAAAGCGGCTGTCACATATCCGGCGGCTTTCAGATTGGCTGCAAGCGTGCCGTCTTCTGCTGGCACTTTGGCATCGTAGCCGGGAAAGGGCAGGGGGCCTGCGGCATGAGCGCCCATATGGACGCTATGCGGGTTGCGCCCTGTGAGCATCGCGGCCCGACTAGCTGAACAAATGGGCGGCGTCCGGTAATTGGCATAGCGGACACCTTGTCGTGCCACCCGATCAATATTGGGTGTCTGCACAAGGCCACCATAAGAAGAGAGCTGGGCGAAGCCGACATCGTCCATCATCCAGATCAGCACATTTGGCCGCTGCACAGCCTCGGTCGCAGGCTGTGCAATGGCCGGTTGCGGCGACTGTTCTTGGGCAAGTGCGGGGGAAGAGGTCATTGCGACCAGGGCAATGAGGGATGTGCTGATTTTCATTTCCATGTCCTGCGTCCGCCTCTCAATCTTGCATCATTTTGGAGCCAGGCTGTGGCCGCGGGACGGCCTAGACTCATTGCAAATCGGATAAATTGTTTATAGGAATAAATCTATATCTGAGTTCCAAGAAAAGGTGACTGCGCCTGCTTGGTCAGCTTTGGGCCAAGCCCGTCTTGCCAATGCGGCCTCATATAGATATCACCAAGTTAGACGATTATTGTAGGAGACACAGGATGGCCACGAAGGCAGAAGACATCAAGCAGAGTGAAGAGTGGCAGAAGGCCGTTTCTTACGAGATCCGCGATGAAGATATTGAGCGCCAGAAGAAGCTGATCGGCTTTGAGGAGCCGGGCAAGATGGCCCAATATGTCCAGACATTGAGCCATGATTCGATCCGCAATTGGTCTTATGGCTGTGGCGACGATAATCCTCTTTTCACCGACCCCAATTACGCCAAAAAGACCCGTTGGGGTAACGCGATTGCGCCGGGCATGATGATCGGCCAAGTCGGCAAGCCCTTGCTGGGCGATCCCACCCCGGATGAAATTCGCGCTTTGAAGAAGAGCTTGTTTCGGGGCATTCACGTCTTCGTTTCTGGCTCTGATTGGGAATTTTATCGCGCGGCCTATCCCGGCGATACAATTTACACCTTTTCTGGCGAAGAAAGCTGCGAGGTGAAGCAGTCCGAATTTGCTGGTCGTTCCGTCATCAATGTGCGCCGCCATGTGAACATGAACCAGCGCGGCGACGTCGTGTCGGTGTACCGTGTCTTGAGCGTGCTGACCGAGCGGAAGACGGCTGCGAAAAAGGGCAAATATTCGGCCATTGAGCCGAAGGTTTGGACGGATGAAGAATTTCAGGCGATCGAAGATGTCTATGCGGCTGAAATGGTGCAGGGGCCATCCAAGCGTTGGGCAGAAGATGTTTCGGTTGGCGCTGGTCTTGGCATGCAGGCCAAGGGGCCGCTGACGGTAACGGATGTCGTCTGCTTCCATGCCGGTGGATATGGCTTTGTGCCCTATGCCCCGACCGTTGGTCGCCGTGCGCACAAGAACCGTAAGCGGATCGCGCCATTTTATGTGAAGAATGAATATGGCGTGCCCGATGTGGCGCAGCGTTTGCACTGGGATCCCGTATGGGCGCAGGCCATCGGCAACCCAATGGCCTATGACTATGGGGTGATGCGCGAAAATTATCTGTGGAGCTATCTGAACGATTGGGCCGGCGATGATGCGATCATCACCAATGTCCATGATGAAATTCGCAAGTTCAACTATATGGGCGACGTCCAGATGGTGACGGGTGAAGTCGTCGGCAAGCGCAGCGCGCATGGCAATGAGCTGGTCGATGTCGAGGTCCGCTTCACCAACCAGCGCGGCGAAGAAAGCGTCAAATCAACAGCGACAATCGCTCTGCCCAGCAAAGCACGCCCGCTGCCGCTCTATCCTCCTGTTCCCGAACAGCTGGCCGAAAAGGCCGTCAAGATGATGGCACGCCATCGTGAGCTTGGCGGCGATTGAGGCAACGGCGCAATCCGGCGTAGGGGTTTTGTCCTTGCGGCTAGGAGGCTCCCAGAATCTGCTGGGCTCCTAGCTGACGGGGCGGACAGGGGCAGGTTAGTTCCTTTGAGCGTGCCGCGATGATTTAGGAGGGTTTATGTCACTATCTCCCGACATTCGTGATCGCCTGACATTGCCTGCTATCTGCGCGCCTATGTTCATGGTGACCGGCCCGGCGTTGGTGGCCGAGGCGTGTAAAGCAGGTGTGATGGGCGGCTTGCCCCGTCAAAATGCCCGTTCGTTCGAGGAGTTTGACGGGTGGCTCACCCAGATTAGAGCGGATCTTGACGCGCATACCCGCGCGCACCCAGATGCCAAAATTGCCCCCATTGCTGTCAATATTTCGCGGCGCTTTGGCGATGAGGAGTTTCGGCAGAGTCTCGATGCCTGTTTTGCGCATGGGGTGGAAATTTTCATTACCGTGGGCGGGGACCCGGCGGAAATCGTCAAGCAGGTGCATGATCGTGGCGGCAAGGTCTTTCACGATGTCACGAACATGCGCTTTGCCGAAAAGGCCATTGCAGCAGGCTGTGATGGCCTGACCTGTATCGGGGCAGGTGGCGGGGGCCATTCGGGCACGATCAGCCATTTGGCATTTGTGCCGCAGGTGCGCGCCATTTTTGATGGAACGATTGTGCTGGCCGGTGCGGTATCGACGGGTGCCGTTATTCGTGCGGCTGAAATCTTGGGGGCAGACCTTGCCTATCTTGGCACGCGTTTCATCGCGACGCAGGAGTCCAACGCACCCCAAGCCTATAAGCAGCTTCTGGTCAGCGAGACATCAAGCGGGCTGGTCTACACGCCCGAAGTTGCGGGTGTTGCGGCGAACTGGATCGTGGAATCGCTGCGCATGGCAGGGCTTGATCCTGCTGCGCTGCCGCAACCGCTCGGGCCCGGCATGCGGCATGACCATATGCCCGATTTCGCAAAACCATGGGTCAATCTGTGGAGCGCGGGTCAGGGTATTGATCTGATTTCCGATATTCCGTCTGTTGCCGAATTGGTGAGCCGATTGCGCCGCGAATATATTGCGGCCTGCCGAGTAGCTTCGATGGAGGAAGCGGCGCTGCTGGCTGAACAGGCATTGGATGCTGCGAAGCTGTGAACGAATACCCCAATTAAGCCCCGCAAAGCGGAGAGAAAAATGACGACCAGTTCACAAGACACAATTCAGGCCCTTGTTGCAGGGTGCAGCGAAGAGCTTGTGGTGGTGGATCGCGGGCCTACGCGATTGCTGGTTTTCAATCGGCCGGATAAGCGCAACGCCATGTCTTCTGCCATGCGGCGGGGCTATGCTGCTGAGCTGGCAAGGGCCGATGCTGATCCGAATGTCCACTGCGTGATTGTGACGGGCGCCCATGGGTTTTTCACCGCAGGCGTTGACATTAAAGAGCGGCCCCCGACACCAAATATGCCGATGGTGCGCCCGCACCCGGTGGAAGCGAGCCGGGCATTTTCTAAGCCCTTGATCGCAATGGTGGATGGCCCGTGCATTACGGGCGGGCTGGAACTCGCACTGGCCTGCACATTCATTATTGGGTCGGACGGATCCTCTTATGCCGACACCCATTTGAAAATCGGTATATTGCCCGGATGGGGTGGAGCCTCTTTGCTCGCAAACGCAATTGGCGCGCGCCGTGCGGCGCAAATGCAATTGTCTGGGGAGCGGATTGCAGCGGAGACGGCCCTTCAATGGGGCCTGGTCAATGAAATCGTCGCAACGCCTGATTTGTTGACGCGCTGCCTTGAGTTTTCCCAGATATTCGCAGGGCTTGATGCGGCCAAGCGTAACGCCTTTGTCGCGCTCAACCGCTCTATAGACGGCCTTGGACTGAAAGAGGCGCTGGCCCTCGAATTGGTTGAAATAGACCGCTTGCGCGGCATCGCGGCCAACGCATTGGGGAGTGACTAGTATGGAAAATAGGTTCCTTGGCAAAAGCGGTCTTGAACTGTCGGTCTTCGGATTTGGCTGCATGACCTTTTCGGACGGGGTCGGCCGGTTTGGCGCAACGGGTGCCACCAATGGCGGCGATGCCGCGCGCCAGATTGATCTGTGCATCGACCATGGGGTCAATTTTTTCGACACGGCCGATGTCTATGCCAATGGCCGGTCAGAGGAGATTTTGGGCGAAGCCTTGGGCAAGCGCCGCAAATCCGTCGCCGTGGCAACCAAGGTCTTTCACCGCATGGGCAAGGGCGCGCATGATATTGGTTTGTCGCGTCGTCATGTGATGGAAGCGTGCGACGCGTCGCTGCGCCGTTTGGGAACCGACTGGATCGACCTTTATCAGGTGCATAGCTTCGATATGCTGACCCCGCCGGAAGAGACGCTGCAGGCGCTGGACGATCTCGTCCGGTCGGGCAAAGTGCGTTATATTGGCTGTTCTAATTTTGCCGCATGGCAATTGGCACAGGCGCTGGGCCTGTCGCAGCGGGATCGCCAAAGCGCCTATATCGGCCAGCAAATTCAATATTCCCTAGTTGCGCGTATGGCTGAGGAAGAGCTGTTGCCCTGCGGTCTGGACATGGGCGTTGGCGCTATCATTTGGAGCCCGTTGGCGCAGGGGTTCTTATCGGGCAAGTTTCGGGGGGAAACGCACGGCGGTACGCGGCTTGAGCAAATGGGTGCACTCAAAGCCTATGATAATCAGCGTTGTCGCGATGTGCTTGCGGCGATCGACGCCATTGTCGATGCCCGCGGTGCGGCGGTTACCCATTCACAAGTCGCCCTGAACTGGGTCAAGGCACGCCGCGGCGTGACATCCGTTCTGCTAGGCGCACGCACCGATGATCAACTTCTGGACAATCTGGCGGCCGCACAATGGGCGCTCACCGACGATGAGATTGAGAGCTTAGATAGGGCAAGCCAAGTGGCCTTTCGATATCCCGTTTCAGCGCAGTATAACTATGGCGCGGAACGCAATAAGCCGATCTTCACACAATATCGCTGATCGGCCTTACGCGCCCGTTTGACACGTAAGGCCGATCGCCCAATTCAATCCTGATAGCCATCATCCATAAAGGTTTCCAAAGCCCGGTGGAAGTTAAGCACGGCTACTTCCTGCTTCGGATTGGGTTTTGCACCCTTAAAGCCTATGGATTTCATGCCCTTTTGAATTTCGGGGGCGTTATCGAAATCCTGCGTCAGGATCAGACCCCAGAAATCCTTATCGCTATGGTTCTGGCTCCATTCCTGCTCCACCTTGGGCGCTTGGCCTTCGGGGTAGCGTTGCAAGGAATAGACATCGAAGATGCATTTATCGGGATCATTACCGAAAGGCCGGGCGCGATAGCCGAGTAATCCTGTTGGTCCCATCAGCATGATCTGGTTGGGGAAGAGGTGCCAATCTACGCCCGCTTGCTGCATTTGTTCGGCTGTAATGTCTGGCCATTTCAGGCCAAGGGATATGGCATGTTCATAGATGAACTGCCCAAATTTCATCAGCACTTCCATATGCGGCGTGCCCGGCGGAACTTCTTGTTCAACCCGTCGTGCGGCGTGGACGGTCTGCACAGAAGACCCGGCGTTCAGCGTGGCCGCCATATCTTCCATATAGTCGCGGATGCCGGGGCGGATGTCCTCTGTCGGCGTGCCACCCGTCAGGCGCGCTGAGCGCGACCCCATTGGCATGGCTTCCCAATAGCCGAAATGGGAATGGCGACCATGGGCATAGCTTTGCGTCCAGTCATCCATATAGCGCAGCATCTGGTTGTGCGTGGTTTGCACATGATAGCCTTCGTTAAAGGCCTCTAGGATGACTTTCCAGTTGCAATCCATGATCGTCGATTTGCGCCAGTGGTAGCGCATTCCGCCAATATCAAAGGGATCAAGATAGGCCTTGGCCGGGGCGAGATGCTCTTCCAGGCTCACAGAATCTGGATCCATATTGATATAGACCCAACCGCTCCACCGGCCCACTTTGACGGGCGCTAGGTTCAAAGACTCATCGGTCAGGTCTTCTGGGGCCCATTCATGTCGATCGACCACCTTTGCGTCGGTCCCGTCAATCTTCCAGTTCCAGCCATGATATTTGCAGAATAAACGGGCGGCGTGTCCGCAGCCTTCGGTCAAGGTTCGGCCACGATGGGGGCAGGCATTGTGAAAGGCCTTAATCTCATCTGGTGCGGTGCGGATGACGATGATCGATTGATCGACAATGTCATAGGTATAATAATCGCCGACCTTAGGAATTTCTTCCTCGCGGCAGGCCATTTGCCAGACTTTTTTCCAGAGGTGTTCGGCCTCTCGCTTCGCAAAATCTTCGCTGATGTAATTCTGCGCCGGGATAACACCCTTTTCGCCGGCCCAATCCGTCATGCCCTTTGGCGCATTTACAGTCATCGAAACACCCTCTTCCTATTCAGCTTTATCTGGTCTTTTGAGCATTAGCTCGATGTGCGTCCGATC
This sequence comes from Chakrabartia sp., assembly GCA_040398565.1. Classification (GTDB taxonomy): domain Bacteria; phylum Pseudomonadota; class Alphaproteobacteria; order Sphingomonadales; family Sphingomonadaceae; genus Aquisediminimonas. Next base: position 13,542 of record JBBATU010000050.1, read on the forward strand.
AATGGGGCGGGCGAACGACCGAGGCACGGTCGTCATCATAAGCAATAATCACTTCGGAGCCGACCTTATGGAAATCCGTGATGTCGGTGCCGTTTAGCTTTTGGCCCACGGTGTTGCGCACATAGGTGTCCGGGTCGATCCGCAACCTGCGCGAGCCGTCTGCATCGCGCACCACAATATGGTCTTCGCTAATCTCTTCGACGTTGCCCACGATCGGGCACTTGTCACCCTTGGCCATGACTCTATGGTCCATCGATAGGCGAAAGCGGTCAGACCGATTGGCAAGGCCCGTATGGGGCGTCCAAAGGTTCATCAGCAATACATCCCCAGCCTGATAGGTCGTGCGGCGCCACCGGTCTGCAGGAATGTCTTCCAGCCGGATCGAGCCATTTGAGCCGCCCTCGACTTTGGGGTGATAATTAATGCGGTCTTTGGCCATGCCCTCCGCCAACACCAGCCCGCCAATATCGGCATCTATTTCGGCAAGGGGGATCCAGCAGATACGGAAGGGAATGCCCGGACTATAGGGGCCGTCCTGGTGAATGCCATCAATGCGCGACTTGCTTCTGTCTTGCTGTGGCGGCGTTGCGCGATATTCGACAACGGGAACCCAAAAGGGATCATCCTGAAACAGCCGGGTGAAAAAGTCGTTGATGGGCTTTTCTGCAACAAAGGACGTCCAAGGGCGCTTCGCCGCGATGGGCTCCATCCGAAACGGATAGGTGGCAAGACTGCCGCCGTTATAGCCAACGCTCTTTTCGGTTGAGGCACCCCCGACTGGGTCAATAACTTTCTGCGTCTCCAACTCGTCAATCCAGGATTGCCGCAGCCGAGCAACGGCCGCTGTGTCGAGCACGTCGCGGAAAAACCAATAGCCATCCTGCTCCCAAGCTGCGTCAAGCGCCGCCTTGTCGCCAATCAAATGATTATGCGTCTTAAGTTCGCTCGGCGTTGGAATGTCATCGCGCACAGGGGTCATCAACTGAGTTGCCATTTCATTCGTCCTCATTTCAATCGGTTAGTATCTTGTAACCTTAAATCCCGCAGTCAAAGGGTTTTCCGCTTATTGGCTACGGTGCCTAAATGTGCTGAACCGCTGAGGCGGGATCGCAGCCGTGCGAAAAAATGATAGGATCATTCTTGGCGCGCTCAAATATCTCGTGCAAGACACTCTTCGATCCTCTCCGTTGGGCAGCTTTCTAGGGGGGTGAAACTTGATCTTGAAAGCTGTCACCTAGTTATATAATTCGCCGCAGGCGTCGAGTCCATATTCTGGGGCGTCGTCGTGTTCAAAAAAGTTACCGCCCTCGGCAGTGCCGGATGAGCTGGTCATCAGAAAAAAGGGGAAGTCTTATGGCGCTCAAAACGCGGATCACCGAGATGCTCGGGATCGAACATCCGATTGTGCAGGGCGGGATGCAATGGGTGGGCGTCGCCGAAATGGCGAGCGCTGTTTCCAACGCAGGTGGGCTTGGCATTTTGACCGGCCTGACCCAGCCCTCACCCAAGGCGCTGTCGGAAGAGATTGAGCGCTGTAAGTCAATGACCGATAAGCCCTTTGGCGTGAAC
>JBBATU010000051.1:0-13957 GCA_040398565.1 Chakrabartia sp.
CATATTGCCCTTGGTCGTCTGGTGTCGGCCCAGCTGGAACAGATCGTCGCGCGCAACCTGAGGGTTATAGTTTGCGAAATGGCGCGTCTCTTCACCATCATAATGATGTGACGTCGTTTTCCAGTTTGCCTCAATCGGCAAATGGCATCCGCCACAGCTTGTCGTCCAGCTTAGATGGCAGGTGAAACACGCCATCTCATTTTCCTTATGCGCCAATTCCTCTTCAGGGATGCCAGCGCCGAATACAAACTTCCCTGTGTCCGCACCTGATTTGCCCATCAGCTTGGAGCGGGCAGCCTTAAGATTGAACCGAGGATTTTCAGGGTCAACGCTATCCTTGACCAAACTCATGCGCCATTCAAGCTTTGGATCGAGGACCGAACGCTGAATGAGGTATCGCGACCCGTCTTCCTCTTCCTTCCATTCGAAGCGGCGTTGACCATCCGGATTGCGAATAAGCGACAAGTTGTTGCCGCCCGGCGGTGCTGCCGGCCCCGATGTCAAGAGCGTGGGATATGCCTTTGACGTGCCGTGGCAATCCTTACAGCCTATCTCAATCGCATTTGCGACTTCACCATAGATCAGGCCATTGCCATGGCTATCCTGAGAGAAGTGGCAATCAACACACTGCATGCCCTTTTCCGCGTGAATATCCATTAAATGGACCGATTTTCCGGGATTAGTTCCAATGGGCGGGAACAGGCCTTCGCCTTTCTTACGGAATTTCTCAGGATCATCATTGGAGACGATCTTCCCCTCCGCATCGAGCAAATTGCCTTCCCGGTCACGCTTGAAGATGGCTCGGAAGTTCCAGCCATGGCCGTGATAATCGGCAAATTGCGTGTCCTTGGCCTTGGGATTGATATCATCAAACACGCGGCGGACAAATTCAACATCGGACCATTTCCCACGGACCGCCGCGGCTTCAGGATTCCGTTTCAGGACCTTAAACGCTTCAGCCGCCGTTGGGTATTTCTGCTTTTCCGGCCACATGAGCGGTGCATCGCTCTCATAATCCCACATGGTATAGCCCAGGAAGGAATTGAGGAAGATATTGGGCTGGTGCATGTGGCAGTTCATGCATTGTGCCGTCGGGATAGACCGCGTGAACGCATGCTGCAGCGGGTGGCCGCTTTCCATCCGTGGGTCCGGCGCGTGGCCTTTACCATGCGTATCACCATGCTCTTCGTCATGGCTGGCTTTTTTCTTCCCATGGCCGTGTGCATCGCCATGGCCATCATCCTGAGCGCCACGCTTTTGTCCCTCCATCTTTGACGAGATGGTCGGATCAACCGTGATCGTCTGCCCATCGCGGCCATATTGGGCGTAGGTCAGGCTTTGGGGCGCTTCCCGGCTATTGGCATAGGGGACGTGGCAGCTGGAACAGCCTGAGTGACGGTAGTCGCCGGGCTGGTCATTTGTCCCCATGAACCAGGTGAACGGGTCATTGAGACGCGTCTTGTGAATGTTGAGCACGGGAATGGCGACGCGAAGGCCTGTGCCCGGCCCTCGGTTTGATTGGCGGATGTCAGGACGTCCCGGCTCCTCCAAACGTTGCAGTTGACCTGTGCTGTTGGGCAAGCCGACTTCAGGGAATTGAGTGCCAATAGTGCGGCCACCTCGTTCGAAGACGCGGAAGATATCTGCTGGCGGGATTACCTGCCATGTCGGCAATGGGTAAAGCGCGGCAAGGGCACCTCGCGCATCCTGATCCTTAGTCACTGTTCCCGGAGGCGCACCAGGGGAGAGGATCTTTGCCGGTTCGCTCTTGTCCGTATAAGCTTCCCCGAAGATGTAGTTTTTGAAAGGTGCAATGCCGTTGTTATAAGAAGCGCCACCCCAAAGCATCGCGCCGGTAGACATGATCGATCGATCCGTCGCCTCAATGACGTTCATGTGGCACGCGCCACAGGACTCGCGCACAACGCGATAATCGGATGGATTGTTAAACCGAACAAATTCGCGGCTTTCCTTGTTCAACAAGGTGTAGCTTTGCTTTGGGTTCGCCGATGATGGCCAGTTCCAAGCTTTTGGGAAGCGCGGCAGAACGTGGGATTTCGAAAGGGCCGCGGTATAGGCGCGATCGCCTTCTTTGGAATTTGTTTGCTTAAAGATTGAGGCATTGCCGCCGTGGCAATCGGTACAACCCAAAACCACAGCTTCAGACTTGTGCATGCTATAGGCATCGGTGTCGCTATGGCAGGAAACGCAGCCAATGCTCTTTTGCCTCGCTTCTTCCGCCGTTTGCCCAACCGGGGCTGCTGCTGCCCGAACAAATGTGTAATCACGCTCCACAGGCTTTTCAGCATCTGATGCAAGAAGGCTGGATGGCACAAGAAGCGCGATCAGTAGGGCGAGGCGAGCAAGAAGAGGCATTAGTAAGACAAGACCGTGTTAAAGAGGACGGAATAATGGCGCTTATTGCCACTGGTGGTTGTGTAGAGATCTTTAAAGGCTGGCCCAGGTTCCAGCATCGCGCCGGATAATCTGAACACCACATTCTGGATCATCGATGGCCGCAAGATGGCCGCCGCCGACAAATCCCAGCCTATCGCGCGCGGAATAGTCCCTTCATTGCGAAGTTCCTGCACCGTGGCCGTATTCGCAAACCAAAGATGATTGGCGTTTGTGGACAACCGGAATTCAGGGGTCAGATCAAAGTCCGCGCCTGTGCCAATGAGGATCGTTCCGGGATTGTTGAAGTTGCTCTGCCCTTCATCTTTGGAGGAGCGCAGAGAGTTAAGAACGCCATTGCGCCCATTAATCCCAATGACACGGCCACCGCCTGCAAAGGGCAAGGATTGCCTAATCCAATAGCTGGTATCGGCCCCCGCAAAAATTGGGTTTTCCAATATTGCATCAAAGCCCGTTTCCCGATTGTCATAGGGGTTTTTGTCCCCCGTCGCATAGAGGCCCGAGACCCGGAAACGTGCCCAGTTCCTGTCATAGCTCGCCTCAACGGCGGCAAACCCCGCCCGAATTTGCGCAGGGCGACCGGTAAAGAAGCTATTTCGATCACTTCCCAAAGCGGCATAAAGGGAGGAGGTGAAGTTCACCCGGCCAGCATGGCCGTCCGCATTATAGCCGAGATAGACAACGTCGTAATTGCGTCCGCGCAGATTGCCGAGCAGGGCAGGGCGAACCGGAAAGCCGTTATCGTCAATGTGAATATTCTTGGCTTCGCGGTTCATATTGTAAACCACGGTCAACTGGCTGGTTACTGCAGGCACAGGGAAATCCTGCCGGTAGACATTTGCATAACTGACCCAGTCTTTACGCGGCGTCTTAACAATACTGTTCAGGCCAGAATTGGTATCCTTTTCCAGCCGCCAAAAGACACCATAATTATACTGGACGCGGTTATTGTCGCGATTGCCAAAGTACCGAAGGCCTAGTTGCTGATCATTGAACAGGAACCCACGGAAATCAGCCTGAAACGGCTGAATGCCAATGCGGACGCTATCAAAGTCATAGCGATCAGACACATTGCGCAAATGCTTGTCGACGAAAAATTCCTGAACGCCGAGAAAATGATCATAGCGATGGCTGCGACGGCTTGGTTCAACAAAGAGCAACCGACGCTCAGAAATGTCGACAAAGGATGTATTAAACGCCAGCGCAATTTTATATTCGACCTCTGGCGGCTTAAACGCCGTTGATCCCTTAAACAGAGAGACCGCACCAATGAACGTCTGCGCCGCGACAAGGCTGCTGGTGCGCCCGAAGACGTCCAAGTCGCCTGCACTTTCATTCACCTGACGCCCCACAGGTTGCGGGAAGCTGCGTGGCTCGACAATCGTGTCGGAGATAAGTGAGGCGGCAAGAAACCAATCCTCGCTCTTGATCGGAAGCCATTTTGGCTTCTTTTCAAGACTGATCGGGCGATCTCCCTTATAGGTGTTCTGGTGATAGGGATCCCACCATTTTTCTTTCACGATCCCGAGAGTCTGGATCAGACGCCAGCGATCGGGAATGGGGAGCTGTTCAGTTGGAAAGGCTTCGGGCGGCGGTGCCCGCACTGCTCCCGGATTGGTCTGCGTCACTTTGTCGGGAAGCACCCGTTCGCGGCCCGGTATCCGGCGTCCCTCAATGAGTGCGCCATCTGCATCAATTTCATAAAGGGGCGGTAGACTTTCTGCTTCGGCTTCAGGGGCCGATACAGGGATTTCCTGCGCCGAGACAGCACGTGCGCCTGCCGCGAGAACCAAGAATGGAAGAAGGGCCGCACGCATGTCGCCTATTTCCCCTGGCATATGTTTTGTGCGTTCGTGTCGAGGAACGGCGCAAAGGGGCATTGAGCATAAGGCAATGTTGTATTGCCTGCCTGCGGGAAGAAGATGTTAGAGGCGCGCAGACTGATCGGCGCATTGCTGAACCCGCCCAACCGAGCAGACGCGTTAAACAGGCCCATGAAGCTGATCATGTCATCCTGATCGATACCGTCGCCCGATGTGCCGATGGCACCCACCAAGGTCGTGCCCCGATAAATTGGCACAGCTCCCGGGAAGATCTGAATACCGTTTTGCAGACGATTTTGGCCAGCCGAATTTGCGGGCAGGGTGGAGCAGCGCGCCTCGGTATCCGAAGAACTGGCCCCTGTCACAAAGGCAAGGTGCGCGGCCAAATTCTTAAGAATGAGCGCGGATTGAAGACCGGTTGAGAACGGATTAAACTGACCAATCGGACGCGAGAGCGGACCATTCACCGTATTCAACTGACCGTCTGGGAAATAGGGACGGGCGAGCAGGCCAATCCAACGCGCGCTAATCGCCTTATCCCCGGTCAATTGGGATTGGTTTGCCAGAAAGCCGCGATAGGCCGTCAGATATTTGGAGACGTTCGCGTCATTCGCGCCCTGAAGGTCTGATGCGGCGTTGGCGTTTGAGAAAAAGGCGGCAGTCCGTGCTTTCTGGAGCGAGACATCAATGCCGAAGACGGGCGCATCTGGAGAGCGCACCTGCCCCAACACGGTTCCATTTGAATCAACGACGGAGATCGTCACTTCAGCTTTGCTGTCGAGTGGCTTGCGGATCTGCGCACGGGCGCGCTTCATGATGAGAAAGGATTCTTCGAGGATCGCCCGAACTTCGGCAGCAGACAGCGCGCCAGATGGTTCGGAACCGGGCCGGAAAGGATAGCGCGCAGCCCCTTGTCCATTGCTCAGCAGAAAAGCATCAGCATCAGAAAATTCAGCGCTGGTTGCGCGCCGAATGCCTGACGCCTCGGTGCCATAAGGCGTGCCGGCAATGATCGCAGCGTTGCTATAGCCGCGCACCGCGACAAGCGACCCGGTCGATGAAAGGGCTGCGAATGACCGAGCCGTTCCAGTGGCTCTGAGGCCGTTGGCAATGGCATCCGCAAAACGAAGAAACGTCCCATCGACCGAAATGCGCCCTGCCTCAATGGATTCTGGCGCCGCAAAACCGATCGTTCCGGCCAGTGCGATAAACTCTTCATCGTCTTGATCAATGTCCAGCGTATTGGGATCAAAGCCATAATCGCCATCGGCCATGATGCCGATGCCGCCCACGACAACGCCGTTTTTGTAAAGCGGAAGGCCGCCCGCATCGGCTGCCATGCCCAACGGTGAACGCTTTGGCCCGATAAAGCCCTGCCCGAAACGGCTGCTGAGGTCAGAGCAAGGAAGCTGGCTGAATTGCACCCCAAAAAGTGGCCCGCTTTCCAGACCTGCTGTGCTGGGGCCGGGTGGAAAATGTTCCTGCACGATCTGGCTTGCCGTGCGGGTGGAGAAGGCATTTCCGCTGGACGAGAGATAGGCGGCCGTCACAGCCTTTGAAATCGCACCTGCGGCGGCCGGCACTGTCAGATTTTGAACGTCGCTATTGTCTCCGTTCGATGCTGGCCGCGTGAGGGCTGTGGCGCGAGCGCCTTGCATAGAAAAGACGCCAAGAACATTCCCGACGCGATCGACGACCGCAATGGTCGCGGGAAGACGACGAGCCGAGGCCTCTTCAATGGCCTGCGCCAAAATCTTCTCAACCTCAATTGTGCTGAGGGCCTCAATGCTGCGTACGGGATAGCCTGTCGCGGGAGCCGTAGTGGACGCCGTTGTTGGAGTTGGGGATGCGGTCTGATTTGAGCCTCCGGGCCCGCAACTCGACAGCAACATACCCGCCAGGACAAGAGCAGATGTTTGGCGAAGCCTTTGACGCTTCATCATTGAAGCGCACCGATGGCCTGGCTCGCATTGGTCAAAGATGCGCGGAAAGCGAGCGGTTGATAGCCATAGGGGTCTTTTACAGCCGCATAAGCGCGGTTGATATCCTGCCTTATGGCGGCAGCTTTGCTTGCGCTGACCGACCCATTGTTCACCAATGCATTGAGCAAGGTGTCGATGGCCATGACCGCCTGCGCACTGCCTTCATAATCTGTGTATCGAGAACGAATGGCCGCGTCGCTGATGCTGCTAACCAAAGCGAGAATATCCGCCTTTGAAAAGCGTCGGCTTGAAAAGCTGTTCAACAAGTCTTGGGACGTGGCCCGAAGGCGCGCGGCGGCTTTCAAGGCAGAAGCTCTGTCGCTTGCAAGGGCGGCATGGAATGCCTTGCTGTCGGCGTCAAAGCGTTGCCCCAAGGCAGGAGACAAGCGACGCGCCGCGGCGCTCAGCATGATCATGTTGCCATCGCTAAAGGGAGCCATCCCACGGGGGATGGGACGACCCGGATTGGCAACGGCCGCCGCACGAAAAGAGGGTTCATCCGAAATACGGCGATGGCAGCTGTGGCAATCAAAGAAATAATATTCGGGAAAGACGCCTTCTTGACCCAATTTCGGGTCTGACCAGAGCGTCAAGGCGCGGCTCAAGGCCATGGCCTGGCCGACTGCCCAATCCTGCACGGGGTCACGCCTTCCCTTGCGCTTGATGTAATCGCTATCTTCGTCGTGATGCGCCTGCAGACCCGAGAACAAGTCAAGTTCAAATGTTACGCGCGGGTGGCCTGCGGCCATAATCCGATGGCTCACAAACTGGCCGCTCTTTGCCGATCCAAAATGGCAATCGAGGCAGTTGGATGCCCGCGCCTTCGGGTCATCAAGTGGGATCATGCCTTGAGCAACATTGCGCGCATGAGACGCACCTACGGCGTAATGGCTGCTGATCCAGCCCGACGCCGCACCATGGCACGATTCACACCCAACGCCGTCAGAAATTTGGAATTTGGGTCCAGTTGCGGCGGCCTTTTCGTCGTGGCATCCTAGGCACATGGGTGCTGTTTGAGCAGAAGCCAGCCCAAGATTGCGTGCAATCGCGGCAGACCGAGCCGTCCCCAATGTACGGAAAGCACGGCTATGCGCTCCGGAAGGAGAAGAGTCTTCTTGCCACCGCAAGACTTCATCCTGACGCACGACAGCGCCGTCGGCGACTTGTCGACCATGACAGGTTGATCCCGCGCAGCTCGCTACCCCAAGGTGTACATTTTGCTGCACATCGGTTGCCGTCGCGGGTTGAGCTCCAGCAAAGCTCACATAAATGATCGCTCCAAGGGCGATGAGCGCGAACAGGATACCGAATAGGCGTGAGAGGCCTCGCACGTGGCTGCCAGCCATAGAGGCGGCGTCCGAACTGTCCATGAATACGCCCCCAACTTGGTTCATTATCAACCGCTGAACACCCCCCGGCGTCCCGAACAACACGCACAAAACCATTTAGAAACGGCTGATTGCATGCCGACCTCGCTCTCTATCGCGACAAAGGAAAGGTCGATATTCGGTTTCGCTGAAAATCCCGAAAAATCAAGCAATTCGACCGAAATTCGCTGCCGTATTGGCGGCAAGATAAGGTCAATATGGACGACATCAATGTCCGGCGCCGCGTCTTGTCCCTCTCGGGCCTGACGCAGCCGCCTAAGAGCGATGATTATCTTGCAATATTAGGCGTTACTTGTGGGAGAGCATGTCTTGGACAAACCCCTGAAGCCCCGCATCATAACGGGCGAGGGTGTCATAATCCCCAGCATCTTCGAAGAAGGAGACCAGTGCGTTACCGGTCCAATGGTGCAAGGTGTAACCTGGTTCTTCGGCGACAATCAGCGGTCGACCATCCGGGACGGACGGATCCATCGATGCAAGTTCTAAGGCGACTTGTGGTGCGGATGAGGCGGTCACGGACAAAACATGTCCTTCAAAACTGGTCGTAAAGGATCGGTGAACATGCCCCGCCAGCATGGCCTTGATATTCCGCCTGCCGCGCAGAACCTCTGCCAAGCGTTTGATCCAATCGGCATCAGGATCAGTGTCCATCCATTCAATGCCGTGTTGCACCGGCGGATGATGCAACACGATCAGAACGGGGCGTTCGCCATAATGATTGAGAGTGTTCTCAAGCCATGTTGCGCGTGCCGCGCAAAAGGCACCGCCATGTTGGCCGGGTTCAAGCGTGTCCAAAACGATCAGAACAAATTCTTCTTTATCAACAGCATAATGGACAAAGCCGCCATAGGATGGCGTTGTAGGGAAATGCTTCAAAAAATTGTCACGGTCGTCATGATTGCCCACACACAAATATGTCTCGCACGGCAACTGGGACAGGGCCTCTTTCAGATGTCGATAGCTGGCTTCATCGCCCTTATCCGTTAAATCGCCGGAACATATGATGAGATCGGGCGAGGGGTTCATTGCCGCCAGCTTTGCAATAATCCGGTCAAGGCGCTGGCGATTAAACTCCGCAGGATTATCTGGTTCAAATCCCAAATGGATGTCCGTAATTTGCGCAATCAACATGGCCTAGCCTTTGTTAGAGCACAAACTGAAACCGCTGTAATACCCCTTATTCAGGGCTCATTGGGTTCAACCATTGCTCAATTTTTTTGCAGGATTAGCCCTTCCGTTGAAAAAAAGGCTGCTCCAAATTCTTAAAAAGATTACGGCAAATTTGTTTTGTTTTTAATTATTTAATTCAATTCAACGGTTCAACTCGGCGCTCTGAAACTGATTTTGGATGAAGCTGACCCGGCGCCCTTCTTCGTCTTGAGCGTATCTTCAAAGTGATAGCCATGGCACATAGAACATGTGGACTGGATCTTATCATGCTGCGGCGTCGCCCCGGCATGGCAGCTCTGGCAGGTCTTGATGCCCGGCATCAGCACATCGGCCGCGCTTTTTGATTTTGGTGCCGTGTGGCAAGTTTCGCATTTAGCGGTGTCATGCGCCTTATGGTCAAACCATGCTTTTGACATATAAAATTTGGGCACGGACACGGGCTTTACCGTGAAGTCGAGGCTGGCCGAGTTGGCGGGCGCAACTACCTGATGGCATTCATAGCAAGTGCCGCCTTGGGAAAAGATACGGCGGATCGCAGCATCTGCATTTGGAATGGCCATTGCGGCTTTCGGGGATGGGCGAGCTGCTCCGGGCACATGGCGACCAGCGAGGAACCCATTGCTGGGCAACGATTGCGCGTTAGCCCCGCGATACAGCGCCTTGATTTCGGCAATTGTTTGCCGCGCATCGCCATGACGAAGGGTCAGCACTGTGTTGCCGACCTTACCCAAACCAAGGCTGTGGCAGCTGCTGCAATTCTTCTCCATATCAACGGCTTCAAAGGTTGATTTGTCGGCCGATGGTGTGTGGCAATCGTTACAGGTGAGGCCGGACGTGCCGCCCTTTTTATAGGCTGGAAGAGTCATCGCCATACGCGCCACGCCATTTGTGGAGGATAGGTGCATGGCGTGAGGGAATTTAAGTCCCGTATTTTCTTTCGGGTTCGCCGAAAGGGCGATCCGTTGGAGGGTCGGCGGGTTGCCTGCCTTGGTTACGATGCCGGGACGGAATTCCGGATGCTTGGTCGCGAAATCACCCACATCGAGCAATTTGGTAGTTTTCACCCGTGTGCTCAGTCCGTCATGACAATCGGTGCAGAAACGCTGCGGCGTTGGCGGCGAGGAGACCGCCCCTTCATGCTCCAAATGGCAGTCCACGCAGCTGTTTTCCGGACGATTGAACATGCGCGACGTCGCATTGAGAACGGCGCGGAAAGGATTGGGAGATCCTTTTGCCGCGCTCAGGCCGTGGGCATCTGCATGTTCCGGCATATCCTTGTGGCATGCAACGCAACTGCTATCGCGAACGGATTCAAATGCATTGACGTGGCAAGCCTGGCAGTCGTTGGCGAAGGAAGCATGGGCCAAGGAAATTGGGCCAGGCGACCAGCTTTGATCTGCATGAACGCTTCCACCGCGGGTTTTTGCCATATGAAAGCTGGACCAAGTCCAAATGGGCCAAACGAGCAGTGTTGCAATGATCGTGATCACCAAGGCCCAAGCGGGCAGGCGCATTTTTCCGCCGACATTGCCGAGAGAAAAGACCTTCTTACTGTCCTTTGCCTCGCTGGAATCAGCAACCGCCGCCTTTCGCTCAATCTTGATGGAAATGGCTTCGCCCGAGCGGCTGATGTTAAACTCGTGACTGCCAAAGTTCAGCACGCCACCATCGCCGCGCCCCAATGAGATCGTCGTCACGCTGCGGCCATTGGCCGTGAAGGGAGCGCCACCGATAGCAGTTATGGTGAGGCTACCATCCGCCTCGACCGTTAGGCGCGCATGATCGAGCGGAACGGCGACGTCCGTCAACGCAATGTCAGAACCAGGGCTGCGCCCAACTGACAGGGTCGACTGATCATAGTCTTTGGAGCGAATAATTTCGCGGCCGTCGTTGGTGAAGCTGACGTGATGGACGATGAAGGTCATGAGCGGATCACCAATAGAAGAATACGCTGACGACATGCGCCGTCAGGGCCGCAATCAATGCGAACGTCACTGGGACGTGGAAATAGAGCCAGATCTCAAGCTGGGCTTTGAGCTGAAGATGGCGCCGAATATTGCTGAGCGCTGCAACCTTGCGGGACAGGATCTGAGCCGCTCGAGCAAGATCTTCAGCGTTATCGACCGTGCGATCTTTTGCAGCCGCGCTCACTGTAACGAACGCCGCATGGGTTGGGCAGTCAGGGTAGCGAGCGCTCAGGCGCGCCAGCATTGTCCCTTGAAAGGGATCATTATTCAGGGACTCCCCGATCAGTGTCGCGAACTCCGTGCTCAACGGCTGAGTGGCATCATGAAGCTGGCGGTCAATGCTGCGCAAATTGTCGAGCATTTCAGCCTGCGTCATATCGCCGTGATTGGCGCTGAGATGCTTGGGCAATATTGTATAGGCGCAAATGCCATAAATGCCGGAGACGATGACCATCATCATCAGCACGTAAGCCAGCGTGTGTACGTTCCAGCCAAATTGAAAGGCGCAATGGAGCGTTGCCACAATGATCAACGATAACCCCAGCCACACATGGGCCGACACCCAGGATTTCAGGGTCCATTGCCCGGGTTTTATCGACCGCTTCTTATATCCAAGCAACGCGAGCCAGAGGATTAGCCCGGCCCCGATTGTGCCGAGCGTATAGCCATACCAGCTGCTGCCGCTGTGCCGCGGCTCAACATCAATGAGCGCGTAGCTGAACAGGGCTAGGGCAGAGAGAGCCGATGAAATCTTCAGCCAGCGATAGTCCGCATGTTTCAGGAAGGAGACATGGCTCGTCCCGCCAGGACGCTTTTTGCTATTTCCAGAAGGTTGCGATGCCATGGGTTAATCGCCCTTCTGCATTTGCGAAACGCTCAGAAACTGTTCCGGCGAAATGCGAATGGCCGCTCCCGTGGGGCAGGCGCGCACGCAACTTGGTCCGCCTTCAAGGCCAGAGCACATATCGCACTTAATGGCCTTTTTAGGCGCTTCAGGATTGCCATGTTTCTTTGACCATTTGGCGCTGGGCTCCCCGGGGCCGGGACCTGTGCCAAAGAGCAGCCAATTGAGCAGAGGTGGTTTTTCCGGCGGCACCTTGTCCATCCGGATCACGCCATAGGGACAGCCGCGCTGGCAATTGCCACAGCCAATACAGGTGTCATCAATGAACACTTCCCCATCAATCCCGCGATGGATCGCATTGGGCGGGCAATCGGCCATGCAATGCGGATGCTCGCAATGCCTACACGACGTTGGCACGTGCAGATGGGCATAGGTTTTACCCGCCTCCCGATCCAATCGTGACAGACCGTCATGGCTATCCGCGCAGGCCTTTTCGCAGTTATCGCAGCCGACGCAGAGCTTTTCATCAATCAGCAGGACGTCGGTTGCTTCGCCAATCCCGTTCTCAACAAGGAAGCTCGCGACCGATGAATACATGTCCGACACATCGGAGAATGTGCTCTTCATCGTCTCAATATGGGCGTTCACATCCTTGCGCGTCGCCATATCGACCTTGAGCCGCTCCAGCAGCGCCGGATTGCGTTCCAAAAGGCCTCTAAAGGCATCGCCATTAAGCTTAATCACTTCCGACTTGACGGCGGCACGCACGGTGGCCGTCCTGCGTCCACCTTCGATCAGCGCCATTTCCCCGACATAGGAGCCGGCGGGAAGATAGGAGAGGAACACAGCTTTGCCGCCAATGGTCCGTTCAACCACCATAGATCCGACGCGAATGACGTAAATATCGTAGCTCTCATCGCCTTCACTGATAATCGCATCACCAGCGCGCACGCTAATCGTTTCAGCGCTTTCGACAACATCGGCTATATCCGTGGGGCTCAATCCGGCCTTGAAGAGTTGCAGCAACTGGCGCTCAATAGACACGCGGGTGACGGCACGCTTCACCGTCGGCACGGTTGCAATCAGCTTGAGCGCCGCTGTGCGCGGAATTTCCATCAGGATGCTGTTTTCAGCAGCCACAACGGTTGCACCACGTTTACGTCCGGAAATCAGGCCGACTTCGCCAAACATCGCGCCTGTCCCGATGGGAACAATGATGGAAGGATCCGTCGGGCTCACCTGAACATGGACAGAGCCCTGAGCGACGTTGAAGAGCGAGGAACCCGGCGCACCACGTTCAAAAACAACATCGCCCTTACGAACAAAGCTGACATCGCTGTCGAGCGTAAACTCACGCATTTGCAAGGGCGTGAGTTCGCGCAATATGTCAATTTGTGTGCGCAGCAAATCCAGCCATTCATCAACCGACCTTTTGCCCGGCAGCGTGCGGAATTTGGCTTCCAGAATTGGCTCGTCCGCAGGCTTGAGATCCACATTCCCATTGATGAACTCAACGACGTCATAGCCTTGGTTCATGCAATGCTTGATGAGCGGATAGCCCGCGAGCGCGCCAATGACGAAAATGCCTGCCGCTGTCGATTCAAACACGGGGGAAAGGATCGGGAAGGCCTCCCGGTCCTTACTGCTAAACTCGATCCCGCAGCTTTCGACAAAGCCACGGGGAGGGGCAGAGCCCATGCGGGCGATGATCCGGTTGCACGGAATGCGTAGCTCCCCATCACGCGTGTCGAGGACGATGTGATCCGCCTCAATACGGTTGGTTGAGGTTTCGGTGAAAATCGTCACTCGGCCTTCTTCGGCCGCCGCCGTCAAAGCCTTAACGTTGGCGTCCTTTGCCCGACTGAAATCGGCGGACCGATTGACGATCGAAACGACGTTGCGCTGTTCTGGATCGGCAGCGAGGCCGAGCGCATTTTCAATGCCCGCGTCACCCGCTCCAACAACCGTAATATGCTCATCCAAGATCGCGGTTGGATCATCCAGCTGATATTCAACATGGGGCAGATCGCCGCCGGGGCAGCGCATCAAATTGGGGTTGCCTTGGGTGCCAATGGCAAGAATGACGGCTTCGGCGTTGATGGTGTCTCCATCCGCCAGTTTCAGCTCAAATTTGCCGGGGCCACCTGTAATGGCTGTGACTTCGGAACGATAGCGGACAAGAACATTCTGGCTGGCGGCTTGATCATTCCAAGTCTGGAGGATCTTCTCGCGCTTTCCGGCATCAAAATCCATGTCCGAGCGGAGCACCAGCTGGCTGGGCGTCGCCATGACATGCTTGCCCTTTTGATACCGGAAAATAGTGTCAGACAAATGGTCTGTCTTTTCCAAAAGTATATGGGCCATGCCG
>JBBATU010000052.1:0-12741 GCA_040398565.1 Chakrabartia sp.
AACCATGATCATCACCTTGACCGATCTCACGACTTCTACCGAATTGATCCGGCGGGAATATAATGCAGCTTCTGGCGGCAGCGGCATTGATCCGCGCTTCTCCTTTGATGGCGACAGCTATTATACGCCGCAATGGCAGATTGAGAATCTGGCAATTGGCGCTGGATTGCTCGGGCATGATTTCCTCTTGTCCGTTCTTGCGTCAGATTGCGAGCCAACGGGCCATTGGGGCTATGTTTATCTGGATGGTTTTGGTGCCGTCGCTCCACCTCCGGGTGGAATTCCTGAGCCGGCATCTTGGGCAATGATGCTTGCCGGATTTGGCATTGCCGGGTCTGCCATGCGGCGCCAGCGCAGGGCAGGTCTCAAACAGGCGGCTATCGCCGCTTAACTGGGCGCATAGGTGAATTGAAAAGCCCTGCTGGCCAGAAACATGGCCGCAGGGCTTTTCAAGCAGCTTGAGCCTGATCCTCAGGGTCTCTTAGAACATAACCCCGACCCCAGATAGTCTCGATATAATTATGTCCGCCGCAGGCGAGAGACAGTTTTTTGCGCAGCTTGCAAATGAACACATCGATGATCTTGAGCTCTGGTTCATCCATGCCGCCGTAGAGGTGGTTGAGAAACATCTCCTTGGTCAGCGTCGTTCCCTTTCGCAAAGAGAGCAATTCCAGCATCATATATTCTTTGCCAGTCAGATGAACGCGCGTTCCGGCGACATCGACAGTCTTTGCATCAAGGTTGACTGACAAATGCCCTGTGCGGATGATGGATTGCGCATGGCCCTTCGAACGTCGGACGATGGCATAAATGCGCGCCACCAACTCTTCCCGGTGAAACGGCTTTGTCATATAGTCATCGGCACCCATGCCGAACCCGCGCAGTTTTGAATCAATATCGGCATAGCCGGACAAGATCAAAATCGGGGTCTCGACACGCGCAGCCCGCAATCTCTTAAGAACATCATAACCGTTCATGTCCGGTAGGTTCAGATCCAGACAGATAATGTCATAATCATAGAGCCGCCCAAGGTCGATGCCCTCTTCACCAAGATTGGTGGTGTAGACATTAAACCCTTCACCAGACAGCATGATTTCGACTGCTTTGGCGGTGGATGGTTCATCTTCAATAAGAAGGACCCGCATCGTTTCACACCCTCGCACGCACCGAATCATGCCAAATTGGCAATGACTATAATTACGTTAACCAAAGTTTACTTTAAGAGGGAAGTCTGAAAATCTCAATTACTTCAAAAAATGGCTTTTTTGCGTCAAAAATGACATAAAAATAGAAAGGGATTGGCGCCCTTGCCTTTGAAGTTAACGCCAATGTGGCTCAATTATGCCGCTCTTCGAAGTTTTTAACTGCCATTTTGCTTTGGCAATCGGGCTTCTATTTTTTTCCGTTCAGTAATGGCTTGAGATAGCTGCCCGTATAGCTGCGCGGATGAACAGCAATGGCTTCCGGCGTCCCTTCGCCAATAATCTCTCCGCCCTTAATGCCACCTTCTGGGCCAAGATCGATGATCCAGTCGGCCGTCTTGATGACATCCAGATTATGTTCGATCACGACGACGCTATTCCCCTGATCAACCAGAGCATGGAGCACCTCAAGCAGCTTGCGGACGTCTTCAAAATGGAGGCCTGTCGTCGGCTCATCGAGAATGTAGAGCGTGTTGCCCGTGGCCCGTCGGCTGAGTTCCTTGGCCAGTTTGACGCGCTGCGCTTCGCCGCCAGACAGGGTGGTTGCCTGTTGACCAACCTTCACATAGCCAAGCCCAACTTCGGCCAGCATCGCCATTTTGTCCCGAATGGGCGGCACAGCCTTGAAGAATTCCACAGCGTCTTCCACCGTCATGTCGAGTACATCGGCAATGGAATGCCCCTTGAACTTCACCTCCAAGGTTTCCCGATTATAGCGCGCGCCTTTGCAATCTTCGCAGGTGACATAGACGTCTGGCAGAAAGTGCATTTCAATCTTGATGACGCCGTCGCCCTGGCAGGCTTCGCACCGACCGCCCTTGACGTTGAAGGAAAAGCGCCCCGGCTTGTAACCCCGCGCTTGAGCCTCTGGCAGGCCGGCAAACCAATCTCGAATATTGGTGAACGCGCCGGTATAGGTCGCCGGATTTGATCGTGGCGTGCGACCAATGGGGGATTGATCAATATCGATGACTTTGTCGAGGAACTGGAGGCCTTCGATCTTATCATGCTTGCCCGCGACGACTCTGGCCCCGTTCAATGTGCGCGCGGCGGCCGCATACAGGGTGTCGATAGTGAAGCTGGATTTGCCCGATCCAGACACGCCCGTGACGCAGGTGAAGGTGCCAAGCGGGATGGAGGCGGAGACATTGCGCAGGTTATTCTCGCGCGCGCCTTTGACGATCAGTTTCTTGCCCGTCCCTTTGCGCCGCTTTGCGGGCACGGGGATGGCGCGACGCCCAGTCAGATAATCGGCCGTCAAACTTCCTTCGGCGGCCTCAATATCGGCAAGGCTCCCTTGCGCTACAATCTGGCCGCCATGAACGCCCGCACCCGGCCCCATATCGATGATATAGTCGGCATGGCGAATGGCATCTTCATCATGTTCCACGACGATCACCGTATTGCCCAAATCGCGCAGCCTCTGCAGTGTTGCTAGCAGCATATCATTATCGCGCTGATGCAGGCCGATCGAGGGTTCATCAAGCACGTATAGAACGCCCGACAGGCCCGACCCGATTTGGGAGGCGAGGCGGATACGCTGGCTCTCTCCACCCGACAAAGTGCCCGATGTGCGGCTGAGGTTCAGGTAATCAAGGCCAACATTGTTGAGGAAGCCCAACCGCTCATTAATCTCTTTGAGGATCGCGCGCGCAATTTGCTGCTGCTGCGGGCCAAGTTTCGCCTCCAATGCGCCGAACCACTCAACCGCATCGACCACCGACAATTGGGTTGCCGTGCTGATCGTGGTGTCGGCGATTTTGACACACAGCGCTTCAGGCTTGAGACGTGCGCCTTGGCAGGCTTCGCAGGGGGCCGAACTTTGATATTTCGCCAATTCTTCGCGCATCCAGGCGCTGTCAGTCTGGATCAGGCGTCGATTGAGATTGCCGATCACGCCATGGAAATGTTTGTGTGCATCATAGGTTTTGCGACCATCCTGAAAGGTGAGGCGGATAATCTCCAGCCCTGCGCCATTGAGGAGGATGTCTCGTATGTCTGCGGGTAGATCTTTCCAAGGCGTCTCTAGGCTGAAGTCAAAATGCCGCGCGAGGGAGCTGAGCACCTGCATATAATAGGGGCTGGGCGGGTTGGATTTCGCCCACGGAACAATCGCACCGTTTTTGATCGATAGGGTTTCATTGGGGACGATCAGTTCCGGATCGAAGGAGAGCTTCTCCCCCAAGCCATCGCATGTCGGGCAGGCCCCTTGCGGCGCGTTGAAGGAAAAGAGGCGCGGCTCAATTTCAGAAATGGTGAAACCTGAAACGGGGCAAGCAAATTTCTCTGAAAAGACGATGCGGCCCGGCGGGGCGTGGTCGCCCAGCACATCTTTGGAGGTCAACGCATCCTCTGGCGCGTCGGCAGGATCGACAAAGGCCAACCCGTCGGCGAGCTTCAGCGCGGTTTCAAAGCTGTCGGCAAGCCGCGTTTCAATCCCCTCGCGCACAACAATGCGATCAACCACCACTTCAATGTCGTGCTTGAATTTCTTATCAAGGGCAGGGGCCTCATCAATATCGTGAAATGCGCCATCAATGCGCACGCGGGTGAAGCCTGCCTTTTGCCACTCCGCCAGCTCCTTACGATATTCCCCTTTGCGACCCCGCACGACGGGCGCGAGCAGATAGAGCCGTGTTCCCTCTGGCAAGGCGGCCACGCGATCCACCATCTGGCTGACAGTTTGGGCTGAAATGGGAAGGCCCGTTGCCGGGGAATAGGGAATGCCAACACGCGCCCAGAGCAAACGCATATAATCATAAATCTCGGTCACCGTCGCGACGGTGGAGCGTGGATTTCTGCTGGTTGTTTTCTGCTCAATGCTGATGGCTGGCGACAGGCCCTCTATGTGATCCACATCGGGTTTCTGCATCATTTCCAGAAACTGACGCGCATAAGCGGACAGCGACTCCACATAGCGCCGCTGCCCCTCGGCATAGATGGTGTCAAAGGCAAGGCTCGACTTGCCCGAACCGGACAGTCCCGTGATCACGGTCAGCGTATCGCGCGGAATATCAACATCGACGCCCTTGAGATTATGTTCCCGGGCGCCCCGAACTTTAATGTGAGTCAGCATGCGGTCCGTCTTCCACATGTGGTCAGGCGGGGCAAGTGTCCGATAGATCACATGTCCGATTAATGGAGCGTGGCGGCTTTGTGTAAATGCTGGTTCCAATCAGGCGCTATCCTCCTTAAAGGCGTTCAGAAGAGCGAATTTGGGAGCGTAAACATGGCGGAAGCGTTGCGTGTGGCATTGGCAGGTCTGGGAACGGTTGGCGCGGGTGTCGTCAAGCTGATCGATGCCAATCGTAGCCTGATTGAACGCCGCGCTGGTCGCCCGATTGAGGTTGTCGCAGTGTCCGCCCGCGACCGCACGCGTGATCGAGGCATTAACCTCTCTCGCTTCCAATGGGTGGATGATACGGCCGCCCTTGCTGAGTTAGACGGCGTTGATGTTATCGTGGAGCTGATTGGCGGGTCAGATGGCCCGGCGCTTGTGCTTGCGCGCAAAACCATTGCCAATGGCCGCGCTTTTGTGACGGCGAATAAGGCCATGATTGCGCATCATGGCTTGGAACTCGCCGAAGCCGCCGAGCGCGCCAATGTCGCGCTGAAATATGAAGCTGCTGTCGCCGGGGGCATCCCGGTTATCAAAGGTCTGCGGGAAGGGGCAGCGGCCAACGAAATTTCTGGGGTGTTCGGTATCTTGAACGGCACCTGCAACTATATCTTGTCGACGATGGAGAGCGCGGGCCGGGACTTTGCCGATGTCCTCTCCGAAGCGCAGGCGCTGGGATATGCAGAGTCTGACCCAAGCTTTGACATTGATGGCGTGGATGCGGCGCATAAGCTTTCTATTCTCGCAAGCCTTGCCTTTGGCACGGCAATTGATTATGACGGCGTTGATGTGCGCGGCATTCGGCACGTCATTGCCGCCGACATTGTGGAGGCGCAGGCGCTGGGCCATCGCATTCGCTTGGTCGGGATGGCAGAGGCCAATGAGGCCGGTCTGTTCCAGCGCGTTCAACCCTGTCTCGTGCCTCTGGCGCATCCTCTGGCGCATGTCGCCGGATCGCTGAATGCGGTGGTCGCGGAGGGGAATTTTGTTGGTCGCCTCTTCCTGCAAGGCCGGGGCGCTGGGGAGGGGCCAACGGCCTCTGCCGTGGTTGCCGATTTGATCGACATTGCCCGCGGGGAAACGGGCCCTGCTTTTGCTATGCCCGTGGCCAGCCTTGCCAGATCGGCCCGCGCGCCTTCTGGCGAGCGCGTGGGGAAGAGCTATTTGCGCTTCATCGTCGCGGATCGGCCCGGCGTGTTGGCGGAAATCACGGCGGCGATGCGCGATGGTGGTGTCTCGATTGAATCGCTCAGCCAGCGGGGTGTGACGGCGGAGGGCGCGGCTGTTGTCGCACTCGTTACGCATCAATGCAGCGAAGCCAATGTTGCTCAGGCTCTGGCCTTGCTCAATGGGTCGGATAGCCTCAAGGCGCCGCCGATGGTCATGCATATTTTAGACGTTTAGGCCGATGCGTTGAGCCTGCGCAGCTTCAACGCGCATGTCTCGACATCATCACATTGCTGCCTTAGGGCGCTCGCATAGAAAATAGACAGGATATGTGTCTCATGGTGAATCCCAGCAAAGTTCTTGATCGCGTTTTGGTTCTCGAAATGGTCCGTGTGACCGAGGCGGCAGCAATTGCTGCATCGACACTTGTCGGACGCGGGGACGAAAAGGCGGCGGATGCAGCGGCGGTTGAAGCCATGCGCGCCGCGCTGAATGAGCTGGAGATGGATGGCACTGTCGTCATTGGCGAAGGAGAACGTGACGAAGCCCCGATGCTGTTCATTGGAGAAAAGGTTGGCTCGGCGATTGGCTCTGGCCCAAAGATCGACATTGCGCTCGATCCTCTGGAAGGCACGACCATCACTGCAAAGGCTGGCTCCAACGCACTGGCCGTTCTGGCCGTTGCGGAAGAGGGCAATCTCTTGAATGCGCCGGATGTGTATATGGATAAGCTGGCCGTTGGCCCTGGCTATCCCGATGGCATTATCGACCTTGCCAAGACGCCGACTGAGAATGTTGAGGCGGTTGCCCGCGCCAAGGGTGTGACGCCTGCAGATATCATCGTGTGCGTGCTGGATCGCCCCCGGCATGAAAAGCTGATCGCAGAATTGCGCGGCATTGGTTGTGGCATCATGCTGATCCCCGATGGCGATGTGGCGGGCGTCATTGCCGTCACCAATCCAGAAACAACAATTGACATTTATATGGGGTCTGGCGGCGCACCTGAAGGTGTTTTGGCGGCGGCTGCCCTGCGCTGCGTTGGGGGCCAGTTCAAGGGGCGGCTGTTGTTCCGCAATGATGATGAACGGTCGCGCGCGCGCAAATGGGGCATTACCGACCTCGATTATATCTATGACCTGAAGGAGCTGGCCAAGGGCGATTGTATTTTCGCCGCAACGGGCGTGACCGATGGGTCGCTTTTGGACGGTGTAAAGCGGCTTGCCGATGGCAAGATGACGACCGAAAGCGTCGTCATGCGCGCCAGTTCAGGGACCGTGCGCTGGGTGCGCGGTGAACATCGCAAGGCAAGCTGAGCCGCGTGGTAACTGCACAGGGTCAGGATGACCAAGAGGATTGGGATGATGCCGATGCCGCGGCCGACGCAGCGTCGCCATGGCTAAGGCGCAGGCTTTGGATCAAGCGGAGCCTTTGGGCGGGCTTGGCGCTGGCGATCCTGCTCTTTGCCTATCTTGCCTTAACGGCCCCGCTTTCCAAATCATTACAACCTCTTGCGCCGCCGCAGCTGACCCTACTTGCCTCCAATGGAGAGCCCATTGCCCGCAATGGGGCGAATATCGGGGATCCAGTTAAATCCGCAGATTTGCCTGCGCATGTGAAGCAGGCCTTTATCGCGATTGAGGACCGACGGTTTGAGAGCCATTGGGGCGTCGATCCCCGAGGCCTTGCCCGCGCCATGGTCAACAATCTGGGCGATGGGGGCACGCAAGGCGGTAGCACAATTACGCAGCAGCTGGCCAAAATCACCTTCTTGACGCCAGAGCGCAGCTTGGTTCGCAAAGCACGCGAAATGCTGATCGCCTTTTGGCTTGAGGCCTGGCTCACTAAGGATGAAATCCTCGAACGCTATTTGTCGAACGTTTATTTCGGCGACAATGCCTATGGCCTGAGCGCGGCGTCGATGCATTATTTCAGCAAATCGCCAGAGCAGCTCAGCCTGTCAGAGGCCGCATTGCTGGCCGGGCTTGTTCAGGCCCCCTCTCGTCTGGCACCTACCCGCAATCCGCAGGGGGCCAAGGCGCGGGCGCAGATGGTTTTGGCGGCAATGTTGGATGCCGGCTTTATCACCCAAGTACAGGCCGATGCGGCGCGTCCGGCGCGCCTGAATGTGCAGGTGGATAAAGGCCCACCCTCCGGTACTTATTTTGCCGACTGGGCTTTGCCGCAGGCACGGGCGCAGCTTGAGGATGCTTATGGCGCGGGCGAAATCAAAACGACGCTGGACGCGCGGTTGCAGCGTATTGCCCGGCGCGTCGTTGGGCGCGCACCTTTGGGGCCGGCGCAAATTGCCCTCGTTGCGATGCGGCCCAATGGTGAAGTCGTCGCCATGGTGGGCGGCAAGAGTTACAAGGATTCTCCCTTTAACCGCGCCACGCAGGCGCGTCGTCAGCCGGGATCGACCTTTAAGCTGTTTGTCTATCTGGCGGCCATGCGCGCCGGGATGACGCCAGAGACAATGATCGAAGATACGCAGATCACCGAAGGTGGCTATCGCCCCAAAAACTCCGGCAGCAGCTATCGCGGCACAATTTCGCTCAAGCGGGCTTTTGCGCGCTCCAGCAATGTTGCAGCGGTACGGCTCTATAAGCGACTGGGCGACAAAGCGGTTATTCAGGCGGCGCGCGATTTGGGCATCAAGAGTGCCTTGTCGGCGGACCCAAGCCTTGCGCTCGGCACATCGGGTGTGACTTTGCTGGAATTGACATCGGCCTATGCGGCGATTGCCGCAGATCAATATCCGGTGGACCCCCATGCTTTGCCGACATCTGATCCCGGATTGCTCGATCGGTTGATCAGCCCAAAGCGGAGCCTGGGCGCAAAGACGCATAAGCAGATGCTTGAGTTGCTCCGCTCGACCGTGATTCAAGGAACGGGCCGTGCCGCCGGGCTCGCCATTCCAGCCTATGGCAAGACAGGGACGTCGCAGGACAGTAGGGACGCTCTGTTCATTGGCTTTGCCGGGGATCTGGTCGTTGGCGTTTGGATTGGCCGGGATGATAATAAGCCGCTGGGTGGTATCCATGGCGGCGGATTGCCTGCACAAATCTGGCGCGAGTTCATGGGAGAGGCGATTGCCGGGGCTATGCCTGCTCAAGAACCAGAAGAGGTTCCGCTGCCAGAAGACCTGCTGGGCAATGATTTGATCAACGCGCTGCCACCCGTCGACATTCAAGATGCAGACATTCAACTGGGGGATGATCCGTCCATCCGCCTGCAAACGGGCGTTGGCGGAGCAAATCTGGATGTAAATATCAATCGCAATGGCGTGACGGTTCAGCCGGGTGCGCGTGAGGATGACCCTCCACCGCGATAGGCATCTTGCCGCGCAGACCCTTTGGCCGCTATTGACCGGGGATGAGTTTGCCCCGCGCTTTTGAACGATCCATCACCGGGCAGGCATGGCGCTGGCGCGGCGCGGGCGGTGAGACAGATGATCTCGTCACGCAGCTTCTCCTCGCGCGCGGCTGCCAGCCTGAGGAGTTGGAAGCGCACCGCAATCCGACCATTCGATCCTTCATGCCAGACCCATCTATTTTTCAGGATATGGACAAGGCGGCGGAACGGCTCGCCGATGCGGTCGTTGCGGATGAGCAGGTCACGATTTTTGGCGATTATGATGTGGATGGGGCTACCTCTGCCGCGTTGCTCATCCGGCTTTTAGGCTCATTGGGCCTAGAGGCGGGCTATTACATCCCAGACCGTCTGCTGGAAGGCTATGGCCCATCTGGCGATGCGCTGGTCAGCCTGCGGGAAAGCGGGGCAAGTCTTGTTGTCACTGTCGATTGCGGGGCGCAGGCCTTTGAGGCGCTCTCAATGGCGCATGAGGCGGGCCTGGATGTCATTGTTGTTGATCATCATAAATGCGCGACAGAGCTTCCTGTTGCGCATTCGATCGTCAATCCCAACCGTCTGGATGAAGCGGAAGGCGCGGCGGCACACGGCCATCTTGCCGCTGTTGGGGTCGCCTGGCTGTTGGGGGCCGCGCTGATCCGCACCTTGCGGGGTCGGGGCTATTTCACCTCTCGCGAAGAACCAAAGCTGCTCGACCTGCTGGATATTGTCGCCTTGGGCACTGTCGCGGATGTGGCGCAGCTTAAGGGCCTGAACCGGGCCTTTGTGGCGCAGGGACTGAAGATCATGGCGGGCAGGCGTAATATCGGCCTGAATGCCTTGATCACAGCCTCTCGATTGACGCGTGCGCCCATATGTTCAGACCTTGGCTTTGCGCTTGGCCCGCGCATCAATGCAGGGGGACGCGTTGGAAAGTCGGATCTGGGCGTGCGCTTGTTGACGACCAGCGATGCCGAAGAAGCGCGGGACATTGCTGAAGAACTGGATCGCCTGAATGGAGAACGGCGCGCCATTGAGGCGGCGGTTCAAGAGGAGGCGGATGCGCTGGTCGCGCAGCAAGGCAATCGGGCCGTCGTGCTGGTATCAGGGGAGGGCTGGCATCCCGGCGTGATCGGCATTGTCGCGGGCCGCCTGAAGGAAAAACTCGGCCGACCTGCGCTTGTTGTGGCCGTTGATGAGCATGGGACGGGCAAGGGGTCAGGCCGTTCTATTGCCGGTGTTGATCTTGGTGCGGCCATCCTTGCAGCAAAGGATATGGGCCTGCTTGAAGCGGGCGGCGGCCATGCAATGGCGGCGGGGCTGACCGTTCGGGCCGATAAGATTGAGGCGCTGGCCGAGTTTCTCGATGCCCGGCTGTCAGACGATGTCGCGCGGGCAAGCGAGAACCGGGCGCTGCTTCTCGATGCTGTTGTGGCCCCTGGGGGCATTACACCGATGCTGGCAGAGGCGCTGGAGCAGGGTGGGCCCTATGGCATGGGCTGGCCCGCGCCGCGTATTGCGGCAGGGCCCATGCGGATCATCAAGGCAGATGTGGTCGGCAAGGATCATGTCCGCGTGATCATGGCGGGCGATGACGGCCGCTCCATCAAGGCCGTTGCCTTTCGGCAGGCCGAAACAGAGCTGGGTCAGGCACTGCTCCATAGCGGGCGCGACAAGCGGCTATGGCTGGCGGGGCGCGTGAAGGTTGACGATTGGTCTGGGCGCGCATCTACGGAACTGCACATTGATGATGCCAGTTGGAGCGATTGAGGTGTTGACGCCCGCCCTTTGAATGCCTAATGGCGCGGCTCCATCACAGATGGCCCCTTCGTCTAGCGGTTAGGACGCGGCCCTTTCACGGCTGAAACACGGGTTCGATTCCCGTAGGGGTCACCATTTGCTGCAAGCGCATTATGTGGCCATTTGCAGGAACTTGGCTCCTCCAGCCTCCGATGCATTATTTCCTTACTTTTTGTTAACCTGCTTTGGCGTTGCGCCGGAATGCTGGAACAACTCGTCTTTCTGAGCCTTTTCACGGTGTCCCCCTTCACGGAGAAACCGCAATGAAAAAGCTATCTCATCGTCTGTTGCCTTCACTCATGCTCGCTGGATCTTTGTTCGCCGCAGCACCTGCATCTGCAGTCGTTGTTTTCCTGACAGGCGCTCCCACGTCGACGGCAGGTGGTTGGCAGTATAGTTATCAGGCCAACTTTTCTGCAGGGGAAGGTGTGCAAAATGGTTCAACCTTCGTCATTTTTGACTTTGCGGGCTATGTGCCGGGCAGTGTCTCTTCACCCTATGCCAATCTTGTCGCATCCAGCGAGATGGTGAGTGCCGGGCTGCCAACAAATCCGGATTTCACCGATGATCCAACGATCGCCAATTTGCGGTTCACTTACACGGGCGCATCGTTGCTTAACTTGTCGAACACGTCCTTTTCAGGTCTGAACGCCGTGTCTGTGTTGAGTGGTATTGCGCAGGATGGTTTTGGGGCTGTCACGGTTAAGTCGACAGGTCCGCTTGTGGGGAGTAAGGTTTACTCGTCGGGCTTGGTGTCCGTGCCGTCGGGCATTCCTGAACCTGCTGCATGGGGCATGATGCTTGCAGGCTTTGGCCTGACAGGGGCTGCGATGCGCCGTCGGCGCTTTGCCCTGACGTCCGTCACCGCATAATGAAGATAGGGTCGCCCGGCGCTTTGCCGGTGCGACCCAGCTTCCCACTGGATTAATGATATCGGCGCGCTAATAGCCTTCCCATGACCATGGGAGAGCGCCTCAGGCGAATCGCGCGCGAGCCGCTCGTGCATTTTTTGGTGGCAGGGCTTCTGGTTTTCGCCTTTGCAAGCTGGCGCGGCATTGCTGTTGATCCTGCAGATCGAACAATCGCAATTGATGAGAGTCGGGTCACTTGGCTGACGCGCCAGTTTGAACAGACATGGCAGCGCGCACCCAATCCGGCAGAAATAGATCAACTGATCCGGGACTATATCAAAGAAGAAATTTATTATCGGGAAGCCCTGCGTATGGGGCTGGATCGAGAAGATCCAATTATCCGCCGGCGCTTGCGATCGAAGATGGAATTTTTGGCTGCAGCTGCCGTGGAAAGCGCAATGCCTTCGGATGCGGAGCTGCAAAACTGGTTTGAGCGCAACGCGCCGCGCTATGCGACAGATGCCCGTGTCAGTTTTGATCAGATTTTCCTGGGGACGCCGCAAGAGGGGCAGGCCGCGGCAATGGCCGCTCGATTGAATAAGGGGGCATCCGCTGAGGGACTCAGCCAGCCCATTTCTTTGCCTTCTTCGCTGAACCGGGCGTCGCGCGCGGACATAGCCACGACATTTGGTGATGATTTTGCCGACGCGCTGATCGTTGGGAAGGTCGGGCAATGGACGGGGCCGGTTTCATCCGGCTTTGGCACTCATATTGTTCGTATCTCGGCGATTGAACCGGGACAAAAACCGTCCTTTGAGACAGTGCGTAACCGCGTTGAAAATGATTGGCGGGCCGCCACGCTTTCTGAACGGCAGGACAAAGCCTATCAGACATTGCTCGACGCCTATATTGTGCGGATCGAAAAGCCGTGATCATCCGGGCGCTGCTGTGCTTGATTATCCTCTGCGTGGCACCGGCAGCACGTGCGGATGAATTGCGTCCGGGCTATCTGGATTTGACGGAAGTTGCTCCACAGCAGTGGCGCATGACTTGGAAAGGGCCGCTGAGGTCTGGTCTTGCCAGTCGGGCCACGCCGGTTGTGCCTGAGGGATGCAGCGTCGGCACGCCGCAACGAACGGTGGATGATGTTGCCCTGAAAGTCATTTGGTCCATGCGTTGTTCGCAGTCGCTTGCGGGCAAAGAGATCAGGATCAACGGCCTTGATAACACGGTTGCAGATGCATTGGTCCGGGTG
>JBBATU010000053.1:0-12679 GCA_040398565.1 Chakrabartia sp.
CTCTCCGGCGGCGCCGGCGGAACAGAAAATTGCCATGGCTGCCCCCGCTGCGTCTGCTCCCGCCTCGACCAGCAAGGCTATGAGCAGCAAGCCGCAGGCGACGGCCAGCAAGACAACATCCAACAAGGCAACGGCGGCCAAGGCCCAGCGCTTTGCGATGCTTGACCGCGCTTTGGTGGACAAGCGGACGTTCAATGAAATTCTGGTGCGCGCTGAAAGCGAGAGCCGGACGGGAGCTGGAAAGGGCAAAACGGCTCCGTGACAACGCTCGTCGCCCGGACGGACAGAACGCGTTACGCCAAACTTAAGGAACAGTCGCTCGCGATTGCCCATCAACGGCTGATGGTTCTGATGCTTCTTTTTGGCGCGGTGGCCTGTGTCATCGCGCTTCGGCTTTTGTGGCTGACGGTTTTTTCAGATGGGGCCAATGGACGTTTGGGGCCGGACGCCCTTTTGCCGCCGCGCGCCGATATTGTGGACCGCAATGGCGAAGTTCTGGCGCGCACAATGGATGCCTGGTCAATTGGCGTGCATCCTGACCGCCTGCTCAACCGCCCAGCCGATCTCGCGCCCAAGCTTGCAGCGCTGATGCCCGAGCGAACAGAAGCCCAGTATCTGCAGCTTTTGAAATCGGGCATGACCTTCACCTATTTGCGCCGCCGCGCTATGCCGGAGCTTGTCGCCAAGGTGAATGCGCTGGGGGAACCCGCCATGGCCTTTTCGCGGGAGCCCGAACGTCTCTATCCGCAATTGACGCTGGCGGCGCACGTGCTCGGCTATACCGATATGGACGGCAAGGGCGTGATGGGCATGGAGCGGGTGCTGGACGCCCAATTGACGGATAAGGAGGGGCGTAAACAGCCCGCTATTCTGTCGATCGACAAGCGGGTGCAGGCCGCGATGGAATCTGAATTGTCCAATGCCGTGGTCAAGCATCAGGCGCTGGGGGCGACTGGCCTTGTGCTTGATGTGCGCACGGGGGAATTGCTGGCGATGGTGTCCTTGCCGGTGTTCAATCCCAATAAAATCAGCCAGGCAAACCCGGAATCCTTGCGCAACAACGTGACGCAGAGCGTCTATGAGCTGGGATCGACATTCAAGCCCATAACCATGGCCGGAGCAATGGATGCGGGCATCGTGACGTCCATGTCAAAACGCTATGATGCAACGGTGCCCCTGAAAGTCGGAAAGTTCACGATTAAGGACGATCACCCCCTTAATCGCTGGCTGAATGTGCCGGAAACTCTGGTGCATTCTTCGAATATTGTGACGGCGCGCATTGCAGATGAAATGGGTCAGCAGCGCATGGAGGCTTTGTTCCGGCGCATGGGCTTTTACGAGCCACCCTATATCGAACTGCGGGAAAAGGGGCGGACGCTGGTTCCCGGATATTGGGGTAGAACTACGGTCATGACGACGGCCTATGGCCATGGCATTGCGATTACGCCGCTGCAATTGGCAACGGCCTATGCCGCTTTGGTGAACGGTGGATTTTGGCGGCCAGCAACGCTGATGAAAATTGCGCCGGATAAGGCTCCGAAAGGGCGCAGGGTCATATCGGCTTCTTCGAGTGCGATGATCCGCAAGCTTCTGCGCCTCATCGTCACGGATGGCACGGGTAAGCGCGCAGAAGTCGCTGGAATGCGGGTCGGCGGTAAGACGGGCACAGCCGAAAAGCCGGGTGCCGGCGGCTATTCTCGCCATGTCAATGTGTCGACCTTTGCAGCCGTTTTCCCCATGGATGCGCCGCGTTATGTTGTTGTTGCCATGCTGGATGCGCCCAAGGGAACGGCGGACACTTATGGCTTTACAACTGCTGCTTGGACGGCGGCCCCCGTTGTTGCCAATGTGATTGCACGCACCGGCCCCATGCTCGGCGTTTTCCCAGACCCATCCAAGGATATGCAGCTTGATGATCTGCGCACGTTGATCTGGAAAGAAAAAGAGGGGGCGGAATGAAACTCGGCAACCTCCTCGGCACGGATGACCAGACGCCTGTCACAGGCTTTGCCATTGACCATCGCAAGGTCGCCCCCGGCACGGTCTTTGGCGCCTTTGAGGGCGCGAAGGTGAATGGGGAAGATTTTATCGAGGCCGCGATTGCCGCGGGAGCCGTTGCCGTCGTGGCCCGACCGGGCGTTCGGGTTGAGGGCGCTGTCCACATTGCCAGCGATGAACCGCGCCGAAGCTTTGCGCTATTGGCGGCAAAGTTTTTCCAGCCATTCCCCGATATCTGCGTCGCGGTGACCGGAACAAATGGAAAGACCTCCACTGTCGAAATGACGCGCCAGCTGTGGCGCATGACAGGCCATCACGCCGCATCCATCGGAACATTGGGTGTCACCACCGGCGATGATCGCGTTGTTACGGGCCTCACCACGCCGGATATTGTGACCTTCCTCTCCAACATGGCGGGCCTCAATCGCGAAGGCGTGAGCCATGTGGCCTTTGAAGCGTCCAGCCATGGCCTGCACCAATGCCGGACAGAGGGTCTGCCCGTGCGGGCGGCAGCCTTCACCAATTTAAGCCGAGATCACCTTGATTATCATGGGGACATGGCAAATTATTTCACGGCTAAAATGCGCCTGTTCTCTGAAGTGGTGGACAGCGATGGCGCGGTGGTCGTCTGGGCGGATGCGGGGGAATATTCCGCACGGGTGATTGATCTTGCGCGCGAACGTGGCCTCGCTTTGCTGACCGTTGGCGTCCATGGATCAACGCTGCGTCTTGCCGAGCGCAGTCCAGGCCAGCTTGGCCAACAGCTGATCATTGAGGCCGAAGGCAAGACGCATAAGATTAGCCTGCCGTTGATCGGCGCTTATCAGGCGGCCAATGCCCTTGTTGCAGCAGGGTTAGTGATCGCAACGGGCGGCGATGTCTCAACAACATTGGGCAATTTGTCCCGCCTTCAGCCTGTGCGCGGGCGGCTGGAACGTGCGGTCATTACACAATCTGGCGCCCCCGTTTACGTTGATTATGCGCATACGCCCGATGCGCTGGAAGCCGCAATTGAGGCGCTTCGTCCGCACTGCAAGGGCCGCCTGATCTTGGTGTTCGGCGCGGGCGGGGATCGAGATACGGGCAAGCGACCAGAAATGGGGGCCATCGCGGCCCAATTTGCCGATTATGTGATCGTCACCGACGATAATCCGCGCTCGGAAGACCCCGCCACCATTCGCGCGGCCATATTGGTCGCTGCGCCGGGCGCGCGAGACATTGGTGGACGGCGCGAGGCGATTGCCGCCGCCATTTCGGAAGCTGGCCCAGACGACATTGTCCTGTTGGCAGGTAAAGGACATGAACAGGGGCAAATTGTGGGCGACCGTATTTTGCCCTTTGATGATGTCGCCGTTGCGCGGGAGTGTGCAGCATGAGTGCGCTTTGGACGGCGGCCGAACTGGCGCTTGCAACGGGTGGACAGGCAAGCGGCGATTTTGCAGGAACAGGCCTTGCCTTTGACAGTCGCGAGGTTGGCCCCGGTGATCTGTTCATCGCGCTTAAAGGGGAAATGACGGACGGTCATCGGTTCGTCGACGGCGCTTTTGCGCAAGGGGCGGCTGGCGCGATTGTCTCCACCCCGATTGATCACCCCCATATCTTGGTCAAGGATACGACGGCGGCTCTCAATGCCTTGGGGCTTGCTGCGCGTCTGAGAACATCTGCGCGCATTGCAGGCGTCACGGGATCGGTTGGAAAGACGAGCACGAAGGAGGCGCTGGCCGCTGCCCTGGCGCGCGCGAATAAGGGGCCGGTTCATCGGTCCGTCAAAAGCTATAACAACCATACAGGCGTGCCGCTGAGCCTTGGCCGGATGCCCGCACAAACGCGCTTTGGTGTGTTTGAAATGGGTATGAACCATGCAGGCGAAATTGCCCAACTGACCCGGATGGTGCGGCCCCATGTGGCCATCATCACGGCCATTGCCCCGGCGCATATTGAAAACTTAGGGTCTATGGAGGCAATTGCCGACGCAAAGGGTGAGATTTTTCAGGGACTGGAGCCGGATGGCACAGCGATTGTGCCCTTTGACACACCCTATCGGGATCAATTGCTGGCCCATGCTAAGGCCCATGCTCGCAACGTCATCACCTTTGGTCGGACAGCGGGCGCGGATGTGTACGCACGCGATGTTTTGGTTGCCGATCAGGGCACAATGATCACAGCCAGTCTGCCAGGCGTTGAGTTGAATTTCACCCTGTCTCAGCCTGGGGATCATTGGGTGTCCAATGCGCTGGCGGTGCTGGCGGCTGTTCAGGCACTGGGCGGCGATTTGGCGGCGGCCGGATTGGCGCTGGGCGATATGGCGGGCATTGCCGGGCGCGGCGCGCGGCATCGCATTTCGGCCGGGGGCGGTGACGCCTTGCTGATTGATGAAAGCTATAATGCCAATTCCGCATCCATGGCGGCGACGCTGGCGGTTCTGGGACGCGAAGAGGCGGCACGCCGGATCGTCGTTCTGGGCGAAATGCGGGAGCTTGGTGCGGACTCTGAGGCGCTGCACGCCGGGCTTGCTGATCCTGTTCTCGCCGCACAAGTCGACATAGCTCTGTTGGTTGGGCCGGGCATGGCGCCCTTGGCCAGCCGCCTGCAGGGCAAGATAGAGGCGCTTCATTTGGCCGATGCGCAATCGGCGCTGGAGGCGTTGAAGCCCATGCTGCGGGGCGGGGATGTAATTTTGGTCAAAGGGTCAAATGCAGTTGGTCTTGGCCGCCTTGTGGCCGATCTGACGACGGGGGACGCGTAATGCTGTTTTGGATTGCCGAACAACTGGGGTTCCCCGGTATTCTCAACCTCTTGCGCTATCTTTCCTTTCGGACGGGTGGGGCCGTTGCAACGGCGTTGCTGATCGGTCTTCTCATCGGGCCACGCTTTATCGGCTGGCTGCGCGTGCGGCAGGGCAAGGGCCAGCCCATTCGGGCGGATGGCCCACAAACCCATCTGGCGAAGGTGGGCACACCCACAATGGGGGGGCTGATGATCCTGACGGCCATGTCGCTGTCGCTGCTGCTCTGGATGGATTTGACCAACATTTATGTTTGGGCCTGTTTGCTGGTCACGCTTGGCTTTGGATTGATTGGTTTTCTCGACGATTATGACAAGGTCAAGAAGCGCAGCGCCAAGGGCGTCTCGGCGCGGGCGCGGCTTTTGGCCGAGTTTACGATTGCTGGCATCGCAACCGCCCTCATCTGCTCTCATTCCAACACCGATTTATATCTGCCCTTTATCAACGGGCCGGTCGTGGATTTAGGCTGGATGTACATTCCCTTTGGCGCATTTGTGATCGTGGCCTTTGGCAACGCCGTGAATCTGACCGATGGTCTTGACGGCTTGGCAACCATGCCGGTCATCATCGCCTGCATCGCCTTCATGGTGATCGCTTATTTGGTCGGCAATGCCAAATATGCGGCTTATCTGGGTATTCCTTATGTCGCGGGGGCGGGGAACCTGTCCATCCTCTGCGGAACGGTAGTCGGTGCGGGTCTCGCGTTTCTTTGGTTCAATGCGCCTCCCGCTGCCGTGTTCATGGGCGATACGGGCAGCCTTGCTCTGGGTGGCGTTTTGGGAACCATGGCTGTTACGACGCATCATGAATTTGTTCTCGCGGTCATCGGCGGCCTCTTCGTAGCGGAGGCTCTGTCCGTCATCATTCAGGTGTTCTGGTTCAAGCGGACGGGCAAGCGCGTGTTCCGCATGGCCCCGATCCATCATCATTTTGAACAGCTTGGCTGGTCTGAACCGACAGTTGTGATCCGCTTTTGGATTATCGCCTTTGTTCTTGCCTTGGCCGGCCTTTCGACGCTCAAGCTCAGATGATCGTCGCGCGCGCCTTTGCGAATAAGCGCTATGCCGTGCTCGGTCTTGCCCGATCTGGGCTGGCGACCGTGCGCGCGTTGGTGGCGAGTGGCGCGCATGTGACAGCTTGGGACGCAATGGAAGAGGCACGCGCGCAGGCCCCATCTGAGGTGACGCTTGCGGATCCCTTGGCCATCGACCTTGCGGGCTTTGATGGGATGGTGGTCTCGCCCGGTGTGCCGATCAACCGTCATCCCATTGCCGATCACGCCCGCAAGGCTGGCGTGCCGATCATTGGCGATATTGAGTTGTTTGCACTGGCAAGGGCCGAGCTTCCGGCGCACCGAGTTGTCGGCATTACGGGCACCAATGGAAAATCAACGACGACAGCGTTGATCCACCATATTTTGGGGACAGCCGGTCTCCCGTCCCGTCTGGGCGGCAATATCGGCCTGCCCATTTTGTCGCAGGAGCCATTACCCGAAGGCGGTGTTTATGTTCTCGAACTGTCGAGCTACCAAATTGATCTGATGCGCAGCCTTGCCTGTGATGTTGCCGTGCTCACCAACATTACGCCTGACCATTTGGATCGCTATGACGGCTTTGCCGATTATGCAGCGGCCAAGGAACGGCTCTTCACCCTTCAGCACGCAGATCAGACAGCAGTCATCGCGACCGATGACGATCCCAGCCGGATGATCGCCAGCCGTGTGGCCCATCGCCTTGTCCGCGTCTCGGCAAACGACATCGCTGATCAGACGCTTTGGCCGTCGCTGCAAGGGCCGCATAATGCGCAAAATGTCGCCTGTGCTAAGGCTGTTGCCCGGGCATTGGGCATTGACGATGCCGCTATTGAGGCGGGTTTGCCCAGCTATCCCGGGCTTGCCCATCGGATGGAGCGGGTGCGGGAACGGGCGGGTGTGCTCTTCGTCAATGATTCCAAGGCCACCAATCCAACCTCAACAGCGCCAGCGCTGGCCGCCTATCCGGTCGTGCATTGGATCTTGGGCGGACAAGCCAAAGCCGATGATCTTGATGCCTGCGCCCCGCATTTTGGCCATGTGAAGGCGGCCTATACAATTGGGGAGGCGGCACCGATGTTTGCCGCGCTTTTGAAGCCGCACATGGCAGTGACGCAAGTGGACACATTGAATGCCGCTGTTGAAGCGGCGGCGCAGGCGGCATTGCCCGGAGAGACGGTCTTGCTCTCGCCGGCCTGCGCCTCATTCGATCAGTTTCGGGATTTTGAAGCGCGCGGCGATGCCTTTCGCGCACTTGTGGAGGCGCTGTGATGGCTGGTTCGTCCGCTTCTTCCAATGGCACACCCAAACGGCAACGCCCCCCCCGTCTCGGCCGATCAGATCAGTCGACCATCGGCTTATGGTTTTGGGAAATTGATCGGATGCTCCTCTTGCTGGTGCTCATTTTGATTTCAATCGGCCTGATCGCCGTTGCGGCCGCGTCGCCGGCATCGGCGCATCGCTATTCAGATGTCAGCTTCCAACTGGCACCGCTCCATTATTTTTGGCGTCAATTGTTGTGGGTGTGTTTGGGGGTGCCCGTGATGATTGGCATTTCCATGATGCCCCAGCAGATGGCCCGTCGTGTCGCCTTGACGCTGGCAGGGATATTTCTTCTCTGCCTGGCCGCCGTGCCATTGATTGGCGTTGAGGCCAATGGGGCTCGACGCTGGATTGGTTTTGGCTTTGCGCAATTTCAGCCGTCGGAATTTTTAAAGCCCTTTTTTGTTGTCGCCATTGCCTGGCTCTTGTCGCTGAAGGCGCAGGATGAGAGCCTGCCGGTTCTTCCGCTGTCCTTTGCGATGACAGGCGTTGTCGCGGGGCTATTGATGATGCAGCCAGATTTTGGCCAGACTATCATCTTTGCCTCCATCTGGTTTGCGATGATCATGGTAACCGGTCTGTCTTGGCGGATCATCGGGATGCTTGCGGGCGGCGGAGCGGTCGGGATTACATCTGCCTATCTTTTTTATCCTGTCGCCACCCAGCGGATTAACAATTTTCTGTTTCAAAGCGGGGATACCTACCAAACCGACAGCGCCCATGCGACCATCACGGCGGGCGGCTTATTTGGAACGGGACCGGGTGGGGGGGAACTGAAGTTCAGACTGCCCGAGGCGCATACCGACTATATTTTTTCGGTGATTGGGGAAGAATTTGGCCTTGTCGCGTGTCTGGCCATTGCGGGCGTCTTCCTCGCAATGGCGATCAGGGTCTTTGTGAAGCTGCTGGATGAGGATGATCCGTTTCTCATTTTGGCCGCGACGGGCCTGATTACGCAATTCACAGCCCAGGCGATGATTAACATGGCGGTGAATGTGGGCATTGCCCCCTCCAAGGGCATGACCTTACCCTTTATCAGCTATGGGGGGTCTTCCCTCATCGCCCTGTGCGCAGGCTTCGGCTTGTTGCTCGCCTTCACGCGGAAAAACCCCTATCTCAGCCGCTCTCCCTATGTTGTGAAATGGAGCGAGCGATGAGCGGACGGCATTATGTTCTCGCAGCTGGGGGAACCGGTGGGCATATGATGCCCGCCCATGCGCTTGCCGCGGAGTTGATCCGCAGGGGGCATCACGTCTCACTCGTCACCGATGCACGTGGGGCGAAAATTCCCGGCCTGTTTGAAGGGGCGGACACCCATATTCTGCCCGCTGGGCGGATCACGAAGAATCCGTTAAGCTGGCTGCCGGGTGCGCGCGCCATTTATGGCGGTCGCGCGCTTGCGCTGAAGCTATTTGATGAGGTTCGGCCCGCCGCTGTTATTGGCTTTGGCGGCTATCCGGCCTTTCCCGCCTTGCTTGCGGCACGTGCGGCGGGCGTAAAGTCTGCGGTGCATGAACAAAATGCAGTGCTTGGCCGCGTGAACCGGATGGTTGCGGGATTTGTGGATGCCATCGCCGTTGCCTATCCAAAGATGAAGCGATTGCCGGGCGGCTATCTTGGTAAAACCCATTTGGTCGGCAACCCGGTGCGCGATGAGGTGCTGGCGCTTCGGGATCAGGCTTTCCCGGCACTCGGGCCAAAAGAGCAACTGCGCATTCTTGTGATTGGCGGCAGCCAGGGTGCGACGATCTTGTCCGATGTTGTGCCCGATGGCCTTGCCCGCCTGTCCATACCAGCATCGCGCCTTCATGTGACGCAGCAATGCCGCGCAGAAGATGTGGATCGGGTGCGGGCGCGCTATTCAGACCTGGGTATTCGTGCGGACCTTGCGACCTATTTTGAAAACATCCCCGATCTCTTGGCCAAGGCCCATTTGGTGATTGGCCGTGCCGGGGCGTCCACTATTGCCGAACTGACCTGTGCCGGCAGGCCTGCCATCCTCATCCCATTGCCCAGCGCGACCGATGATCACCAAAGCGCCAATGTGCAGGAAATGGTTGAGGCAGGCGGCGCTTGCGCGCTGGCCCAATCAGACTTTACGCCAGATCGGCTCGCACAGGCGATTGATCAAATTGGCCTGAACGAAGAAAGACTAATGGACGCCGCAGGGCGTGCGCGCGGCATTGGCAGGCCCAATGCGACAGGGGATTTGGCGGATCTGGTTGAGGCGCTGGATCGCCCAACGGCTCCGCAAATGGTTGGCGTTTCAAAAGAATTTAAGCTTGCGGGGGCAGGGGCATGAAGGCGGTTCCAACCAGTATCGGGACAATCCATTTCATCGGCATTGGCGGCATTGGTATGTCCGGCATTGCAGAGGTGATGCACAATCTTGGCTATGATGTTCAAGGCTCTGACATTGCCGAAGGCTATGTTGTGGAAGGCCTGCGGGCCAAGGGCATTCGCGTGACCATTGGCCACGCGGCGGAAAATATTGGGGACGCCGCTGTGATTGTGACGTCCACAGCGGTCAAGCGCGGCAACCCGGAAGTGGAAGCGGCGCTGGAACGGCGCATTCCCATTGTTCGCCGGGCCGAAATGCTGGCGGAATTGATGCGGTTGAAATCCACCGTTGCGGTCGCTGGAACGCACGGCAAGACAACCACAACCTCTATGATTGCAGCAATGCTGGATGCCGGGGGAATTGACCCAACGGTGATCAATGGCGGCATCATCAACAGCTATGGGTCCAATGCCCGGCTGGGCGACAGCGACTGGATGGTGGTTGAGGCGGATGAGAGCGACGGCTCCTTCCTGCGTCTCGATGGCACGATTGCGGTTGTTACCAATGTCGATCCAGAACATCTGGATCATTACGGGTCGTTCGATGCGGTGAAAGCGGCCTTTGTCGAATTTATTGAAAATGTGCCCTTTTATGGCCTGGCCATCCTCTGCCTTGATCATGCCGAGGTTCAGGCGATCATTCCGCGCATCCGCGATCGGCGGATTATGACTTACGGCTTTTCGACTCAAGCCGATGTGCGGGGCGATGCTGTGACGCCTGTCCCGGGGGGCAATCGTTTTGATGTGGTTGTCCGCGCGCGCGACGGATCGTCACGTGCCATCGCTGGAATTGAGCTGCCCATGCCCGGTCGCCATAATGTTCAAAATGCGCTTGCGGCCATTGCCGTCGGCCTCGAAATGGGCATGTCGGATAAGAATATTCAGCGCGGCTTTGCCAAATTTGGCGGCGTCAAACGGCGCTTCACCAAAGTTGGTGAGGTGAATGGCGTGACCATTATTGATGATTATGGCCACCACCCGGTTGAGATCCGGGCCGTCCTCTCGGCTGCGCGCGAAGGCGCAAAGGGCCGTGTGATCGCGGTGTGCCAGCCCCATCGTTATTCCCGGCTTGGCGGCCTAATGGAAGAATTCGCGTCCTGCTTTAACGATGCCGATATTGTGTATGTGACCCCGGTTTATGCAGCCGGAGAAGCGCCGATGGAGGGCGTGGACGCCGCCGCCTTGGTCAGCAATTTGAAGCAGCGCGGCCATCATTCCGCCGCCGTCGTTCAGGATGCAGCGGATCTCGCCCGTGTTCTGGCAGCTCAAGCGCGCCCAGATGATATGGTCGTGTGTCTGGGGGCGGGCGACATTACCAAATGGGCCGCAGGCCTTGCCGATGCCATGCAAAAGGCGCGCGGTTGACCGATTTGGCCGCTTTGCCGCCCGTTCGAGGCAAATTGACGGCGCATGCGCCGCTGGCGCCGCTTGTCTGGTTCAAGTCGGGCGGGACGGCGCAATGGTTGTTTGAACCAGCCGACCGGGATGATCTGTGCGCCTTTCTGGCTGGGCTTGATCCCGCTATTCCGGTGATGGCGCTTGGCCTTGGGTCCAATATGATCGTGCGGGATGGCGGCGTTGCTGGCGTGGTTATTCGGTTGGGTAAAGCCTTTGCCCATGTGGCCGCTCTAGACGATGTGACACTTGATTGTGGCGCTGGGGCAAGCGGCATTCTCGTCTCCTCCACCGCGCGGGATAAGGGCATTGCAGGCCTTGAATTTCTGCGTTCCATCCCCGGCACTGTGGGTGGCTTTGTCCGCATGAATGGCGGCGCTTATGGTGGCGAAGTGAAGGACATATTGGTCGATTGTGACCTTGTTCTGCGCGATGGCAGCTGCGCGACCCTGCCCGTTGCGGCCCTGCACTATAGTTATCGCCATAGCGACCTGCCCGACGGCGCGATTGTTGTCGGCGCACGGTTCCGCGGGCGGCCGGGTAAGTCGGACGATATTCAGGCGGAAATGGATAGGATTTCTGCTGCTCGAGAAGCGTCCCAGCCCTTGCGCAGTAAGACAGGTGGCTCGACCTTCAAAAACCCAGACGGGCATAGGGCCTGGCAATTGGTGGATGAAGCGGGTTGTCGCGGGCTGACGCTGGGCGGTGCGCAAGTTTCTGAAAAGCACACCAATTTCCTCATCAATATGGGCGACGCGACCAGCGCCGACATCGAAGCTTTGGGCGAGAAAGTGCGCCGCCGTGTGAAAGAGGCATCGGGCGTTACGCTCCAATGGGAAATTCAAAGAGTAGGAAAATCGGCATGAGCACGCCCATCCATGTAGCTGTCCTGATGGGCGGATGGTCATCGGAACGGCCCGTGTCGCTGATTACCGGCAATGGCGTTGCCGACGCGCTGGAGCGTGTGGGCTATCGCGTGACCCGGCTGGATATGGGGCGCGACATTGCCGCCCGTCTGGCCGAGGTAAAGCCAGATGTTGTCTTCAACGCGCTCCACGGGACGCCGGGCGAAGACGGCACGGTTCAGGGCATGATGGATTTGATGGGCCTGAAATACACCCATTCAGGCCTCGCCACTTCGGTGATCGCGATTGACAAGCAATTGACCAAATCGGCGCTTGTGCCGCATGGAATTCCGATGCCCGGCGGCATGGTTGTGGAGAGCGAAGCGCTTTATCATGCCGATCCGCTGCCGCGCCCTTATGTGCTTAAGCCTGTCAATGAAGGCTCGTCCGTCGGCGTCGCCATC
This sequence comes from Chakrabartia sp., assembly GCA_040398565.1. GTDB lineage: Bacteria > Pseudomonadota > Alphaproteobacteria > Sphingomonadales > Sphingomonadaceae > Aquisediminimonas. Next base: position 12,181 of record JBBATU010000053.1, read on the forward strand.
GTCACCGACGCTGCAAATTATGGCAATCCCATCAGCCGCGATGTGGAGGGCCCTTGGCGGCAATTTGACCATCTTCTGGCCGAACCCTTTATCCGGGGGCGGGAATTGACGGTCGCGGTTTTGGGGGATCGTGCCTTGTGCGTGACAGAGCTTCAGCCCAAATCCGGCTTTTATGATTTTGATGCCAAATATACCGAAGGCCAGACAGAACATATCTGCCCGGCGCGGATCCCCGATGATGTGGCGGAGGCGATGATGGGCTGGGCCTTGCAAGCGCACCGGGTGCTTGGCTGCAAAGGGGCCTCTCGATCTGATTTTCGCTGGGATGATGAACAGGGGGTGGACGGTGTCTTCCTGCTGGAAGTCAACACCCAGCCCGGCATGACTCCTCTAAGCCTCGTGCCGGAACAGGCCCGCCATTGTGGCATTTCTTATGAGCAACTGGTCGATATTCTGGTGAAAGAGGCGCTCGGCTGATGGCGGGCCCGAAACTGTCTCG
>JBBATU010000054.1:0-12336 GCA_040398565.1 Chakrabartia sp.
CAACGCCGCGGGTGTGAACCTGAACAGGGAATGGGCGACACCCTCTCTGGAGAAAAGCCCAGAGGTTTTATGTGTGCGCGACGAAATGGATCGCACAGGCGTGCATTGGGCTATGGATGTTCATGGCGATGAAGCGATTCCTGCCAATTTCATTGCAGGCTTTGAAGGCATTCCGAATTGGACGGATGATCAAGGAACACGATTCTATGCTTATCGTGAGGCGCTGGCCGAGTTAACGCCCGATTTTCAAACCGTCTTGGGCTATCCCAAATCCGCGCCCGGCAAGGCCAATCTCACCATGTCGACCAACCAGCTTGCCAATCGCTTTGCGCATTTGGGCTGCGTCTCAATGACGCTGGAAATGCCCTTTAAGGATCATGACAGCAATGCTGACTCGGAGCGGGCTTGGTCGCCGCAACGATCCAAGCAATTGGGGCGCGACTGTCTGGCCATTTTGGCGCGCCAAATCTGACTGAAAAACGAATGGCCCCCGCTCCGGGGGCGAGGAGCGAGGGCCAAAGAAGCGTTCGTCACGCTGGCTCGTCGCGGGGCGAAATGGGCAACAAAGGGGGGGAGGAGCCCCATTCAGCCGTCCGCGAAAGCCCGTCCTAGATAACGCAATAATCCTGTCGCCAAGATGAATAACAGGTCAGTTACGCGGCCCTTTTGGTCGTGGGTCGCGCCAGGAGAACGTTTTGTCGGAAATATTGACATTGAAACGCTGATTGCTGAGGCGAATTGTTGTTCGGTTGTTCTGCGAATCCAACGCGGTCCACCCCTCCAACATCAGGCCAGCGGGCGCAGATGCGTCGCGCGTAAAGGCCAGGGTGATGACCCCATATTCGGGATGGCGCGGGTCCCGTGCTTCCACCAGCACAACGCGTGGTCGGGTGCTGGGCAGGATTTTGGCGATGCGTGTCAGATCGCGATTGGGATTGAGCAGCACCGCCAGCGGGGTATTGCCAATGGGCCAGCGCTGCACCTGACGCACCGAATAATCGATAAAGGTCAACGCCTTGCCGTCCCCAACGATCAGAAGGGGGACATTTTTTTGATATTCAAAACGGATTTTGCCGGGCCGTTTCAGGCTGAGCGTTCCTGACACGGTTTTCCCCGAACGATCCGTCTGAGTGAAGCCCGCCGTCATGGAGGACACAGAATTTAAATGGGCCTGCACATCCGCCAGCGACGCAGCCGCGGGTGTAGCGGCGACAAGGGCAAGGAGGGGGGCGGCCATCAGGGGGAGAGATCGCGTCATAAATTCCGTTTCAACTCAAGGGCGGTTGCTTTTGCCCCTCTTGCTTGAACGCGCGCTGAACTGCGTCAGATTGCGTGGCCGTCTGTATCCATCAAAACCTCGCGGCGGCCGACATGATCGGGACGGCTTACCTTGCCCTCCGCCTCCATCCGTTCAATCAGGCGCGCGGCAGAATTATAGCCGATGCGCAACTGGCGCTGGATATAGCTGGTGGAGGCCTTTTGGCTTTCCACCACGACCTGAAGCGCGCGGCGATACATCTGGTCTTCGGCGGAATCTTCGCCAGTTGGGGCGCCGTCTATATCCCAGCCGCCTTCTTCTGGTTCTTCGGTGACGGCCTGAATATAATCGGGATGACCCTGTCCACGCCAATGATCGGCAACGGCGCGCACTTCTTCGTCAGAGACAAAGGGGCCGTGGACACGGGCAATTTGCTTGCCGCCCGGCATATAGAGCATATCGCCCTTGCCCAGCAGCTGTTCTGCCCCCTGTTCCCCCAAAATGGTGCGGGAATCGATTTTGGACGTCACGGCAAAGCTAATGCGTGTGGGTAGGTTCGCCTTGATGACGCCCGTGATGACGTCAACCGAGGGGCGCTGCGTCGCCATAATCAGGTGGATACCCGCGGCGCGGGCCTTTTGCGCCAGACGCTGGATCAGAAATTCGACTTCCTTGCCCGCCGTCATCATCAAATCGGCCAGCTCGTCGACGATCACCACGATTTGCGGCAGCGGCTGATAATCCAGCTGCTCTTCTTCATAAATCGGCTGTCCGGATGTGGAATCATATCCGGTCTGAACGCGGCGACCGAGGAAGGCGCCCTTCGCCTGCGCCGAGCGCACCTTTTCGTTAAAGCTGGCAAGGCTGCGCACCCCGACAGAGGCCATCATGCGATAGCGGTCCTCCATCTGCTCCACGGCCCATTTGAGCGCACGGATGGCCTTGGCAGGCTCCGTCACCACGGGGGAGAGCAAATGGGGGATGTCATCATAAACGCTCAGTTCGAGCATTTTGGGATCGATCATGATCATGCGGCACTGATCGGGCGTCAGGCGATAGAGCAGCGACACAATCATTGCGTTGAGCCCGACGGATTTGCCCGATCCCGTGGTCCCCGCGACGAGCAGATGCGGCATGGGGGCCAAGTCTGCAATCACAGGGTCGCCCGCGATATTCTTCCCCAGAACAATCGGCAGCTGCCCGCTTTGTTCATTAAAGCTTTGGCTCGCGATCAGTTCATGCAGGACAACGCTTTCCCGCTTCTGATTGGGCAGTTCAATACCAATCACGGTACGGCCGGGGATGGTCGCCACGCGGGCCGACAGGGCAGACATGTTGCGCGCAATATCATCGGCCAGCTGGATCACACGGCTGGCCTTGATGCCGGATGCCGGTTCCAATTCATACATGGTGACAACTGGGCCGGGCCGCACCTCAACAATCTGGCCCTTGACGTGAAAGTCATCGAGCACCGTTTCGAGCAATCGGGCGTTGCGCTCCAATGCGGCCTTGTCGAGCTTATCCCCCGATGAGGGGGGCGCTGGGGCGAGCAAATCAAGCGAAGGCAGGGTATAGCCATCCCCCAAGGGCAGGGATGCCTGCTCCTTGTTCTTATCCGCCTTGGGGGCGGCGGGGGTTGGCTTGTCTGCAATAATGGTTTTCTTGCGCGATTCATCAATGACAGGGGGCGTACGCGGCTCCGGTGTACGGCCGAGATTGTCGGCGGCGTCCACTGCGTCGTCGTCCATATCAAAGGGCAGGTCTGGCACATTGCGGGGACGGACAGGCGTCTGCACGTCATCTTTGCGACGCAGCAACCATGATTTTTCCGCCGCGCTCAGGTTGAGGCTTCGGAACCAGACATAGAGGGACAGGGGAATGGCGAGGGCAACCACTGTCCAGCGCACCCAGAAAAGCCAATCGGCGCTTGGCGCAAAGCCCAGCAGCCATTGGATCAGGCCGCCCGTCGCTAGGCCGATGGCACCACCACTGCCGCCCGGCAGGGCGTCAATCGCTCCGGGCCAGATCAGGGCGATACCCGTATCGGCAAGGGCAATTGCAGCAAAGCTGAATGCCGTGCGCGTTTTCCAGCCGGAGACGGGATCCTTGACCCATAAACGGCGAGCGTGGATCAGCATTTGCGGGATGAGTAGCGCAATTGCGGGGCCGAAGGTCCACAATAGAATGTCTGCAGCCCACGCACCGGGCGCGCCGAGAATATTCTGAATGGGGCCGCCTGCGGCCGTATTCATCGCCGGGTCGCTTGGGCTGTAGCTGATCAGAATGAGCGCCAGCATCAGTGCGCTGACGACAAGCGCCACTGACCCCAGCATGGTGCCGCTGCGGATTGCACCGCGTTTGATCGATTCCCGCCATTCGGGCGCTCGGGATGCCATGTCGCACTTCCTTTTCTTGCGTGCGCTGAACCTACACCTGCGCCTCATGCGCCACCCGCTGACTCTAGGTCAAGTGTACGGGTGTATGGCTTGTCTCACAGGCAGGTTCGGACGTATGGAAAATCCATGAACACACATGACGTTATCATCCTTGGCGGCGGGCTGATCGGGCAAGCCACGGCAATTGCGCTTGATCTGCATGGCATGCGGTCTGTTGTCATTGATCCGGTTGATCCCAGCAGCACATTGACCACCGAATTTGATGGCCGGGTCACGGCGATTTCGTCGAGCAGCTGGAAGCTGTTTGATGCGATGGGCATTGGCCCAAACATGGTGGATGACGCGCGGCCCATTCGCCGGATTGAAGTACGCGATGGCGCTCAGGGCGCTCCGCTCGATTTTGAGACGCGAGGGGAAGACCTGCCGCTCGGCCGGATGCTGGAAAATCGCGTGCTGCGGCGAGAGCTATGGGCCTCCATTCAAAAAGCCACCCATGTCACGCGCAAATTCGGCACGCGCGCCGTGAGTGTTGACCGGGGCGATCATGGCGTCACGGCGACGCTGGACGATGGCAGCGTGCATCACGCGCCGCTTTTGCTGGTGTGCGAAGGGCGGCATTCCTCCACCCGTGCAGAGGCGGGCATATCTGTGGCGGCATGGGATTATGCATCGATGAGCATCGTTACGGCCATGGATCACAGCCAGCCGCATGGCGACACCGCGCACCAGATTTTTTATCCCGGTGGCCCCGTTGCGCTGTTGCCGATGAACCCCGGTACACGGTCTGCCCTTGTTTGGTCGCTCCCCGAAGCGGACGCCAAGGCGATGGTCAAATTGGGGGAACGGGCGTTTTTGGCAGAAGTGTCGAAAGCCACCGCCAATATCTTGGGGGATCTTCAGCTTGTAGCGCCGCGCGCGCTCTATCCGCTTCAATTTCGCCATACAGCGACGATGACAGACAAAAGACTGGCACTGGTCGGGGATGCGGGCCACGGCATTCACCCCATTGCTGGCCAAGGCTTTAATCTTGGCCTGCGCGATGTGGCGGCCTTGGTCGAAGTTCTTGTCGATGGCGCACGGCTGGGTTTGGACCTTGGCGATGCGCAATTGCTCGCCCGCTATCAACGCTGGCGCAGTGCGGATGTGATGGCCGTGACCTTTGCCTGTGATAGTCTGGTGCGTCTCTTCGGCGTCCCCGGGCGCACGGCATTGGCCATTCGACGCCTTGGCCTAGGTACGGTGCAGCGGGCAAAGCCGCTCAAGGATATATTCATGTCTGAAGCGCGCGGGGAGAGCGGCCAGTTGCCCGTCATGCTCACCGGAGAATTGGTCTAGAGCAGGCCTGCCGAGCGATAGCTGGTGGCGGTTTCTTTTAGGCCTTGTCGGGTTTCAACCTGTGGCTGCCAAAGGCTGGGGTCCGGCCGCAGCTTGGGATCCACTCGCCAATCTGGGTGGCAGAAATAGCGCACACGATCGGCGGTGAGCTTCGCCTTGTCGCCGCGAAGTAAGCGATCCGCCCAAGCGCCGATACGCAGCACCAAACGGGGTGTTGCAAGGGTGAGGCCGCTTCGACCCACAGCTTTGGCAATGGCTTTGGCAAAGCTTTTGTTGGTCCAGCCGCCGGGCTGGCCATCATCGGCTTCCAGTATCTGCCCCTGCGCCGCACCGGGTGTCGTTAAGATCAGCAAAAGCCGAGCTAGATCACTGACATGGATGACCGAGACATGGCCATTGGGGGGCACCATCACCACACCCGTTCGCGCCATGCGGAACATGTCGAGTGTGTCCATATCCCCCGGGCCATAGACCCAAGGTGGGCGCACCATCACCCAATCTAAGCCGCTCGCAGCAACGACGCGTTCTGCCTCGGCCTTTGACCAGCCATAGACGGACAGGCTTGGTTCGCGCGCCGCCAGTGAGGAGACATGGACGAAGCGGGCAATGCCCGCTGCTGCTGCCGCATCGACTATGGCCTGCGTGCCCTGAATATTGCCGCGCTCAAACCCTGATGGGTCGGGCGCATTGACCACCCCCGCCACATGGATGACGACGTCGGCACCCTGCACCAAAAGATCAAGACTGGCGGGCCGATCCAGCGCCCCTTCAACCCAATCAACGCCTGCCATGGCGGGTTGTGGTCGCCGGGTGAGCGCGCGGACATTATATCCCGATGCCAGCGCCGTTTTCAAAAGCGTGGCGCCGACAAAGCCCGTCGCACCCGTCAGAGCAAGCGTCCGCCCGCTCATAGCATGACCAGATGATCGCGATGCACGAGTGCTGCGCGGGGCACATAGCCGAGCACATCGGCCAGAACATCGGTGCGCTTGCCGCAAATGCGGCTGGCGTCTTCGGCATCATATTCGGCAAGGCCGCGGGCAATGGGCTGGCCATCTGCCGCGACAATATCCACCACATCGCCCCGGACAAAGCGGCCTTCCACGCGCGCCGCCCCTGCCGGCAGCAGGCTTGCGCCAGATATTAAGGCCCGCGCCGCGCCGGCATCCACATAGATGCGGCCTTTGACGGTCAGACGCCCGGCCAACCAGGCCTTGCGCGCGGTGCCAGAGGACGAGCCGGTAAAGACGGTGCCGCACCCGCCCGCGGCCAATCGTTTGAGCGGATGGTCATGCAGGCCAGATACGATGATGAGGGCGGCCCCCGCCGCATTCGCGATGCGTGCAGCCTCAATCTTGGAGGCCATGCCGCCCGACCCCATGCCCGAAGAACTATCGGTCTGCGCCATGCCGCGAATACGGGCGTCAATGCGGCGCACTTCGGGGATGCGCTCTGCATCGGCCGTCTTGGTTGGGTCGGCGGTATAGAGGCCATCGACATCGGACAGCAGAACAACGGCTTGGGCCGAGGCGGCCTGCGCGATGCGGGCGGCCAACCTGTCATTATCGCCAAAGCGGATTTCGGCGGTGGCAACGCTATCATTTTCATTGATCACGGGCACAACCCCAAGGCCGAGCAGGCGTTCCAATGTCGCCGCAGCATTCAGATAGCGCCGCCGATCCTCAAGATCTTCAAGTGTGACAAGGATTTGCGCTGCCGTCAGGCCCTCAGTTGCAAGCAAATCCGCCCAGCATTGCGACAGGGCAATTTGGCCCGTGGCAGCAGCAGCCTGTGCATCTTCAAGGCTGGCACGGCCGCCCTTGGGCAGGCCTAAACGGCGGGCCCCAAGCGCAATAGCACCGGACGAGACGATGATGACCTGCTGCCCGGCTTTTCGGCGGGCGGCGATATCTGCCACAACAGTTTCAAGCCAAGGGCGGCGGACAGCCCCTTTAGGGTCGACGAGCAGCGACGAGCCGATTTTGACGACAAGGCGCGGGGAATTCCCGGCGTCTAAAGCGGAGACCACCCCGTTTCCTCCCCTTCTTGCCCGGTCGCCGCCTTGGCGGCAGGGCCGACGGCCTCAATCAGCCGATCCAGAACGGCTGGAATGCCCTCGCCACTGGCGCCGGACAATAGAAATATCTCCGCCTTGCTGGCGCGTTTCAGTTTGGTCGCAATCTTCTTGATCTCGGCTGGGTCAACGGCATCTATTTTGTTGAGCCCGATGACTTCTGCCTTTTCGGTCAGATCAGCGCCGTAATTTTCCAGCTCCTTGCGCACGACACGATAGGCGCCAACCGGGTCATCGCCTGACGCATCGACCAGATGCAGCAGCACCCGGCAGCGTTCAATATGGCCCAGAAACCGGTCGCCAATACCAGCACCTTCAGCCGCGCCCTCAATCAAGCCGGGAATGTCGGCGATAACAAGCTCACGGCTCTTATGGCTCACAACGCCCAATTGCGGGCGCACCGTGGTAAAGGGATAGGCCCCCACCTTCGCATTGGCATTGGTGACCGCATTGATGAAGGTCGATTTACCGGCATTGGGAAGGCCGACAAGGCCTGCATCGGCCAACAATTTCAGCCGAAGCCAGACCCACATTTCTTCACCCGGCCAGCCCATGCCGTGTTGACGCGGGGCGCGGTTGGTTGAGGTTTTGTAGCTGGCATTGCCCCGGCCCCCATCTCCACCACGCAGGAACACGACTTGCTTGCCCGGCTCTGTAAAGTCGGCGAGCACATGTTCCCGGTCTTCGGAGATAATCTGGGTGCCAATGGGCACTTTGATGATCAGATCATCCCCACCCCCGCCTGTGCGGTTGCTGCCCGAGCCATTTGCGCCGCGCGGTGCCTTGAAATGCTGGGTATAGCGAAAGTCGATGAGGGTGTTCAGCCCTTCGACTGCTTCAAAAACAATGTCGCCGCCTTTGCCGCCATTGCCGCCATCTGGGCCGCCATATTCAATGAATTTTTCGCGACGAAAGGACACAGCGCCGGGGCCGCCAGCGCCGGAGCGGATAAAAATCTTGGCCTGATCAAGGAAATGCATTCGCCCCCTTTAGGCGAAACCGCGAAAATAGGAAGCTTTGGCCGGATCGCGCGCGGCAGATTGTCTAGGTGCCGTCAGTTTACTTGGCCAGCAAGCCTTGGGGAATCGGCGAGCAACCGCGTGGCGATGTCGCGCGCAGTGTCTCGTGGTACGCCCAAAGACCGTGCCAATGCTTCCCCCAAAAGCGCATCTCCCATCGCCATCAGGACAAGAGAGAGCGTGTCTTCATGCATGGTTTTATCGGGTTGGCCTTGGCCGATTTCGTCGATCAATTCATGAATGGCATCGACCACAGGGTTGAGCGCATTTTCATTGCCCGACAAAATCATCCATGTTGCCAATTGTCCTGCGCCTTGCTTGTCAAAGACATCGAACACCATGTTCACGACCCGCGCCGGATTTGGCCCTTCCCCCTCTTCGCCCGTTTTAAGCAAAATCTCCGCGATAGAATCGCACACGGTTCCGGCCAAATGGGCGGCCAGCGCCATTTGCAGCCCCGCCGCAGAACCGAAATGGTGCAGCAAATTTGCATGGGTGCGGCCCATGCGTGCCGCGACAGCCTTTAGGGTCACCGCCTGCGGCCCGGCTTCGATCAGAATCGCGCTGGCCGCCTCCAGCGCGCTTGCGCGGCTTTCTTCAGGGGAGAGGCGGCGACGTTCTATTGACATCTTTGTTAGTAATCCTTAATTTTAGGGCTTCAAACTGGAGATTCGCGTATGTCCGCCGCCACCTTGAAGACGCCCCTTGATCTGACCATTACGCCGCGTGACCGGCGCTTTGGCCGCAACGCGCCTCAGGCCCGTTGGTGGATGGGCGGCGATCCGATTGCAACGGCTTTTTACAATGCGCTCTCTATCACCTTTCCCAAAGGAGAGGCGTTTTTCATCGAAAGCGTCAAGGCATTTCGCGAAGGCGCGCCGGAAAAGCTGGAGCGGGAGATTAAGGCGTTTATTATTCAAGAAGTCATTCACTCGCGTGAGCACGTCTCTTTCAACAAGCGCATTGCCGATGCAGGCTATGATATTCGCCATCTTGAGCAAAAAGTGACCGACTCGCTGGAACTGACCAAGGGCCGCCCGCAGATTCTCAATCTGTGCGTCACCATGGCGTTGGAACATTATACAGCGATCCTTGCCGCGCAGTTCCTGAACGATGCGACGACCTTTAAGGGCGCGGATCAAGAGCAGGCTAATCTTTGGAAATGGCACGCGATTGAAGAAATTGAGCATAAGGGTGTTGCCTATGACACTTGGCTGCACGCCACCCGCGATTGGACGCGGTTCAAGCGGTGGAAGGTCAAGAGCATCATGATGCTGCTCGTGACCAAGAATTTCTGGTCGAATCGTTTTGATGGGATGCTTGAACTCTTGGCCCAAGATGGGATTACGGGATGGACGGCAAAGGCCCGCATTCTTTGGTATATGCTGGGCAACCCCGGCCCGATGCGCCGCCTGCTCAAGCCTTGGGCGGCGTTTTTCCTGCCCGGTTTTCACCCTTGGAATCACGACGATCGCAATCTGATTGCCTTGGTCGACAGCCAATATGAAGATGCCCGGCTGCGCACCCCGGTTGCCGCTTAAACGTCTGAATTTGCACGCGTGCAAAAAGGGGTTAGGGTCGGGGTGTGACCAATATCGCCCCGACCCTTCAGACCGCGCGTCTCACGATCACCGCGCTAACATTGGCGCATTGGGAAGCCTATGCATTTGCCTGGGCAGACCCAGAGCTCACAGCCTTTATTGGCGGGAAACCCCGCACCCGCCCGGAAAGCTGGACTAAATTCACCCAAGGTATCGGGCTGTGGCCGCTCTTCGGCTATGGCTATTGGGCCTTTCTTGATCGCGAGACGGGCGCCTTCCTTGGCAATGGCGGCCTCGCCTGCTTTGAACGCGGCATTGATGCGCTGGAAGGTTTTCCGGAAGCGGGCTGGGCTTTCGTCCCGGCGGCTTGGGGGCGGGGCCTTGCGACAGAGGCCATGGCGGCCATCCTCGATTGGGCCGATTGCCAAATCGCGTCAGAAATTCGATGCATTATCGATCCGGCGAATATCGCATCGGATCGGGTGGCATCCAAGCTTGGTTTTGCCCGATTTGCAACAACCGACGGGGCAATTGGTCCGGTTCATGTCTATCGCAGGCCCGCCCCCGGCGCTGCCTAGAATTGCCTTGGGCTTGCCCTTGGCCGGGCGGACGTTAGAAGCCAGAACATGGACAGAATTCTTATCCGCGGCGGTAACCGCCTCAACGGCCGCATTCCTATCTCAGGTGCGAAGAACTCGGCGCTGACTTTGCTGCCGTGCGCGCTGCTGACTGATGAGCCGCTGACGCTGCGCAATTTGCCACGCTTGGCCGATGTCGACAGCTTTGGACATTTGCTCAACCAGCTTGGCTGCTCAACGATGATCGAAGGCGCGCGGCCAGAGGATTTTGGCCGCGTCATGACCTTGCGGGCCGGCAAGTTGACCGCTACCATGTCTCCTTATGATATTGTCCGCAAAATGCGGGCCTCCATCCTTGTGCTGGGGCCGCTGCTCGCACGGGCAGGGGAGGCAACTGTCTCTCTTCCCGGCGGCTGTGCCATTGGGAACCGTCCGATTGATTTGCACTTAAAGGCGCTGGAAGCCTTTGGTGCCGAAATTGAGACAACGGCGGGTTACGTGACAGCGCGCACCAAAAATGGGCGGCTTCCCGGCGGCACAATCGTGTTTCCGGTTGTCTCTGTTGGCGCGACGGAAAATGCGCTGATGGCCGCTGTCCGCTCCAAGGGCACATGCATTCTCGAAAATGCAGCGCGAGAGCCGGAAATTGTTGATCTATGCCGTCTGCTCGTCGCCATGGGCGCGCATATCGACGGCATTGGGACCGAAAAACTGGTCGTAGAGGGCGTGGATCGCCTCCACGGGGCAACCTATGCCGTGATGCCCGATCGCATTGAAGCGGGCAGCTATGCATGCGCCGTCGGTCTAGCAGGCGGTAAAGTGGATCTGGATGGGGCGTGCGCCGATGATATGCACGCCACCCTTGCTGCGCTGCGCGAGGCGGGCGTAGACATTACAGAGCGCCAGGGCGGCATCACCGTTTCGTCGGATGGAAAGCTTGATCCCTTAACACTTTCAACCGCGCCATTCCCCGGCTTTGCAACCGATATGCAGGCCCAGTTCATGGCGATGTTGCTGCGGGCCAATGGCGCGAGCGTGCTGACCGAAACCATCTTTGAAAACCGCTATATGCATGTGCCCGAATTGGCCCGCATGGGCGCGGATATTCAGGTCAAGGGCCGGACGGCCGTTGTCCGCGGTGTTCAGCGGCTCGTTGGCGCTCCTGTTATGGCAACGGATCTGCGTGCGTCGATGAGCCTGATCATCGCAGGGCTGGTGGCCGATGGCGAAACGCAGGTTGCCCGCGTCTATCATTTGGATCGCGGCTATGAGCGGCTTGAAGAGAAATTCGCGGCAGTCGGCGCAGATGTTGAGCGCGTCAGCGACGGTTAGAGCCAGACGTCAAGCGCGTGGATGGCAAGGCCCACCAGCCCGCCGACCAATGTCCCATTGATGCGGATGTATTGAAGATCCCGACCGACGGCGCTTTCGACGCGTTCTGTCACTTTTTCGGCGTCCCAGCCGCGAATGGTTTCTGACACAAGCTTTACAATACCATCACCATAGCTGGCGGCGGCCCCGACAGCGGCGCGCCGGGCGAAGCGATTGATCGACCGCCGCAAGCCGTCCTCATTTTGCACGGTTTCGCCCAAATGGCGCAGCGCCTCTCCCAGACGGCCGGCCATCGCCCGATCTGGGTCCCGCGCGGCGCGGAGCAAGGCCGATCGGCCCTGCTGCCACAGGCTATCGATCCAGCTTTGCATAGCCGGATTATCGACCAGATTATCTTTGGTCGCGTTGACGCGCCGCTGCATCGTCGCATCGCTTTGCAGATCCTGCGCGAGATCTAAAAGCATATCATCAATCTTCAGGCGAATGGGATGGTCGGGGTCATCCGCCATGTCGAAGGCAAGCTTGTTCAGCCCCGTAATGACGGCGTTGGCCACATTTTCATCAAGCCCAGTCCAGCGCAATATGCGGCCAGCACGGTCATGAACCATCTGCCGAATAATCTCTTCATTCGACGCGATGATTAGGCTGGCGCGGTTGAGAATGCCATCGAGCAAGGGCTTATGGCGGCCTTCGCGCATCGCCGCCGTCAGCGTCTGGCCAAGCAGTGGGGCGACATCCAGCCGATGCAGACGATCCATCAGCGCAGATTTCGCGCCGCCGCCTAGCCGGTCATCATCGAGGCT
>JBBATU010000055.1:0-12135 GCA_040398565.1 Chakrabartia sp.
TAAAGCGCCGCGCAGCTTATACCGATTTGGCCATGCAGCGCGGCGTGACCGTGAAGGATGTGGCGGCAACCGTTGGGTGTGAAACGCTCAAGTCCCGCGTGCCGCAGGGCAGGGCCTATCTCCTCCCCGATGGTGTCTGGCGCACAAAGGGGCCAGACCCAATTCAACTCCCTGCTTATTGCGGGAATTGAGGATTGGGAGTTTAGCCGATCAAAGATCGATAAAGGCTAAAGGCGCTGGTGATCGTTAACACGGTGCCGACCAGAAATAAGAGCCGCTTTGCCGCAATGCGCTTTGCAAGAATAGCACCCAGCGGTGCGGCCAGAAGTCCGCCGATGATCAACCCAATCGCGGCCACGGTAAAGGCCTCCAGACCGATGGTCAGAATGAAGGTCAGCGAGATGACCGTTGTCAGGAAAAATTCGGCCGTGTTGACGGTCCCAATCGTCTGACGCGGTTCGGTGCCCTGCACCAGCAAATTGGAAGTAACGACTGGGCCCCAGCCGCCACCGCCTGCCGCATCCAGAAATCCACCGACCAGACCCAATGGTTCGACGATTTTTGCGGGTTTGTGCTGGTGATTATGGCTCATGCGCCAGGCCCGCCACAGCAGGTAAATGCCGATGAGCGCCAGATAGGTCATGACAAAGGGGCGCGCTGCCTTGGCATCAATATTGGCCAACAAATAAGCACCCGTCACACCGCCAATCATGCCGGGAATGACCAGTCGGGCAAAGAGCTTCCAGTTCACATTGCGATGCAAAATGTGGCTAATGGCCGATGCCGCGGTGGTGAATGTCTCCACCAGATGCACACTGGCCGATGCCCGCGCAGGCGGAACGCCCATCACGCTCACCAGCATCGTGTTGGTAATCACGCCAAAGGCCATGCCGAGCGCGCCATCAATCAACTGAGCAAAAAAACCCACGGCAATGAAGGGAAGAATGGCCTGAAGATGATCCATTGTTAACTCTGGCATAAACTGGCCCCCATCAACTACTCTACCAAAGCTTTGGCGTTTTGCAGACCACAAATAAGCTAAGCTGTGCCACTCTGGCGTAAATAAAGAGCGTGCGTAATTCATGAGGTGAGGGGCAGACGCAAACGAGTTGTGCTTTTGCATGCTAAAGCAAATCCCCGGCCATGACTGCCTGATGACCAGAAAAGCGCGTAACAGCCTTCGTAGGATACGGCGTGTGGAAATGAACCCAAGTTCCAATGTCGGTTGACTTGATCCGCACCGCTTCCTAAGGGGAGCGCGCCTTGGCGGGGTTTGTCCGTTCCATGGCGGTTTTGCTTTCTAACAGAAGGACGAATCGACATGGTGCAGAAAGATCCCGCGCAGGACGGTAAAGGTTCGTCAGACCCTCGGCTCGATTCGTTAGACATGCAGCTGAAACAGGTTCGACAAGCTGAAAAAATCCGTTCGGGAAAGAAGGATCAGGCACCTGCCAAAGGAATGCGGCAGGGGAACCGGGTTCTCACCGAATTGATTGCCGGCCCTGCGGGTGGTGCGTTACTTGGCTGGTTTTTGGACCGGTTGTTCGGCACAGCTCCTTGGATCCTGCTCATTGCCATGTTCCTTGGGGTCGTGGTGGCGTTTAGGAATATTATCAGGATTTCAAACGAGCGTCCGGAATAGTCCGGGCGCTTTGTGTGCATAAACGGGGTTGGAATTACGTGGCTTCCGAAGGCGGCAAGATCGATCCGATGCACCAGTTCATGATTGAGCCTATCGCGCCGCTCAATCTGGCTGGTTATGACATCTCGTTCACCAATTCCTCGCTGTTCATGCTGATCGTGCTTGGCACGATTTGGCTGTTCATGCTGGGCGGTATGAAGCGGGATCTTGTTCCCGGTCGCTGGCAGGCGGCGGTTGAAAGCGTATCCGGCTTTATCAACAATATGGTGTCGACCAGTGTGGGCCCCGAAGGCAAGGCCTATGTGCCGCTCGTCTTCTCGCTGTTCATGTTCATCCTCGTCGCCAATTTCATGGGTATGATGCCCTTTGGGATTGTGCCGGGTGTCCATGCCTTCACAGTGACCAGCCATCTCACGGTGACCGCGGTTCTCGCGATCCTCAGCTTTGGCACGGTGCTGGTTGTCGGCCTGTGGAAGCATAAGCTGCACTTCTTCTCGCTGTTCGTGCCGCACGGCACGCCTTGGTGGCTGCTGTGGCTGATCCCGTTCATTGAACTCTTCTCGTTCCTCATCCGCCCGTTCAGCCTCGCGCTGCGTCTCTTCGTCGCCATGACCGCTGGTCACGTGTTGATGAAGGTGCTGGCCGGATTTGTGATCAACGGCTTGAATGCAGATGCCGCCTGGGTTGCCCCGGTCGTCAGCCTGCCCAGCTTCATCCTGATGATCGGCATCACCATGCTCGAACTGCTGGTATGCGCGATCCAGGCCTATGTCTTTGCCTTGTTGACCTCGCTCTACATTAACGACGCGGTCAACTTGCACTGAGTTTTTACCACCACCTAACCATCGTTTTTATTTAAGGGAGTTTTATCATGGACGCAGAAGCAGCAAAGTTGATCGGTGCAGGTCTTGCAGCAATTGGTGCAGGTCTCGCCGCAGGCGGCGTGGGCAATGTTTTCGGGTCTTTCCTTCAGGGCGCGCTGCGCAATCCGGCTGCCGCTGATGGTCAGCAGGGTCGTCTGTTCATCGGCTTCGCCGCTGCTGAACTTCTCGGCCTGCTCGCGTTCGTCGTTGCGATGATCCTGATCTTCGTCGCGTAACGAACAGACCAATAGGTAAGGACGGCTTTTCGCCATGCCCCAGATTTCCCAGATTCTTGCGACCTATGCGTCCCAATTCTTCTGGCTGTTGATTGTCTTTGGCCTGATCTATTTCGTGATCGGCCGGGGCATCCTGCCAAGAGTGGACGCCACGGTTGACGCCCGCGATGCAAAGATCGCAGGTGACCTTGCTGCCGCTGAACAAGCACGCGCGGAGGCATCGGATTTGGAAGGGGCATGGCAAGCCGAACTGACGCAGACGCGTGCGGCCGCTCAGGCAGAGGCTCAAAAAGCCAAGGCCAAAGCACAAAAGGACGCAGACACGCGGATTGCAAAGGCAGACGCTGAAATCGCCGCGAAAACGGCAGACGCAGAAGCTGTGATTGCCAAGGCGCGCGCTAAGGCATTGTCCGGTATTGACGGCGTCGCCGCCGATGCTGCGCAAGACATTGTCGCCAAGGTATCGGGCATCAAGGTGACCCCAGCTCAGGCGGCACAGGCAGTGAAGACGGTATTGGCCAATGGCTGAAGACACCCACGCAACAACCGAAGCCGCTGGCGCCGCGGAGCACGCAATTCCCGCCGCTCTCGGCATGGATGCAACCATGTGGGTTGCGCTCGCCATGATCATTGTGATCGCGCTTGCCATTTGGAAGCGCGTTCCCGCAATGATTGGCGCGGCACTTGATCAGAAGATCGCTGGCATCCGGGAACATTTGGAAGCCGCTGAAAATCTGCGCAAGGACGCAGAGGCGCTGAAGGCCGATTATCAAAAGCAGGCCAAGGCTGCAGCTAAAGACGCGGAAGCCATGAAGGCAGCTGCGGTTGAGGAAGCCAAGCAGATTGTTGCCAAGGCGAAGGCCGACGCCACTGCTCTGGTTGCTCGTCGGACAAAGACGGCCGAAGAGAAGATCGCAGCTGCCGAACGCGCCGCTATCGCCGATGTGCGGGCGAAGGCAGCATCCGCTGCCGCTGCGGCTGCTGCGCAGTTGATTGCTAAGGGTCATGACAGCAAGGCGGATAAGCCGCTGATCGATCAGACGATCGCGACGCTGAACTAAGCCCTTTTTCTAGAGTTTAAAAAACCGGGTCGGGGCCATGCTCCGGCCCGGCTTTTTTGTATCAGAAGCGCAGCATGATCCGCCGGGCGAGCGCGGGGGAGATGCTGTTGACCAATTGCAGCAGCTTCACGATCCCGACATTGGCCTCTGTTGCGTTGCGCTGCATCGCGCTGATGATTTGCCGGGCGCATTCGGCAGGGGCCATTTTGCGGCTGCCGCGGCCCGCCGTCAGCTTTGTTTCGACGACCGGCGGCAACGCTTCGAGCATGTGGACGGACGTCCCGGCCAATTGTGCCCTGATGGCTTGGGTATAGCTGCGTAGGGCGGCCTTGGTGGCGCAATAAATGGGGCCGCCAGCACGTGGGGCAATGGCCAAGCCGGAGGTCACATTGACGATCATCGCCTCGGGCCGGGTTTTGAGTTGCGGCATCAGCCGCGTGATCAGATGGACAGGCGCATTCAGATTCAAAAAGATGCAGCGGTCATTATCGGCTAGATCGGGCGCGCCGTCGCGAAAGTCATGATCGCTCCCGGCCCCTGCATTGTTGATGAGAATGTCAATCGTGCGGCCGCCGACCCCGGCAAGAACAGCGTCCACGCCTGCTGGCAAAGACAAATCAGCGGCAATGACTTCAAACCCACGCGACTGCATCTCTTGAATCCGGATTGCATTTCGGCCTGTTAGGATCAGGTCGGCGCCAAGTCCCTGCAACTGCGCGGCCATTTCTTTGCCGATTCCATCGGTCCCGCCCGTCAATAATATGGTCTTGCCAGCGAGTTGCATCTATCGTCTCCCAGATTATGATTTTCATCATGCTAGGTGGCCGTGTTCTTCCCTAATGTCTACGCCTGACTCCCCCGATCGCTTTAATGAAGAGCGCGCCACCTATACGGTGCGCGGGGCGGACCAGCCGGATTTGGAGGCTGGGGTCGCGGCAATCCGCAATGTCGTCAAAACGCTGCCGATAAAGCCCGGCGTCTATCGCATGTATGATGCTCGGGGCGATGTGCTTTATGTTGGCAAGGCCAAGGCGCTCAAGAACCGCGTGACCAATTATACGCA
Organism: Chakrabartia sp.; assembly: GCA_040398565.1. Taxonomy (GTDB): domain Bacteria; phylum Pseudomonadota; class Alphaproteobacteria; order Sphingomonadales; family Sphingomonadaceae; genus Aquisediminimonas. The sequence continues at coordinate 4,866 of JBBATU010000055.1, forward strand.
AGTGGACCGGTTACCCAATCGTCTGCGGCGTATGGTCGCGCAAACGCGCAGCATGACGATTGTCACGACCAATAGCGAGGCAGAGGCGCTGCTGCTCGAAGCGCAGCTGATCAAGCGCTATCGCCCTGCCTACAACGTCCTTTTGCGTGACGACAAAAGCTTCCCCTTCATCCTGCTGCGCGCGGACCATGAATTCCCCCGGATTCAAAAGCACCGGGGCGCGCGTCGGGCGAAGGGCAATTATTACGGCCCCTTTGCCAGCGCCGGATCGGTCAATATGACGCTGAATGCGCTGCAAAAGCTGTTTTTGCTGCGGTCATGCACGGATAGCTTTTTCAACAATCGCGACAGGCCCTGCCTGCTCTATCAAATCAAACGCTGTTCGGCCCCCTGCGTCGGGCGGATTGATGATACGGCCTATGGGGAATTGGTTGATGATGCCAAGGCCTTCCTCGGCGGTAAATCGACTGATGTGCAGGCCAAGCTTGCCCATGAAATGGAAGGTGCGGCGGGGGCCTTGGACTTTGAACGGGCAGCGGTTCTTAGGGACAGGCTCAAGGCCCTGACCTTCATTCAGGGCAGCCAAGCCATTAACGCCGAAGGGGTGGGGGACGCCGATATTTTTGCGCTGGCGACACGGTCAGGTCAGGTCGGTGTTCAGGCCTTTTTCATTCGTGGGGGGCAAAATTGGGGGCATCGCGCCTTCTTCCCCACGCACACGTCCGATTTGGAAGAGGCGGAGATATTCTCCAGCTTTCTCGCGCAATTTTATGAAGATGTGCCCCCGGCGCGGACGATCCTCCTCGATCGGGAATTGCCGGATGCAGACCTGCTTGCTGAGGCGCTTGGTTCACAAATTGGTCGCAAGGTGGATATTCAATGTCCCCAACGGGGGGATCGCAAGCGATTGGTGGATCAGGCGGTGCGCAATGCCATTGAGGCGCTAGAACGTCGGCTCGCTGAAACAACCACACAGGCGAAGCTTCTGCGCGAAGTCGCAGAGCTGTTTGACTTGGCCGAGCCGCCGCAGCGGATCGAAGTTTATGATAACAGCCATATTCAGGGCACAAATGCGCTGGGCGCTATGATCGTCGCTGGGCCAGAGGGGTTTCAAAAAGGCCAGTATCGCAAGTTTAATATCCGCAATGCAGAGACAGTCCCCGGCGATGATTTTGCCATGATGCGCGAAGTCATGGCCCGTCGCTTTGGCCGGGCGCTGGAAGAGGATCCAGATCGGGATAAGGGCCTTTGGCCAGATCTAGCATTGATTGACGGCGGCAAGGGGCAGGTGAGCGCGGTTAAGGCCGCGTTGGAAGAGCTTGGCATAGAGGATTTGGCCTTTGTCGGTGTGTCCAAAGGGCCAGACCGCAATGCCGGGCGCGAGATTTTCCACTTTCCCGATGGGCGGGAGCTGACCCTGCCCCTCAATGCCCCGGTGCTCTTCTATCTTCAGCGTCTGCGCGATGAGGCGCACCGCTTTGCCATTGGTGCCCACCGCAGCAAAAGGGCGCGCGCCATGACGGCGAGCCCGTTGGATGAGGTCCCCGGTATTGGTCCTGCGCGCAAGAAGGCGTTGCTGATGCATTTTGGCACGGCCCGCGCGGTGCGCAGTGCCAGTCTGGAAGATTTGCAGCGCGCCCCCGGCGTGTCAGCGGCCGTCGCGCAGGTTGTTTTTGATTTTTATCATGGTGGCGCGCCTCAGGCTTAGGACGCACCCCTTGTGGCAATCTCCTCTCGCCCGCTATAAACAGTTAAAATCAGCAGGGCGGTTCGGCATGTTCCATATTGAAGATCGGGTGTTTCTTGGCTTTGTCATTGCCGCCACACTGGCCATGGCGTGGATCGCCTCTCCCTTTTTCGGCGCGATCCTCTGGGGTCTGGTGGCCGCCATTGTCTTTATGCCCGTCAATCGGGCCCTTCTGCGTGGACTGAACGGGCACCGGAACACGGCGGCTGCGCTGACATTGGTTCTTCTCATTGCGATTGTGATTTTGCCGGCATTTATGATCAGCTCGCTTCTGCTGGATGAAGCGATCAGCACCTATGAATCGCTTGAGACCCAGCAGATAGATATTGGCGCCATGCTGGAATCGATCCGGGGTGTGTTGCCAAAGCCTTTGCTCCATCTGGCGGATCGTTTTGCCCTGACCGATCTCAGTCAGATTGAAGAGCGTCTATCGACCGTTTTGTCGAGCGCCCTGCGCATCGCCGCGGAACAGGCCTTGGGCATCACCCAGGGCGCCTTTGCCTTCATGGTGGGCCTAGGGATTATGCTCTACCTCACCTATTTCCTGCTGCGCGACGGCACGGATATTGCCCGCAAGATCAGCACCCGCATGCCCATGCAAGAGGGCAAGCGTCGGGCTCTGTTTGAAAAATTCATCGCCGTCGTGCGGGCCACAATCAAGGGAAGCATCGTCGTTGCTATTGTTCAGGGGATCCTTGGCGGCCTTGCCTTTTACTTTTTGGATATTCGTGCGCCGCTGCTGTGGGGCGTCGTGATGGGCATGTTGTCGCTGGTTCCAGCCATTGGCACCGGGCTGGTCTGGGTGCCTGTGGCCGTCTATCTTTTGGCGACGGGAGAGGTAGAGCGCGGCTCGGCACTGCTGTTGTTCGGACTGTTTGTCATTTCGACAATCGACAATATCTTGCGGCCCATCTTGGTCGGTAAGGATACGCAATTACCCGATTATATCGTGCTTATTGCAACGCTGGGCGGCATTGCCCTCTTAGGCGTGAATGGGATCATCATTGGCCCCGTTATCGCGGCCATGTTTATTTCCGCTTGGGAAATTTTTGCCAAGGATCAAAGTGCGGCAGGCGCTTAAAGCGCCAGCCGTGCTCGTGCCGCCAGATATTCGCGTTCCAACCGATCCACGCGGTCTGCAACCGATTCAACGGCTTTGACTGCGCCAACGCCTTGGCCAGAGCCCCAAATATCGCGCCAAGCCTTGGCTTCGGTATTGCCACCAGAGCCAAAATTCATGGTCGAGATGTCGCCTTCGGGCAGATTGTCGGGATCAAGCCCGGCATTAACGATCGACTGGCGCAGATAATTGCCGTGAACGCCCGTGAAGAGGTTGGAATAGACAATGTCCGATGCCGCGCCTTCGACGATCCCCTGCTTATACCCTTCATCGGCATTCGCCTCAAAGGTCGCAATCCACGGGGAGCCAATATAGGCAAGGTCTGCCCCCATGGCCTGAGCACCGAGAACCGCGCCGCCATTGGCGATTGATCCCGACAGCGCCACCGGACCGTCAAACCATTCCCGAATTTCCTGAACAATCGCGAAGGGAGAAAGCTTACCCGCATGACCACCGGCGCCAGCTGCAACAGGGATCAGGCCGGTCGCGCCCTTTTCAATGGCTTTGCGGGCAAAACGATCATCCACCACATCATGCAAAGTCACACCGCCCCAGCGAGTGACGGCGGCATTCAGGTCTTCGCGTGCGCCCAAAGAGGTGATGATGATCGGCACCTGCCATTTTTCACAGGTCGCCATGTCTTCTTCCCAACGATTGTTGGACTTATGGACGATCTGGTTGACCGCAAAGGGCGCGGCGGGTCGATCAGGATTGTCGCGGTTCCAGGCCGCTAATTCTTCCGTGATCCGATGGATCCATTCATCCAGCATGGTTTGTGGCCGCGCGTTGAGCGCCGGAAAAGAGCCAACAATACCCGCTTTGCACTGCGCAATCACCAAATCTGGCCCCGAGACGAGGAAGAGCGGCGATGCGATGATGGGAAGGCGGAGGCGGTCGAAGATAGCTGGAAGTGTCATAGGGCGCGTTTTTGCTGAAACATCTGCCGCTGTCCAGCATAACCTTACGTTTACGTCAGGCTAGGCCCCGTCTTTTTCTCGCGCAGCGCGCAGCTTATCCCAATAGGCCAATCGTTCTTGAATTTTTGACTCAAACCCGCGAGGCGAGGGGCGGTAAAATTCCTGCGCTGTCATCTCATCCGGCCAATAGTTATCGCCGCTAAACGCGCCGTCGCGATCATGATCATAGGCATAGCCTTGGCCATAGCCGATCTCTTTCATCAGCTTTGTTGGCGCGTTGAGGATATTGGCCGGCGGCATCAAAGAGCCAGTGTCGCGGGCTGCCTTCCACGCCCCTTTTTGCGCGACATAGGCGGCGTTCGATTTGGGGGCGGTCGCCAGATAAAGGCACGCCTGCACAATCGCCAATTCGCCTTCTGGGCTGCCTAGAAACTCATAGGCGTCTTTGGCGGCAAGGCATTGGACAAGGGCTTGGGGGTCGGCAAGGCCAATATCCTCGCTGGCAAAGCGCACAAGCCGCCGCAGCACAAAGAGCGGCTCTTCCCCCGCGACGAGCATCCGGGCGAGATAATAGAGCGCCGCCTGCGGATCAGACCCCCGCAAGCTCTTATGGAGCGCGGAGATGAGGTTATAATGCCCCTCGCGGTCCTTGTCATAGACAGGCATCCGGCGGTGGAGCAGATCGGCCAGAGCCTTTGGATCGAGCGGTTCCTCCACCGCGATTGTCGCAAGCGTCTCGGCCTGATTGAGTAGGAAGCGGCCATCGCCATCAGCAGAGGCGATGAGGGCAGAGCGCGCCTCTTCGGTCAGTGGAAGGCCTTTGCCGATCAGCGCTTCAGCACGCGCCAAAAGCGTGTCGAGGGCAGCAGCATCCAGCCGATGGAGCACCAGCACTTGTGCGCGGCTGAGAACAGCGGCGTTGAGTTCAAAGCTGGGGTTTTCGGTGGTGGCCCCCACAAGAGTGACAGTGCCATTTTCGACAAAGGGCAGAAAACTATCCTGCTGAGCGCGGTTGAACCGGTGAATTTCGTCCACGAATAACAAAGTGCCCTGACCTGTGCGGCCATGATGTTCGGCTTCGGCAAATGCTTTCTTCAGGTCGGCGACGCCCGAAAACACGGCGGATATGGGCGCAAAGCGCAGGCCTGCGGCATCTGCGAGCAAACGGGCAATCGTCGTTTTCCCTGTGCCGGGCGGCCCCCAGAGGATCATGGACGCCAGCTTGCCCGCAGCCAGCATACGGCCAATCGCCCCAGTCGGGCCAGTCAGATGATCTTGGCCGACAATGTCGGCAATGCTGCCGGGGCGCAATTGTTCGGCGAGCGGGGGAAGGGGAGGCTCTACCCCGAATAGGTCAGACACGCTGTGTTATGCCCTGAGCGCCTGCGAGGAGAAGATACTGGTCGAGAACCGATTGATTGACTATATCCCAATTATAGGCCCGGCTGGCCAATTCTCCTGCCGCGCCTGCGCGCTTGCGCAAGTGTTCATCCTCGCAAAAGGCTTGAAGCGCATCGGCGAATCCCGAAATAGCACCAGGTGCAACAAGGCTGCCTGTCACCCCATCGGTGACCAAATTCTGACTGCCCGTCGCGCGTGCCGCGATGACGGGGATAGCGCAGGCCATGGTTTCGAGCGTCACATTGCCGAACGCTTCTGTGATTGACGGATTGAAGAGCATATCCATTGAGGCGACGGCCCGACCCAAATCCTGCCCCGATTGAAACCCGACGAAAACGCCATTGCCTAGGCGCTTTTCAAACCAGTCCCGCGCCGGTCCTTCGCCGATCACAAGCACGGTGTGGCGCACATTGCGGGCGCGCAACAGGTCAATCGCTTCGCAAAAAACGTCCAACCCCTTTTCCATCACGAGGCGCCCGAGAAAACCGATCACCGGTTCGTCATCGGCAATGCCGTGTGCACGGCGCCAGTCAAGATCGCGCTGTTCGGGATTGAAGATATTGGTGTCGATCCCGCGTGTCCAAATGCCAATGTTGAAGCTCAGCCGCTGCTCTCGCATGACTTGAGCCATGGATTCCGAAGGTGCGACGACTGCATCGCATCGACGATAAAAACGGCGCATCAGCGCCACAACCAAAGGTTCGAGAAAGGCGAGGCCATAATAGCGCAAATAAGTCTCAAACCGGGTGTGCATGGAGGCAAGCACCGGGATTCTGCGTGCTCTGGCCCAGCTAATGGCGCGATGGCCCAATAAATCGGGGGCCGCCACATGGACGATATTTGGACGAAACCGCGCCAGATCGCGCCGTGCAGCGCGCGTCAACCCGCGCGCCATGCGATATTCGCCCCGGCCAAACGGCACGGGAAGGGACGCGACGCTCACCAAATCCCCGGTTGGCTCAAAATCCGGCGTGTCTGTTGTTGGGGAATAAATGCGCACCTGAACGCCGCACTTCAGCAAATAGCCGACCAAGCGGTTCAAAGCCTGATTCGCGCCATCGCGAACATAATTGTAATTGCCGCTGAATATCGCAACACGAAGCAGAGAGGGGTCCATGTGATGTCCGATAGCGCAAAGCTTAGGTGAACGAAAGTTCCGCCCAGACGGGCAGGTGATCGGACGCGCGCCGGGCCTTCAGGCTATGGTGGGTGCCCGCCGATAAGATCGTGATGCCATGGCTTACGAAAATGCGATCAAGCCGAACTATCGGCCGCTGGCTATGAAAGCTTGGGCCCGTATGGGCATCATGATGGCCACCAATAAACTCCCCCAAACATCCCCCTTGGTGCGACCATTCGTTCAAATCACCCATGAGGATGGACGGCATATCGGGTGCGCGGTCGTTGATCTGAGCCAGCACGGATCGAACTTGCTGGCGCCTCCGAAAGCCGGACAGGTCGAGATGCATGCCGACAATGCGTATATCCTGCCCCTTGGCCCGGATATCGGCAACAACAGCGCCTCTAGGTTCAAGAGCAGGCAAGTGCAGAATATCATGGGCTAATGCAGTGATGCCGCGACGGACCAATATCGCATTGCCATGATGCCCGAGAGAGCCTGGCCGTGTTTCAAAGGGCACAGGCTCATAGTCTGAATGTGCTGCGATCATATCCAGCGGTAATGCGGAGTGACGCTTGCCGAACCGGCGATCCGCTTCTTGAAGGGCGACAATGTCCGCGTCGATCTCATTGAGCACATCAAGAATGCGGTCAGGCCGCCTTAGGCGGTCGGTCCCTAGTCCCTTGCGGATGTTATAGCTTGCAACCTTCAGCACAGAGGTAAAGCTAGGCTCTCTCCGCTGAGTGGCCAAGCGGTGAATGGCGTTATATCATCCAAGCGCATCACAGTTTAGCGAAGCCAGTCGGATCCTGCCAAAAAACATGTGGCGCATCGCCTTGACAGCCCATCGGTGGTCGCTTAGACGCCGCCTCCTCACGCAAGAGAGCGGGTGTAGCTCAGTTGGTTAGAGCGCCGGCCTGTCACGCCGGAGGTCGCGGGTTCGAGCCCCGTCACTCGCGCCACTT
>JBBATU010000056.1:0-12092 GCA_040398565.1 Chakrabartia sp.
GCTCTTGGAGCACCAATTGGCGCTTGGCTTGGCTCTGATATTGCAGGCCTTGTGTCGACGCAGCATGGCTGGCGCTCAGCATTTTTGGTGCTTGGCATTCCCGGTATCATTCTAGCCTTGATCATCATGGTGACGATTAAGGAGCCTGCAAGGGGCCGTCTAGATGCTGTGGTTGAGGAAAAGGCCCCCAGCGTGATGGAAACATTCCGCTTCCTCTGGTCTCAGAAATCTGCCGTGCACGCGATGATGGGGGCGGGCCTTTCTGCCTTTTGGGGTTGGGGTCTCATGTGGTTTACGCCACTGTTTCTCCAGCGCACCTATGGCATGGATGAGGGTGCAGCAGGCGGCCTTCTGGGTCAGATTTATCTGATCGGTGGAATTGGAGGATCGCTGGTGACAGCCTATGTGGTTGCACGGCCCCGCTTTACCGATCCGCGCAAAATTGCCCAATTGCTCGCCGCCGTCACTGCTCTTGGCACCGTGCCGTCTTTCTTTGCCTATTACACCTATGATTTGGGCGTGGCGAAGCTGATGTGGTGGCTCTTTATCCCGACCATCTATTTTTACATTGGCCCGGCCATGGCGCTCTGCCAAAATCTGGCCGCGCCGAAGATGCGGGCCATGTCCATCGCTATTTCGCTGTTGATTGCCAATTTGCTCAACCTGATTGTTGCGCCAGCGATTGTCGGTGGGTTGAGCGACTATTTCGCCGGCTCGCAGCCAGCGGGCGCTGAGTCCCTGCGCCTTGCGCAGCTTATCCTTGCGCCGACAGGTTTTTGGGCGGCGTGGCATTATTGGCGCGCGGCCAAATACATCATCAATGATCAGAAAAGGGCGGTTGGCTATGTTTGAGGCACCCCTCAAATCCTTCATAAATGGCCAGTGGGTTCTCCCACTATCCTCTCAGCAGACGCAGGATGCCATCAACCCAGCAACGGAAGAAGTCTGCGCGACAATCGCTCTATGCGGACCGGACGATGCAGACCGTGCTGTTGCGGCCGCGCGCGCGGCCTTTGATGGCTATTCCGCTATGCCGCTAGAGGCGCGCATTGCGCTGACAGAAAAGCTCATCGCGGTTTTTGAGCGCCGCTATGATGAGATGGTGCGGGCAATTTCGACAGAAATGGGCGCACCCTATGATTTATCCTTCAATGCGCAGGCCGAATGCGGTCCCGGCCATTTGAAGGAAACGGTCAAGGCCGCGCGCGCCCTGGATTGGGATAGCCTCATTGGGTCGACGGGTGACCTCACCTATGAAGCGGTCGGCGTGTGCGTGCTCATCACGCCATGGAATTGGCCGATTAATCAGCTGGCGGCCAAAATCGGCCCGGCGCTTGTTGCGGGCTGCACCATGGTGTTGAAACCCAGCGAAGTCTCGCCGCTTTCGGCTCAGCTTTTTGCTGAGTTTATTGAAGAGGCTGGTTTCCCAACAGGCGTGTTCAACATGGTCCACGGCACAGGGGCGATGATCGGCGACGCGCTGACCGGCCATCCCGATGTCGACATGGTCTCCTTTACCGGATCAACACGCGCGGGCATTCAGATTGCCAAGTCCGCAGCAGAGACGGTGAAGCGCGTGTCGCAGGAATTGGGCGGGAAATCGGCCAATATTGTTTTTGCCGATTCTGGTTTGGAAAAAGCCGTGACGCGCGGCGTATTGCATTGCTTTGGCAATACGGGACAATCCTGCAATGCGCCGACCCGAATGTTGGTGGAAGCGTCCGCCTATGACGAGGCCGTTGCCATTGCCGCGCGGGTCGCCCAATCGGTTCAGCTTGGCGATCCGATGGAAAAGGGTCCGCATCTGGGCCCCGTGGTCAGCAAGACGCAGTTCGACAAGATTCAGCGGCTCATCCAAGTCGGCATTGATGAAGGTGCGCGCCTGATTGCGGGCGGCGTGGGCCGGGCAGATGGGTTTGATCGGGGCTATTATGTAAAGCCCACGATTTTCGCCGGTGTGCACAATAAAATGACGATCGCGCAGGAAGAGATTTTTGGCCCCGTGCTTGTCATGATCCCCTTTGCCGATGAGGCAGAGGCCATTCAGATTGCCAATGATACACCCTATGGCCTTGCGGGCTATATCCAATCTGGAGATTTGGAGCGCGCCCGTCGCGTCGCGCGCAAAGTCCGCGCGGGGAGCGTCTATCTGAACGGCAATGGGCAGGATTATTGCTCGCCCTTTGGTGGGTATAAGCAATCGGGCAATGGCCGCGAATGGGGCGCTTTTGGCCTGCATGACTTCCTTGAGATCAAGGTGATAAACGGATTTTACCCGGCATGAAACTGACCGATATTGAGACCTTTGTTGTCGGCAATCCGCCGCCGCATTTTGGCGGGCGGTGCTTTGTCTTTGTAAAGCTGACGACCGACAGCGGCGTTTCCGGCATTGGGGAGGCTTATTGCGTCCCCTTTGAACCGCATCTGGTCGCCAAGATGATTGAGGATGTTTTTGCCCGCTACATGGCAGGTCAAGACCCGCATGATATTGAGACGATGTGGCGTCGAGTTTATTCAAGCGGATTCACCCAGCATCCTGATTTGACGCTGATGGGCGTGCTCTCTGCGCTTGAAATGGCCTGTTGGGATATTGTCGGCAAAGAGGCAAACCAGCCCGTTTACAAGCTGCTGGGCGGCAAGGTGCATGAGCGGCTGCGCGCCTACACCTATATCTATCCGCGTCCGGGCGATCAGAGCGACGTCTATCATGATCCCGATCTGGCGGCAGAGCGCGCGGCAGAATATCTCTCCCAAGGCTTTACCGCGCTGAAATTTGATCCAGCGGGGCCGTATACGGCCTTTGACGGGCGGCAATTGTCGCTCGAGGCGCTTGACCTGTGCGAACGCTTTGCGCGCCAGCTGCGCGAAGCTGTTGGAACCAAGGCTGATCTCTTGTTCGGCACGCATGGCCAGATGACGGCTGCAGGCGCGATCCGCCTTGCCAAGCGGTTAGAGCCATATGATCCGCTCTGGCTCGAAGAACCCGTACCCCCAGACGCACCAGAGGAAATGGCCAAGGTCGCCCGGGCAACGAGCATCCCAGTGGCAACGGGCGAGCGGTTGACCACTAAATATGATTTCGCCCGATTGCTCAATGCAGGAGCAGCGGCGATCCTTCAGATGAATTTGGGGCGTGTCGGTGGCCTGTTAGAGGCCAAGAAAATCGCGGGCATGGCAGAGGTGTATCACGCCCAAATCGCGCCGCACCTCTATTGCGGCCCGATTGTGGGCGCGGCCAATATCCAGATTGCGACCTGTTCCCCCAATTTCCTGATCTTGGAAAGCATTGAAAGCTGGGGCGGGTTCCATAGCGACATATTGAAAACCCCCATTCAGTTTGAAGAGGGGCATGTCATTCCGCCGACAGCGCCGGGCCTCGGCGTGGAGCTGAATGAAGAGGTCGCACGGGCAAATCCCTATACCGGAACGATGCTCCATCTCGAAATGACCCAGCACCCCGTTCAATGACCGACATATATGATTATGTGATCGTCGGCGCGGGAACCGCCGGCTGTGTGCTGGCCAATCGCTTGTCGGCGGATGGCAAGACGCGGGTTCTGCTGTTGGAGGCGGGGGGATCAGACCAGATTGTCTGGATCCAATTGCCCATTGGCTATGGACGGACATTCTTCAGCCGCAGCATCAACTGGATGTATGATACTGAGCCTGTGCCTGGGCTTGGCGGGCGGGAAAGCTATTGGCCGCGCGGGAAGGTGATTGGCGGGTCGGGGTCGATCAATGCCATGGTGCATGTTCGTGGTCAGCCGCATGATTTTGAGGATTGGGCGGCGCTCGGTAATAAGGGCTGGGGCTGGGATGATGTTCTGCCTTATTTCATGAAGGCAGAGGACCATGATTTGGGTCAAAGCGCCTATCATGGCGCTGGCGGCCCGCAGCATGTCACGGACATTAGCAGTCGGGCGCATCCTTTGTGTCAGACATTTATTGAGACAGGACAGGCACTTGGCCTGCCTTTTTCGCCTGATCTCAATAGCCCGACGGGCGAGGGTGTTGGCATTTACCAAATCAACACGCGCAAGGGTCGCCGCTCATCGACGGCCAATGAGTATTTGCGGCCCGCACTGCGTCGCGGCGGCGTGGATATCCGGACCAAGGCGCACGCGACGCGCATCCTGTTTGACGGGACGTGCGCCATTGGCGTTGAATATCGGCGTGACAACAAACTGCATCAGGTGCGGGCAAGCCGAGAAGTCATCTTATCTGGTGGGTCCGTGAATTCGCCCCAGTTGCTCAATCTGTCGGGCATTGGCGACGCCGCGCATCTCAAGGCACTTGGGATCGATATTGTGGCCAATGCCCCGGCTGTAGGGCAGAATATGCAAGATCATCTGGCCGTCAGCTATTTTTACAAAACCAGCGTCCCGACGCTGAATGATGAGTTGCGGCCGTTATTTGGGAAGATCAAGGCGGGTCTGCACTATCTGCTCAATCGCGGCGGGCCGCTGTCAATGAGCGTGAATCAGGGCGGCGGCTTTGTGCGGAGCGGCCCCGATGCAGCGCGGGTCAATTTGCAGCTCTATTTCAGCCCCGTTAGCTATACGCAAACGCCGCTTTCGGATCGAAAGCTGCTCAATCCCGATCCCTTTTCGGCGTTTCTCTTCTCGTTCAACAGCTGCCGACCGACCAGCCGGGGGCATTTGCAGATCCGCTCTGCCGATCCTTTCGACTATCCGCTGATCCAGCCCAATTATCTGTCCACCCAACTCGACATTGATGAAGCCATTGCCGGAAATCGCATGTTGCGGGCGTTGGCGCAGACCAAGCCGCTCAGCGATATCATCACCGAAGAACTTGTGCCCGGTGTGCAGGTTCAGGGGGATGAGGCCTTGCTGGAGGATTTCCGCAAGCGCGCAGACACCGTCTATCACCCGACATCAACCTGTATGATGGGCGCGGATGCCGCAACATCGGTGGTGGATGCCCGGTTGCGCGTCCATGGTGTTCAAGGCTTGCGGGTGGTTGATGCCTCTGTCTTTCCTACGATCACATCGGGCAATATTAATGCCCCGACGGTCATGGTGGCGGAAAAAGGGGCCGCGATGATCCTTGAGGATCGCGCCGCCAACGTGTGAATTTTATTTACCGGTTGAAATCGGTCGGCTAAACTCTCTGCATAGGACCGGAGAGGGTGCCGTGCAGAATAAGATTGAGCTGAGGAAACTCCCCCCATTAAAAGCCTTGCGTGGCTTTGAAGCGGCGACGCGCCATCAAAGCATCCGCGATGCCGCCGATGAGCTGTGCCTTACCCATCCGGCTGTTAGCCATCAGGTGCAGTTGATTGAGGAAGCCCTTGGCGTCACGCTTTTTGCGCAGGAGGGGCGGCATATTGTGTCGACCGATGCCGGGCGTGTCCTCTACCCTTATGTCCGCAGCGCCTTTGAGTCGTTGCTGGAAGGTGTGGAGGCGGTGCACCGCAATGCGCTGGATAAGCCACTCAGGGTGCAGACCTATGTGACGGCATCGATCCGTTGGCTGGCAAAGCGCGTTCCGCAGTTTCTTCATGACCACCCTGAGGTGAAGCTAACGCTGAGCACCTGTGCGGTTGATTGGGATTTTGATGATGTCCATGCCGATGTCGGGCTGGTCTATTGTGAAGAAGCTCCCAATCCCAATAAATATCACTGGGTGCCCTTGTTTGAATATGCGCTTTATCCGGTGTGTAGCCCCGCCTTTCTGGAGAAAATGGGGGCGCCCGTTACCGTGGAGGCGCTGATGACGCAGCCGCTGGTCGCGATCTACACCGAAGTCCAGAATTGGGAGACTTGGGTGACGTCCGCAGGGGCTGAGTTTCAGCCAAGGGTTCCGTTCTTAATGGTCGATACGCTTGCCGTCGCGTTGGAAATGGCGCTGAACGGGGAGGGGATTGCCCTTGTGAACGGGCCGTTTGTCGATCAGGATCTCGCCGCAGGACGGCTCGTCCGCCCGATTGATCATAAGGCGGTTTGCGGCGGGGCGTGGGGCCTGATCTGCCGCAAGGACATGAAGGAAAATCTGCGGATCCGCACCTTCATGGATTGGGTCACAAACCATGTTACCCAATCGGGCAACCTAATCGAGGCTGAACCAAGCGGACTTTGATTGCATATAGCCGGATAGGCATTCGAGCGACTTGTCGCGCGTATTGCCCGATTGCTTATACCCGCCAAAGGGCTGGGTCATGTCGCCATCGCCAAAGCAATTGACCCATACAACGCCGGCTTCCAGCGCCTTCACCATCCGGTGGGCGCGTTTCACATCAGATGTCCAGACGCTGGCCGCCAAGCCATAGATGGAGTCATTGGCAACCCGAATGGCTTCGTCCTCGCTGTGCACTTTTATCAGCGCCGCAACCGGACCAAAAATCTCATCCCGGCCAATGGCCATGTCTGGCGTCACCTGCGTGAGCAAGGTGGGCGTCACATAGGCGCCATCCGGGCGCGCGGCATCCGAGCCACCCCCGACAGCGATACGCGCCCCATCCTTCAGGCCTTGATCGACACAGGCCAAAACAGAGGATTGATGCGCATGGCTGACCACTGGGCCAAGGCTGGTCAACGGATCGAGCGGATCGCCCGTGATATAGAGTTCGCCTGCACGCTGGGTGAAGCGGCTCACGAATGCGTCATGAATATCGGCATGGACGAGCAAGCGCGACCCTGCGTTGCAGACTTGCCCCGCATTGTCGAAAATGCCCATGATGGCGCGGTAAACCGCTGCATCCATATCTTCCAAATCAGGCATGAAAATCTGCGGGCTTTTGCCGCCCGTTTCCAGCGAGACGCGCTTGAGATTGGATTGCCCGGCATAGATCATCAATTGCTTGCCAACCGCGGTTGATCCGGTGAAGCTGATCTTCGCCACATCTGGGTGGAGCGCCAGTCGTTTGCCCGCATCCTGTCCATAGCCCGTCACAACATTGAACACGCCGGGCGGGCCACCTGCTTCGACAAAGAGATGGGCCAGCCGAATGCACGACAAGGCGGCCTTTTCAGAGGGTTTGAGAACAAGGCAGTTTCCGGCTGCGAGCGCCGGGGCCACTTTCCAGGCCGCCATAAGCAATGGATAGTTCCATGGGGATATTGCGCCGACAACGCCCAAAGGCTCGCGTGCGACCATATGCATCGCGTTGTGCGGGCTATTGGTGACGATGCCGGAAACCTTATCAATGGCTTCGCCAAAATAGCGGATGGTCACCACGGTCTCGGGCAGATCAATAGTGAGCGCATCGGTGATGGGTTTGCCCATAGAGAGCGTTTCCATCAGCGCGAGGTCTGCGGCATCCCGCTCCACCAGATCGGCCCAGCGGCGGAAGATGTCCATCCGGGCGCGTGGCGTCATGTACCGCCAGCGGCCATCATCCCATGCGGCCTTGGAGGAGGCGACCGCGCGATCAATGTCTTGGGCATCGCCACAGGCCATTTTGGTCACCAGGGCGCCCGTCGCCGGATTAATGGCATCTATGGTTGCGCCACTGCTGGCGGGGCAGGACATGCCGTCGATGAACAATCCTGCGTCGATGGTGAGCGCATTGGCGCGGGCCACCCACCCGGCATGGTTTGATGGTGTGACATTGTTCATCGATTTACGGTCCAGACTTAGCGTTTCGGCACCACTTCATAGCCGGCTTCTTCGGGTTCATCATCTACCATCTGGTCAGGAAAGCCCGTGCCGAGAACCTTGAGGCCCAGCGGCTCTTCATAACGGCGGATGATATTGGGCGAAAATTCGCGCGACCCGTAATTGGCCTCTGCTTCTTTGAAGAGACGCACGATCAGCGGGGACATTTCCACTGGAACGCCAGCTTCCTGTGCAATTTTGTCAAACAGGCCAATATCCTTCGACACCAGATCCATGGTGAAGTTGATATCGCGGCTGCCGTTCAGGATGACTTGGCTTTCCGTTTCATGGACAAAGCTGTTGCCCGATGAGATTTTAATCGCCTCATAAGTGGTGTTCATGTCGAGCCCAATGGCCTTACACGTGGTCAAGGCTTCGGCTAGCGCGACCAGGTGCACCGTGCACAGATAATTGGTCATCACCTTCAACTGAGAGGCTGTACCGAGATCGCCCGTGTGCAAGATGCGACGGCCCATTGTGGTCAGAACAGGCAGAACAAATTCAAACGCCGCGCGCGGGCCACCTGCGAAAATGGCGATATTGCCGGTATCGGCACGATGGCATCCACCCGAAACTGGGCATTCCATAAACATCGCGCCGCGCGCTTCGACGAGCGCACCCAAGCGGATGATTTCGCTATAATCGGTCGTGCTCATTTCCAGCCAGACTTGGCCGGGGCGCATAATCTGCAAGAATCCGTCTGCCCCTTCGGCCACGGCCGAACTAGCAGCGGGCGAGGGCAGGCAGGTGACGATCAGGTCAACATTCTCTCCCAATTCCTTGGGCGATGCCGCCGACTTTGCGCCGCGTGCGACATATTCGGCGACCAAAGCGCCATCAAGATCACGGACAGTTACGTCATGTCCGTTGCGGATGAGGCTTCCGGCGAGCTTGCCGCCAACATTGCCAAGGCCGATAAATCCGATTTTCATAACTGCGCGCCCAACATGATCATCGCGGCGAAGCTTTTTGACGGACGGATGTCCCGATCAAAAAACAAATTACGCCTTCGTTTTTAGGAAGCTGAGATTAAGCCGCTAGAGCGGGCTTGCCACAATTGAAAAATTTGGGGGAAGGGGTGAAATTTTTTACACGCCCTATGCCCGCTTTTCGGCAGCGGGTTCTCTTTAGTGAACGGTATACCCCAATGACTTGGACAAGGCCGCTGCAATGCTGTTTCGGGCATGGGCGCAGACTTGTTTCCTGTCGGCCAGTTGGCTCGGGTCATAAGGCTCAAGGAAGTGAACGCCCACTTCATAGCTGCCGCGGCGCGTAAAGGCGCGCCAGGCGCTTTGCCCGCCTGTTTCTTCACCCACCCATGCAATATCTCGGCCGTCGTCGCCAAAATCGAGCAGAACGGGCTGGATCATGATCGGCTTTGGTGGGGGGGCCAGTGTCTCAAAAAGCGACGGCTTAAACGGCAAAAGACCAAGGCCGTCCGACGTTGTCCCTTCGGGGAAGAGGGTGACGGACCAATTTTCGGCAATGGCTTCCCGGATGACATTGATCTGGTTCGAAACCTGATGCTTGCCGGCGCGATTGACGAAGATGGTTTTGTTCTGTGCAGCGAGCCAGCCGATGACCGGCCATTTGCGCACGCCATCTTGCGCGACAAAGGCGGTGCCTGTGACTCCGCCCAAAATAGGGATGTCGTGCCAAGACAAATGATTGGCAACGAAGAACACATCGTGGCGCAATCGCGTGCCATGAACTTTGACCCGCGCACCCAAAACCCGCGCGACAATGCGCAAATAGAGCATCGCCCAAGGTGACGGTAGTTTCAACGCCTGCCAAATCATGTGCAGAGGCAAGAGGATCATCAGCGGCAGGCCAATCAACACCAGTCGCGTCCCAGCAAGCAAAACGTCTTGAGGTTCGATACGCGTATGCCGGATAGAGAGAATGGCCAATTTTGGTCTCGCCTGCTTAGAAAGAAAACCGATTAAATGCACATTTCAGACAAGTGTGACCGTGGCATGACATCACCTGGTTTTCAAACGAAGGCTATCCCAGCTCATATCCGCTGTCCATCCGCCATCCACAGGCAGGCTAACCCCATTTAGGAAGCTATCCGCCTCTGCCAAAAACGCGATGGCGCGCGCGACATCTTCGGGCTTTGCGAACCGGGCCATGGGCACACGATTTATGATATCGTCATCGCCATAAGCGCCAGAGCCTTGGTCTGCGACATCCATTTCGGTCTTGATCCAGCCCGGGCAGACCGCATTCACACGTACGCCGCGCCCGCCCCATTCCGCCGCAAGCGTGCGCGTGAGGCCGATCAGGCCGTGCTTAGAGGCATTATAGGCGGCCCGGTGAATGACGCCGCCCAATCCGGCGACAGAGGCCACGTTAACGATGCTGCCTTGCCCCCGTGTCAACATCCCAGCACCAAGAATGCGGCTGAGCAGGAAGGGGCCTGCAAGGTTGATCGCCATGACCCGGTGCCATTGATCAAGGCTGATCTCCTCTGCCGGGCAAATCAGGCTGATACCGGCATTGTTGACCAATATATCTGCACCGCCATGATCCTGGTCGATTTTGGCAGATAGGGCCGTCACAAAATCTTCTGAAGACACATCCCCGCTGATTGCCGAAACGCTGAGACCTTCAGAAGAGAGGCGTGCGGCTTGGTCGTCCAGCGGCTGAACATCCGTCATTACAACATGATGCCCTTTTTGCGCGAGCAGCTTTGCGGTGGTGAGGCCCACGCCTTGCGCGGCACCCGTTACGACGGCGATTGTCATTCTGCTCGGTCTTTCCCAATTTTTGCGACTGGCGCGTCCTAGCAAATCCCATGCGACTGTGATCCGAAAATTTTTTGAACCAATCCCGGCATAATAGCCATTTGTCGCTGCTTGCCTCTGCGGCCTATTATCGGCTTTAAATATCCCCATCAGGAGCGGGCTTGCCATGCAGACATCGGCACGGGTTGTAATCATCGGCGGCGGAATCATGGGGGCAAGTTTGCTCTACCATCTCGCAGAGCTTGGCTGGACGGACTGCCTTTTGATCGAAAAGGATGAGCTGACATCAGGCTCTACTTGGCATGCGGCGGGGCAGTGCCCAAGCATCACCGGCAGCTATAATCTGGCGAAAATCCACGCCTATAGCAATGAACTCTATCCCAAGCTCGAAGAGATTACGGGTCAATATGTCAGCTGGCATAAGTCCGGCGGCATTCGTCTGGCGACCAATGAGCGGGAATTGGCCTGGTTCAAATATATCCATGGCTATTCGAAGATCATCGGCTTCGACATGGAGATTATTGACCCGGAAGAGATTCGGCGCATCAACCCCTTTGTGACGACCGACGGCGTGATCGCGGGCGCACGGACGATGAGCGACGGTCATGCCGATCCCTCAGGCTTGTGTAACGCCCTTGCTATTGGCGCAAAGAATATGGGCGCAAAGATTGTTCGTAAGAACCGGGTGACGGGTCTGACGCAATTGCCCTCAGGCGAATGGGATGTGGAGACCGAAAAAGGCACTGTTCGCGCCGAAATCGTCGTCAACGCGGCCGGCTGCTATGCGCGGCAGATCGCGCAAATGGCAGGCATTGATATTCCCGTGACGAATATGGAGCATCATTACGTCGTCACCGATCCTATTCCTGCGTTTAAGGATCGTGATGAAGAAATCCCCGTCATGCGCTGCTCTTATGTGTCCGGCTATTTCCGTCAGGAACAGAAAAGCGGCCTGATCGGCGTGTATGAAAATACAGGCTTGGCCGAGGCGTGGGCGCCGCGCGGTGGGCACCCGGAATGGGAGTCGACCAGCGAGCTGTTTCCTGAAGATTTGGAGCGGATTGCCCCTTGGCTTGAACGCGCGATGGAGCGGATGCCGATATTTGGCGAGGTCGGCCTCAGGCGCTTTGTCAATGGCGCTATCCCGCATACCCCCGATGGCGGGCCGTTATTGGGCCCGGCTGTGGGCCTGAAGAATTTCTGGCATTGTTGCGGCACCAGCTTTGGCATCGCGCAAGGCGGTGGCTCTGGTAAATATCTGGCGCAATGGATGGTCTATGGCGATGCCGACATCAACATGACCGAATTCGATCCGCGTCGTTACGGCCCCTATGCCGATGAAGATTATAGCCGCGACAAGGTGTTCTTGGATTACCGGATGACCTTCACAACCCGGCTTCCGGGCGAGGAAGAGCCGGATGGCCGTCCTCAGAAAACAAGCGCGTTGTATGAAAAGCTGAAGGCAGCAGGCGCTGTCTATGGCGAAACCTATGGATGGGAACGCCCCAAATATTTCGCGCTTGACGGTGCGGAGGAAGAAGGCGGCTACCAACGCACCAATAGCTTCGACGCGGTCGCCGCCGAAGTGAAGGCTGTGGCCGAAGGCGTCGGCGTGCTCGATCTGTCCGGATTTGCCAAATATGACGTAAGCGGCCCCGATGCAGAAGCTTTCCTCAACCGTATTTGTGCCAACCGCATGCCCAAGAAATTGGGCGGTATCGGCTTGGT
>JBBATU010000057.1:0-11680 GCA_040398565.1 Chakrabartia sp.
AAGATCGGGCGTGATGTTTCGCACGAGACCCGCGTCGAGTTGACCCGCCTCGGCAAGGTCGGTGTCGGGAATTTCGCGGTTGCCGTAGGCATCCACGAGCGAAGGCGCCACCAAAACTTTGCCGACGACGAGGAGGCGATCCTCAGGCGTATCGGCGGCGTTGATGGCCCGGATCACGGCGGCGTACTCATCCAGCGATAGGCGGCGCACATAGACCGAGCCGAACTCCTCGACCTCGATCAGGGTGGCCTTCGGCTTGCGGTATTTGTCAGGAATCATGAAAAAACAGGCTCCGGGTGGGCTAAGAAATCAGATCAAAGATCGAGAAAAGATCAAAGACCTTAGATATATTCTTCGGTGACGGTCTCGACCTCGGCGTTGATCGTGTATTGGTGGATCTTTTGGGCCGAGTCCTCAATGTTGTCCTCGGGCATATCGGTGATGACGGTCCGAAACCCAACCTTTTTGGCCATGTTCGAACCGCTTTCCCCGATCCCTTTGGGGATTTGCACGATGAAATAGATCTTTTTGCCATAGTCGGCGCTTGCCGTGTCGACCTGGTTATTCTTCAGGGCCTTGAGCGCGGCATATTCCGCCTTGTCGTATTCGAGGGTGAGCGCCAAAGCGGGGATGGTTTTGGAGCGGGTGGCGACCTTGAGGCGGGTCGGCTCGGTCAGGTTGCCATACTCGACGACGCCGAGCTTTGGATCGGGCAGCGATGCCCCCTTGATGTTGTAGATTTCGGTGATTGTGGGAGTTGTCGCATCGACATAGTAACCGATACGGGCGCCGTAGGGGATCGTGGGCTTAAGCGTCGTGGGCGAAGATGTGCCGAATGTGGGCAGGGCCATGGGCGAAACTCCTGGGGTTTGCAGGAGAAATACCAATGCCCCTGAAATTCAGGGATTTAGCCGGGAACGATGGTCACCTCGATGGTGACGGCCTGTTTTTCAATGAAATTGTCGCCCCCATCGGCGGCATCCTCGGCATCGATGGAATCGGAGGGGAACCCGACACAAAGCCAATTCCCGTTGGGGGCCTGTTTCGACAGGCGATAAGTTTCCAATTCCAGGAGGACGGCATCATAAACGGCCTTGACCGATTCAGGCGTGTCGCCACCCACCTGAAGGAGCACGGTCCCTTGAAGGTAGGAGGTGCGCCCGCCCAGATTTCGGCCCGGGGTGGAGGGGGGGATCGAGTAAACGATCGCGGGGCGTGGGTCCTCCTGGGCGATCCGGTTGGGGGAGATCCCTCCCGGAGCGATCGCCGTGATGGCGGCGATATCCAGGGCCGAATAGATCGTCTTCCCGATGTCGGCGGCGGTGAGGGTGGCCATGAGGAAAGGGTCCTAGAAAAATGGGATGAATCGTTTTTTGGCGGGTGGCGCCAACCCGGGCAAAAGGGCCTGGTATTCGGCGACGATCCGCGCCATGTAGGTGGTCGCCACCTTGGCGGCGTTTTGATCCCAGGCGTCCCGTAAGAAGAATTTCCCGGGGACGCGGGTTTTCTTTTGACGGGTCATCTTCGAGATGAACAGATTTCGCCGGGAGAGTTTGGCCTTGGAAAGTTTGACCCGGGCGCCGTTGCCCTTGTCGGTCTGACCATAAAGCGACTGGTCGAGCTGCTTTTGGGTGGCGGCCAGCTTTTCGCCGGCGGTGTTGATGGCGGTCGCCTTGTCGATGTCGTTGGCATATTGGGCGGCGTTGACTTTGTTGAATTTGTTCTGGGCCCGCTTGACCTTGTTATTGAGAGAGCGGAGATAGCGAATCAGGTCGTTGGAGGTGGTCCGCTTGCCACGGTCGGCGCGTTTGATTTTGCGGCGGCCCACGATCCCCGGGACGCGGCTTTTGGCGACGAAACCGAGCTCGACCAGGTGGGCGATAAAGGCGGGGGTGGAGTTTACCACATTTTTCCCTCGGCGGACTTTCGAGGAGAATTTGCGGTCGACGCCGATTTTGGCGCCGGGTGGTTCCTTGTCGCGGTTGGCGGTGATGATAAACGCCTTGGCCAGATTCCCCGTCAGGCCATATTCGCCGATCTGGGTTTCCTTCCCATCGCCCCATTTGTGCTTGAACATCCTGGGTGTTCCCGGGCGCGGGATTTTGGCCTGGGCCTGGGCGTGGACGGGGCGAAGCGCGGTAACCATGGCCCGGGTTTGCGCGGCGTAAAACTTGGGCCCGTAAGCCATGGTCAGGAGATTTTTCTGGATTTCAGAAACGACACCTGGGGCATTGATCCAGAACAGGGCAGGGTCGGCACGGTAAAGCGCCGAACGCATCGAAGGACCGGCGGCTGGTTTTTTGGGCGGGCGCCCCATGTTGGATTTGGGCAGCGAGCCGATGTCCACCGAGAGCATGATCGACATGAGTGGCTCCGGGTGGAGGGGAAAGATGCGATATGGTTCCTAGAGGATCTCTTTGCGGTAGGCGAGCTTGACCAACACCGAAAGGACCAACGGGATCGCCTGTTCGATGTCGGGGTTAGCTTGGAGGAAATCCGCTCCAAACTGTTCCTCCAAAGAGGCTTTGCTCAAGATGTTGGTGATCTGGTGATTGACCTTTCGGGTGCCCGCTTCGGTGGCGTTGCCGATCTGAAAAAAGGATTCGACATTGTAGACTTTGCCACCCTGCCAATCGATCCGGATCCCTGTGGGAAACCAGATATTGTATACCTTTTCAGGGGTTGGTGGAACCACTTCGGGAACGGTGGCGGGAATCGGGGGAATAATGATTTCTTCGGCCATGGAAAAAAACCTCCATTTAGGGTAATAGGGTCATACGCCATCCGGGCCCACCGGATCCGTTATCGGTGGAGTCATAAATCAGCATGGCAATCTTATTTTGAGCCAATGACAGATCCGCACCCGTTGAGGAATAGAGCCGGTTTGCAGCCGTCCCAGTCCCTGCGTTGTGCTTTAACACCGTTGCCGTTGCGGATCCGCCCACAAGATAAATCCTTCTTCCGTCGGCATGGCCCGTTCCGCCAGATGGGTAAAGAATGCTTGTAAGAATCGGGGTAGACGCCCCGGTGATTTTTTGAAACGCGGAGCCGTCAAGCTGAAGATCATTGACCGTTCCCGTCACCGTGAGATTTAGTAGCCCTTTGGGGTAGGCAAACGAACCACCCGCAAGAGTTGATTGGCCATCCCGACAGTACAATACCCCATAGCTTTTAGAGCATGAAAATGCAAATGTCCCTGAAGCAGTTGCTTCTGAATTAGCGTTATTGATAAACATAACCCTATAATTTGCAGATTGTTCCACTGCTGCAAATTGAATAATTCCATTGTTTGAATCTACAGATAGTAGGTTGTTTCCTTGTCCAACAATCGTAATAAATCCCTGCCCAATAGTGCTATTTCTCAGACCGTGAGTAATAGTAGTGGCACCAGCCGCAGCCCAGCCAAAGCCAACTCCCGCTGTGCTGGAAATGAACTGACCCGTTTCCAGGATTCTCGCTTTTTCAACGCCCGCGGCATTCTTAAATATCCATACCCCATTGCCCCCACTTGTAGCCTGGGCCGCTGCTTGAAAAACAGTATTCCCACCGGCCCCGGTTCCGTGGCCATCATCCGCTTTAATAAATAAATCATTCCCCACCCCTGAACCAGAAGAGGGCGGGGTGATGGATTTGATTCCGCCCAGGGCAGAAGTGGACGGGTTAAAAGTCAGCGTGGAGGAAACCAGCTCCGGTAGATTTCCCGTTGTGGCCGAAACAAAACAGAGATAGCGGGTGGCATTGGTGGCATCTACGGTAACGGCCCCATTGGTGGCATTGGTGGCATTGGTGGCAGTCCCCACCGTAAGGGTGGAGGCATTCACCCAGGAGGGGGCCCCAGCTCCACCGGATTGGAAGATCTGCCCTGCGGTTCCCGCGGCCAAAAAGGCCGTGGTATCCAGGGCGGTTTGGTAGGGGATTTGGCCAATGAGTCCCCCGGCCAGATTGGCCACCTTGGTGGAGGGGTCCACCGGGGTGGGAACACCGGAGGCCCCCACCGTCCAAACCTGGCCGAGGGTGCCGGCAGAGCTCAGGGCAATGGCGGTACCGTCGGAATAGGCCAGTTTGCCAGCTCCCTGGGTAATCCCCATGCACGCATTGATCACCGTCTTGGCCGTGCCAGGGTAGGCGTACCCCGTCGAGGGGTCCATGTAGGGGAGTTGGCTGGTCGCGGCGGGGGAATAGGCGGGCGCGGTGTCGATGTCTTTCAGGAGCGATGGGCCAGTGGGTCGGGTCATGGGGGAAGGCTCCTAAGCATAAAGAAGTATGTCGGTAGAATTGGGGCCAAAGAGGAGGATGTCCTCGACGGAAGGGCCAAACATGATGGCGTTATAAAGGCGGGTCGGTGCGGGCTGCTCGATCGCCTCGATGGACAGGAGGAGACGGCGAGCGTCCAAATCAATCGCCTTAGTAATCTCCAAATAGCGGGTCCCATCGGCATCATGCCAAAGGATCCGGTGATTGGCCCGGACCCGTTTGTCAAAGCGCCCGATGAGCTGGAAGGTGTTCGCCTCGGTGATCTGGTCGCCGACCAGCAGCTCTCCGGCTCCGGTGGATCTGACCTGAAAATACCCTTCGAGGTAGGTCGTCCAGGTGCGGCTCGTCCTCCCGAAACTGTCCTTGATAAGGTTGGGGCTTTGCAGGTAGCAAAACTCTTTCATTGGGCCCGCGCGCGGCATGGTCTTTGTGCTCCTTTAGCGGGGGCCCCAGTATTCGCGCATGAGTTGGGCCGCCGCCTCGGCGCTTTGCGGAACGGTCTTGATGTCGATGTTGCTGGTCGATTCGCGGTTTTCGTAGTAATGGGCCGCCAAACAGCGGATCGCATTCTTGGCCAGGTCATCGGCAGTGGTGCCGGTGGTGTAGGTCATGCGAAGGTTGCGCGTCCCATCGGTCGACTCGGTGAAATCGCCCGAATCGGTCACCATGACGGATTGATTTGGGAGCAATTTCCACTTGGTCGAATCGAGGGCCACCCACGAGGCGCCCGATTTGTAGTAGACGGCGACCGTCTCATCGGGGAAATATTCGCAGACAAAGACCGGATCGGCCTTGTCGACATCGAGGACCCGCTCATCGACGACGGAGCGGGTGCCGAAGACCCGATCGGTAGAAAGTTCGAAATAGCGCTGGGCGGTGAGGAGGTAGCCGTTGAGTTCGCTATCGGTGGGAGCACCCGGAACCGTCGACGCCGGAATCCGCGAATGGATCCTAAGCTCGGAGGCGGTGACCGCCTGGTCGGTTGCTGGGGTGAGTGTCGCCACCGGGAGCCCTCAAAGGATGAGAAAGAAAAAAGGAAAAGGACCCGGTCGCCCGGTTGGGTGCCAGGTCCTTTGGGGGATTGGGGCTTAGACCGTCTGGAAACAGTCGGCGTGTTTGTTGTCGGAGGCTGGCAGGAAGCGGGGTTGGAGGCCGATGGCCACCAAAGAGACGAGGCCCGCCGTGGCGTTGCTCAAGGTGATCGAGGCGCGCACCCAGCCATAGCCGGTGTTGACGGTCAGGTCGGTATCGTTGACCGAGATCACGGCCTGTTTGTTATCGTCGGTTGCGGTGTAGCTGGTGATGGCTTTGCCGGAGAGATCCTGGGCGCCGGTGGCGCTGGAGTCTTTGGCCTCGACCAATTTGAAAGCGACGGTGCAATCCGTCACGCCGACCGACAAAACAAAGGCGGCGGTTTTGAATTTGGACATATCGACCCAGTCGGAGGTGAGGGTCGTGTTGTTCGCGCTCTGCGGGTCGATGGCTCCGACCACGGCGGCGATATCGTGGGCTTTTGTCGCGGGCATGGGTGTAACTCCTTAAGGCTCTGAATTGGATCGGAAAAGAAAAATAGAAGGGGAGAGCCAAACCGGATGGCTCTCCCGGTGAATGGGCCTAGCTCAGGTAGACGTAAGGCGAAACCGTGGTCGAAGCATCGGACAGGGTCACCGCCGATTTCATCCAGGGCTGACCATCGACGCGGGTCACAAAGCGCCAGGTCGACTGGTTGGTGGTGAAGGATGCGTGCTCGGAGTAGCCAATCTCGACCTGTTTGCGGTCGCCGATCAAATAGTGTTCGAAGTTCACCAGGAGCGCATCGCGAGCGGTGCCCAGGGCGGGGAGCTTTTCGGTAAAGATCACTGGGAGGCCGAGCAATTGGAAGAGCGGTTTTTGGGTCGCGCCTCCGCCCATCACGGTCGGGGTGAGCGTGATGTTGTTGTTGCCCGCATCGACCATGGTGAGCAATTGACCGATGAGCCCCTGTTGGAGGATCCAGGCCGATTTCTCGTAGCCGTAGCCTGGGAGGAATTTGCCTAACATGGCGACCGCATCCACGAATTTGAAGGTGGTGGCGGTGTTGCGGGAAACCGAGAGGGCGGCGGCGTTGTTGGCCGAGCCGATTCCAAGCGGTTTGCCGACGCCATCGGCGCGCAAAAACGCATAGTCCTCATGGAACATGATGGCCTTGCCAAACAGGCCGATGAGGACCTGTTCGATTCCGACCGCCGAGTCCTCGATCACCGAGTTGGAGGCCTTGGAGTAGCCGCTCAGCTCGTGGGCGGTGAGCTCCAATTGCTTAAAGTCAGGCTCGGTTTCGTTCAGGGTCGCCGCCTCAGCGGTCCAGCGGGCGACGACGCCACCGTTAAACGCCGAGTCGCCGGCGGTGGGGGTGCTGAAGTGGTTCAGATAGGGGACTTGCATCGTCCGGGAATTCATCGGGACGATAGTCGAGCGACTCCGGGCGATCCCCTGTTCGCCCGCGATCTGGTAGAGGGTGGGAAGATATTCGGTCGGGACGAGGAACCCGCCCAGGGCGCCGGAAGTTCCGGTCATCGCGGTACGGGTCTGATACTTGCGCTCGATGTAGGAGCGATCGTTGCGCCGCACCGCCAGGGCCCAGTCGCCAAAGCTCCGGTCGCGGTTGTTGGTGTCGGTTTCGGGGTTGCCCGCGAAGAGGCGCCCGATCATCCCCCGTTGGCTCATGGCCTTGGCGTCGCCGACGCCTTTGACCAACTCATCGATCGTGGCGCGAAGATTTTTCAGCTCGGCGCTTTGGGCCTCGAAAGACCCCTGGGGGGCGTTGCCGGAATTGGCGGAACGGGTGATAACATTCGGGGCGCTCATGCGTTGGGCCTCTCCTTCAGTGGGGGCGGGTGGGGGAGATTCTTCGGTCATGTCGCTGGTCTGGTCGGCGGAGACGATCTGGAGGATTTGCGAAAGGCCCCCCTTGATCGCGTCAATTTCCGCCTGTTGTTCGGGGTCGAAGGCCCGCGACGCGGTGGGAGCTCCGGCTCCGGCTTGCGCCTGGCGCTGGGTTTCGGAGGAGCTGGATCCCTTTGCGGGAGTTTGCGAAGGAGCCTGGGGCATGGTGCGGGCCTCGGTATGGGTCGTGAAAGGGTTTGCCGGGAACGCGACGCCCACGGAAATTTCGTGAAGATCGCCCCGCGTTACAACAGAAGTACCAATGCCCCTTGGGTCCTCGGTGTAATCGATGATCGTGTCGCGCTCGAAATCCTCGAACCCGTAAGAGTTTCGGGGAACGATCCCCGAACGGATCCGCATCCAGGCGGTTCGGTCCTCCTCGGTGTCGAGCAAGGTCGCCTCGAACCAGATCCCCGCCTCATCCTCCCAGAGCCGAAGGTTTCCGGGCTGGCCATCGCCCTTGATAGTCGAGGCGAAGACCCTCGACCGGTCGTGATTCCACATGAGATATATGGGATGGGCCTTTGTGGTGATGTCGAAAGCACCACGCCTGATGATCTCGTATTGGGGTTCGGGTTTGATGCCTGGGGTGTTGGGATTTTCGGGGGGAGTGTGGCAACGAAACGCGGTCCGGACATCAAACGGAACGCCCAGACCCACCAGGCGCAAAGGCTCGCCATCGCCGCCCAAGGCGGTAAGCTCGACGGGCCCGCGTGTGTTGATGGGCAACGCCTCATGAGATCCAAAAGGACCCTTCCGAAAATCGCGGGTGCAAAGGGTGGGCATGGGCGAGGCCTCCAGACAAAAGGGTCTGGAGGGGAATACCACAAAGGGGAGAAATCATTTTCGTGGAGGCAGGAAAATGATCGGGAAACTATTGGGGAGCGGGGGAGGGAGCCGGGTCGATCGGCTGGGGAGTCTTATCCGTGACGATCCGCATCCCCTGACCCAGATCGGCCAGCGTCTGGGATTTGTCGGACGCGGGGAGCGGGGCGCCGGGGGTTTGTCCGAGGCTGGAGGTGTTCGAAGGGATGATGAGCCGATCGGACCCCTCGACAAAGGGAAAGCCACGGATTTCGCGCGATTCGGAGGGCATCATGATCCCCGCCAAAACGGCCTGCGAATGGGCGGTGATTTGCGCCAGGAGCAAAGGTTTGACCAGGACATCGGTATTGAACCGAATCCGGCAGCCCGGATCGACCGAAGGGTGGAGGAGCTTTAAAGTGAGCTCCTCGGCGAACGCCTTGGCCAAGGGGGCGATCGCCTGGGCGAGCTCGGCGGATTTGATTTCGGGATTGACCGAGGAGATGGTAGCCGGGTGGGCCAACCACGACAGGGGGCAACCTGTGATCCGGCTGGCCTCTTCGGCGGCGAAGGTCGCGACATCGGACAGGTTGGCATCGCCTAGCGAATAGGGGGGAAATCGGGTAAATTTCCAGTCCTTGTCCAGCAGGGCAAAGCGCCCTGCGTTGGCGGCGCCGCCGTATTTTTCCCGGAATTCGCTCAGGACTTTGTCCCGGGTTTTGGGATCGAGCTTGCCGGGGGCCTCAATGGTCCCACCGACCGAGAGCCCATTTTCCAGATACGATTTGGCGAAATCATTCGCCGAGCTCATCGTGTTGATCGTCTCGGAAAGCTCGGTCGAGGTGCGAAGGGCGTTATAGCAATCGTGCGGGAACCAACGAAAATGGAGCATCT
Organism: Chakrabartia sp.; assembly: GCA_040398565.1. GTDB lineage: Bacteria > Pseudomonadota > Alphaproteobacteria > Sphingomonadales > Sphingomonadaceae > Aquisediminimonas. The sequence goes on from JBBATU010000057.1 coordinate 8,875, forward strand.
GGTAGGGAAGCAGATCGGTGATTTTGCCGGAGCCGGGGAAAATGATTTTGTAGACCAGTTGGCCATCGATGTTGACGGGCAGAACATAGCGGGGGGGGATGGGCCAGATGTCGACGGAGCCATCGGGCTGGTGTTCGATGTGGGCGTAGGCGGACCCCTCGGTGATGGCGCAAACCGCCGTCCCGAAAAGCCACTGGTACGGGGTCATTCCCGGGCATGGGGAGTATTCGAACGTGCGTTGGAAACGGTGGTTTGCCACCTCGACATAGCCGTTGGCAGTTCGCTTTTCCACGAGGATCGGCATACAGGCGAAGTTGCCACCCATGACCCGACAGGCGGCGTAGATCGAGGAGATCTGGAGCATCGTCGCGGCGTTGTTGCGCCCGCCGTTGATCGTCGAGGCCCAGGCCGCCTGGCGGTTCCAGATCGAGGTGAAGGTCGAAACCGATCGGGAAAGGATCCCCCGCCCGAAAGAAACAATCGAACGGGAAACCGAGCGGAGCATAGGGAAAGTTGGTGCCATTGGTTTCTCGCAGGTTCCCCGGGAATTCGGCCAGGATCAAAGGATGTGAATTTGAAATTCCGAAATGTCCAAAACGGGGTTGGAAACGAGGGCCCGCTCGACCGCCATGAGGCTTGCCGTGAGGGGGTCGATGCGGACGGAGGACGAGCGGCTCTTGGAGGGGAATTTCATTTGCGTTGAGGGCGCAATCGCCATAATCACATTTTCGATGGCGTGTTTTAACAGCGGATCATCATCATGGAAGATCCGCCGCTCCAGGGTTTGGCGCTCGAAGGTGGCGACAGCGGGACACATTTGCGCGGGGCGGTTGGGAAACTTGACCGTTTGGACCCCGGCAAAATCAGACTCGATCTCATTGATCAAAGGCGCTGCGGCGTAGGGATCAAAAATGATCTCCTGTAAATTTTCGTTTTCCCAGATCTTGCGGATGTACTCTTTGAGCGACTGAAAACTCATCGTCAGGCCTGGGAGGATGGTCAGGGCGCCGAGATCCTGCCAGCGGCGGTAAAGGTCGGGGGGGATCCGCTCGGCCCGGTCGAGCGCGGCGGAGGGAATCCACGAGTGTTGGCGAAGGACCAGACAATCGTCCTGGGTGTAGACGCGCGCGGCGGAGGTGAGATCGCTTACCCGGGAAAGGTCGAGGCCCAAAAAACAGGGCGCCCGCTCGGCGGGAAGGACGGCGGGCATCGCACACGCGCCCCAGTCCATCTGGGACAGCCAGCCGGTGATGTGAGTCGAATCAAACCAATTGAGGTAGTAAGTCAAAAACGCCGCTTTTTTGCTGGCGGAGGTGCGAGCCTTGGCGGCCTCCCGGCGTAAATAGGTAAGCGTGACCGATTTTCCCAGGCCCGGCATGGCCTTGGCCCAGTTTTCTTCGGAGTCCCAGGGGAGCGAGCGGTCCCCCTCGTAGACCACGCCATGATAATTGGGCGCGGAAATTTTCCCGGCGGCGACAGATTTGGCGTGTTCGACCATGTTGCCGACGACGGATTCCTCGTGCGGGCCCGCGGTGGAAATGTAGATCGAGAGGGGAGCATCCCGGACGCCCATCCCCGTCCGGACAGAGTTGATCAGGTCATCGGATTTGATCGCGACGACCTCATCGAGGATGAACACCGAAGGATTTAGCCCCAGGGCGCCCAGGGCATCGGAGGGCAAAACCTTGAGGATGCCGTTGGTCGAGGGGACGAGGATCTCATCCTTGAGCACCCGGCAGCGGGCCGCCAGAGCCGGACATCCTTTGATCATCTTGGCGGCAATATCAAAGAGGACGCGCGCCTGTTCCTTGTCGGAGGCGCATACATAAATTTCAGGCTGGGGATCCGACCGATCAAGGAACAGGAAATAAAGCGCCAGGATCGCGATCAGGGTCGTTTTCCCCTGTTTTCGGGGGAGGAACAAAAACGCCTCATCGATCACCCGGACGCCCGCCTCGTCGACATTATCCAGCACGGGCCGGAGAAACCGCTCCACCTGCCAGGGGTCGAGCTCGATCGGTTTGCCGATGAGCTTCCCTTTTTGGTGTTTGAGTTTTCGCGCGAAGCGGCGAAAGCGCTCGGAGTGCGGGAGCGAAAGGAGGGCGCCACGAATTTTGGCGGGGGCCGGAACGACGGAACCGGGAGCGCTGGCGGGGAGCGTGTGGGAGGCGCCAGGCGCGTGAGTGGAAACGGGGGCGGGCGCCGGGGAGGTCTCCTGGGCGATAGGCCCCAGGTTCCCGATCATTCATCCTCCATCTCATCGAGGAGGTCCTCATCGGCCCCGGGAGCCTGGGCGCCTCCACCCTCGACCCCCTTGCCCGAAGTGGCGGGGGGCTTCGAACCGGGAACCGACTTGAATTTCTCCTCGGCGGAAGTGCGGGAGCTGGATCGGGTTTTGGGTGTCAGGAGGAGTTGGGCGAGAACCGTGGCGTATTGGGTCTCGGCAGCCCGGAGAGCGGCGTGGGCAGTGAAGTAGGTTTTGGGAGCGGCGTCGGGATCGGGGAACTTTTCGTCCATCCGGGCGACTTTCCCCTCCCAGTCCCGGACCCGAAAGCGAGCACGAGCGGCGGACGAAACGACTTCGCGGTCGAGAGCGTGAATCAGGCCGGAGTCCTGGGCCGAGCGGATGATGGCCGTCCAGTCACAGAGCTCGAACCCACGCATATCGGCGGGGGGCTCAGGCGGCAGGGGTGTCTCGATGATCGTTCGCCGTCCCATTTTCCCTAGCTCCCCAGTTTCGCCCCGTTTGGCTGGGCCGACCGGCCCCTAAAAATCCTGAAAATTGGCAGATAGAACGATTCGAGAC
>JBBATU010000058.1:0-11557 GCA_040398565.1 Chakrabartia sp.
GCGCTATCCTGCCGGATACGGAGGCCTGCTATCAGGCCTTGGGCATGATCCATCAGCGCTGGCCGATGGTTCCGGGGCGGTTTAAGGATTATATCTCAACGCCCAAGCGCAATGGCTATCGATCGCTCCACACCTCTGTCATTCATAATGAGAAGGTGCGGATCGAAATTCAGCTGCGCAGCCGGGACATGCACGCCCAGGCCGAATATGGCTTTGCCGCCCATTGGGCCTATAAAGCCGATATTGCAGAACCTGTTGCCCAGACCGCCTGGATACAGGATCTGGTCGAAATTCTGGATCATGCGCAAAGCCCGGAAGAGCTGCTCGAACATACGCGCATGGCGATGTATCAGGATCGCATCTTCGCCTTCACGCCCAAGGGGGAATTGATTCAGCTGCCTAAGGGCGCAACGCCCGTGGATTTTGCCTATGCCATCCACACCAATTTGGGCGATCAAGCCGTGGGGGCAAAGGTCAATGGCCGGGTCGTGCCGCTGCGCACGCCTATTGAAAATGGCGATCAGGTCGAAATTCTCAAATCCAAGGCGCAAGAGCCGCAGTCCGCTTGGCTTGGCTTTGCGGTGACCGGAAAGGCGCGCGCGGCCATCCGTCGCTTTGTCCGCAATAAAGAAGAGGACGAGCTGATTGCGCTTGGCCGCAGCATTTATGATGAAATTGTCGCGCGCTTGCCCAATAAGCTGGGCCTCAAGGCTTTGGCCGATGCGCTTAAGCGGTTGAAGATGAAGGATGAAGATACGCTGATGACGGCCATTGCGCGCCAATCGATCAGCGATGCACAATTGATGGAAGCCTTGATGCCCGGCAGCACGACCAAGGCCAACGCCAATGCTCTCGGCCAGCGCGAGGCCGTGTCCATCCGTGGCTTGCGTCCGGGTGTCGCCTTTGATCTGGCCGATTGCTGCCGGCCTGTTCCCGGTGACCGGATTATTGGTTTGCGGCGGCCGGATGAGGCGATTGAAGTGCATGTTATTGATTGCCCCCGCCTTGCCGATGGCGCGGATGCAGATTGGCTTGATCTGGCATGGGGCGATGGGTCAGATGGAGGGGCGGCTCGGCTTCATGTTGTGGTTCGTAATCAGCCCGGTGCCCTTGCCGTTGTGGCGGGCATTTTTGGCGCGAATGAAGCCAATATTCTCAATCTAAAAATGGAAAATCGCGATACCAGCTTCCACAGCTTTATCGTCGATCTGGAGGTGCGTGATTTGCAGCATCTCACCCGCATCGTTGCAGCCTTAAGGGCGGCAGACGCCGTGTCCAAGGCGGAGCGCGTTTGATCATGACGGGCAAATCCCCATCCCAACCAGATTTCTCGCGCCAGCTGCAAAACCCCATGTTGCTGCAAGCGGCCATGGCGATGAACGAAAATCGGCTGCATGATGCAGAGCCGCTGTTGCGTCAGCATCTAAAGGCGGACCCCTTTGACGTGGCCGCCATCCGCATGTTGGCGGAACTTGCCGGGCGGATCGGCCGGATGAAAGATGCAGAAGCGCTGCTGCGCCGGGCGATTGAACTGGCCCCCAATTTTGTGCCCGCACGCTCCAATCTGGCCATTGTTCTTTATCGTCAAAACCGCGCGGAAGAAGCGATTGCAGAGCTGGAAACCTTGGCGGCGATCAGCCCCAATGATGTCGCGCATGACAGCCTGAAGGCCGCTGCCAAAGGCCGACTTGGTGACTATGAGGAAGCCATCGCGCTTTATGGCTCTGTGCTGGACCGCTTTCCCGGCCAACCCAAAATCTGGATGTCTTATGGCCATCTTCTCAAGACTGTGGGGCAGCAGGCGGAAAGCGTGACGGCCTATCGCCGCGCGCTGGAAATTGCGCCCGCGCTGGGTGAAGTGTGGTGGAGTCTTGCCAACCTTAAAACCGTGTCGTTTGAAGATGCCGATCTTGATGTGATGCGTGCTGGGCTAGAGCGCACGGATATTTCGTCTGAAGACCGCTTCCATCTGCATTTCGCGCTCGGCAAAGCCTTTGAAGATCGCAAGCAGGCGGAACCCGCCTTCCACCATTATGCAGAAGGCAACCGGCTGCGCGCGGCCGAACTTGAGACGCATGAACGCAATGTCTCGCGCCATGTGGCGGCGGCAAAGACACTGTTCACGCCAGAGTTTTTTGCCAGCCGGGCAGGCCAAGGCTGTCTGGCGGAGGATCCTGTCTTCATCCTGGGTCTGCCGCGCGCGGGGTCTACATTGCTGGAACAAATTCTCTCCACCCATTCACAGGTGGAAGGAACAATGGAGTTGCCGGATATTCCGCATATCGCGGCCCAATTGGGCACGATTGATCAATGGCCCGAACGGCTGGCGGCGGCTTCTCCGGATGACCTGCGGCGCATGGGCGAGACATTTTTGGAGCGCACGACGATCCAGCGCAAAACGGGCAAGCCTTTCTTCATTGATAAGCTACCCAATAACTGGATCCATGTGGGCCTGATCCACTTGATCCTGCCCAATGCCCGGATCATCGATGCGCGCCGCCACCCGATGGCATGCTGTTTTTCCAACTTTAAACAGCATTTTGCCCGCGGGCAGGGCTTCACTTATGATCTGACGGATATTGGCCGCTATTATGCCGATTATGTCGATCTCATGGCGCATTTTGATCGAGTTCTGCCGGGCCGGGTTGTCCGTGTTTTCCATGAAAATATGGTTGAGGACAGCGTGACCGAAATCCGCCATCTACTCGATGCTCTTGGTTTGCCGTTTGAGGAGGCGTGCCTGCGCTTTTGGGAAAATGACCGCGCCGTGCGCACCGCAAGCTCAGAACAAGTGCGTCGCCCGATTTTCCGGGAGGGAACCGATCAATGGCGGATATTTGACCCTTGGTTGGGAGAGCTCAAGGCCGCGCTTGGCCCCGTGCTGACGGCATATCCGGCCATTCCCGCAATATAATTTCAAAATCTGTTGTATTTCTGCACTAGGGGGCAGCGTTAATGCGAAGATTAACCTGCTTGGCCGCAGCGTTGGATTGACCGAGACTTAACTCGCGCTCATCTTGAACCAAGTTTTTTATGGGGAGCGTACTATGTTGAACACCCAAAGCCGGCGCGTCATGATGGCGGCGCTTCTTGGATCCTCCATGCTGGTTCCAACTGTGGCCTTCGCCCAAGATGCGGCAGAAGACGCGAATGATGAAATCATCGTCACAGCCCAAAAGCGGGAGGAAAGCCTCCAAAATGTCCCCATGTCGATCCAAGCCATTGGCACGGAAAAGCTGGATCAGCTTCAGGTTCAGGAATTTGCAGATTATGTGAAGTTCCTGCCTTCGGTGACCATCCAGACATCGGCCCCCGGCTTTGCGCAGGTTTTCTTCCGCGCTGTGGCCTCTGGCGAAAATGCCAATCACTCCACGTCGCAGCCGACCGTGGGCATGTATCTGGATGAACAGCCCATCACGACGATTCAGGGCGCGCTGGATATTCATGTGTACGACATGGCGCGCGTTGAGGCGCTCGCTGGTCCGCAGGGCACGCTCTATGGTGCAAGCTCCATGGCGGGCACAATTAAGCTCGTCACGAACAAGCCAGACACCAAGGGCTTTTACGGCGAAATGGGCGGTGAACTGAATACTGTCTCGCACGGACGTATGGGCGGAACCTATGAAGGCTTTGTGAACGCGCCGATCAGCGATACAATCGCGGTGCGCGCCGTTGGCTGGTATCGTCGTGATGGCGGCTATATCGATAACATTGCCGGAACCCGCACCTATCCGACATCGGGTGTTGAGGCGGACAATGCGGCGCTGGTCAAAGAAGATTATAACGATGCCAAAACCTTTGGCGGCCGCATCGCGCTGGGTATTGACCTCGATGATAGCTGGACGATCACCCCGACCCTGATGGGGCAGGTGCAAAAAACCAACGGCTCCTATGCGCAAGAGCGCGGCCTGAAATATGAGACCATTCAGTATAATCCCGAAGGCTCCAACGATAAATGGTGGAACGCAGGGCTGACCATTCAGGGCAAGCTCGGCAATTGGGATGTGACCTATGCTGGCGGCTTCCTGAAGCGCCGCACCAAGGTTGAGTCCGACTATTCTGACTATTCCTATTTTTATGACGCCATCTCTGGCTATGGGGCCTATTTTTACGACAATGATGGCGATTATGTCAGCCCGAACCAATATATTCAGGGCAATGACCGGTATAAGAAATACTTCCAAGAATTCCGTATTTCGTCGCCGTCGGACAAGCGTTTGCGGGTGATGGCGGGTCTGTTCTGGCAGCGTCAGTCCCACAATATCGGACAAAATTACATCATCGACGATATTGCAGATTCGATCACGGTGACGGGCACGGACAGCAATATCTGGCTGACTCAGCAGCAGCGCACCGACCGCGATCAGGCGGCCTTTGGTGAGGTCTATTTTGATGTGACGGACAAGCTGACCCTCACGGGCGGCATCCGCGCCTATAAGTATAAAAACTCGCTGGAAGGTTTCTTCGGCTTTTCGGGAGGCTATTCCAGCAAGACGGGCGAAGCCGCCTGTCTCAACACCGATGGCACAACGCGTAAGGCCAATCCGCGCGGCACGCCCGTGCCGATCCTCGTCCCGGGCAGCCCCTGCACCAATGTGGACAAGACAACGTCTGACTCTGATTTCATTCACAAGTTGAATGCGACCTATAAGTTTAGCGATGACGCATTGGTCTATGCGACCTGGTCGAGCGGTTTCCGCCCCGGGGGCGTCAACCGTCGCGGCACTTTGCCGCCCTATCTGTCTGACCAGATCGACAATTATGAACTTGGCTGGAAAACCAGCTTTGGCCGCGTCCGCTTTAACGGGGCGGTCTATCAGCTGGACTGGAATGACATTCAGCTGTCCTTCCTGGGGGCCAATGGTCTTTCGGAAGTTCGCAATGCCGGCATTGCGCGCATTCGGGGTGCGGAAGCCGATATCAGCTATCGTCAGGGCGGCCTCTCTTTGTCGGCCGGCATCAGCTATAATCAGGCAGAGACCCGCAAGGACTTCTGCAAGATTGCCAATGCGACGTTCAACTGCACCTTGGCCAGTGCGGACGGGACGGCCAATAAGCTGCTCGCCCCGGCTGGATCGCGCTTGCCCGTCACGCCAAAGGTGAAGGGCAATGCCGTTGCGCGCTATGAATTCCCGCTTGCCTCTTGGGAGGGGCATGTTCAGCTTGCGGGCAATCACGTCAGTGGCCGTCGCAGCGATCTTCGCACCATCGAAAATGGCATTAAGGGCAATCTCAAAGCCTATAGCACCGTGGATCTGAGCTTCGGCATTAAGGATGCGATGTGGACGGGTGAACTCTTCGCCACCAATGTGCTGAATTCCGGCGGCCTCATCAACACGGGTATTCAGTGCATTGAAGCCGTGTGCGGTGACGCTGATGGCGTCACCGACTCGGGCGGCGTCTTCTATGATACAGTCATTCGTCCGCGCGTGATTGGCCTGAAGGTCGCGCGCAAATTCTAAGCTTTAGGCGATCCCCCTCCCGCCAGCGGGAGGGGGCGCTTTCTGGCAGGAAGGGGCTGTCTCTTGGCGTCTGACCTGTCCACTTCTCTTTCCCAATCTGGCGCAGGACAGCCTGCTGCCCCGCGCAAACTCGGCATTTGGATGTCGATTGCTTTGGTGACGGGCAGCATGATCGGCTCTGGCGTATTCCTGCTGCCCGCAAGCCTTGCCCCCTTTGGTTGGAATGCGGTTGCGGGCTGGGCCATCACCATTGCAGGCGCGCTGTGTCTGGCCCATGTGCTCGCGCGCTTAACCGCGGCCGCAGACGGGCCAATTGGTCCCGCAGAACTTGTCGAACGCAGCTTTGGCCCTGTTGCAGGCTTTCTCATCGGCTTTAGCTTTTGGGTCTCGGTCTGGGCGGCGACGGCAACTATTTCTATTGGCGCTATCTCTTATGCGGCAAGTTTCTTGCCGATTCTGGGCGTCCATCCGGCCCTGTCTGCAACCGGGGTGATCTGGGCGGTGACGCTCATCAATCTTATCGGCACGCGCACTGCAGGCGGGTTTCAGCTGGTGACAACGATTTTAAAGCTGCTGCCGCTCATCATCGTGGCGGTGCTGATCTTCCTCGTTTTGGGCAGAGAGGGGACAGCGGCGATCACGCCCTATCCGGCACAGGGCTTATCCCTTGGTCTGGTCAATCAGGCCGCGGCTATCACCCTTTGGGCCATGGTCGGGTTTGAGGCGGCGTGTGCGGCCTCTGGGCGGATCGAAAACCCGGCGCGCAATGTGCCGCGCGCGACCTTTGTCGGGGCGCTATTGTGCGGCGTCATTTATCTGATTGTCTGTTCGGGCATTGCGCTCATGCTCCCGGCGGACAAGGTCGCCACCTCTAATGCGCCATTTGAATTGTTCGTCGCAACCTTCTGGTCACCCGGCCCGGCCGCCTTTGTTGCGCTGTTCGCAGCGATCAGCGCGGCGGGGGCCGTCAATGGCTGGGTGCTGGTGCAAGGCGAAGTGCCCTATGAAATGGCACAGCGGCAGATGATGCCCGCCTGGTTTGGCAAAACGGCCGCCAATGGCGTGCCCGCCCGCGCCGTGATGATCGGGAGCCTGCTGGCCACGCTGCTGGTGTTGACCAATAGCAGCCGGTCCATGGGCGGGCTGTTTACCTTCATGGCGCTGCTCACCACATCGGTGACCTTGTGGCTCTATTTGGCCTGCGCGCTGGTCGCGCTGAAGCGGCGGATCGCGATGCCCTTTGCTTTGGCGGGGCTCTTGTTCGGCCTCTGGTCGCTCTGGGGCGCGGGGCTAACGGTGAGCTTCTACGCCTTCCTTTTGATGATCGCAGGCCTTCCGCTTTACTGGTGGGCGCAGCGGGAGCGGAATTCTGCCCTCCCCCAGCCCCTCCCGCTTGCGGGAGGGGAATAGTCTGCCGTTTCTCCCCTCCCGCAAGCGGGAGGGGGCGGGGGAGGGCTTACCCCCTCAATGAAAATCCCGTGATTTGGGGATGATGCGCACCTGGCGTGGATGGCCCATGCGCGGATAGGGTGGGCGGACCACCTCATCGCCCCGGCCCAATTGGGGGGACAGGTTGCGCTGATCTGAGAGCCGGGCAATGGCATCATTGCGCTCGATAATCCGGTGCGCAAGCAGATGGACAATCCCTTCCGGGCTCCTCTGCACCTCTCCGTGCACCTGCATCAGCCGGGCCGACATAACGGCGCGCCGCTGCGCCTCAAAGGTGCGGGCCCAGAGGATGATATTGGCAACACCCGTTTCATCTTCCAGCGTGATGAAAATCGCTTTGCCATTGCCCGGCCGCTGCCGGACGAGAACCAACCCCGCCACCGACACGCGCTTGCCCGCCGGGGCCGATGCCAGATTAGCGCAAGACAGGATCTTCTCGGCCTGAAACACCGGGCGTAATAGGGCCATGGGGTGCGCCTTGAGCGAGAGGCGTAGCGTCTGATAATCGGCAACCACATGTTCCTGTAAGGCCATATTGGGAAGCGCCATATCCGCTTCTTCTCCCAATTCCCGTGCGTCGGCGGCCGCGAATAGGGGCAGCGCATCGGCGGGCATCCGGCGCGCATCCCAAAGGGCTTCGCGCCGGTCCCGCGATAGGGATCGGCAGGCATCGGCATCGGCCAGCAGCCGCACCGCACGCGGCGGCAGCCCGGCCTTGCGCGTCAACTCCTCTAGGCTGGCATAGGGGCGATGGGCCACGATCGCCTCTGCCCAATCCGCGCGAAACCCGGTGATCTGACGCAGGCCAAGCCGCAGCGCCGTCTGTCCATCGGCCCCGACAAACGCCTGATTATCCCACCCGCTTCTATTCACATCGACGGGGTCAACCTGCACGCCATGGTCGCGGGCATCCCGCACGATCTGCGCGGGCGCGTAAAACCCCATGGGTTGGGAATTGAGCAGCGCGGCGGCAAAGATGGCGGGTTCATGATGCTTGATCCAGGCCGACACCCAGACCAGCCGGGCAAAGGCAATCGCATGGCTTTCAGGAAAGCCATAAGACCCAAAGCCCTCAATCTGCTTGAAACAGCGAGCGGCAAACGCCTCCTCATAGCCGCGCGTGACCATGCCCGTGACCAGCTTGTCGCGAAAGGCATTGATCGTGCCCAAATTGCGAAAGGTCGCCATCGCCCGGCGCAATTGATTGGCTTCGCTCGGCGTAAAGTTCGCCGCAACAATGGCGAGCTTCATCGCCTGTTCCTGAAACAGGGGCACACCCAAAGTCTTGCCCAAAACATCGCGCAGTTCATGGGGGTTGTGCGGTGGCGCGGGGGAGGGGAAGGAGACGGCCTCTCGCCCCTGTCGCCGCCGCAAATAGGGGTGCACCATATCGCCCTGAATAGGGCCGGGCCGGACAATCGCGACCTGAATGGCCAGATCATAAAAGTTGCGCGGGCGCATGCGCGGCAGCATGTTCATCTGCGCCCGGCTTTCGACCTGAAACACGCCGACACTCTCCCCCCGGCACAGCATATCGAATACGCCCTCATCCACATCGGGGACTGTCGAGAGGGACAGGGGAATATCTGGCTCCCCCCGCGTGCGGCGCAGATCGTCGATCATATCAAAGGCCTTGCGGATGCAGGTCAGCATGCCGAGCGCCAGCACATCGACCTTCATCAGGCCAAGCGCATCAATGTCATCCTTGTCCCATTCGATGAAGGTGCGATCCGCCATAGCGGCATTGAGCACCGGCACGGTTTCATCCAGCCGATCTTCGGTCAGGACAAAGCCCCCGACATGCTGTGACAAATGCCGGGGGAAGCGCAAAATCCGCTGCACAAAATGGTTGAGCCGGGCAATTTCTGGCGCGTCCGGATCAAACCCCGTTTCGGCAAAGCGCTGCGCATCTATTTTAGAGGCATGGCTGCCCCAGACTGTGGAAGAGAGGCGCTGCGTCACATCCTCGGTCAGGCCCAGCGCCTTGCCCACCTCCCGCACGGCGCTGCGCGGGCGATAATGGATGACGGTGGCGACAATCCCGGCGCGGTGGCGGCCATAGCGCGCATAAATATACTGCATCACCTCTTCGCGGCGTTCATGTTCAAAATCGACATCAATATCGGGTGGCTCCCGCCGTTCTTCGGACATGAACCGGGAAAAGAGCAGCTTGTGGCGCGCCGGGTCTACCGCTGTAATGCCGAGCACAAAGCAGACGGCAGAATTGGCGGCAGACCCCCGGCCTTGGCACAAAATCCCCCGGCTTTGCGCGAATTGGACAATGTCATGCACGGTCAGGAAATAGGCCGCGTAATTGAGGCGGCCGATAATGCGAAACTCCTCCTCCAAAAGGGCCTGCATGTCGGCGGGCGTGCCATCGGGCCAACGGTCACGCGCCTTTTGCGCGACCAGCGCTTCCAGCCAGCCCTGCGGCGTATAGCCCGGTGGTACGGGCTCATGCGGGTAGTCATAAGACAGGTCGGCAAGGTCAAAGCGGAGGATCTCCAGCACATGCCCTATCTCGGCCAGAGCTTCGGGCGCTTCGGCAAAAAGACGGGCCATTTCGGCGGGCGTTTTCAGATGCCGTTCCGCATTGGTGGCAAGCTTGCGCCCGGCCTTGTCGATGCTCGTGCCTTCGCGGATGCAGGTCAAAATATCCTGCAAGGGCCGATCTTCTGGCCGGGCATAAAGCGCATCATTGATGGCGAGCAAAGGCACGCCTGTCTGAGCAGAGAGCGCCTTGAGCTCTGCCAGCTGCCGCCGATCGCGCCCGGTGCGGTGCTGGGCCACGCCAATCCAGACATGTGGGGATCGGTTGGACAGCGCCTTGACCATGGGGGTGAGCGCTGCGGTGCGGGGCAAGAGGATGAGCGCCAGATCATCACAAGCCGCCAGAAGATCGGTGACATAGAGGAGGCATTCCCCCTTTTCCCCGCGCAAATTGCCTGTCGTCAGCAATCGTGTCAGCCGCCCCCAGCCCTGTCGGTTGATCGGATAGGCGATGATATCGGGCGTGCCATCGGCAAAGACCAGCCGCGCGCCCGTGAGCAGGCGAAAGCCCTTGGCTTGGCCCGCCTCTCGCAAAGCCTGCACCGCGCGCCAGGCGCGGACAACCCCGGCCAGACTGTTCCTGTCGGCAATGCCTAGCCCCTTATGGCCAAGGGCAATCGCCTCTTCCACCATCTCTGCCGGGTGGGATGCCCCGCGAAGGAAGGAGAAATTGGTGGCGGCGGCCAGCTCGGCATATCCCGCATCCAAATAGGCTCTCATCCAAATAGGCCGTGCAGATACCAATCAGGACTTGTCTTTTCTGCGCCATATAGGCCGTGGCGGAACATCCAGAACCGGCGGCCCGCGCTATCTTCGACGCGATAATAATCACGGGTCAGCCCCGCCCCGTCGCGGCGCTTCCACCATTCGGCGGCAATGCGTTCCGGCCCTTCAAAGGCGGTGATGTCATGCGTCTGTCGTCGCCAGCGAAAGCGGCGTGGCGGGCCATCGGGCACCTCGGCGATGACATCCACAATCTGCGGCGGATCCAGCATCCGCACCGGGCGCAAGGGCGGCTCCCCTGCGGGGGCTGCATGTTCTGTCAGCGGCAGGACGGGGCGGCCTGCGGGCACGGTAAAGCCTGCACATTCCGGGATATGGCTGTCGCCAGCGGCAAAGCGGCGTACCCGCCCCGCGCCCAGCCGCACGCTCAGTCGATCGGTCAAGAGCGAGAGCGCCTGTGTCCCGTCTCCGCGCCCGTCCAGCCCCGGTTGCGTCGCCGCCAGAGGTTCGGCGACCGCAATGTCGAGGCGGATCAGATCATAGCCAAAGCCGGGATCAAGCGGATCGGACAGGGTTTCAATCCGTTCCCCCAACAGGCGCATGACCAGATCGGGGTCGCGCGTTGCCTGACCCGTTTCAATCTGGAGCCGGTGGATTGCGCCATCGCTGCGAAAGAGTTGGATGGCAAAGACACGCCCGCCCTGCCCCCGGCGCGCCAGCTCTGCCCCCGCATCGGCCGCAAGGGCATGGAGCGCGGCGTGAATAAAGTCCGTGCGGGCAACCGGCTCTGCAAAGCGTTGGGCGCAGGACAGAGCCGGGGGCAGGCGACGCGGCGTGATGCGCACATTGTCTTCCCCCAAAATCCGGGCGAGCCGAGTCACGGCATCGGCGCCAAATCGCGCCGCGAGCGGCGCGCGGGGTCGGGAGGCGAGATCCCCCAAAGTCACAAGCCCGGCCCGGCGCAAGGCAGTCGTCCGATCCTCCCCTAAGCCCAGCGCCCGCACCGATAGCGCCTCAATGCCCACGGGTTCGGGACTTTGGGTCAGCATGTCGCCTGTGCCAACGCCGTCATAGACAGGGCGGGCATCGTTAATCTGGCTGGGCCGGATGCGCCGTCCGGCGCGTAGCAATTCTCCCCCATGGCGGGCAAGGGCGCGGGCCTGATCCGGCGTGTCCGCTAAGGCGAGGCGCAGCGTCATGCCTTGGCGGACCAGCAACGTTGCCAGCGCCGTCACCAGCCCCGATTCTCCATCCCAAAGATGGGCACAGCCCGTAATGTCGAGGATCAGCCCATCGGGCGGATCGAGCGCAACGGAAGGTGTAAAGCGGTCACAGGCATCGGCCAGCCGATCCAGAAACTGGGTATCGCCCTC
>JBBATU010000059.1:0-11165 GCA_040398565.1 Chakrabartia sp.
TGCTTGCGCAACAAGCGGCGCACCGACACTCGCCGCCACATCTGCCACGCGCGCCATCACTGCTTTTGGATAATCCATGGTGACGAGCGGCGCGCCGGATTTGGCGATGCTCGCCTTTTCAAAACCGATCCGTTCTAGTGGCGGGTAGTCCGGCCCATTATCCGGGTCGAGCAGAAAGGCTTCATGATCGAGACCTAGTTGCGCAATTCCCGTCACAATTGGGGCAGGGATGATGTTCGTCGCGTCGAGCCGCCCACCCAGTCCAACTTCGATAATTGCGGCATCTGCTGGCGTCCGGGAAAAGGCCAGAAAGGCGGCCGCCGTTGTCGCTTCAAAAAAGCTTGGGCCAATATCGGTGGCTTCGGCCGCATCCAGAACTTCGGCCAAAACGGATGCAAGTGGAGCATCTTCAATCAAGCTGCCAGCCACCCGAATACGTTCATTAAACCGCACCAGATGGGGGCTGGTATAGGCGTGCGCCGTTAATCCCGCGCCTTCAATCGCAGCCCTTAAAAATGCGCAGGTGGACCCCTTACCATTGGTTCCGGCAACGTGAAGAACGGGGGGCAATTTGAGATGCGGGTTGCCGATAGCCTCTAAAAGCAGGGCAATGCGCTCTAGCCCAAGAATATCCCGGCCCGGGGATAATTGGGCAAAGCGGTCAAGCTGGGCCTGAACCGCTGGATCATCGGAACGTGCATGATCAGCCACAGGAGTATCAGGCTACCGCCTTCTCCGGCATCAGATAGGCCATGAGGCGGCCAAGCGTGTCCCGCACATCCTTCCGCTCCACCACCATGTCGAGCATGCCATGGTCCAGTAGATATTCTGAGCGCTGAAACCCTTCGGGAAGCTTCTCACGGATCGTGTCTTGAATAACGCGCTGGCCCGCAAAGCCGATCAGGGCATTGGGTTCTGCAATTTGAATGTCGCCCAACATGGCATAGCTTGCGGTCACGCCGCCTGTCGTGGGGTCGGTCAGCACCACAATATAGGGCAGACCTGCATCACGCAGCATAGAGATGGCAACCGTCGTGCGTGGCATCTGCATCAAGGACAGGATGCCTTCTTGCATGCGTGCGCCACCTGCTGCGGTAAAGATGATATAGGGGCATTTATCCTCAATCGCGGCCTTAGCCCCCGCGATAAAGGCTTCGCCGACCGCAACGCCCATCGACCCACCCATATAGGCAAAGTCCTGAACGCCGACGACGGCCCTATGACCCGCAATGGAGCCGCGCGCGTTGATGAGTGCATCATGCTCCCCCGTTGACGCGCGGGCCGCCTTGATCCGATCCGTATATCGTTTGGTGTCGCGAAACTTCAGCGGATCTTCGGCAACGCGTGGCGTTGGCAGCACAGTGAAACGGGCATTATCAAAAATCTGAGGAAAACGCGCCTTCGGTCCAATGCGGCCATGGTGGTTGCACACCGGACAGACGGAAAGATTTTCCTCATATTCCTTGGTGTAAATCATCTGTGCGCACGATGGGCACTTATGCCAGAGATTCCCCTCTGTTTCCCGCTTTGCGATGAAGGGGATCGCGTTGCGAACGCGGCTCAACCAGTTCATGCGTTTTTCTCCTTCTGGGCACTATCAACCGCTGCGCGCAAGCTAGCGACATAATCCCGAACGGGGCCTGCGGCATTAGGGCCATGTTGCCCGATCAATTCGACAAGGGCGGAGCCAACCACAACACCATCGGCAACGGCCGCAATCGCCGCTGCTTGTTCCGGGGTGCGAATGCCAAAGCCGACTGCGATGGGAAGATCAGTCGATTGTTTCAGGCGGGCAACAGCCTCGGCGACGCTCGCTGTGGCGGCCTGTTGCAGGCCTGTAATTCCGGCAACGGACACATAATAGAGAAAGCCAGACGCGGATTTCAGTACGGAGGGAAGGCGCGCGGCGTCCGTTGTGGGTGTCGCAAGGCGAATGAAATCCACCCCGGCCGCACGCAAGGCGGGGCCAAGATCGGCATCTTCTTCGGGTGGAAGATCAACGCAAATCACGCCATCTACGCCCGCCTTTTTGCAGGCATCGGCAAACCAATCGGGTCCACGGCATGTCATTGGGTTGGCATAACCCATCAACACAAGCGGAACATCCGAATGACGCGCCCGGAATGCGGTGGCAATCGCAAAAAGGTCCTTGGTTTTTGTTCCGGCGCTGAGTGAGCGGATATTGGCCAGCTGAATTGCCGGGCCATCTGCCATCGGATCGGTAAAGGGCATGCCCAGTTCAATCACATCGGCGCCACCCTCGACCAGCGCATCTAAAATTGCGCCGGTTTCAGCGGGAGAGGGGTCTCCACCGGTTACAAATGTAACCAGCGCCGGATGGGGTTTTGCAAAAGCACGGGCAAGCCGGGTCACATCTGCACTCCCAAAGCCTCAGCGACGGTGAAGATGTCCTTATCCCCACGACCACATAAATTGGCGATGATGATCTTGTCCTTGCTCATTGCCGGGGCAATGCGCGCTAGCGCGGCCAGGGCGTGGCTTGGTTCGAGCGCGGGGATAATCCCCTCGGTGCGGCAGAGCATCTGAAAGGCGGCAAGCGCTTCAGTGTCGGTTACGCTGTCATAACGCACCCGGCCTATATCCTTGAGCCAAGCATGTTCCGGCCCAATTCCCGGATAGTCGAGACCCGCCGAAATGCTGTGCGCTTCATCAATCTGGCCGTCCTCATCCTGCAACAAGAATGTCTTATTGCCATGGAGAATACCGGGCGTTCCGCCTGCCAAGCTCGCGGCATGTTGTTTATCAAGGCCATGTCCCGCGGCTTCAATGCCGAGCATGTCGACATCTTTATCATCCAGAAACGGGTGAAATAGGCCAATTGCGTTGGATCCACCGCCAATTGCGGCGACAAGCAAATCCGGCAAACGCCCTTCACGTTCCAACATTTGGGCGCGGGCTTCCTTGCCAATCACCGACTGAAAGTCGCGCACAAGCTCTGGATAGGGATGGGGGCCAGCGGCCGTGCCAATAATGTAAAATGTATCATGAACATTAGCGACCCAATCGCGTAGGGCCTCGTTCATCGCGTCTTTTAGTGTGCGTGATCCGCTTTCCACCGCGCGGACTTCTGCGCCCAACAGCTTCATGCGGAAGACATTTGGGGCCTGCCGCTCAATATCGCGGGCCCCCATATAGACAACGCAGGGCAGGCCAAATCGGGCCGCGACGGTCGCGGTTGCCACGCCATGCTGCCCCGCACCGGTTTCTGCGATAATCCGCGTCTTGCCCATACGCTTTGCAAGCAGGATCTGCCCGATGCAGTTATTAATTTTGTGTGCGCCCGTATGGTTCAGCTCATCACGCTTGAAGTAGATTTTTGCGCCGCCAAGCTCCTCGGTCAGCCTTTCAGCATAATAAAGCGGGCTTGGTCGGCCGACATAATGGGTCAGCAGATCATCAAATTGGGCTGCAAAGGCAGGGTCCTGCTTTGCGGCGCGATATTCGCGCTCAAGCTCCAAAACGCAGGGCATAAGCGTTTCTGCGACATAGCGGCCACCAAAGGCTCCGAAATGCCCGCGATCGTCGGGCTGCGTGCGTAGAGAGTTGGTCAGTGTCATAAGTTGTTGGTCGCTTTAAGGAATGCGCTGATCTTGTCCACATCCTTCACACCGGGCGTGGTTTCAACACCAGAGGAAACATCAAAAAAATCGGCCCCGGTGACGCGATGCGCCTCGGCCACATTCTGCGCATCTAGGCCGCCTGCTAGGACCCAGGGCAAGGGATGCTGGATACCCCGTAACAGCGACCAGTCAAAGCGAAGCCCCGTGCCGCCGGGAAGGTCTGCGCCTGCGGGCGGCTTTGCATCATAAAGGATGCGATCGGCCGCCCCCACATATCGTTCTGCGCCCTTAACATCCGCCTCAGACCGAATAGGAACCGCTTTCCAAAGCTCAAGTCCAGGTGATTTGAAGCGCGCGATAAACTCTGGCGTCTCTTCTCCATGGAATTGAACTGCGTTTAGTTTTGGCAGGTAGGCTTTGATTTCATCAATGAAAATATGTTTTGGATCAACTACTAAGGCTACAATCTTTAGAAATGATGGTAGCTGAGCGTTTAGATTTCTCGCATTTTCAAGAGTAATGTTGCGCGGGCTTTTTGCGAAGAAAACAAGGCCGATATGGGTTGCTCCCCCAGCGACTGCGGCCTGCACTGCCTCCGGCGTTGTGACGCCGCAAATCTTAGTCTGCACAGCCATTATTAGAGCGTAGCATCAATGGCGCGGGCGGCGGCATCCGGGTCAGCAGCCTGCGTGATGGGGCGCCCGATCACAAGGATAGAGGCGCCATTGTTCAAGGCCTGACGCGGCGTCACCACGCGCTTTTGGTCGCCAATAACACCATCGGCTGGGCGCACGCCGGGGACGACAAAAAAGCCACTGGGCCAGATTTTTTTTGCAGCAGCAACTTCATTGCCAGAACAGACAACGCCATCCAGCCCGGCCTCTTTGGCCAGCATGGTGAGGCGCTCAACCTGATCATGCGGCGATGTGGGCACGCCAATTGTGGCCAAATCTGAGCTATCGAGGCTGGTCAGAACCGTAACGCCAACAACTTTGCATCCGGAGGGTGCTGCAGCCTTTGCGTCTTCCATCATGGCACGGCCCCCTGCGGCGTGGACCGTCAAAATGGCAGGCTGTATCGGGCGTAGTGCCTGAATGGCTTTGGCGACGGTATTTGGAATGTCGTGAAATTTCAGGTCGAGGAAAATGGGCAGGCCATAATGCGCCATTTCAAGCACACCAGCTTTCCCATTGGCCATGTAGAACTCGAGGCCAAGCTTGATGCCGCCAATATGGTGTTTGACTTGCCGCAAGAGATCGCGGGCACGCTCAATATCTGGTGTATCGATTGCGACATAGACTGGACTGGTCATAAAACCCCCGGCGGAACTGCAATTGGCGCAGCACTTGGTGGAATCGTCCCGACAGGTTCTGTCTGGGCGGGCGCAGGTGACAATAAGCTGCGTGTCTCAGCCAATTGTCGTTCAGTCTGCGACAAGCGGCGCTGCAGCGACCAGCGTGTCGCGCTGTGGAGCAGGTAATAAGGTACAAACCCCAACAAGAAGGCTGCGGTCAATGGGATAGGAAGGTAAGTGTCCAGCAACACGCCGTTCCATAAGGTGAGCGTGATGGGCGTCCAGTTGGCGACCACAAAAGCGGACGCGGCAACGGCGATTGCGACCCAGAATAAGGTTCTCAATAACTGCATAACTGCCAACGCTCCTGATCTTTGGGCAGATTAGGCCTTTGTTGTCGCTTTGGCCAGCACGCCATTTGAAATCTCATGGCGGATTTCGGAAAACAAGCTTGGAATGCACGTCAGCCGGCCTTCCTCTTCGCCAAGGATGGCTTCAAACATGCGCCGCTTGAGAGCCGCAATCTCTTCCTTCGGGGCATGTGAGGGTGCGGTTGAGCAGACAATGTCGATCAGCCGCTCTGCCCCATGAAGCCTACCCCAAAGATAGTCATTTTCGCGATATTTGCGGCTAAAAAAGGCGCCAAAGCTGTTGAGTTCAATCCCCTTCAGCTTAGCGGCGGCTCCGCCTGCGCGGATGGATTGGGCATCATCGGGTGAAATTCGGTCGACCTTGATTGGGTTAAACTCTTCCAATCCTTCCCCCTGCAACATCGGCAAAGTTGCGATGTCAAAAAAAGGAAATCCCAAATAGGTCAGCAAAATTTGTCGGCGCTGCGCTTTGGGGCTTTGGGCGATGGCAACTGCCAGAGCGGCATCCACAAGATCGTCTTTGGCTGTTAAATTCTGATCCACGGCAACGGAGTTCAGAAATGCCGCTGGATTTTCAATAGAATAGGGTTTGAAGCTGGCGGCATTTTGAAGGTCGATAAAGTCCCCCAAAGCAGCATAAATCGCCTTGATGACGGGTTGGACGGATAGTTCTGTAACATCCCCCTGATCGACCATATGGGTAACGGCTCGGGCGAGAAAGCGCAGTCGGCGGATCCGAAATCCGACATCATATTCCTTCAAAAAGTGGATTGTCGGCTCATTTTTACCAGCGCCGGGCGCGCTGATGCGATCAATGCCTTGGCGACGGACTTCTTGCCATAGCGCCCCACGGAACCGCTCGGCTTGGGCATCGTCCAATTGGTGCGCCCTATTGGCGAGATCGGCCAAGCCCTCTAATATGGTTGAGAGCTTCAGATGAGCATAGCCAGCATAGGCGTAGCCAGCGTCTATGGCAGCGCGTTCCTGTGCTTTCGCGCGCCACGCCGCAACCCGCTTGGGTGTGGGGGTGTTGAGGAAAAACATGTGCCCAAAAAGGGATTGAATGCGGCTTTCAACCTCTGGCTCCAGCGCATCCATAACATGTTGCATGCGACGAATTCTGATGGATCGTTGATGCATGGCGTCTAAATTGTCTCTGATTGGCTGTTCTCGGGGAAGATCCGACATTGATCCCAAAATTGCGGTAAAAAACCCCGGAGCTGACGATCGTCTGGCGCCGCGCGGCAGCTGAATTGCGGTAATGCCGGGCTTGGGATCGATAAAAACAAAGCGTCTATCCACTTCCCGCCGTGCCGGTCGATCAGGCAGGGCGTCAATCGCGGCTTGGAACGGGGCATTGGCCAGCACGGACCCATCGATGAGGGAAAGCTCGGCTGCAGCGTCTGTTCCTTTGGGAAGGAAAGAGGAGAGAAAAATGTCCCGGTCATCCCAGTTCAGGCCTGTCGATCGAACAAGCCGATCAATTTCACCAACAGAAAGTGGGGGAAATGCGCCGGGAAAGCTCGATGTCGCGCGTCCTGCAAATGTCAGCGATATGGCGCTCCCCAATGTCTCTCCTTGATCGGGATCGTGACGAAATCGGATGACGAGGCGGTGCTCCTGCTCCCTGACTTCCGGCGGGGAGTTGAGGCGCAGCGTTTCGGGATGGCCGTTGAAATCGGTAACGGTAACAGCAAGATCCAGGGGCTGGCCCGGAGGCAACAAACTGGGGCCGGATATTTGATTGGCCATGGCGTGAAAAGCGTTGAGCAGAATTTTAGATAGCTCGGTCCCGCCAAAAGGCGGCTCAAACCAGCGTGCCCGCACGAACTCGCCAAGCTTTGAGCGCACTTCCGCTCGCGCTTCTGCGCCAACGGTGGTGTCAACGGTGCCACCGGACTGCCGCCCGACAAACCATGCAATTGGTGCTGCCCAGAATTTCGTTAGCCGACTCATTGGCCGTGCATTCGGGTCTAGCAGTTGATCCACATCGGCCTTTTCGAGCCACAGTTGGGTCAAGGGCTCAAGCGATTGCCCTTTGGCGATTGCCTGTGCCAGAAAAATGCCATTAATGCCGCCCGCGCTGGCGCCCGTGATTATGTCCGTCAAAACGCGCAGCTTCACGTCGCAGCGCTGGGCGATATGATCCAAAACCTCATAATATATACGTTCCGAGGGGAGCAGGTTTTCGTCTCCCGCGTGAAAAGCATGGCTGGCGCGGGTGAGCTTCCAGACTTCCTTGGTGATCCCATGCATATACACTGCAAGGCTGATCCCGCCGTAGCAGATCAGAGCCAATCTGAGTTCTTTCTCACGCATGCCGACAACCTATCGCTTGAGCTTGGTCAGTGTCCACCCATTGCAGGCGAATAGCTGCGTTGACGCCGTCGAGCATCGCAACTATGTTCCCCTTTCGTTCATTATTGGAGTTGCCTCATGGCGCGGCCGCAAAAACGTTTTGTTTGTCAAAGTTGCGGGGCCGTCAGCTCAAAATGGTCGGGCCAATGCCTCGATTGTTCCGATTGGAACTGCATCGTGGAAGATGCCGGCGGGGTCGTTACGCCCTTTAAGGCCAAGCATGATTTGCAAGGCGGCGGTCAATGGATTGATCTGGTTGGACTGGATAGCAAAGCCGCACTTCCCGAACGGTTGGCCGTTGGCGTTGGCGAATTGGATCGCGCCTTAGGCGGCGGCTTTGTCGCGGGCTCTGCGACGCTGATTGGCGGCGATCCCGGCGTTGGGAAATCAACTTTGCTGCTGCAAGCGGCGGCGTTGCTTGCGGCAAAGGGGCTTCCCGTTGTGTATGTGTCGGGAGAGGAAGCCTCAGACCAAGTGCGGCTGCGGGCGCAGCGACTGGGCTTGGGCAATGCGCCTGTCCAATTGGGGGCGGCGACCTCTGTTCGGGATATTCTGACAACGCTCGGCAAAAGCGCGCCGCCTGCTCTTTTGATCATCGACTCGATCCAGACGATGCATAGCGATTTGATTGAGGGCGCGCCCGGCACGGTCAGTCAGGTGCGGGCCTCCGCGCAAGAACTCATCCGCTTTGCTAAAGAACGGGGCACTGCCCTTGTTCTGGTTGGGCATGTGACCAAGGATGGCAGCATCGCCGGGCCGCGCGTTCTTGAGCATATGGTGGATACAGTGCTCAGTTTTGAAGGAGAGCGGAGCCACCAATACCGTATTCTTCGGGCGATTAAGAATCGCTTTGGCGGAACCGATGAAATTGGGGTGTTTGCGATGGAGGCGGGAGGCCTTGCTGAAGTGCACAACCCATCCTCTCTTTTCCTGACGACCCGCGATGAGAATGTCACGGGAACAGCTGTTTTTCCTGCATTGGAGGGAACCCGCCCGGTTTTGGTCGAGGTGCAGGCGCTAACCGTTCGATTGGCCAGTGGTGCCACGCCGAGGCGCGCGGTCGTTGGGTGGGATTCGGGGCGGCTTGCCATGATTTTGGCTGTCTTGGAGGCGCGATGCGGCTTGTCGCTGTCTTCGGCGGAAGTTTATCTCAATATTGCCGGCGGCTATCGCCTGTCCGATCCAGCGGCTGATTTGGCCGTTGCGGCGGCCTTAATATCATCCTGGTCAGAGCGGCCCGTGCCAACGGATGCTATCGCCTTTGGGGAGGTGGCCTTGTCTGGCGAGATAAGGCCTGTGGCGCATGCGGCTTTGCGGTTGAAGGAGGCAGCCAAGCTTGGCTTTGTGCAGGCTTTGACACCGCCGGGCATGGCACAGGACGGATCGTCTATTTCTTGCCAAAGTTTTCGCACGCTGAGCGCATTCGTTGACCATATGCTGGCACGCGTATAGCGACGGCGTATGACGTCGCTTGATATCATCGTATTGCTGCTCATGGGAGGCGCGGGCCTGTTGGGGCTGTCGCGTGGTTTTGTGACAGAGGCTTTGTCGCTCCTTGCATGGGTTGGGGCAATTGCGGCCGTCAAACTGCTCCACGCGCCTGTCTCCAAATCTCTTGAGGCCGCCATCGGCACGCCATCCGGCGCTGCGACCCTATCGGCCGCGCTGATATTTGGTATCGCCATGTTTGGGGGACGCAAGCTTGCCCGATCGCTGGGCAGTCAGACCCGAAATTCTTTTGTTGGGCCTTTTGATCGCGCCCTTGGCTTAGGCTTTGGGACGGTGAAGGGCCTGCTATTGGCGACCGTCGGCTTTCTGTTCTTCTCCCTTTTCTATGATGTTGTTTATGGGGCAGCTGCCGCGCGGCCGCAGTGGATGCAGGAGTCACGCACATTTCCACTTTTAACGGCGAGTTCAAAGGCTGTCCTTGGCTTCGTTAAGGAACGCAGGGCGGAAGACACCGGGGGCACAGAGGCGGCCCCCAGAAAAGACGCCTAAGCCATGTCTGCGACCCTTTACACACAAGATATTCTAAGGCTCGCAACGCAGATCCCGCATAACCGCCGGTTGGATCAGCCGATGGTGACGGCAGAGCGCCGATCCCCGGTGTGCGGGAGCAGGATCATCGTGGATATCGACCTCGATACATCGGGGCAGATCGTGGCCTTTGGTCAGGACGTTCGAGCCTGTGCGCTTGGACAGGCGTCTGCGGCACTTTTGGGCCGAGATGTTTTGGGAAAAACAGGGCCTTCGCTAACGCTGGTGAGCAGGGGGCTTGCGGCCTGGCTGGCCCGTGAGAGTGAGGATCTGCCAGACTGGCCAGGCCTCGACATTTTTACAGCGGCGCGTGACTATCCGGCGCGTCATGCTGCGATTTTCCTGCCGTTTGAGGCGGCAGCCGCAGCAGCCAATAGGGAGTGCATCAGATGATCCAGACTGTGGCCGCGCTGGCTGCGGCGGTTGCGATAGCAGCGGGTGCCTTTGGTGCCCATGCGGCACAGGGGGCGTCCGCAGACTGGCTAAAGACGGGCAGTTTCTACCTTCTCGTCCATGCCATTGCCGTCTTGGCCTTGGGGCGTGCGCCTGCGCATATTGGCTGGATTTTATTGGGAGGATCGGGGCTCTTTGCCGCCACGCTTTACGCTATGGCCTTAGGGGCTCCGCGATGGTTTGGCGCAATCACACCAATTGGCGGCGTTGCTATGATCATTGGATGGTTGTGGCTGGCGCTTCAGTTTTCGCGCCGTTAAGCGTTATCCGCGTCCAAGAACGCCGCTACATCGGACAGGCTGACAGCCCGATCAACATAAGCTTGGCCAATCCCTTTGGCGAGGATGAAGGCCAGCGTTCCGCCCGACATTTTCTTATCGTGCAGCATGTGGCGGGTAAGTTCTGTGCCGGTTTCACGCACATGCGCGTCTTTGAGCGAAATCGGCAGCCCGCAAGAACGCAAATGCGCGCCTACGCGCTCGGCATCCGTTATGGAGCAAAGCCCCTGAGTTGCGGAAAAGCGATAGGCGAGCGCCATCCCCGCTGCGACTGCCTCGCCGTGAAGAAGTCGATCCGAAAAACCCGTCGAAGCTTCCAGCGCATGGCCGAACGTATGGCCAAGGTTGAGCAGGGCGCGTTGATCCTGTGTTTCCCGCTCATCCGCTTCCACAATTGCGGCTTTTGCACGGACGCTGTGCGAGATAGCCGTGATCAGGGCGTCTTCGTCTCGATTGAGCAACGCGGCGGCATTTTGGCAGCACCAATCAAAGAATTTGGCGTCGTTGATCAGCCCATATTTCACAACTTCGGCATATCCGGCGCGCATTTCCCGATCTGGCAGGCTGTTCAGAACTTTGGGGTCAATGACGACAAGCGACGGTTGGTGGAAGCTACCGACAAGGTTTTTTCCCGCCCGAACGTTGATCGCGGTCTTACCCCCTACGGATGAATCTACCTGAGCCAGAAGCGTGGTCGGGATTTGAATGAGATTGCAGCCGCGCTTCAAAATGGATGCCGCAAAGCCAACAAGGTCCCCAATGACACCGCCCCCAAGCGCGATCAAATGGTCGC
>JBBATU010000060.1:0-10955 GCA_040398565.1 Chakrabartia sp.
AGAAGGGCGAATTCACGCTAACCGAACCCGGCCTGCGTACGCTCGTTCGTCTCTACACCCGTGAAGCGGGGGTACGGACCTTAGAGCGTGAAATTGCCAAGCTCGCCCGAAAGGCGCTGCGACGCATTTTGGAAGGCAAAGCGACGTCGATTGAGATTACGGCAGAGAATCTGGCCGATTTTGCCGGCGTGCCAAAATATCGCTTTGGCATGGGTGAGGAAGAAAATCAGATTGGTGCCGTAACGGGTCTGGCTTGGACCGAAGTTGGTGGCGAGTTGCTGACGATTGAGGCCGTAACGGTTCCCGGCAAGGGCGCTGTTCGGACAACGGGCAAGCTTGGTGATGTGATGACCGAATCTATTCAGGCCGCGATCAGCTTTGTGAAGGCGCGTGCGCCAAGCTATGGCATCAAGCCCAGCCTGTTCCAGCGCAAGGATATCCATATCCACTTGCCCGAAGGCGCAGTGCCCAAAGATGGTCCATCTGCCGGGATCGGCATGGTAACGGCCATGGTTTCGACGCTGACAGGTATTGCGGTGCGCCGTGAGGTTGCCATGACGGGGGAAGTGACCCTGCGAGGCCGGGTCTTGCCGATTGGCGGGCTGAAGGAAAAGCTGCTGGCAGCGCTGCGGGGCGGGATCACAACCGTGCTCATCCCGGCAGAGAATGAGAAGGACCTTGCCGAAATTCCTGATAATGTGAGACAGGGCCTGAAGATCATTCCAGTTCAGCATGTCGATGAGGTTTTGTCGCTCGCATTGGCGGCCCCGGTTGAGCCAATTGACTGGACAGAGGCAGATGAACTGGCGGCGCAGCCCCCGGCGCATGGCGGCCCAGGCGATATTGTTCGTCATTAACTAAATTTCGACTCGGCCGGGCGTCTACTATAGAGGTAGATGCCCGGTTGTATTTTTACGACAATTTGATCAATTATACAGAGCAAAAATCAAATTTTTCGTCGGATTTCTATGGTTTAGCGCTATAATGATGCATTATATGCTGAATTTCTTTTGACAGGGCCAACGTGCGTGGCATTACTTCCATCCACGGCTTTCCGCCGAAAAAACATATCACGCTCAACACTCGACGAGGGGGTTCCTAATGAACAAGCAAGATCTTATCGCTGCCGTAGCCGACGCTTCCGGCCTGACCAAGGCTGATGCCAGCAAGGCAGTGGAAGGCGTTTTTGACGCCATCACGGGCGCCCTGAAAAAGGGTGACGAAGTCCGCCTCGTTGGCTTCGGCACGTTCGCTGTTTCGAAGCGTAAGGCTTCGACTGGTCGTAACCCGCGCACGGGTGCTCCGATGGAAATCAAGGCATCTTCGCAGCCGAAGTTCAAGGCTGGCAAGGGCCTGAAGGACGCCGTCAACTAAGACGCGTTTTCCGAACGGAATAAAAACAAGACGGGCGGTGCTTGAAAAAGCGCCGCCCGTCTTGTTTTGGGCGGCGGCCTCGTTTAGGGGCTTCGCCTCACGGCGTGGGCGCGTAGCTCAGTGGTAGAGCACACCCTTCACACGGGTGGGGTCGCAAGTTCAATCCTTGCCGCGCCCACCACGCCGGACCTTTCCTCTTAACGTTTGGTGGGTCCAAGGCGGGGCGCACGATCAAGTTCGGCCCGATGCTTGATAGCTT
Source organism: Chakrabartia sp. (assembly GCA_040398565.1). Taxonomy (GTDB): domain Bacteria; phylum Pseudomonadota; class Alphaproteobacteria; order Sphingomonadales; family Sphingomonadaceae; genus Aquisediminimonas. The sequence continues at coordinate 1,634 of JBBATU010000060.1, forward strand.
GTCTCAACTCATCGCGCTTTTCATGAATAGACGCGATCACCGGCCCCATCGGGACACCCAGATCAACCAAGACGGCCTCTGACAGTTGGAGAGAGCTTTCCAGCGTTTCAGGTACGGCATCGCTGGCACCTGCCAAATACAACTCTGCTGCATGCTCTGTATCGCGTGCGCGGGCCACAATGGTCAGGTTTGGATAAAATTGGCGCAGGCGGCGGATGAGGCGGGCGGCTTGCACATGGTCATCCATGGTCATCACAACAGCGCGCGCAGAACCAACGCCCAGCGCCACCAGCGCGTCCAGTTTATGGGCATCGGCAAAGCGCACTGGCTTTTGCTCTTTTCTGGCGCGGGTGACGGTGTCGATGTCACCTTCAATGGCGATCCAAGGCTGTTTATGGGCATCCAGCATGGCCGCAACCATGCGCCCAACACGCCCATAGCCAATGATGATGGTGCGATCGTGCGAGATGCCGTCGTCTGACCTGTCTTGGGCGACGGACTGGCGCATTTCGATGCGGTTGGCGATGCGATGCCCCATGCGGGCGAGGACGGGCGTTATGGTCAGGCCAAGGGCGGTCACGACTTGCCAGAATGATGCTGTTTGGCTGTTGATCAACGCGGCTTGTGCGGCAGCGGTCAGCACGATGAGCGTCGTTTCCGATGGGCTGCCCATGAGCAGGCCAACTTCTGCGGACACGCCGGGGCGGACGCCATTCAAACGCAATAAGCCCGCCGTCACGACGAATTTGATCAGAACGACGCCGAACAAGGCCGCCAAAACAAGCGGCCATTCTGCCACCAACTGATCGAGATTAAGGCTCATGCCGACGGTGATGAGGAAAATCCCCAAGGCAAGCCCCCGAAACGGGCGGATGACCGACTGAACTTCCCCCCGATAAGCGGTTTCGGCAATCAACAAGCCGGCGACCAGTGCACCAAGCAAAGCAGATAAGCCGGTGGAGAGCGTCAATAGGCTAGAGGCAATGACCACCAGCAGGGTGACGGACAAGAATAGCTCAGGGCTTTTCGTTCGCGCCGCCTGTGCAAAGAGGGGCGGGAGAAGAAATCTGCCGAGCACCAGCATCGCAGCAAGGGTGACACCTCCAATGAACAGCGTCCTGCCAAAGGCATCCAACCCGGCACCTGCGGCCCCAAGCGAACCCAGCAGGAAAACAATTGGGACCAAGGCCAGATCTTCAAACAGCAACATGCCAAAGGCATTGCGCCCAACCGGGCCAGTTGTGCCGGATATAGGCACGACCAACGCTGTGGAGGATAGGGCGAGGGCAAGGCCGAGGCCGATTGCAGAATTCTGGCTTTCTCCTGAGATCAGCAGGGCGAGCGCGATCAGATCTCCTGCGCCAAAAAGCTGAGCCGATCCAACCCCAAAAACAAGCCGCCGCATTGAGCGTAGCCGGGCAAAGGACAGCTCAAGCCCGATGGTGAACAGCAACAGGACAATGCCCAGCTCGGCAAAGGGCGCAATGGCCTTTTGATCTGAAATGGTAACGAGCCGCAGCCAAGGAAAATCATCGATAAACCGGGCCAGTCCATAAGGTCCTGCCAAAATGCCGAAGACGATGAAGCCAATGACGGGGGTAATCCGCAACCGCGAAAAGGCCGGGATCACAATCCCCGCTGCGCCTAAGATCACAAGCGCGTCATGCAATCCGGTTGAGCTTGTTTCTAACGCCATAGGGGCATCTAATCATATTCACCCGCGCTTGTCAGCGCAGGGGCAAAGAAAAAGGCCGGGAAGGCGTGCCCTCCCGACCTATTTCATCACCTAATGTCGATTAAGGTCAGGCCCAGCTGGCCATTTCCTTTTCAAGATTGGCGCGGATGGCTTCAAAGAATTGCTCCGTCGTCATCCAAGCCTGATCTGGCCCGATGAGAATTGCGAGATCCTTTGTCATATGGCCGTCTTCAACGGTCTTGATGCAAACACGCTCCAGCGTCTCGGCAAAGCGTGTCACATCAGGGGTGTCGTCAAACTTACCGCGATAGATCAGGCCGCGCGTCCAAGCGAAGATCGACGCAATCGGATTGGTCGACGTCGCTTTGCCCTGCTCGTGCATGCGATAATGGCGGGTGACGGTGCCGTGTGCGGCTTCTGCTTCCACGGTATTGCCATCTGGCGTCATCAGCACGGACGTCATCAGGCCCAGCGAGCCAAAGCCCTGCGCCACCTGATCCGACTGCACATCGCCATCATAGTTCTTACAGGCCCAGACGAACTTACCGCTCCACTTGAGTGCAGAGGCAACCATGTCGTCGATCAGACGATGTTCGTAAACAATGCCCGCTTCCTCAAACTTCGTCTTGAATTCACTCTCATAAACTTCTTGGAACAGGTCCTTGAAGCGGCCGTCATAGGCCTTGAGAATGGTGTTCTTGGTCGACAGATAGACGGGCCAACCTAGGCCCAAGCCATAGTTCATCGAGGCGCGCGCAAAGTCGCGGATCGAGTCATCAAGATTATACATCGCCAAAGCGACGCCCGATGACGGATAATGGAAGACTTCTTCGTCAATCTTGTCGCCATTATCGCCATCCCAAACAAGGCGCAGCTTGCCGGGGCCGGGGACGAGAAAGTCGGTGGCCTTATACTGATCCCCAAAGGCATGACGGCCGACGACGATCGGATCTGTCCAGCCCGGAATGAGCCTTGGGACATTTTTGATCACAATCGGTTCGCGGAACACAACGCCGCCCAAAATATTGCGGATAGTGCCGTTGGGCGACTTCCACATTTTCTTGAGGTTAAACTCCGTCACGCGTGCTTCATCTGGCGTGATCGTCGCGCATTTCACGGCGACGCCATATTGCTTGGTCGCATTGGCGGCATCAATGGTGATCTGGTCATTGGTTTCATCGCGCTTCTCGACCGACAAATCATAATATTTCAAGTCGATATCGAGATAGGGCAGGATCAGCTTTTCGCGGATCCACTGCCAGATGATGCGGGTCATTTCGTCGCCGTCCATTTCAACGACGGGCGTTTTAACCTTAATCTTAGACATAATTTGGAACTTTCCCTGGGAAGTGGAATCGAAGTGGCCTTAAGGCGGTCTATCCTGTCAATCAACTGCTCTCATTGTATCCTGAGGGCGCTCGCCCTATGAAGAGGGCATGACTGAACATGAAAAGGCCATCGCGGCAGGAGAAGGCGTGAAGTGGACGTGGCCGTCCGTTCATCCCGAGGGCCGCAAATTCGCATTGATCTCTGCGGCGATCGTGCTTGCCTTCGCACTTATGGGCTGGAGCTTCTTTGCCTGGCTATTCACTGGATTGACGCTGTGGGTCCTTGCATTTTTTAGAGACCCCATTCGCAGTGTGCCTCAAGGCAATGATCTGGTCATTGCCCCGGCAGACGGGATGGTCACCCTTATCCGAACCGTTGCCCCCCCGCGGGAATTGGTCGGTGAAGGTGGCTTGGACGACGTTTCGATGGTGCGCGTGTCCATTTTTATGAGCGTGTTCGATGTGCACATTAATCGCTCTCCCATTTCTGGCGTTATTCGGCGGATCGAATATATTGCTGGGAAGTTTCTGAATGCAGATTTGGATAAGGCCAGCGAAGATAATGAGCGGCAGCATTTCCTAGTCGAGCGCGCGGATGGCGTGAAAATTGGGTTTACACAAATTGCAGGCCTTGTGGCACGGCGCATCCTTCCCCTTTCGAAAGTGGGCGATGCGGTTGTTGCTGGCGAACGTGTCGGTCTGATTCGCTTCGGCAGCCGGGTGGATGTCTATTTGCCGCAGGGCACAGCCGCTAAAGTCGCTCTGGGCCAGCGCTGCGTGGCCGGAGAGACGATCATCGGAGTGATTGACGATAACACGTCGACAAGTGCGGTCAGCCAATGAGCGAGGTCGGCAGGGGCATCACGCTTCGCGCTGTCGCGCCAAACGCAATTACGGCGCTTGCTTTATGTTTTGGCCTCACCGCCATTCGATATGCCATTTCGGCGTCGGGGACTGATCCCAATCCCGGTGATTGGGAGCGCGCAATAGGCGCGATTGTGATTGCCGCTTTGCTAGATGGGATTGATGGTCGGGTCGCTCGCCTTCTCAAGGGGGAAAGCCGCTTTGGCGCAGAACTCGATTCCTTGTCCGATGTCATTGCCTTTGGCGTCTCGCCCGCGTTGATCATTTATCTTTGGTCGTTGCAGGCCATGCCGCGATTTGGCTGGATCTGTGCGCTCGCGCTCGCCGTGTGCTGCGCCCTGCGTCTGGCCCGCTTCAACGCTGCCATTGATGCTGAAATTCAGCCGCATAAATCGGCGGGCTTTATGACAGGCGTTCCTGCGCCGGCAGGGGCTGGTCTTGCGTTTGTGCCGCTCTATTTGTGGATCGCAACGGACAATGACGTGTTCAGAAACCCGTTTCTGGTCGCTCCTTGGATCGTTTTTGTCGCCGGGTTGATGATTTCAAACATCGCGACCTTCAGCTGGGCCTCCATTCGCTTACGGCGCAATTTGCGGCTAGAGGCGATATTGCTCGTTGCATTGGTTGGAGCTGCTCTGTTTTCAGAGCCATGGATCATCCTTATCGCTATTTCTGCGCTTTATCTGGGGCTGCTGCCCTTCAGCATCCGCAGCTATGCCCGCATAAGTCAGGCGCGCACTCAGGCCTGAGCGCGCGCCTTCAGGCTGCGAGCCTACGCGCTTCACCCCGAACAGGCATGACAGTCGTTCTGCGCTGGCGCCGTGCGCGATAGGGGAGCGCCGAGTGCGTCACAGACATGCGATATTCCCCCGCAAGCGCGGCTTCAATCCGGTCACCAGACTCAATCAACATGTTGCGAATCAGAAATAGGACAGCGCCCAGAAGCGTTGAGAAGAAGAGAAAAGCGAGGAATTGCATGAATGATCTCCTTTTGTTCCCTTCTTATTGATCATGATTTGTTCCGCCGTCAAGCGAAAAAAGAACAAGGCCAGAACACAGGCCTGAAATCAACGATGATTGGAGTTAAGAGAGAGTGGCTCCCCGGGCCTGATTCGAACAGGCGGCCGTCCGATTAACAGTCGGATGCTCTACCGCTGAGCTACCGGGGAATGCTCTCAAGGAGGCGGGCTATAGCAGGCCAAGCGCGCTTGGCAAGCGCCTCAAACGGCAAATTGTTCCATGGCGATGCGATCATCAAGTGCATGCTCGGGATCGAACATCAATGTGAGGCGCGTTGAAGTGTCACTCGTGACGCTGACCCGCGCGACATCGCGGACTTCTTGCTGGTCGGCAACCGCGCTCACAGGACGCTTGCCTGCATCCAGCACGCGGAATTGAATTGTTGCGTTGTCGGGCAAAATGGCTCCGCGCCAGCGTCGCGGCCGAAACGGGCTGATGGGCGTCAGGGCCAATAGCGGCGAGTCGAGCGGCAGAATAGGGCCTTGAGCTGATAAGTTGTAAGCTGTTGATCCAACCGGCGTTGCGACGAGAACACCGTCGCATACAAGCTCCTCCATGACGACGCGTCCATTAACATCGATTTCCAGCTTGGCGGTTTGACGCGCTTCGCGCAGCAAAGATACCTCGTTAATCGCGGGGCTGGTGACGATTTCCCCATCAATTGTCTCTGCCTCCATGCGCAATGGAGAGACTTGAAAAGATTTTGTCTGGGCGATGCGATCGTCAAGGCTGTCTTCACGCCAATCGTTCATCAAAAACCCAACAGTGCCGAGGTTCATACCGAAAACGGGCAGTATCCGCTTCCGCCCGAGCATGCTGTGCAAGGTTTGCAGCATGAACCCATCGCCCCCGAGTGCGACAACCATATCTGCGTCGCGCAGGTCAACCCAATCATAACTGTCGCGCAGCCGCTCTGCTGCGTCTTGCGCAGGCGCGGTTGGGGAGACGAGAAGGGCACGTTTCATCCGCCGGTCACATTCATATGGCGCTGCGTTGCCGCTTGGCCGAGGTCAAAGTTGTGCCGTTCTGGCTTGCGCCCCATGGCAAGGTCAAGCGCTGCGGCCAAAGCGTCGGGGTCATCGCTGCGTAAAGCGGCCCTGAAATCAACATGATCCTCATAGCCCAGGCACATATAGAGCTGGCCCGTTGCGGATATCCGAATGCGATTACAACTCTCGCAAAAATTCTGCGTCAGCGGCGAGATGAAGCCAAGCCGCGTGCTCGTGCCTTGAACCTCCATATAGCGAGAAGGGCCGCCCGTGCGATGTTGGGAGGGGGCGAGATCAAAATGTTGATCGAGGGTCTGACGGACTTCAGTCAACGGCAGGAAGTTTCCGCGTCGATCTTCGCCGACTTCCCCTAAGGGCATGGTTTCGATCAGGGAGAGATCAAAGCCTTCATCGCAGCACCATGACAGCATGTCGCCAATCTCATCCTCATTAAGAGATTTGAGTGCTACCATATTAATTTTAATAGAAAAACCGCGTTTCTTCGCAGCGGCAAGACCCGCCAAAACATCGCTTAATCGGCCAAGGCGCGTAATGTGCGTGAAGCGGTCTGGATCGCGCGTGTCCAAGCTCACATTGATCCGCCTGATCCCGGCGTCCCAAAGATCATCGCTAAATTCGGCCAGTCTCGCGCCATTGGTCGTGATCGTCAGCTCGTCCAGCCCATTGCCCAGCATTTGTCCAATGCTGCGGGCAAGCTGGGTGACGCCTCGCCGCACCAAAGGCTCACCCCCGGTCAAACGGATACGCGTCACACCACGGGCGACCAATTGACGGGCAAGATCCGCTTGTTCTTCCAGCGTAAGCAGCGCACTGCGTGGCTCGAACACCATGTTTTCTGCCATGCAATAGCGGCAGCGCATGTCACAGCGGTCCGTGACGGACATCCGGACATAGCTGATCCTCCGCCCGAAACGGTCAATGAGTTGATCGTGTTTTCCACAAGCCATGTTGGGTTCGTTAGGCGTCTGCTGTGTCTGCGACAAGGGACGACTGGCCCATGCGCGGCGCAAACGCCGCTTAAAGGCTAAGCGCGCTTTGCAGGTTCAAGAAGCTCAGGTTGGAGCAAGCGGTGCATGTGCACGACAACATATTTCATTTCGGCATCGTCAACGGTTCGCTGTGCGGCGGTGCGCCAAGCATTTTCAGCACTTTTATAGTCCGGGAAAAACCCGACGACGTCCATTGATTTCAAATCTGCAAAATCCAGAGTTTGTGGGTCGCTAACGCGTCCGCCAAAAACCAGATGCAGCTTTCCTGTATCGCTCATTCGCTATCCTTGCGTAGTGTTTTTACAGCCGCCGTGCGTGCGGAGGTTGCCGCCTTGCCAATTTTGCCCGCCAAATCGCGGACCTGTTGCCGGGCCGTACCGCTGTTGACGCCAAGCGCAATCATTTCTGCCTTGGCGACTGTGCCAGCGACTTTGGCTGCACCCTTTGCTGTTGATTTAACTGTCCGGCTCACCGGACCTATATACTTATTTTCTCGCGCCGTGCGGGGCAGCAGGGAAGCGAGCAGGGCACCAATGGCAAGCCCGCCAGCAACCGCGGCAAGCGGATTGGTGTCAACACCGCGCGCTGTTCGCTGCTTTGCGTCCTCTGCGCGGCGACGAGCGCGTTTTGCCCCAGTGTCGAGGGTTTCGACGGCTTTGCTGCGGCCTTCTGCTAGAGCTTTGGCGGCTTTTTGGCGTGCTTTTGTATAATGTTCGCTGGCTTTTGAACGAAGTGTATCTGCCATATCATCTCTCCTTCATAAGCCGCCGGATTGCGCGAAAAATTGGTTTACGAAACAAATAGGTCAGCAATACGACGCCTATGGCCACGACCGTTTGCGGATTTCCTTTAATTTTCTGCTGAACAGTCTCGACCACAGACGATTTCGCTTTGCGAACGAGATTTGGGGGCGCGAGGTGCAGACGGGCTGCCGCCAAGCTGTCCCGCCAGCGTTGACGCGCCTCGATCAGGCGGCTGGTGGCCCTGTCGCGGTCGTTTAGGGTCGGGTCCATGGTCGCGTCGCCTTTTGAAGATGCGCCCGCGCCGATCGGACGAGCAGTCCAATGGCACCCGTTATGACGAGGACGGTGCACAACATCGCCCATCCAAATCCAATCGTCAGCCCCAGCCAAATTGTTGCGACAACAATAACAGTGATGATCAGGGCAAATCCCGCAATCGCTGCTGCGATGAACAAATAAATGGCGGGTGCTAAATGACGCCCACGATCCCCAAGTTCTGCCCTAAAAAACTCGGCTTCGGCGCGGGCATAGCCTGCCGTATCGTCAATCAATTGACTGACGAGGTGGCGGATGCTCGGCTCATTTGTATCAACGGGCGGCTGGTCCATGCGTGCCTCAGGCTTTGTCCTCAGGATCTGCCTTTAAAAGGCGCGCTACCAAAAAGCCAAGTGCCGCTGCGCTGCCAATTGTGATTGCCGGTCTGCGCCGAACAAAATCCCGCGCTTCTTCAAGCAGCTCTTCAACATCTTTGGATTTGAGAGATGTCGACATGCTCGACAAGGCATCGGCCGCCTTATGGGCATAGGCACCATATTGGGGGCCGACGCGCGCATCAATTGTCTGGGCGACATCTTCAATCATCGCTTGAACATCGTCCAACGCTTCGGTTGTCCGATCCTTGCCGGTCGCCATTGCGTCTTTGGCGGTGGATTGAAACTTGCTGATCGCCGCGCTGGCCTGTTCGCGCAAAGGCGTGTCAGCATGGCTTGGTTCTTCTGTGATGGTCAGGGCAGCCTTCGGTGCCGCTACGGCTTTGCGGGCGGCGGGCTTGCGCGGCGCGGCTGGCTTGCGCTTGGCTTTTGCCGAAGATGTGTCGTCTGTCGTTGCCATGTCGTTGCTTTCCCTCATGGTTGCGCAGGGACTGCTTGCCAGATAGAGACACGCGTCTCACCCGCCAAGCAATTCTGGAGTCTTATATAGTGACGGCCATTCTTGATATCCATGCCCGCCAGATCGTCGACAGCCGAGGCAATCCGACCGTAGAAGTTGATGTTTTGCTGGAAGACGGCAGTTTTGGCCGTGCGGCGGTTCCTTCTGGCGCGTCGACAGGAGCCTATGAAGCGGTCGAAAAACGCGACGGAGACAAGTCGAAGTGGCTTGGCAAGGGCGTACAGGCGGCGGTTGATAGCGTTAATGGCCCAATTGCGGATGCGTTGCTCGGTATGGATGCCGAAGATCAGGCCGAAGTTGATGCGGCGATGATTGCGCTGGATGGGACTGAAAATAAATCCAACCTTGGGGCAAATGCTATTCTGGGGGTCAGCTTGGCCAACGCCAAAGCCGCGGCTGATTCCCGCGGATTGCCCTTGTATCGCTATGTCGGTGGCGTTTCGGCCCATGTCTTGCCCGTGCCAATGATGAACATCATTAATGGCGGCGCACACGCGGACAA
>JBBATU010000061.1:0-10770 GCA_040398565.1 Chakrabartia sp.
GGGTTGCCCATATCTGGCGCGGCAAGGGCGGCCATCATGTCGTGGCACCCGAAGGTGGGCATATAGACTTTGCGCCGCTGGATAGCATTGAGGATGCCATTTTGGCGCGTCTTCGGTCCCGCTATCGCCGTGTTTCGGCCGAACGCGTTGTCTCTGGGCCGGGGCTTGTCGATATTTACGAGACGCTGGCAGGGATCGAGGGCAGGGCAATTCTGCAACACTCAGATCGGGAGTTGTGGGGTCTTGGCATCTCTGGCGAAGACCCGCTAGCCGCTGCCGCTGTGGATAGGTTCTGCTTGTCCTTAGGAAGCATCGCGGGTGATGTTGCTCTTGCCCAAGGCGGGAAGGGTGTTGTCATCGCCGGCGGCTTGGGCCTGCGCCTGCGCGATACGTTGGTGACCTCTGGGTTTGCAGAGAGATTTCGCGCCAAAGGGCGGTTTGAAGCCTTGATGTCGACCTTGCCAGTGAAACTGATTACCCACCCTCAGCCCGGTCTATTTGGCGCGGCGGCGGCATTTGCGAAGGAGTATCAAGGTGCGTGACATCGGCTCGATCATGCGGACATCGCCTGTTATTCCTGTTTTGGTGATCGAGGATGCGGCCCATGCGCGTCCAATTGCTGAGGCTCTGGTGGCCGGTGGGCTGCGTGTTCTGGAAGTCACTTTGCGCACAGCCGCCGCTCTTGAGGTCATTCAGGAGATGAAGGCCGTTGAAGGCGCGATTGTGGGGGCGGGGACGGTCCTCAATCCAGCCGATTTGCGGGCCGCTATAGATGTCGGGTCAGAATTCATTGTGTCTCCCGGCTTGACCGAACCCCTTGGCCGCGCTGCGGTGGAAACTGGAGTACCTTTCCTGCCCGGCATCGCCAATGCGGGCGACATTATGCGCGGCCTTGATCTGGGTCTCAGCCATTTCAAGTTTTTCCCGGCAATGGCATCAGGCGGTATCCCTGCGTTACAGGCGCTGGCCGGGCCATTTGGGCAGGCGAAATTCTGTCCGACAGGGGGCATCTCCAAAACCTCGGTTCCAGACTGGCTCGCGCTGGATTCTGTCTTGTGCGTTGGGGGGAGCTGGGTCGTCGGCCATGGTTTTCCGGATCGGCAAGAAATTACCGAGACAGCGCGCTTTGCGACCTCTTTGGCACGTTAAGAGCTGAGTTTCTTTTCCCAAGAAAGGGCGTCGGCGACGATCTGGTCGAGGTCATTGTAACGGGGTTGCCAGCCGAGTTTTTTGGTGATCAGGCTATTGTCGGCAATGAGTATATCTGGATCGCCCAGCCTGCGTCCTTCAAAGCGGCGCTCAAACACAATGCCAGATACCCGCTCGACAGCGTCAAGCACCTGAAGAACGGATGATCCCTGACCATAGCCGCAGTTCATCACAAGCGACTCCGACGGTGCATCGATGAGCGCCTGCAGCGCCAGCACATGTGCAGCCGCAAGATCGCTGACATGAATATAATCGCGCACCCCGGTGCCATCGGGCGTTGCATAATCCGTTCCGCAAATGCTGACATGGCTCCTCTTGCTAACGGCTGCTTCCACCGCGATTTTGATCAAATGGGTGGCAGCTTCAGTGCATTGGCCCGAACGCCCCTGTGGATCAGCACCCGCCACATTAAAGTAACGCAGTGCGCAATAGTTCATCGGATAGGCTTGAGCGACATCGGCGAGCATCATCTCCATCATCCATTTTGACCGGCCATAGGGGTTTATCGGCGCTTTCGGCATGTCTTCTGTAATGGGAACTTTGGCTGGGATACCATAGACGGCCGCAGTTGATGAAAACAGGAAATGCCGCACGCCCGTGCGGGTTACGGCTTCTAGCAGATTGCGGGCATTACAGCTGTTGTTCCGATAATATTTCAACGGATCACGAACCGATTCCGGAACGATGATGGATGCCGCAAAATGCAGGACTGCGCCCACGTCATGGGTCTTAATCAGCTGCGTCACCAGATCAATATCGCCGACATTCCCTTCTTGAAATGGGACATGCCCCGGAACCAGATGCCGTCGGCCGGTGGACAAATTGTCGAGGACAACCACGGGCCAATCCAAATCGCGAAGCGCCAGCACCGCGTGGCTCCCTATATAGCCAGCCCCTCCCGTAACGAGAACGACTGGCTTGCGCGCGCTGGTCATGGGTTTGGATGATCCCTATAAAATCTGGGGCTAAATTACCCCGCAGGACGCAACGGCTGGGTACTGTTATGGTTCCCCGGACACGGCCATGTTGATGGCTTGTTGCAGACTATCCTTGCTAAATGGTTTATAGAGCAGAGAGGAATATTCGGCTGGGGCTCTATCACCCAACGTCGGACTTGCGTCGCCCGTCATCAGAATGACCGGATTAAAGAGCTTTTTGTCACGAAGAGTGCGCATCACGGCCCCGCCATCTTCTCCCGGCATGATCATATCAACAAGGACGATGTCGCTCGGTTCAAGAGGTTGCTCGGCAAGAAACTGGTCGCCCGATGGCCATGCGCGTGTCCGATAACCCATAAAGCTGAGGAGTAGCGAAAGGGAATCGCGCACAGTCGGGTCATCGTCAATAATGTGGATCTTGCCAGCTAGCGCCTTTGCCATTCCTAACGTCACCAATTCCAAAACCCTGCGCTGTCGCAAGTCGCTTATCTTAGAACTTCTGCGGAGGGCTGAATATTCAGTGAAACTACGCATGTGGACATTCTGCAATAGGAGAGAACAGCGTCCCAAGCCTTGCCACAATCGATGGGGCCGCCCTATGGCGGTGTGCATAGCTCACTTGATTCCGGACACATATTTCTCATGCCCTCCACTCATCACACCCGCTTGCTCATTATTGGTTCAGGCCCGGCAGGTCTGTCTGCCGCGATTTACGCAGCGCGTGCGGGGTTACAGCCCATTGTGGTGCAGGGTTTGCAGCCCGGTGGGCAGCTGACCATCACGACGGATGTGGAAAACTATCCCGGCTTTCGGGATGTTATCCAAGGCCCCTGGCTGATGGAAGAAATGCAGGCGCAGGCAGAGCATGTCGGCACTCGTATGATGTGGGACATTATATCTGGTCTTGATCTATCCAAGCGGCCCTTCACCCTTACGGGCGATAGCGGCGATGTGTTCATTGCCGATACGCTGGTGATCGCGACGGGCGCGCAGGCCCGTTGGCTGGGGCTGGACAGTGAAATGGCGATGCAGGGCAAGGGTGTGTCTGCGTGCGCGACATGCGATGGGTTTTTCTATCGGGGCAAGAAGGTCGTGGTCATTGGTGGCGGCAATACGGCGGTGGAAGAGGCGCTGTACCTTACCAATCATAGTCAGGATGTGACGCTGATCCATCGGCGGGATAGCCTGCGGGCGGAAAAGATCCTGCAAGAACGCCTATTTGCGCATCCGCATATCAAGGTGCTGTGGAACAAGGCGGTCGATCGGTTTGTGGGCGGCGGCACGCCGGAAGTTCTGGTCGGCCTTGATCTCAAGGATATCAACACGGGCGAAATCTCCCACATTGAAACCGATGGGGCCTTTGTTGCCATTGGCCATAAGCCCGCGACCGAAGTGTTCGCTGGACATCTTCCGATGGATTCAGATGGCTATCTCTTGGTTGAAAAGGGCAGCAGCAAGACATCGGTTCCCGGTGTGTTCGCCGCAGGGGATGTCACGGATAAAATCTATCGGCAGGCAGTAACCGCAGCGGGCATGGGCTGCATGGCAGCGTTGGATGCTGAAAAATTCATTGCCGAGGCTGACTTTGAAGCTCTGAGCACGGCCGCGGAATAAGGTCTGGCCGATCAGGCCGGATAAAGGGCTTCGATGAAATAAAGACCATCGGGCGGCGCGTTAAAGCCAAGTGCGGATCTGTCGCGCGCGTCGAGGGCTGCTTTCAGGTCTTTGGCCGTCCATTTTCCCTGCCCGATAAGCACCAGACATCCCACCATTGAGCGTACCTGATGATGAAGGAAGGATCGCGCTGAGACATCGACTTCAATCTCATTGCCAAAACGCTGGACCCGCATCTGGTCAATAGATTTGACTGGGCTTGCCGATTGGCAATGGACGGAACGAAAGGTGGTGAAGTCGTGCGTGCCGACCAATAGCTGCGCGGCGTCATGCATGCCATCCACATTGAGCGGTTGGACAACGCGCCAAGCACGGCCTTGATCCAGCGCCAAAGGGGCGCGGCGGTTGATGATACGATACACATATCGCCGTCCAATGCAGGAAAAGCGGGCGTGCCAGTCATCGGCAACTTCTGTGCAGTCGATAATGGCGATGGGGTGGGGGCGCAGCTTTGCATTGATCGCTTCCTTCAAGCGAAAAGCTGTGAAGGGCCGCGTAATTTCAACGTGCGCGGCCATAGCCTCTGCATGGACGCCCGCATCGGTGCGGCCGGCGGCGTGGACGGCCGCGTCCTCCCCGGTAATTGCCTTGACTGCCTCTTCAATGGCTTGCTGCACGCTGGGGCCATGAGCTTGCCTTTGCCAGCCCATGAAGGGGCGGCCGTCAAACTCAACAGTTAGTCGAAAGCGCGTCATCCGAGTTGCGTTCCCGGCGGGAGTGAAAAGCCCCTCAACAGGTCCGCCGGCGACATGGCCGATTTTCCGGCCCGCTGGATCAGAATGGGGCGGAGCGCGCCTACGCCACACGCAATGGTCAACTGCGCGTCGATGACTTCACCGGCTCTGCCGTTGGACTCGAGACACTCCGCCGCCAAGATGCGGAACCGCTCGCCCTGATATTCAAAAAATGCGCCGGGGGCTGGTGCAAAGGCGTGCACTTGCCGCTCAATCTCAAGAGCTGAGCGCGTAAAATCAATGCGGCTCTCGGCTTTGTCGATTTTGGCGGCATAGGTCACGCCCTTCTCGGGCTGAGGAATGGGTGGATGGTCATTGAGCGACGCCAGAACGTCGACAAGCAGATCTGCGCCCATTTCAGCAAGCTCTGCTGTCAGCGCACCGCCCGTCTTGCCGCCAATCGGGGTGGATTGAATGGCGCGCATGTCCCCGGTGTCGAGCCCAACATCCATTTGCATGATGGTCACGCCCGTTTCCGTGTCGCCCGCAAGGATGGCGCGTTGCACGGGGGCTGCACCCCGCCAGCGGGGCAGAAGTGAGGCATGAACATTCAAGCAGCCAAATTTTGGAGCTTCGAGGATCGCCTTGGGGAGAATCAGTCCATAGGCCGCAACCACAGCCATATCGGCGTTTAGATCCCCAAAGCTCCTTTGATCGGCATCATCCTTCAGCGTCACGGGCGTATGGACCGCCAGACCCAGTTCTTCTGCCCTTTTGTGGACGGGTGTCGGAGAAAGCGCCTTGCCGCGGCCAGCCGGGCGGGGCGGCTGCGAATAGACAGCGCAAATATCATGCCCTGCCGCCACAAGGGCGTCCAATGTTGGAACGGCAAAATCGGGTGTGCCCATGAAGATGATCCGCATCTTTTCTTCCAAGCCCTTGGCAAGCCGCAATGCAACCCCCTATCAGCATTCTCATGGCTTCGATCGAGATTGAAAATTTGGCTCAGGCGCTTGCGCGACTGCCGGGACTTGGCCCGCGTTCGGCCCGGCGTGCGGTCTTGCACCTGCTCAAACGGCGGGAAGGGGCCATGTTGCCGCTATTGCGCGCTCTGGAACAAGTGACCGAAAAGCTCGCCACCTGCCATGTCTGCGGCAATGTCGACACAATTGACCCCTGCGGAATTTGTGTCGATCCGAGGCGGGAAGGGCGCATGTTGTGCGTGGTGGAAGATGTGTCTGATCTTTGGGCGCTGGAACGGTCTCGTCTCTTTCCCGGAAAATTTCATGTTCTGGGGGGGCGCTTATCCGCCTTGGAAGGTGTGCGACCCGAAGATTTGAATATTGCCAGCATGTTATCGCGCATTGCTGCGGGTGATATTGACGAGGTCGTCCTTGCGATGAATGCGACGTTAGAGGGGCAGACGACCGCCCATTATATTGCAGAACGTCTCGAAAACGCGCCGATCCGTATCACGCAGCTGGCCCATGGCCTCCCCGTGGGGGGGGAACTTGATTATCTTGACGATGGAACGCTGGCGCAGGCGCTGCGTGCGCGTCGTCCCGTCTCTTGACCCTGACCCATCGCAAACCTAACTGACAGTCATGGCCATTCTTCCCATCATTGAAACGCCCGATGCGCGTTTGAAAACGATCTCCACGCCCGTTGACGGGGTGGATGATGCTTTGCGCTCCTTCATTCAGGACATGTTTGAGACCATGTATGATGCGCCGGGCATCGGCCTTGCCGCCATTCAGGTGGGCGTGCCGAAGCGGGTGCTGGTGATTGATTTGCAGGAGAGGGATGAAGAGAGCGGAGCCGTCATCCGGGAACCGCGGGTGTTCATTAACCCTGAAATTGTCGAAATGTCGGAAGACCTGACGGTCTATAGCGAGGGCTGTCTTTCGGTCCCGGATCAATATGCCGATGTGGAGCGACCCTCCATCATCAAGGTCAAATGGCTCGATGAAAATGGCAAGGCGCATGAAGAGGTGATTGAGGGGCTGCTTGCCATTTGCTTGCAGCATGAAATGGATCATCTCAATGGCATTCTTTTCATCGATCACCTGTCAAAGCTGAAGCGGGATATGGTCCTTAAGAAGCTGGCCAAGGCGCGCAAAATGGCCGCTTAATTGACCATTCAGGCCTGTTATTCTTTCATTCATAAGCCCTTTTCAAAGGCAATTGTTCATTCTATGTTCCGCTTATGACTGCGGACACATCTCTATTTTCGATTTTTCTGTCCCTCTTCGGAGGGCTTGGCCTTGGATCCTTGATCGGCTGGCTGTTCGCCGGACGGAGCGCAGGTCGGCTGCGGACCGACTGGGAACTCGCCAAGGCAGAAACGGAGAGGCTTCAGGCGGATTTCCGGGCGGCTATTTCTGATCTGGAAAAGGCGCTGGTCGAACGGGACGAAGCCCGAATAGCCGTCAGTGCGCTGACGGCCGAGCAGAAGGCCAAGGATGAGGCGCACGCCGCTCAGATTAAAGCCTTGCAGGATGCCAAAGAGGTGTTGAGCGCGCAGTTCAGCGAGGTTGGCGGCAAGATTTTGGATGCCGCCCAAAAGCAGTTTCTTGAACGAGCTGACGCCCGATTCAAACAATCAGAAGAATTGGCTGGGCAGGGGATTAAGGCCTTGCTTCAGCCGGTGCATGAGCGTCTGCAGCGCTATGAAGAGCAAGTGACCAAGGTTGAGACCGAGCGCCGTGATGCCTTTGGCCTGCTTCATGGACAGATTGCAGCCATGCGTGAGGGCACCGAACGCGTTTCCAGCGAGGCTGCAAAGCTCGTCAATGCGCTGCGCAATGCCCCCAAGGCGCGAGGGCGCTGGGGGGAGCAGCAGTTGCGCAATGTTCTGGAAAGCTGCGGACTGGCCGAACATGCCGACTTTATGACGGAAGTGAGCGTCGCCGATGGCGAGGGCGGGCGCTTGCGGCCGGACGTAATAGTTAAGGTGCCCGGCGGTAAGTCTCTCGTCATTGACGCAAAAGTGTCGCTCAATGCCTATCAAGATGCCTTTGGTGCGGTGGATGAGCAGGAGCGCGAAGTCCAACTCGCAGCGCATGCTGCGGCCATGAAGGCGCATGTGAACACGCTCGGCAATAAAGCCTATTGGAGCCAATTCCCC
The DNA here is from genome assembly GCA_040398565.1 of Chakrabartia sp. Taxonomy (GTDB): domain Bacteria; phylum Pseudomonadota; class Alphaproteobacteria; order Sphingomonadales; family Sphingomonadaceae; genus Aquisediminimonas. The sequence continues at coordinate 7,623 of JBBATU010000061.1, forward strand.
GATGCGCCCGACTATGTGATCATGTTTGTTCCCGGCGAACATTTCTTAACCGCAGCATTGGAGCAGGATCATCAACTTTGGGATTATGCTTTTGATCGCAAGATCTTATTGGCAACACCTACGAATTTGATTGCAATTGCACGGACGGTTGCAGCCGTTTGGAAACAAGAGACAATGGCCGGTCAGGCGCGCGAAATTGCAGAACTGGGGCGGGAGCTTTATAGCCGTCTGGCGACGATGGGCGGCCATGTTGGCCGAATGGGGCGCAATCTTGATACCGCCGTCTCTGCCTATAATGCGATGGTCGGTAGTCTTGAGAGTCAGGTTATGACTTCGGCGCAACGATTTGAAAAGCTTGGTGTTGATACAGGTGCGAAGGCAATTGAAACGCTCCCGATTGTGGAGCAGGCGGCGCGCCCTCTGGCCAAGTTGGCGCCGCCCTCTGCGGAGAGCAGCGACTAAGTTATCGTCGCCGAAGCTGGTTCAAGATCTCATACGCCATCACGGATGTCGCAACAGCGGCATTGAGGCTATCCGCCTTGCCCATCATCGGCATCTTCACAATAAGATCGCAATCTGCCTCATAAGTCTCTGGTAAACCTTGAGATTCATTCCCGACCAGCAAGAAGATTGGTGGTGTATATTGGGGGGCTTGATAGTCCTGATCGGTATTGAGGCTGGTGCCAATGAGTTGGCCGGGGCCTTGCCGCAGCCATTCCATAAACTCCGCCCAGCTTGCCTTGCTGATCACTTGAGTGAACAACGCCCCCATGCTGGCACGGACGGCCTCCACTGAAAAAGGATCGGTGCAGTCATCAATGAGGATCAGGCCGCCAGCGCCTACGGCGTCGCCGGTCCGCAAAATGGTGCCCAGATTGCCGGGATCGCGCAGGCGTTCCGCCACAATCCAGATATCTGACTTTGTGCGATCCACGTCCGCCAAGGCTGTCCAGCGTTCTTCATAAACGCCAAGCACGGCCCCCGGATTATCCTTGCCAGAAAGCTTCGAAAGAATATCGGGCGATGTAACAAACACCTCTCCACCTGCGTCCTCAGTCGCAGTGATGAGCTGTTGAACCAGCGGGTGGCGCCCGCTTTCTGGCGCAAACCAGAGCATATGGGGCGCGCGCCCCGCATCAAGGGCTTCTGTTAGTATGCGCAGGCCTTCGGCCAAAAACAGGCCTTCAAGGCGACGTGCCTTTTTGTCGCGCAAAGCTTTGACGCGTTTGACCAGCGGATTGGAATATCCCGAAATATCGCGGGGCATGGCGGTCTATTCGGCTTCGTGAAAGCGGGCTTCGACCAGATCGGCAAGCTGCGTCACGGCGTCTTCTGCGCCGTCCCCTTCAGCTCGGATCGTAATGACATCGCCAAGGGCTGCTCCAAGCATCATCAGTCCCATGATGGAAGTGCCGACAACAGTTGTGCCCTCTTTTTCGACTTCTACCTTGACCGTGAGGCCGCATGCCATCGTCACAAATTTGGCGCTGGCGCGCGCGTGCAGGCCGCGGCGATTGCAGATGGTGACGGTGCGGCTGATCATCATGCGGCTTGTTCACCCAAAACTTCAGATGCGACGGAGATGTATTTTCGACCAGCTTCTCGAGCCGCCGCCACAGCTTCGACCACTTTCATTCGGCGCCGTGCGCTTTCCAGACGAATCAGCATGGGCAGGTTAATTCCGGCGATCACCTCAACGCGACCGACATCCATAAGGGAAATGGCCAGATTAGAGGGGGTGCCGCCGAACAAGTCGGTCAGAACGATTACGCCGCTTCCACTCTCAACCTTGGCAATAGCAGCAGCAATATCGGCACGGCGTGCTTCCATATCATCATCCGGCCCGATGCATATTGCCTCAATGGCAGTCTGCGGCCCGACGACATGCTCCATGGCTGTCACAAACTCGGTTGCAAGGCGTCCATGCGTTACGAGCACTAGACCAATCATCAACCACCCCGTCTCACTGTGTCGGGCTCGCCTGAGCGCCGGACTCGTCTTCTTTGCCTGCACTGTCGCCGGCGGCCTCTATGTCTCTATGAGACAAAATAGGCGTGAACCCATGGTTCGCCAAGTGACGCGCGACTCGTTCTGCCACATGAACAGACCGATGGCGGCCGCCCGTACACCCAAATCCGATCGTCACATAGGCTTTTCCTTCAAGCCCGTAACGGGGGAGGAGTGTCAGCAACAGCCCTTCGATCTGACGAACAACATCTTCATAGGCAGGGTCTTCCTCAATGAAGCTGGAGATGCGCGTATCGATGCCAGTCAGCGGCCGTAGTGCTGCATCCCAATGCGGGTTTCGCAAAAAGCGCATGTCGAAAACGAGATCCGCATTTCTGGGCAGGCCGCGTGCATAGCCAAAGGACAGCACGGCAATATTCATGCCCACATCGCCCCAGTCACCAAAGCGCGTGCGGATTTCTTGCTTTAGGGCGTTGGTGGTGCTGGCTGTGGTATCGATGACGTGCTCGGCCCAGCGCCTCAGCGGGGCAACCAACTCCCTTTCGCTGGCAATACCATCTTTGGCTGGGCGGTCTGCCGCAAGCGGATGGCGCCGGCGGGTTTCGGAATAACGCCGCTCTAGCTCACTGCCCGCGCAATCGACAAAAAGCATCGATATGGGTCTGCTGTCCCCGTCTGGCAGGGCATTGACGCGCGCGACGATCTGATCTGCGTCAAACCCCCGGGTCCGGCTGTCTATGCCTAAAGCGAGCGGGCGTTCTCCCGTCGCGCCTTCGGGTGCGCGCGTCGCCAGCAAACGATCCAGTAATTGAAAGGGTAGATTGTCGACAACCTCCCACCCCATATCTTCTAAAGTGTCGAGAACGGTTGATTTACCAGCCCCCGACATGCCGGTGACAAGGAGGATCCGTTCTGGTCCAGCAATGCTCATAACGGGCCTATGCCCTGCGAGAGTGCCATTTCAACCTTCAAGGGTGCAGAGGCCTCCAACGCAGATAAAGCGATCCGTGGTATTATCACGCCAGCAATATCCTGAAAAGTCGGTTCGGGGAGGCGGTCTGGATGATCGGCGAGGTCAACATAGAGATGAATCTGGGCGGCAGGTGCGAATGGCAAAGTGCAAATACCGACGCCCCGAACCTCGATTTTTCCCTCAAGTTGGTTTGGCGGCGATGCCATA
>JBBATU010000062.1:0-8553 GCA_040398565.1 Chakrabartia sp.
TGCTGTCGGTCTCGAAGTCACCTTCCATCGACTTCTCAAGGCCGCGACGCATCGCGAGCTTGAGGCCTTCCGGCGCATCAGTCTGCACCCACCATGCGGTGGTCGAGGTGATACGCGAAAGGTTAGCCTGACCGTCATCGAGGAGACCCATGCTTTTGACAGGGTTCACGTCGTTATTTGCGGTGCCTGCACGCAGTGCGGACTTCAGCAGAACCTCAGCTTGGAAGACGTTCGAGGGGCCCGAAACGATCTTCTTAGGCGTCAAACGGATACGCTTGCCGTTGTTGTCAACAGCGTTGCGGACCTGAATGAGGAGCTGCTCAAGCGACGTCTGCGAAAGGTTTGCAGCGGTCGAGAGCTGGTTCGAGAACGTGCCCTGTGCAATCGGGTGATCCGTTGCAACGAGCGACTTGCCGTCACCACCCGTGTACGCGGCGTTGAAGGCGCGGTTCAGGATGTTGGCACCAAGTGTTTCCTTGGTCTCGATCAGCGACTGTGCAAGGTGACGTGCATAGGTCTGGCCGATACGGATGTGGTCACCATCTTCAACAAGAACCTTGGTCAGAGCGAATGCCAGACCGTAGACCTTGTAGACGTAACGCTGAATGAACAGCACGCCGCCGGATTGATAGGTGACCGGCATGCCATCGGGCAGTTCCGGTGCAGCACCGAAGCCGAACAGGACAGGCTCTTCGTGGTAGTTCCGGGGAATGCCCTTGAACTCTTTGAAAACCTGCGACCATTCGTCAGCGCGCTGGTCATAGATGCCGTTGAACTCTTCGTTCAGGATCGGCTCAACGATTGAGCGGAAGTCAGTACTCCGCATTGGGGTAGCCATGTGTCAGCCCTCCTTAGTATGCGGCCACGTCAGCGACGTTCTGATGTTCGCTGATTTGGACCTGAGCGATGACGTAAGTGTCACCCCAGTTGTTGTCGGGACCGGGCGTAATGCCGATCAGGCGGAGTTGCGCGTTCGATGCAGCAGAAGCAACATCCAACATCATCTGGCTGATGCCGACAACAGTCGAGCCAGTGCCGATGGTGGTGTAGTCATACTGCTTGCCGATGTCGGCCACGGTCAGAGCAGCGTTGCTCTGCATTTCGTAGACGATGGACGGGTCGAGCGTGACGTAGGCAACGATGTCGGTGCCTGCGGTCGAAGCTGTCCACTTGTTGGAAACGCGACGGCGACCGTCTGTGTCCGTGAACTCGACGCCTTGGAAGGTGCCGATGAAACGGGCACCAACAGCGGCGGCGACGACTTGGCCTTCCGTCTCACCACCGCTTGTGGCGGGGGCGATACGAACCGGCTGGTTCTGCAAAATATTAACGGCGTAGCCAGTCTGGATCGAGTAGGCGGTGGGGCGAACCACACCGCTTGGCGAGTAGACGGGACGTAGGCCGAACGGTTGGGATACCGAAGACATAGCCTTATACCTCTTGTTTGGTTGCGTTTACTCGGTCACCACACCTGCGGTGCCCGAGGGTTGAAATCACGCATCTCCGACAATCCGTCGCCCTCGTACATTGTGCTTCCGGCTCGCTCAGCCTGTTCACGGATACTATCCGCAACCTCGGCAAGCTTATCTTCCTCGCGAAGAGGTGCATCGTGGTGAGCTTCCTGCATGAACCTGTTGTACAGGCTCGTGGGCAGCTTAAACGCGAGCATCTCATTGACCCCGATAAAACCAGTCCATTCACCAGTTTTGATCGAGGCGTATTCCATCCCCGGGATCTCATCCGGTCGCACTGGCTCGTAGCCGAGTTGCATGCGACGGTGGATAGGATCACGCGGATTTTGCGTGGTTAGCCAGCACATATGATAGCCCGGGACGTCCGGCAGATCAGGAAGTGCGTCATTGAAAAGTTGATTACGGAACATTTCGAGCCGGTCATCTTCGCTAACTTCTCGGTTCTCAGTGACCTGCCGATCCTGAGACCGGCGAGTTTCGCGCCGACCTACAACGTCAAATTCCGGCTTCTTCAAGCGATCATCTTCAGTACTATTTGTCATGTTGTCTCACTCCTTCTTTAGCGAGCCGAACCGGTGTCATAGGCCTGATACGCTTTTAGATAGCGTTGGCGAAGTGTAGGGTCATCCCACACTCCAGCTTCGATCATAGCCTGTTTACGGTCGGGTGTCACGTATATTTCTTTTTTAGTCGAAACGGGTGCGTGTTCGCGCGTCCCGCCAGTCGGTGGTGCCTTGCGACGGGGCTTCGCTTTGGGCTCGTCATTGCCTCCGATTGCCTCGGAAACACGAGCCGTAAGCTCTTCCCAATACTCGCGTGACGCAGGGTTGTAGCCCTCGCGCGCCAGCTCGTTGTCGATGCCCTTAGTCAGTGCGCTGTCACGGTCACCGCCCTGTGGGTCGTACCACGGGTTGGCGTCCATCCACTGCTTCGCATAGCTGACGACAGCCGGGTTAGCCTGCGGCTGGGCCGCCTGCTGACGGGTCTGCTCGAACTCTTGCTTGGCAGCGTTCAGCCGCTGGGCTTCGTAGATCGCCTGATCGCGGATGCGCATGGCTGCGACGACGTCGTCACCGTTGCCCTGCTCAGTCGCCTTGGCGATTACATGCTCAGCCTGCTGCACTTCGGCAACGGCCTGCGCCAGCTTCTGCTCAAGGGTCTGAGCATTGCTGTTGGCCGTGTGCGTCTCGATGGCAGACACGCGGCGGATGAGATCCGCGTTCAATTGGCGAAGCGTTTCCAACTCACGCTGGGCGGCTTCCTTGGCCCGCTTTTGCACCTCACGCCGCTTTTGGCGGCGCTTCTGGTTCTTGGACACCTCTTCGTCGTGATCGTCGTCGCTTTCGGCTAGACGCGCATCTTCGCCGTCATCCTCGTCATCATCCTCGTCGTCATCGACTTCGGGCTCTTCAGCCTTGGTCTCTTCCTCGGGGGGTGTTTCGACGGGGATCAGGTCATCGTCGTCTTGTTCACTCAGGTTGTTTCGGTCACTCATAACCAGCTCCCTATTGTAGCCTTATTGATCATATGAAAGCCTTCATGGCGAGCGGATCGCCCGTCACTTTGCCAATTAGATCAAGGTCGTTGAAAATGACGACAAGAGCTTCGTCTTGGCCGTCGTCGGTTTTGACAGTCCAGCGGTCGCCGCCGTACTTAGGCACCCGGACGAAGTCGCCGGTCTGACACCATGAGCCCTCGGGCCATGGATCGCCTGTTGTGCGGTTGCGGAACGCCAGTTCGCCCACCCCGATCACCTTCGCGATCTGAGTGTTCCACGCATCTGTCTCGCGTGTTTCCGAGGTCAGGATGATCCCGCCCTTGGTCTTCTGCTTTGGTGTCCTGATTTGACACAGGACACGGCTGCCAAAGGGTGTGATGCCCGGATCACAGGCAGGAAATGCCTCGTCCGTGCTCGCGTACCCAAAGTCAACCTTATTTCCAAGTTCCTGCATGTGTGCTCCTTTCGCAGGGTTAGAGGTTGAAGTCTTTGCGCTCCTTCTCGGCCACAAGGTCGATCAGGATGCGCTTGGCATGTTCAAGACCCGCGTGCATGCCAACGGCCTGCCCATACGCGAACAAGTCACGTCCGGCAGGTTGCGACAGCGCATCGTTAGCAAACTTGGTTTGCTCTGCCTCGATGCGTTGAAGCAAGGTCTCTATCCTCATGCGGGGGTCTTCTTACCGCCCGACACTTCGGTTTTCGGGTTCATGCCCATCTTCAAAAGCTTGTGCATGTTCGTGTTTTCTGCGTTGATTGGGCCAGTGTGCTTGCCCTTGCTCAGCGCCGCGTCGTTCTTCTTCATGGTTCCATCCTTTACGGGTTGGGGTTGATCCCGGTGCCTGTCGACACCGCGATTTGTTCACCAGACGCAATCTCGGCGGCGGCAAGCTGCATGGCCGTCTGATTGTCCTGCGAGTTCATCGTCATGCGAGCCTGAAGCTCAGCCGCCTTACGTGCATCTTCAGCCTGCTGCTGTTGCTGCTCGATTTGGAGACGCAGTTGCATGTCTGCCATGTCGATCTGGTTGTCCTGCTGCTCTTGCTGCGCATCGACCTGCATCTTCTGCTGCTCAAGCTGCATCTTCTGCTGGTTGGTCTGCGCCTGAAGCTGCATTTGCTGCTGCTCTTGCTGCATCTGCGCCTGAAGCTTCTGGGTCTCAAGGGCGAGACGCGGATCTTGCATCGGCTGCGGTGCAAACTGCTGCATGACTTGCTGCGCCTGCTGCACAACCTGCGGCAGATCGGCGAAGATGTCGCCGCCGCGCTGCACAACGGCAGCACCAGCCTCGGCCAGCATCTGGTCGAGCGCCTTGCGCCCTTCCGTATCCTTGCCCAGTTCCTTCATCATGTCGCCCACATCCTCGCCGAGCGCCTCGTTCGAGACGTCGAAGACGGATGCCGCATACCAGAGCGCAACGTGCTCCTTGATGTGGTTCAGCATGACAGGCAAGAACGCGGGCGCAATCATCGACGACATGCCGAACGTCGGGCTCATCATGTACGCAAGGTGCGTCTTGAGGTGGGCGATGTGATCCTGATCGGGGAATGCCGTGATCGGGCGGCCCAGCGTCGCCGCGACGTTCTCGTTGACGGCGTTCTGCTCCTTCGGCTCCATGGGCGGAACCAGAAGCTCTTTCGGGTTGGGAACCTTGAGCGTCTCAAGCAGACGCTCCTCAACGGCGCGCATGTTGTAGAGCTGGGGCAGTGCCTGTGCGCGCTGCGCCAAGGCCTGCACCTGCGCGTAACGCTGTGCCTCGCTGAAGATGTTCGGGTCGGAGACAGGCACCACATCAAGCGGCCCCTCGAAGTCCTTGCGCGTCGCCAGCTCTTCGCCAGCCTCACGCTCCAGCCGCTCGTCGTCGAGGTACATCGCGTTCAGACGATGCAAGATCCGCAGCATGCGGGCCATTGCGTCGTGCAGACGTGCGTGGATCGACGAGAAGACGACCATGCCCTGCTCGATCTTGGCGAGCGTCGTGCCGACGGGCGCGTTGGGGTTGCCGTCGGCGATGTCGTCCATGGCGGTGCGGACGACGCCCTTGCCTGCATCGACCAAGAAGCCGAGCAGGTTCATGAGCACAGGCGAAGGTGGGTTGTACGGCAGCGGCATCGCCAGCTTGCGCACGTCGTCGACGTTCAGGCCGCCCTCAATCTCAATGGTCTGCGTCGGCTGGATGGACAGGGACTGCCCGCCTGCCGTGCCGCCCTTGAGCTTGAGCATCGTCTGGCTGTTGGAGATATGCGCGCTGTCGAGCAGGGCGCGCAGTGCGCCTGTCGCTGCGCCAGAGAGGCCGCCGATCATGTGCGGCAGGCCGATTGGATACGCGCCGCGCCACGGGATGAAGGGGAACTCGACGAACCAGAGCAACTCTTCCTTGTGCTCGTCCTCTTCGTCCCAGTTGCGGTAGATCGACAGCACCTTGCCCGAGGGCTTGTCGATGCTGATGATGTACGGCGCTGCGCCGTCGCCTTCAACGTCGGCAATGGCGTAGATTTCGTAGACGATCCGCAGGCCATCCTCGTTGAAGCTGGTCTGCTCGCGGCCCTCGATCTTGTCGTTGGACTGTGCAGCCACCGACATCTCAGGCTCCATGCCCGCAGGTGTCAGGTCGACGTCGCGGTACATGCCGTTCTTGACGCGGTTCTCATAGTCGAGTTGCGTCAGGTACTGGACGTGCGTGCGGCGCTGCGATGTGTAGAAGTTGGTTGCCGCGAAGGGCAGGTACATGTCGTCGATGGCGACGAATAGGAACTCGGGGCGGTTCTTCGCCTCATCCCAGCCGAGCTTCATGTACTGTGCGCCGCCCAGCGGCACCTGCGTCATGAGTTGTTCCAGTTCGGCCCGCACTTCGGGGCACTGCACGGTCATCTGCCAGTTGAGCAGGTTGGTCTTGCGCTTCGCCTTGTCGAGCTTCTTGTCCGTGGGCTTGCCCGGCACGAAGTCCTTGGCGGGGCCCTGCGGCGGGAAGATCTCCTTCATGGCGCGCGCCGCGAAGTCGATGCAGGCCTCGGTCAGCATCGGATGCACGACCTTCGACGCGCCTTGGAAGTCTGCGCCGCCGGGGGCGTCGTCGCCCAGACCAGTGCGTCGCAGACCCTCGTCATATTGGTCGTCGCGCTTCTTGCGCGCGTCCTTGTCCTTGCCGATCAGGTCGAGGAAGCGTGACGACAGGCGGCCCAGTTCGGGCTCGGGGATGACGCCGTCGGCGAGGTTGGCGTAGAACTCGCTCTCGCCAGCCTTCGGATCTTCCTCGTCGAGGCGCACAATCGCGCCGCCGTCTTCGGTGTCCTCTACGTCGTCTTCCTCTTGGCCCTCAAGCTCAATGAGTTCGCCGTATTCCTGTTCGTCTTCATCTTCCATCAGGGTGTCCTTTTACGCCGCGTAGGGGTTCATTACCACAGTGGGGGCGGGTCTGTCACCCTTCCACTCATCGCGGGGTTTACGTGTGAGGTCTATCATGCGTTTGTCCATGCACAGACGCAGCGCCTGCGTCGTCTGATCGACGTGGTCGTCGTGCTTGATGGAGCGTTCGCCAGTGAATGAGCAAAGCTGGTAGATCAGGGGCTCGACCCAGTTGCGTGGCTTGCCGGGGAACTTGTCGCTCTCGGGCACCCAAACACGCTTCTGGGCAAAGATGGGCGAGACCATGTGCAGCCGGGTCAGCTTGTCGGCGCGTCCGGGGTTGTAGGCGTAGGCCTCGATGCCCTCGCGCTCCAGCATCTGACGCAGCGAGATCCCGCTGCCCTTGTCCTCGATCAGGAGGATGTCGGGCTTGCGGCCCGACGTCATGGGCTTGGCGCTGCCGAACATGGGGCGGATCAGCGCCTGATCCTCGTCGTCGCCGTAGCGCACGTTGCGCTCCTTCTTCACGCGCTTCATCAGGTCGGGCAGGCCGAGGTGATCCTCCCAGCAGTCGAGCAGGATGACGTGGCTCATGTCCTTGTACTGGAAGACACCCCACACGCCGCACGCCGTCGGGTCGGGGTCGCCCTTCTTGTCGACGCTCTTCTCGGTGTAGGCCGTGTCGAGTGACATGATGATCCAGTCGAGCTTGGGCAGCGTGCGCTTGGAGGGCCAGAGGTTGATCCAGCTCCGCTTGATGACGCCGTTCTCTTCAGGGTCGATCAGCTCTCCCCATAGCTCCTGACGGCCCAGCGTCGTGCCCTCGTACTGTTCGAGATTGGCGAAGAAGGTGTCGGGCAGGTTGTCCTTGTTGTCATAGGTCGAGCCGCGCACGATGAGCCGCCGATCCTTGGACGCGCTCAGCTTGCGGATCAGCTCCTTCGGCTTGGGCGTCGTCGTCCACAGCACCTGCGGTGCCGGGCCTAGACGCATGCCCATCATCATCATGTCCCATGTGTCCTGATCGTACTGCCATGCAGCCAGCTCGTCGCACCATGCGCGGCAGTGCTGCGGGCCGCGCAACCGTTCTGGGGTCTCAGCCGTGAAGCCTCGTATCGTGCTGATGCCGCCGGTCACGTTGCGCATCTTGATGAACATGTCGGACTTGTTGTGCTCGACAAGCAGCTCGGGCGGCAGCACGGACAGGATGCCGCTCTCACCCTCGAAGCAGGTGATCTTGATGTCACGGTGCGTCGGCGCGATCACGCAGCTATCAAAGCCCGACGGATCGAGGAAGACAGATCGCGTCAGCCACTCTGCACCGACGCGCGTCTTGCCAAAACCGCGCCCGGCGAGGAAGCCGCACTCGGTCCAGTTCTGGTCGATGCCCTGCCTTTCGGCCTCTTTCTCGGGGATCTGCGCGTCGCGCGCAGTTTGCCACCACCGCGTCTGCCACTCGACGAATGTCTTGACGTGTTCGTCGCCCGTCAGGAAGTCGACCGGGTCGACCTGAACAACGCGACCATCCTCAAGTGTGAGCGACGTAGCGGTCATGCGTTGCGGTAGAGGTTCAGCGCATCGCGCAGTTGGAGGTTCATCTCGCGGATCTTGTCGTACCGTTCCGTCGAACGCAGCAGCGCGTGATCGAGCGCAGCGCACTCATTGCGGGCACGATCCAGCTCGACCTGAAGCTCGCGGATGCGACGCCACGGGCCGAGTGGCGCGCGCCAGTTGAAGCCGTGCGGCACGGCGAAGCTCAGACGGCGCGTGTGCCGGTTCCACGAGATGTACCAGCTGAACCACGGTGTCTTAAGGATCGCGCCCTTGGCGCGGGGCTCCCACATAATGTTTAGGCCCGGCTTGACCAGCTCGGCTTCGCGGCGGCGGTGGATCACGCGTCGTGCTTCTGAGAAAGCAGGGCCTTGGTCAGCGCGGACACCACCATTGGGTCGACAGGCTGGCCCTCGATCTTGAGCGCCTCGCCGTTTTTGTTGCCGAGGTTAAGCGTCGCGTTGTCGCCGTATTTGTTGGGAGACCATTTTGCCAGCAGCTTGAGGCGCGTCTCGATACGCAGCTTGCTGCGCTGTACGTGCTCGCTGTTGATCGCCATTTCGGTCGTGCCGTCATTACGCTGACGCTCGATCCAATCGTTGGTGCCGTCGTCAGCGATGTCGAGAATGTCTTCGGCGATTGCGTCGAAGCCCAACTCGCGCGCGTGCGCGATGCGTGCGGCAAGGT
>JBBATU010000062.1:8653-10444 GCA_040398565.1 Chakrabartia sp.
TCGGCGATTGCGTCGAAGCCCAACTCGCGCGCGTGCGCGATGCGTGCGGCAAGGTCGGGGTCGGCGGCTATCCAGTCATAAACAGTTCGCCAACTTGGCATGCCATTCTGACGGCACAACTCACGCAGCGGGACGCCATCACACAGTCCCTCGATGATACGCTGCTCGACAGCAGGAGTTCGTTTTGTCTGAGCCATCGTCTGCATGCTCCGCTTCTTGGCAGGACTACCAGACCCCCCAGATAGCATCAGCAGTGCCAATGCACAAGAGGGCGTGGCTCGACCTATTCCAAATCAGCCGAGCCACAGCACAAAGCTAAGCCAAGAGAACTGCCCCGTCAACGACGCGGAGATCCCCAGCCTTCACCAGCGTCTGGATCGACCGGACAACACTCTGCTTGCGTGTGTCTCGCCCCGCTGGAGCCTTTAGAAGCCCAACCACCGCCTTCACGAACAAATCCAAGCCGATCCTGTCCGACAGCACCGACAAGGCATCCCTGTGGCTCAGGATCTGCGTCTCAAGCGCCCCGCGCCTCTTACCGCTCTTGGGCTTGGCCACCTTGACCGCCTTAGCGGGACGCGGCGACCTCCACTTCCGCCGATGCTCGGGGCACGTCCTCACCAAATAATCGAACTTGCGATAGGTGTTGAACTCATACTCCGCCGAACAGACCGCGCACTCACTGCGCCACACCAGACCGACGCGGGTATACTTCTCACCCTTCTTCTTCCAATACATGTGCCCGACCACTTCAAACCACTGGTCGATGTCTGGCAGCAGCAGCGTCGCCCCCTCCTCTATCTTGTGCGGGTGCGCCTTCCTAAACTGTGCGATGGCTTCCGCATTTGTCCACGCGCCCCCTTGACCGATGGGGACATTCCAATCACTATCCATTTGCTAAACTCCTTGGTGGGCGTGACGTTCGAGGTCACGTCCACTTTTTTTATTACATCTGCAACATTTAATCAACCACCATCTCCATATGCAGCAACACAGCATGCACCCTCCCCCTGTTAAATACAGGTAGGAGGAGTGTGCGATGCTGATGTTGCGCCTATAGCACCATGCAGCACGGCACATCATGCTGCGCCATGCTGCAAATGCTGCATTAAAATTATTTTTCAAAAAAGTGCATTTTGTGTATTGCAATGCCTAATTGCACTGCTATGTAGGGTTCTCAGCAACACGGAATTAAGCAAATGACCACCGAAGCCCGCATCTACCTCGGAACGCCCGCCGCTCTTCAGGCCGAAGTCGGTCTGCACCCTTGCTACACCGGCAAGTACATCGTCGCTGCGTTCAACGCCGCTGGCGAAGAAATCACGCCTGAAAGCGCAATCAATTTGAAAGAAGCTAACGCCCTCGCCGCCGAGATCGGCGCATGGCTGGAGAGCCTCGGAGAAACCGTCGTCAAGACTTGGATTTAATATCAGCAACACGGAGATCAGCACCATGACATTCCAATCCGCAACCAAAGCAGCCCCCGCCGATGCAGACTTCGTCGGGTACAAGAACATCGGCGGCTGGGTCATCCTCCAGCGCCGCTCGGACGGCGCGTGGGACACCTGCGCCAACACCAACAGCATCGGCTATGACCTGATCATCTCAGGCATCAGCGCACGCGGCAAGTCCTACTGGTCGCACGAGAGCCAGATGTTCATGTGCGGCACAGTCGAGCAACTCGCTCGTCACGAGGAGATCGCAGCATGACCCTCGCTCACATCGCATCGACCCTATTCTTTACGGGCGTCTTCGCCTTCACCATCATCGCGATGATCAAGACACTGAAGG
>JBBATU010000063.1:0-10281 GCA_040398565.1 Chakrabartia sp.
GGCGGCGCGGGCATTGATGCAGGAAGGGGTGGATGTGGCCTCTATCCATGTCACTGGCAATACAGTGGTGGACGCGCTGCAGGCCACACGTGCCGCGCTGACTGCCGATGCTAAGCTTGCATCAGACCTTGAGGCTCTGGCTGGACGTTTTGCGGGCAAACATTTGGTTTTGGCGACGGCGCATCGTCGGGAAAATTTTGGTATGGCGATGCACAGAATTGGGGCGGCCCTCGCACGTCTGGCGCATCGGACCGATCTGGTGTTGGTCTGTCCGCTTCATGCGAATCCCAATGTGCGGCCGGTGCTGGCTGCGCATCTTGCCGGGCGCGCCAATGCGATCATTCTTGACCCGCTGGATTATCCAAGTTTTGTGAGCCTGCTTTCAATGAGCACGCTGATCCTGACGGACAGTGGCGGAATTCAAGAAGAGGCCCCCGCCTTTGGTAAGCCTGTTTTGGTGCTGCGTCACACAACCGAGCGTCCAGAAGGGCTGGAGGCCGGGACAGCCAAGTTGGTCGGGACGGACACGGACCGCATAGTGGCCGAAGCCTCCGCCCTTCTCGATGATCCAGCCCGGTACAGTGCGATGGCCCGTGCGCATAATCCTTTTGGCGATGGTCGGGCGGCGGAGCGCATTGCAGCTATCCTTGCTGCTGAGGCTAAGTTTTAGGCTTTGCCTTTTTCCGCTTGGGTGGGCTGGTGATGGGCAGTTGCAGTCGGAATGTGGCTCCTGCCTCTTGTGCAACGAGAGAAAGGCTGCCGCCATGACTTTCGGCCAGCCGCTTCGCAATGGACAGACCCATGCCAAGATTTCCAGGCTTTGATGAGAAAAAGGGCTTAAAAATTCGCCCCGCTTCTTCGGCGGACACGCCCGGGCCATTATCCGAAACATAGATAGAGACAATATTTGCGGCTTCGTCCTGCGTGCTGTGCACCTGAATGTGCAACATCTTCTCCGCATCGCCGGCCGACCGAAAAGCCTCGACCGCATTCCGGATGAGGATGATGATAATTTGCTGAATTTGGATAGCGTCAACATGCAACGTTGGATTGCCTGCTCCCGGCTTATACTGAATGTTGACCTGAGACGGCGCAAAGCCGAGCCGACTTAAATCAATTGCACCTTCAATCAGCGGATCAAGCTCCTCGCTTTGATGCACATGCTTACCGCGATCAACAAAGCTGCGCATTCGCTGGATGATCTGGCCGGCGCGTAAGGCCTGTTCAGACACGCGGCGCATAAGTTTTGGGATTTCGCCAGTATCGCATGGCAATGCGGCTAGCATGTGCTGCCCGGCAGATAGATAATTGACCATCGCCGTCAAAGGTTGGTTCACCTCATGCGCAATGGCAGCCGCCATTTCCCCCAGATCATTGACCCGGCCAATATGCGCCAATTCCGCCTGAGCACTGCGCAGACGGGTTTGGCTTTCGATAAAGCTGTCTTCCGCGCGCCTGCGATCTGTCACGTCGAGGATTAAGGCAGGGTGAAAGGCCGTCTCTCCCTCTGGCGTGAGAATATGGGATATCAAGATTTGGAGACATATGGCGCTGCCATTTTTCGTTTTGGTCCAGCGTTCACCCTGAAAATTCTTCACCTTTCTGGCCAGAAACTGCTGCCGAAGCTTATTGTCTCCAAATAACTGAGCCGGGTGCGCGGGGGAGATGGGGGTGGCGGAGAGAAATTCGGATCGGCTGAATCCCGTCATTTTGCACAGGGCGGCATTGGTCATGATCGGCAGCCCATCCGGCGACAAGAGCATCATGCCAGCCCCGGCCTGATCAAATGTTGCCTGAAAGCGTTGATTGGCAGCTTCGGCCATGGCGGCGCTTTGGCCGGCGGCGATCCGCGCCCGACGGACGGCGGTGGAGAATAGTGCACCAGTCCCCAGAAAGGCCAAAGACGCGATTATCGCTTGAAGTATCGCATCCCGATAGGCGTCCTCTGAATCCTGCTTGAGCTGAACCAGCAACAACTTGTCCCGCCCAATAAATGCCTCAGATTGACGGCGCAGCTGTTCCATTTTCTCCTGACCCTCTCCTTTTTCGACGAAACGCTGGCCAGCGCTGATGCCACCTGTGCGGGCCAGCTCAATGGATCGGTCATTGAGCGCGCTTTTCTCGTCAAAGGTCTGGCGCATTTCCTTAAGCGGCGTGCGCAAATCTGGACTGGGGGCCAGCTGCGCCAGATTGGTCCAGGCAAGGGCGGCCTGAGGTCGCGCGACCAAATAGGGTTGCAGAAACCGCTCCTGCCCCGTCAAAATAAATCCGCGCTGGCCCGTTTCCTCATCGCGGGCGATGGCCATGACCGCATTGGTTGCCGCAATGCGCCGATAGCCGAATTCAACCTGTTGTCCGGCATTTAAAATGCGGTTCAGCCCATTGACGATGCCAATGGACGCGACAGTCAGGCTGATCAGGGCAATGGCCATGAGCAGGTAAAAATGTCGGGGCAGGTGAAATTGCCTCAACAAATGTCGCATTCAGATCCCCAATCCTCTCCAGAAGAACTTCTATAGTTATTAAACACGCCTAGATGGCACAATACTATACCAAGTTGGTTGATAATGATGAGATTTTCACCAAGAACCGCAGAACGCGTTGTCAAAATATTAGTTGGACAAAAAATTAACTATGCGCAGGCTGATCTACCTCGTTGACGATGATGATTTTGTTCGGGATTCCACCGCCTATCTCCTGCGCGCGAATGACTATGATGTCAGAGAATTTGATAATTCACCGAAGTTTATCGAAAGTCTGGATGAGGCAAGGCCCGCCTGTATCATGCTGGATATTGGGATGCCGGAATTGGATGGGTTCCAGACGCAAGACCTTTTGAATGAACGCGGCATAGCATTTCCTGTCCTGATCCTGACCGGGCAGGGTGATGTCGCGCGGGCGGTGCGGGCGATGAAAAATGGCGCGGTTGAGTTTCTGGAAAAGCCATATGAAGAGGGCAAGCTGCTAGAGGCGCTGGATAGGGCTTTTGAAACGCTTGATCAGCGGGTGTCGCAGGGCGGCAAGCAGCAGGAGGCCCGCCGCAAAATTGCGGCCCTTTCAAAGCGAGAGCGGGAGGTGATGCAGGGCCTTCTCGATGGGCTGCCCAATAAGATCATCGCCTTTAAGCTGGGCATTAGCATCCGTACGGTCGAGAGTTTTCGGGCATTATTGATGGAAAAACTTGGGGTCCGCACCGTATCTGCGGCGGTTCGACTGGCGCTTCTGGCGGACCTGCCTGCACTAAGCGAGGATGCGCACCCCCCCTTATAGTGATTGCCCGTCGTCAATATCGATCGTCGATCCCGTGGTCGCAGCAGACGCATCTGACGCAAAATAGAGCATCATGGCATCCAGCGAGTCGATGGGCTGAAGCCGTTTGCGATGGAAGGCCGCTATCTTCGCCTTACCCAGATCGGTTTGGAAAAAATCACCGGCAATTTCCGTCTGGATATAGCCGGGCTGGATTGTGTTCACATTAATGCCTTGGCGCACCCACTCGCGCGCGAGATTGCGGCCGAGATGGGCAACCGCTGCTTTGGTGGCCGCATAGGCAGAATCGCCTTCTCCTGTCAGATGCGATGTAATGGAACCGATGAGGATGATCCGCCCCTTGCCCGTTTCGCGGGATCCGGCGGCGATGAGGCGGCGTGCGCCTTCTCGTGCCGTCAGATAAACACCGATGAAGTTGGTGTCGGTCACCATACGCACATCGGCATCGCTGATTTCGGTGGAGCGGCCAGCGGCGGATGTCCCTGCATTGGCGATGATGGTGTCCACTGTGCCAAAGCGCGCCTCTGCGGCATCATAGGCGGCCTTCAGCGACACCTCATCCGTGACATCTAGGGCCACGGCCAACGCAGCCACCCCGGACTCATTCAACTTGGCGGCCAGGGTGGCGACCCTGTCTGCCCGGCGTGCGGCCAGAACAATATTGGCCCCAGCCTTTGCAAAGAGCCAGGCAAAATGGGCGCCAAGGCCAGAGGAGGCGCCCGTGATCAGAACCGTGCGGCCAGCAAGTGAAAAGGGCAGGGTCATGAGAAACAACTCCTTATTGGATGCGCTGGGCTAATAGGCCATGATTACCAAAAGAAAAGGCCCGGCAGATCGCTCTACCGGGCCCTTTCAAAACTCTATGCAAGATGGATTAGGCGACCGTCTTCTTATCTGCCCAGATATTCTTATAGGCGCCAATGCAGAGCCCCAAGAAGATGAGCAGGAAGATAACAGCAGCCGTGCCGGCGCGCTTGCGCTGTTCCAGCTTTGGTTCTGCTGTCCACGTCAGGAATGCCGCAATATCCTTTGCCATCTGCGAGACGGTTGGCTTGGGCGAGCCCTCCCCATAGGTCACCTGTCCGTCGGTGTTCAACGGCGCGGCCATGGCAAGGTTCAAATTGGCAAAATAAGGATTATAGTGCGTAGTTGCGCTTGGCATGGAGTCCGGGAACTTCTTTGCCAATTCCGCAGGAGGGTTCTGGTATCCCGTCAGCAGAGAATAGACATAGGCCGATCCTCCATGGCGCGCTTTCGTCATCAAAGACAGGTCCGGCGGAATGGCGTTGTTATTGGCTGCACGCGCGGCAATCTCATTCGGATAGGGAGACGGAATCTTGTCCGTTGCAATTGGCTTGCGGGTCGTCGCTTCACCCGTGTCGGGGTTTACCGATGGCGTTTCTGCAGGCCATTCTTGCGCGATGGTTTTGATCTGGCCTTCATCATAGCCCAGCGCCGCAAAATCACGGAACGAGACATATTTCAGACTGTGGCAAGCCGAGCAGACTTCGCGATAAATCTGGAGCCCGCGCTGCAATTGCGCACGATCAAACTTGCCGAGCGGGCCGTTGAACGAGAAGTCCACTTCCTTGGGAAGCTTATGGAATTCATGCTCAGCGGTTGGTGCCGGCGGTTCGGAGATGAAGTTAAAGGCACCCATCGAGGCGGACACAAGCAGCCAGCCCGAGAAGAAGAGCCCAACAAGAAATGCACCAATGCGGATCATGTCGAAAGGTCCTTATTCAGCAGGCTGAAGCTTGGCGCCCGGCGCGGCGGCCAGAACAGCTTCGGTAATGGAGTTGGGAAGTGGCTTTGGCGTTTCAACGCGCGAAATGATCGGAAGAATGATCAGGAAGTGCGCGAAATAATAAGCCGACGCAATTTGGCTGATCAAGACGATACCATCAGTCGCATGTGATCCACCGCAATAGCCCAGAATGACGATGCAGGGAATCAATCCGAACCAGAAGAACTTCCGGAACAGCGGCCGATAATGGCCCGAACGTACAGCAGACGTATCCAGCCAAGGCAGGAAAAACAGCAACAGGATCGAAGCGAACATCGCCAGCACGCCGAGCAGCTTGGCCGGAATGAAGAAGAAATCCACCGTGAACGCCCGCAGGATCGCGTAGAACGGCCAGAAATACCATTCAGGAACAATGTTGGCTGGCGTCGACATCGGGTTTGCCGGGATATAATTATCCGGTTCGCCCAAGAAGTTTGGCGCAAAGAACAACAGAGTTGCGAAGATCAGGAAGAACGCGGCAAGGCCGATGCCATCCTTGGCCGTGTAATAGGGGTGGAACGGAACAGTATCTTGCTCTGTTTTCACCTCTACGCCCGTCGGGTTTGAAGAGCCCGGAATGTGCAGCGCCCAAATATGCAGGATGATGACACCCAAAATCACAAATGGCAGCAAATAGTGGAGCGAAAAGAAGCGGTTGAGAGCAGCATTATCCGGCGCAAATCCGCCCAGCAGCCAGGTCTGAATCGGCTCACCCACCAGCGGGATGGCTCCGAACAGGCCGGTGATGACCTTCGCCCCCCAGAAGCTCATCTGGCCCCAAGGAAGAACATAACCCATGAACGCTGTGGCCATCATCAACAAGAAGATGACAAGCCCCAGATGCCACACCATTTCGCGCGGCGGCTTATATGATCCGTAGAACAAGCCACGGAAAATATGGGTATAGACCACGATGAAGAACATCGAAGCGCCGTTCATGTGCGCATAGCGCAGGAACCAGCCACCATTCACATCGCGCATGATGTGTTCAACCGAGGCAAAGGCAATTGTGCCTTCTGCGGCATAATGCATGGCAAGGATGATGCCCGTGACAATCTGAACCATCAGGGCAACCCCGGCGAGAACACCGAAATTCCAGAAATAATTCAAGTTGCGCGGAACGGGGTAGCCAGAGACAAAGGCGTTCTAGACGAAGCGCGGAAAAGGCAGCTTTTCATCTAGATAACGTGTGAAAGCCGTGGCTGGCTTATATTCGTTTGCCCAAGGAAAACTCATCGATCTAATCCTCAGCCGACTTTGATGACAGTATCAGAGGTGAAGGCGTATTCCGGCACCTGAAGGTTTTTCGGGGCCGGGCCTTTGCGAATACGACCGGCAGTATCATAGTGCGAGCCATGGCACGGGCAGAAATAGCCGCCAAACTCACCCTTTACTTCACCAGCCGCCGCTCCCAGCGGTACGCAGCCCAAATGGGTGCAAACGCCCATGGTCACCAGCCACTGCTTGTGGCCTGCCTTGGTGCGTTCTTCCAACGTCTGCGGGTCGCGCAGATTGGAAACGGGTTCTTTTTCAGCCGCCGCAATTTCTTCGGGCGTCAAATGGCGCACAAACAGCGGTTGCTTACGGAACATGGTTTTGATCGCTTGTCCTGCCGCGATGGCCGACACGTCAACTTCGGTCGAAGCCGCGGCGAGAACATCTGCCGACGGGTTCATTTGGTTGATGAGGGGGATGACCACCGTAACGGCGCCCACACCCGCAAAACTTGCCGCTGCTACATTGATGAAGTCGCGACGGCGCACGCCGCCCTGCACTTCGCCAGTGGTTGCGCTGTCTTCAGTCAAACTTGCCATGCTTTCCATTATCCCTGATTCGACCTTTGCCTTGCGTCTTGCGGATTGTGAAACCGCAAGAATGCCAGAAGATTGGCCCCCGGAACCGTTAGATTTGCGGGCCTGATAGCGATGTTGCCGGAAGTTGCAAATACGAAATCCAAGCGTCTTGCCCTAAAGGCTATGCTTGGCCTAACGCTCTAGCATGCGGATTGCCTTGTACCAGCCTGAAATCGCCGGAAATGTGGGGGCCATATTGCGCCTATCTGCGTGTCTTGGCGTTCCTGTGGATATTATTGATCCATGCGGATTTGCCTTTTCGGACAAGAAGCTGCGTCGATCCGGAATGGATTATGCAGAACAGGTGGACATAATGCGCCATGCCGATTGGGAGGCTTTTCGGTCGATCGTCCCCGGCCGACTGGTGCTGATGTCCAGCAAGGCGACGGATTTGATCGGCAGCTTTCAATTTGTGCCCGGCGACACGCTTCTAATGGGTCAGGAAAGCGCAGGTGTTCCGGATGCTGTGCGCGCCAGTTGTGACGCAGCTGTCCGTATTCCGATGGCGCCGGGTCTTCGATCTTTTAACATCGCGGTGGCCACGGGTATCGCTTTGTTCGAAGGCCTGCGCCAAACAGAGGCTCTGCCGTCAGGGTGAGATGCT
This sequence comes from Chakrabartia sp., assembly GCA_040398565.1. Taxonomy (GTDB): domain Bacteria; phylum Pseudomonadota; class Alphaproteobacteria; order Sphingomonadales; family Sphingomonadaceae; genus Aquisediminimonas. The sequence goes on from JBBATU010000063.1 coordinate 7,514, forward strand.
TGCATTCGCCCGTGACCCGCTTAAAGGCGCGGCGATGACCAGACCCATTGTCCCTTTCGCGCTCGATGAAGAGCAACAGGCCGCACGTAGCTGGTTTGAGGACCTTCGTGATCGCATCTGCGCAGAATTTGAAGCCATTGAGCGGAAGGCGGGAAGCGACGCCAGCTTTGATTATTTGCCGTGGAATCGGGAGAATGACCCGCAGGCTCAGGGCGGCGGCGGCGTGCGTGGCCTGATGACGGGCAAGGTGTTTGAAAAGGTCGGCGTCAATGTGTCGACTGTGGGCGGTGCCTTTTCGGAGGATTTTTCTAAGAGCGTTCACGGCGCTGCGGATAATCCCAATTTCTTTGCAACAGGCATTAGTCTGGTGGCACATATGGCGAATCCCCATGTCCCGGCTGTGCATATGAATACGCGCTTTTTGGTTACTCAAAAGCGGTGGTTTGGCGGTGGGGCTGATCTCAATCCGCCGCTGCCCTATTCAGAGGACACAGAGGAGTTTCACGCCCGACTGAAATCCGCCTGTGACGCCCATGGTGCGGATTATTATGATCGTTTCAAAAAATGGGCTGATGACTATTTTTGGATACCCCACCGCAATGTCCATCGCGGCGTCGGCGGGATTTTTTATGATCATTTAGAAGGCGATTTTGCCGCAAACTTCGCCTTCACCCGCGCGGTGGGAGAGGCGTTTTTAGATGTCTTCCCACGCATCGTCCGCCGCCGAATGGGCCTACCCTTCACCGACGCGCAAAAGGAACAGCAACTGATCTGGCGGGGTCGCTATGCCGAGTTTAATCTCGTCTATGACCGCGGAACGCTCTTTGGCCTCAAGACCGGCGGCAATATCGATGCGATTCTGATGAGCCTGCCGCCCGAGGCGAAATGGGCTTGAAGCGCCGTTAAGCCTGCCCGCCTTCGGTTCGAGTTGCCAAGATTTGTCGATAAACAGCGGCTGAAAAAAGCGTGATGGCCAGTGACATGGCGGTTGAGCTGGCGGCGGAGAGCAAATCGACCGCAATTTTTGCACTCGCTTCAGGCAAGAGCAGCTGGGTGATGATCCCAACGACAACGACAATAGCTGAACTGGCGATCCCGACGAGGATTGTCACAATCGCAAGCAGGCCAAAAATGCGCCACCCGACCCCCTCGGTAAGGGCAAAGCTGCGGCCAATGGCGCGCACCGGATTGCTGATCTGTTCCGACATGATTGCCGCAGGTGTCACAGCCATGCGCGCAATAAGATAAAGACCGGGAATAATCAGCGCGATAAAGCCGCCAACCGTCACAAGCTGCATCAAAATATCGGCGATAAATAAGGTGGGGAGTAATCGGCCTGCGCGGCTAATTGCGCTGCCGACGGTCGGTTGATCTGGGGCGAGCAGCAGCGCAAGCAGCGCCCCGGCGCCGATGAGCGTGACCAGCCTGAGGCCGAATAACGGAAGGAAATTCTGCCGATAATATTCCAGAAAAACCTGTATCGCCGCCATGTCAAATTGGCTGGCCTGCGGCGGCGCAAAGAAGAGCGCCTGCGCAAACATGGGCAGGAAGAGGAATACTCCGGTAATCACCAAGAGGATATCGGCATAGGCGCGCACCAGCTGAGACAGATCTTGCCAGGCTGCGTCATAAGAGAATTTCTTCATAACTCCCCTCCTTCTTTGTCCCAGTGTCTAGGTGAACTCTGGGCGCAGGACAATTGGCCATGGCGGTTCTCCGGCACCGAACCGGGGGCAGGGCTTGTTTGCGCGCGCCGACTGCCCGATCTGGTCCGCATGACTTGGCAAAGTGATTCGCAGATTGAGTGGACTGTCTCTGACGGCCTCACCGACTATGCCTCGGCTCTGAGCCATATGGAGGCGCGTGCGGCGGCTATCGCGCAAGGCGTGTCCGCAGAGCAGATCTGGCTCTTGGAGCATCCGCCGCTCTACACGGCCGGGACCAGCGCCGATCCGGCAGAAATGCTTGATCCGCGCTTTCCTGTGTTCACGGCCGGGCGGGGTGGGCGATATACCTATCACGGCCCCGGTCAGCGGGTCGGTTATGTCATGCTCGATCTGAAAAAGCGGGGGCCTGATGTGCGCTGCTTCGTCCATGCGCTGGAAGGTTGGGTGATTGCGGCACTGGCGGAATTTGGCGTCACGGCCCGGCGCGCAGAGGGGCGCGTTGGCATCTGGACAGATGGTCCGGATGGCAAAGAGGCCAAAATTGGCGCAATTGGGGTGCGTGTCCGCCGTTGGGTGACGTTTCACGGCTTTGCGATCAATGTTGCGCCCGACCTCACCCATTTTTCGGGAATCGTGCCCTGCGGCTTGCCCGATTTTTCGGTGACAAGCCTGTCTTCTTTGGGCGTTGATGCCGATCTTTCGGCGATTGATGCCGCCCTAAGCCGCTGTTTTCTGGGCTTTTTAGATGAAATTTCGGCTTCTAACAAAAAAGCTTGAGCAACCAGTATTTCCTCTGTAAATGTCCACCTCGATTTGGGTATTTAGGGGGCGCCCCTTGTCCAGATCATTTTCTGCCTAGGGAGTTTATACCATGAAGAAGCTCATGATTGTTTCGCTCGTTGCTGCTGGTCTGACTGTCGCTGCTTGCGGCAAGAAGGAAGAAGCAGTTGAAGCAAACGCAACTGAACTGAACGAAGCTGTTGCCACTGAAGGCACCGCCAACGACACGATGACGAACGTCGACGCTGCCGCTGACGCGAACGCTACGAACGCTCAGTAATCGCTTCACCGCGTTTTACGGGATTTGGGCCGTCCGGCATG
>JBBATU010000064.1:0-9616 GCA_040398565.1 Chakrabartia sp.
CCGCTCCAACGACATGCTCTCTGGCATGACGAGGACGAGTTTATAGCCCTTGACCGCCGCGACCATCGCAAGGCCGATTCCCGTATTACCGCTGGTCGGTTCAACAATCGTGCCGCCGGGTTTCAGCGCGCCGGACCGTTCGGCGTCCTCAATCATCGCAAGGCCGATACGATCCTTGATCGATCCGCCGGGATTCGACCGTTCTGATTTGATCCAAACCTCTCGATCCGGGAAGAGCCGGGAGACGCGGACATGGGGGGTGCCCCCAATGGTATCGAGGATCGAAGCTGCCTTCATGAATCTATCCTTCGGAATTGCGGTTCGAATGTTCGGGCGCGTCTCAGCTCTGGAAAGAGCCAAGCCCAAAGCCCAGTGACCAAGATAGCCCCAATTCCGCCAAAGACAACAGCGCCAATGGGGCCAAGAACCGCTGCGGCAAGGCCGGATTGTAATTCACCCAATTCATTTGAGCCCGAAACAGCAAGCGAAGACACAGCACCAACCCGACCGCGCATATCGTCTGGCGTGTTGAGTTGCACCAAAGAAGAGCGGACATACACCGACAACATATCCGCGCCGCCCAGCACCGCCAAAAGCCCGAGGGACACCCAATAGGATTGGGAAAGCCCAAAGCCGATTGTTGCAACGCCAAAGACGACCACTGCCCAAAGCATTTTAACGCCCACATTATGCCTTAGGGGACGAAAGGAGAACCAGAGCGCAACAAGCGTCGCGCCTGCTGCGGGGGCAGCCCTTAGCCAGCCAAGACCTTCTGGGCCGACCAGCAAAATGTCGCGCGCAAAGACGGGGAGCAAGGCTGTTGCCCCGGCCAGCAGGACGGCAAACAAGTCCAGGGTGATCGCGCCGAGCAGAAAGCGTTCATTCCAGGTGTAACGTAGTCCATCGATCATCTGCTGAAACGGGTGGGCATCCCCCTTAATCTGGGGCTTTGGAAAGGGCTTGATCAAGGCGACGCACAGGCTGGCTGTGACCAAAAGGCCAGTGAACAGCCAATAGGGGATATCCGCCTGACGCGCGAATAAAATGCCCCCGATACCTGGGCCAATGACGGTGGCCGACTGCCAAGCCATAGAGTTAAAGGCGATGGCGCGGGGCAAGATGCTTGCGGGCACGATATTGGGGACAATAGACGACATAGCGGGCGCCAGAAACACCCGCGCAACCCCGTGCATCGCTGCCATGAAAAAGAGGATGGGCAGGGTGAGAGCATCATTCGCCGAAAGAATGGCGAGCGAAAGAGCGATGCTGGCATCGATACCATTGGCCAGGATGGCGATATGGCGTCGGTCAAACCGGTCTGCCACCCACCCAGCGACCGGTGTTAAAATTGCGAGGGGGAGAAACTGCGCAAGCCCCAGCAATCCTAATTGGAAAGAGGCTTCGCGGATGCTGAGGCCATATTCTGTTCGGGCAAGATCATAGAATTGATAGCCAAGAACGACGACCATGCCAGTCGTCGCTACCACCGCGAAAAACCGTGCAATCCAGAAAAATCTGTAATCACGCAAAGCGAGAGGGTGGATGTCCTTAGGAGCGATGGCGTTCATCTCGACTCCCTTGGCCGGAAGCGAATAGTCGCGCAACCTTTATGCGGGGCTCTGCCTAGAAATCCCGTTCAGGCAAGTTTTACAAATGTGTCGAGCAACCGCTTTCGACCCGCCTGATCAAAATCAATTTCCAACTTATTACCTTCAATATCGGCGATAAGGCCATAGCCGAATTTCTCATGGAAGACCCGCTGCCCTATCGACAGATCGCTCCGGCCTTTGTTGCCAAGGCTAACGGCGCTGGATCGGGCTTCCACGATGCGGGTCGGTTGGGTTGAATAGTCAGCCGACGCGCGCTGCCAACCGGGACCACGGCCCGTGCTACGGGCCACATGGGCAAAAGGATCGCTGTTTTGGGCCCAATTTGCCCGCCAGAGACTCTCGCCCCCGCCGAAGCTGCTTTCCTGCTCGACATGCTCAGGCGGCAGTTCGGCCACGAAGCGGGAAGGGATGCTGGAGGTCCACTGGCCATATATCCGTCGGTTTGCGGCATGCAGGATCGTGCATTTTCGGCGTGCGCGGGTAATGGCGACATAGGCCAGCCGACGCTCCTCTTCTAAACTGGCAAGTCCGCCTTCATCCAGCGACCGTTGCGAGGGGAAAACACCTTCTTCCCACCCAGCAAGAAAGGTGCGCTCAAACTCAAGGCCCTTGGCCGCGTGGATCGTCATCATGGTCAGCTTTGCGCCATCCGACGCGGCTTCATTATCCATGACAAGGCTGACATGTTCCAGAAACGCGCCCAGCGTTTCATAATCTTCCATGGCGCGGGCAAGTTCGCTCAAATTTTCAAGGCGACCCGCGCTTTCGGCTGACTTATCGGCCTGAAGCATCGCTGTATAGCCGCTCTCATCCAATATTTGGCGCGCGAGTTCATGATGGGGCAGCGTATTTGCCATATCGCGCCAGCGCGCCAGATCGCCAATAAATCCACCAAGGGCACGGCGTGCCTGAGGCGTCAATTCATCGGTATCAAGAATACGCGCCGCGGCGAGAGAGAGCGGGCAGTTCTGTGCGCGCGCCAACATCTGAACCTTGGCCAGCGCCTTATCGCCTAGGCCTCGTTTGGGTTGGTTGACGATCCGTTCAAATGCCAGATCATCGGCGGGTTGATTGACGAGCCGCAGATAGGCAAGCGCATCTCGAATTTCCGCGCGTTCATAGAAACGAAAACCGCCCAAAATTCTGTAGGGCAAGCCGATCGCAATGAAGCGATCTTCAAACTCGCGGGTTTGAAACTGCGCCCGCACAAGGATGGCCGCATCATCGAGCGATCCGCCCGCCCGCTGATAATCCTCAACAAGTTCGCCGACACGACGGGCTTCTTCGGGGCCATCCCAAACGCCGATCACCTCAACCTTGTCGCCTGCGTCCACCTCCGTCCAGAGCGTCTTGCCCAGACGGCCGCCATTCTTCGCAATCAGGCCAGATGCCGCGCCCAAGATATGCGGTGTGGACCGGTAATTTTGTTCAAGCCGGATGACGGCGGCCCCCAGAAAATCCTTTTCAAACCGTAAGATATTGGCGACTTCTGCTCCACGCCATGAATAGATGGACTGATCATCATCTCCGACAACGCAGATATTCTTATTGGCTTGGGCGAGCAGACGCAGCCAGAGATATTGGCTTGCATTGGTATCCTGATACTCATCAACCAGAACATATTTGAAGCGCTGTTGATAGCTTTCAAGAACATCGCGATGCTTCTTCAAAATGGTGAGCATATGCAGCAATAAGTCACCGAAATCGCAGGCGTTCAACGCTTTGAGGCGGGCTTGATAGAGCGTGTAAAGGGCGCCGCCTTTGCCATTGGCGAAACGTTCACTCTCGCCAGCGTCAATGTCTTCTGGGGTCAGGCCTTTATTCTTCCACTGATCAATCAGTCCGGCGAGCTGCCGTGCGGGCCAGCGTTTCTCGTCAAGTTCCGCTGCTTGAACAATTTGTTTGAGCAGGCGGAGCTGATCATCCGTATCCAAAATTGTGAAATTGGATTGTAAACCGACGAGTTCGGCATGCCGTCTGAGCATCTTTGCGCAGATCGCGTGAAACGTGCCAAGCCAGGGCATGCCTTCAACTGCGTCACCAATAATGCGACCAACACGCTCTTTCATTTCGCGCGCGGCCTTGTTGGTGAAGGTGACGGCCAGGATTTCCGACGGCCATGCGCGCCGGGTCGCAATCAAATGGGCAAGGCGTGCTGTGAGCGCGGCGGTCTTTCCCGTACCGGCTCCAGCAAGCATCAGAACAGGCCCTTCTGTGGTCAATACAGCTTCGCGCTGCGGGGCGTTAAGCCCCTTAATATAGGCAGGTTCTTGAGAATGTACGGGAAGTGTCATGATGCGAACGATTAGGGAACATCGGCATCAGCCGCAAGGGGAGTTGGCCGATGAAGTGCAAACTTCCTCTCGCCATCTTTCCCCTTGGCCCCACGCGCGCTAGGGCCAATCTGGCAAGGGGAGAGAGACCATGACAACAGCACCATCCCATCGTCGCATTCTCGCGGCGTCACTCGTCGGGACGGCCGTCGAGTTTTATGATTTCTACATCTATGCGACGGCGGCTGCACTGGTGTTTGGTCCCTTATTCTTCCCATCGGATGAGCCCGGCCTTCAGCTTTTGTTGAGCTATGCCAGCTTTTCCGTTGCCTTTTTTGCGCGGCCCTTAGGCGCAATAGCTTTTGGCCACTATGGAGATCGGGTGGGGCGCAAATCAACATTGGTCGCGTCTTTGCTGATTATGGGCATATCCACCTTTCTCATCGCGTTTCTGCCGCCCTATGATCTGATTGGCTGGGTTGCCCCGGCCTTGCTGTGCCTGTTGCGCTTTGGACAGGGATTTGGCCTTGGCGGAGAATGGGGTGGCGCAGCGCTGCTGGCGGTTGAAAATGCGCCTGAGGGAAAGCGCGCGCGATATGGCATGTTTCCGCAACTTGGGGCCCCAGTCGGGTTCTTGGCGTCCAACGGCCTCTTCCTCCTCTTAGGATTATTTCTGTCGGACGCGGAATTTAGAAATTGGGGCTGGCGGATCCCCTTTATCGGCAGCGCGCTGTTGGTTGGCATCGGTTTATGGATAAGGTTGCGCTTGACGGAAACGCCCGCCTTTGCGGAGGCTCTGAAAGCTGCGCCACCTCCCAAGGTGCCACTTGCCGAATTGCTGGGAGATCATTGGCCCGCCGTATTGGGTGGGACGTTGGCGGCTATTGTCTGTTTTGCCATATTCTATTTGGCGACGGCTTTTGCCCTTGGTTTTGGGACCGGAACGATAGGGATCCCGCGGGAAACGTTCCTTGGAATTCAGCTCTTTGCTATCTTGTTTCTGGCATTGGGCATTATCGTGTCAGGCTATGCGGCGGATCGATTTGGCGCGGGCAATGTGTTAATGGTAGGCTGTGGTCTGACGCTTGGCGTGGCGGCGATGATTGTGCCGACGCTGGGCAGTGGACAGGTGCCGCTTATTGCCTTGTTCCTGTCCTCAGCCCTGTTCGCAATGGGGCTGGTCTATGGCCCACTCGGGGCTTGGTTGCCGGGCTTGTTTCCCGCCCGTGTGCGCTATTCGGGCGCGTCTGTTGCCTTCAACATGGCCGGTATCTTAGGGGGAGGTCTCGCGCCGCTCATCGCCCAGCGTTTGGCCGACCAATCCGGGCTAGGCGCGGTAGGAGTCTATTTGGCAGTCTGTTCTGGACTAAGCCTGATCGGACTTATTGGCTTGCGCGCAAAAGGGTGAGGCGCGCTTTTCCGTAATCGCGTTGCGCCTCAATTTCGAAGCCATCGACAGCGATTGTCTCGGTGCGCGAAGTTTCAACGCTGATCAGCGTGGCCGTGCCAATCCAGCCCAGTCGCTTGAGCTTGTCGAGCGCAACAGAGCCTGCGCCGCTCTGATAGGGCGGATCCATCATGATGAGGTCGAGCGGTTGTGGTGCTGGTGGCAGGGAAAGCACCGAACCCTGCCGCACTTCGGCACCTGTCGCGTTAAGCTTTGCGATATTGGTCTTGAGCGCATCTATAGCGGCGCGATCTTGCTCCACGAACAGGCATTTCGCAGCACCCCGCGACAGAGCCTCCAACCCCAGAGCACCCGACCCTGCAAATAGATCCGCCACTGAGAGATCTTCCAGTCCGCCCAAGCGGCTCACGAGCATAGAAAACAAGGCTTCGCGCGTGCGATCTGCCGTCGGGCGCGTCGCGTCTCCTTTAGGTGCAACCAAAGGCCGGCCGCGCCAGGCCCCAGATATGATCCTCATTTGGGCAGGCTCTGACGAAAGATGAACAGCTGGTTCCGGTCGACTTCGGCGACCGCGCCGCGTTCCAGATCACCCAGCGCAAAGGGGCCATAGCTGGTGCGGATCAAGCGCGAGACTTCAAGCCCCAAAAATTCAAGCACGCGGCGCACTTCGCGATTTTTGCCTTCGGTCAATGTCATTTCGACCCAGCCATTGGCGCCTGTGCGGCGTTCCAGATTGGCGTCGATGCTGCCATAGCGCACGCCCTCAATCTCTATGCCGTGGATGAGGTCTTCCAATTGGGCTTGTGAGACTTGCCCATAGGTACGCGCGCGATAGGTGCGCGGGACGCCCGTTGCGGGCAATTCCATCTGGCGCTTTAACTCCCCATCATTGGTCAGCAGCAACAAGCCTTCGGTGTTAAAGTCCAAACGCCCAATGGGCATAAGGCGCGGCAGGCCTTTGGGCAGAACATCATAAATTGTACGACGTCCCTTGGGGTCGCGTTCCGTCGTGAGCACGCCATTGTGCTTGTAAAAACGGAACAGGCGGGAAGCCTTGGCGGGTTGCACCGGCTTTCCGTCGACGGTGATCCCGTCGAGCGATGTTAAGATCGTCGCCGGCGTCTCAAGGGCGACGCCATTCAGCGCAATGCGCCTGTCGTCGATCATGCGTTCGATTTCGCGGCGCGAGGCTATGCCTGCGCGGGCGAGGAGTTTGGCGATACGTTGGGGTTCCTGCGTGCTCATCGCCGCGCCCTAGCCGGAAAAGCGGCCTGTGTCTCTAGCTGGTGATGTGCGCTTCGATTGACTGGTGAAAATTGCGAATTCCGGTTTCCAGCGAACCGAGTGTCAGTTCTTCTAATGCACCGGACTCAAGGCCTTGCTGACCAAGCGCCGCTGCCCGAAAATCCTCGGCCGCGAAAACGCCCTTATCCAGCAAGGTCCAGCTGCGCGCCCAATGGTCACGCGCCTTATCAGTCTTCGGTTCTTCCGGAATGAGCATAAAGTCCTCGACCAAAGTCCGACCGACCGATTGCGGCATCAGTACCATGATGTTCACATAATCCGGGCTGACGACAATGACGGTGGCCGGGAAGAGTTGATAGGCAAAGGTGACGGACGACCGCAATTTTGGCCAATTGCCGAGATCCATTTCCGCCAAATCTTCGGCCCGGCCGACGGCAGAGCGTTGGTGCGCGCCAATGCTGTCGGCGGCCGTTATGCCATCTTTGAAAAAGGGACCAATTGTTGCCGCATGAAGTCGGGTGACATGATAGCTTTCCAGAAACGCATCCATGATCAGCTTCCAATTGGAGGGCACATCATGGACATGGCGATTGTACAAAAACAGGTCACGCATGCCAAAGGCATCAAAGTCTGGCCCTAAGGAAATTGCATCCGTGAAATCGGCATCGTCGTCGGGCGAGAACCAGATGAGGCCACCAGATTCAACGCTGGGCAGGGGTTTCAACCCATAATCTTGCTTGTTAAGCCCGGCGAAGGTTTCGGGCCGAGGTAGACCGATCAGCGCGCCATCCACACCATAAGTCCAGGCGTGATAGGGGCAAACCAGTCGATTGGCGCACACGGCATCCGACCCCTCGAGCAAGCGCGTGCCTCTATGACGGCAGACGTTATGAAATACATGCGCCTTGCCATCGTTGTCGCGCGTCAGGAGGAGAGGGCGGCCAAATCCATCATGGGGAACCGCCATGCCGGGCTTCGGAAGCAGGGCAGAAGGTGCAATGACCTGAGGCAGCTTAGCAAACAGCGCCGCTTGTTCACGATTAAACCAATCAGGGTCTGTATATCGAGATGCGGCAACGCGCGTTATGCCAGCCTTTGCGGGCGTGCTGCCTTCGGCAATCATCCGCGCAAGGGCCATCTGGCCGGAGGTTGGAGCCAAGAGACTCATGACAAGGCTATCCTTCTGCGTTTAGAACGCTAATTTCGCGCGAAATCATATGGGGGGCAAGAGGCGTGCAACAATCAGACGAAACCGTAACGTCGGGCTCTGGTGGGGTATGGGGCGCAGTCGCGCCCTATGTCGAACGTGAGTCGCTTGCTGCCTTTTTTGTCGGCATCTCCTCTGGATTTCCATACGCCATGATTGGCGCGACGCTGACGACACGCCTTGCCCAAGATGGGATTGATAAGAAAACTGTCACGGCCTTCACGCTCGCCTTTCTGGTCTATAATCTGAAGGTCTTTTGGGCTTGGATTGTCGATGGTGTTCGCTTGCCTGTGCTGGGCCGGCTAGGTCAGCGTGTCTCCTGGCTTTTGCTCTCTGGGGCCGCAGTCATTGGCGCTGTGATCAACCTTGCGATGGTCGATCCGGCGGCAGACATCGGTGCTACAATCGTCGCGGCATTGCTGGTCGGTGTGGCCGGGGCGACTTTTGATATCGTGATTGATGCCTATCGGATCGAAACGCTGAAGCCTGAACAATTGGGTGTTGGATCAGGCATGTCGCAATATGGCTGGCGGATTGGATCGGCAGGGGCAGGGGCTTTGGCGCTTGTTCTCGCCGATCGATTGGGCTGGTCAGGGGCCTATATGGCCTGCGCCGCCTTTGCGTTGCCAGCCATGCTCACGGGACTTTGGCTGGGGGAGCCCAAGCGCCATGTTGTAACCAATGAAAAGCGCGGGGTTGCCGAAATTTGGGCCTCTATTGTTGGGCCCTTCACTGAATTTTTTCAGCGTCACGGCGCATGGCTGGTGCTGCTCTTCATCCTCGTTCACAAGCTTGGCGACACGCTCGCTAATTTGACCTTCCGACTGTTGTTTGATGATCTTGGCTACACCAATGATGAGATTGCCATTTACGACGTTGGCGTCGGCTTTTGGGCCTATCTGATCGGCATCTTCATTGGTGGTATCGCCTATTCGCGGCTTGGCCTCAAACGGTCGGTTATGATTGCCCTTATTCTTATGGCCCTTTCGAACCTTGGTTTTGCAGGGCTCGCAGCCGCAGGGCATAGCAATTGGGCGATGGCGGGTGCCATTGGATTTGAGAATGCAGCCAGCGGCTTTGGCGGCGTTGTTGTCGTCGCTTACTTTTCAGCTCTGTGTGATTTGCGCTTCACGGGCGCGCAATATGCCCTGATTTCGGCGGGAGCGAGTATTGTTGGGCGGTTTGTCACAGGCACAACCGCAGGGGGGCTGATCGAAACGCTTGGCTATGTGAATTTCTATCTGCTCACCACATTTGCGGCCATTCCTGGCATTTTGCTGTTCTGGATCATGGCCCGCAAGGGTTTGGTCGACGCAGCTATGGGGTCTGCGGGGCGCAAAGATTAATCCGGCAATTGCCCGTTCGCCTGAAGAACCAATCCCGCCAGATAGAGAGAACCAAGAATGGCGATGCGCGGTTTTTCTCCAGTGCGCGCCGTTGCGAGCTGGTTGAGCGCGGCCTCCACGTCTGGGGCGGCGTATGTCTCGCCAATGCCCGTATCTGTTGCCATAGCCATGACGGCTTCGGGGCTGTGATGCTCATGACCGAGGATGGGTACTGCTGTAACGGAGCGCACCACTGGGGCCAGAATTTGAAGGAACGTCCGGGCGTCTTTGTTGGCGAGCATTCCAAGGATGATATCGGGCTTAGAGGACGCTTGGCCTCTGGATTGGAAGAAGCTGGCAATCATCTCTGCAGCATTGGGATTATGCCCGCCATCGAGCCAGATTTCGTCCGCTTCGGGCAGATGTTCTGTTAACGGGCCGGGTGTTAGCAATTGGAGGCGGGCGGGCCAATGGGCTGCACCCATCGCAACCTGATAGGCGGCTTCGGGAATATTGAGCACTGATTGATGCCGCAACATGGCGATGGC
>JBBATU010000065.1:0-8863 GCA_040398565.1 Chakrabartia sp.
CAATCGTCGTCTCGGGTGTTGTCCGGCGCAGCGCCTCAATCACCTTCACAAATTGCGACGCCCCGCCATCGGGCAGGTCATCCCGATCAACCGACGTAATGACAATATGCTTCAGACCCAATTCGGCGGCAGCATCGGCAACATGCTGCGGCTCATTGGTATCAATCTTGCGCGGCATCCCCGTTTTCACGTTGCAAAAGGCGCAAGCGCGGGTGCAGACATCGCCGAGGATCATCACTGTTGCGTGTTTTTTCGTCCAGCATTCCCCAATATTGGGGCAAGCCGCCTCTTCACACACAGTATTGAGCGACAGACGGCGCATCAGCGCCTTGGTTTCCGCAAACCCGACAGAGGTCGGCGCTTTGACACGGATCCAGTCCGGCTTACGGACGCGTTCGGCAGGGGTATGAGACGTCATGAGGACGTCTTTACCTATCAGCGTAAGACTTGCCAACCTAGCACGTCTTGCTAAGCGACAGATCGTCGCAGGAGTTTTCAATGCCCGAATTTACCGCCCTGATCGAAGGGTATCGCCGTTTCCGATCAGAGTCCTACCCGCACCAAAAGGCGCGCTATGATGCGCTCGAGAATGATGGCCAGTCCCCGCCTGTCATGGTTATTTCCTGTTGCGACAGTAGGGTCGACCCGGCCACAATTTTCGATACCGTGCCGGGGCAGGTTTTTGCGCTGCGCAACGTGGCCAATCTTGTTCCCCCATTTGAAACGGGCGGCGGCCTTCACGGGGCTTCTGCCGCGATTGAGTTCGGGGTCTTGGGGTTGGCCGTGAAGCATATTGTTGTTGTCGGCCATGGCCAGTGTGGCGGTATCAAGGCGGCGCTGGCCGGCCCAAATCTGAGCCAAGAAGGACATATTTTTATCGATGACTGGATGGGCATCGTTCAACAGGCGCGCGATGAAGTGGTCGCCAGTGGACAAGACAATCCCCAGAAAGCTCTGGAATGGGAAGCCATTAAAGTGAGCCTCGCCAATTTGCGCACCTTTCCCTTCATTGCCGAGCGCGAAGCACGTGGCGAAATAAAGCTCCACGGGGCGTGGTTCGCAATTGCGGAGGGCAGCCTTTATGTCCTCAACGAAGCCGATGGCGCGTTTAAGCCAGTCTGATGGCGCAGGATCATCCCGACAGCGTTGACCAAATTTTGGCCGAGATCACAGGTTTATGGTCGGGCGCCACCAGCAACAGACGCAGCCCGTTCCACACACCCATTGTCTGCACCATCAAAGAAGCGTCCCCTTCCCCGCGCATCATGGTTCTGAGAGACGCGAGTGACGATGGTATGACCTTTCGCTTTCACACTGACGCGCGCTCTCCCAAGGCGATAGAAATCGGCGCGCAAGGCCCAATTGCGGTGCTGGGTTATGACCCCGACTTACGCATCCAACTCACCGTTCGCGGTATTGGGCGCATTGACCGTGAGGGCACACATGCTGAGATAGCTTGGGAAGGCTCAGCACTCAGCAGCCGGCGCTGCTATCTTGCGGCACACCCGCCCGGCACGCCGGTGACCGCCCCGATAAGTGGCCTGCCCGACCATCTTTTGGATCGTTCCCCAACCGAGGCGGAAAGCCAAGATGGGCGGATGAATTTTGCGGTTCTCTTGGTCGAAGCGCAGGAGCTTGAATGGCTCAAGCTCACAAGCTGCGGCAATAAACGGGCGTTGTTCCGGCGCGATGGGGATCAATGGGCGGGGCAATGGATCACACCCTAAGTCCTGCCCTCACCATCTGGTATGATGGGGCCTGCCCCTTATGCATCAGGGAAATTGCCCTGATGAAGCGTCTCGACAGGGCCGCGCGCATCAATTTTGTTGATCTGACGCGTGCAGACACGGCCTGCCCGCTTGACCGAACGCTGATGCTTTCCCGCTTTCACGCGACAACAAGAGAGGGTGAAACGATCTCTGGCGCGGCCGCTTTTGCAGCCATGTGGCGGGAAATTCCTATGTTGCGACCGATAGGCCTCGCCGCCCGGAACAGGCACGTGCTGGCCCTGCTGGAGGGGGCCTATCTCCTCTTTCTGAAGATCAGGCCCCTGCTCCAACGATTGGCGCGTTAACGGGTGAGCTTTTTGTAGGCGAGCCGGGTCGGACGATCCGCCGCGTCGCCCAAGCGACGGCGCTTATCTTCTTCATACATCGCAAAATTGCCTTCAAACCATTCGACATGGCTATTGCCTTCAAAGGCAAGAATATGCGTTGCCAGGCGATCCAAGAAGAAGCGATCGTGGCTGATGACCACAGCACAGCCTGCGAAATTCTCAATCGCGTCTTCCAACGCACCCAAGGTTTCAACATCAAGATCGTTGGTCGGTTCATCGAGGAGCAGAACATTGCCGCCGCGCTTCAACATCTTGGCCATATGAACACGATTGCGCTCCCCACCCGAGAGTTTGCCGACGATTTTCTGCTGGTCCTGCCCCTTAAAGTTAAAGGCCCCCACATAGGCGCGGGTCGACATGTCGTGGCCGTTGACCTTCACATAATCGAGACCGTCGGAGACTTCTTCCCAGACATTCTTGGACGCATCCAAATGATCCCGGCTTTGGTCGACATAACCAAGGCGCACTGTTTCCCCAACGTCCAGGGACCCAGTGTCAGGCTCTTCTTGGCCGGTCAGCAGCTTAAACAAAGTCGATTTACCCGCACCGTTCGGCCCGATGACGCCGACAATACCGCCCGGTGGCAGCATGAAGGACAGGTTTTCAAACAACAGCTTATCGCCATAAGCCTTAGAAATATCTTTGGCCTCGATGACTTTGCCGCCCAGCCGTTCCGGCACCTGAATGACAATCTGGGCCTTGCCAGGCGTGCGACTGTCCTGTGCCGCCACAAGCTGTTCAAACTTGGAAATACGCGCCTTAGATTTGGTCTGGCGGCCCTTTGGCCCTTGCCGAATCCATTCCAATTCTTCCTTAATCGCCTTTTGGCGACCCGATTCCTCGCGGTCTTCCTGCTCAAGGCGCTTCGACTTCTTTTCCAAATAGGTCGAATAATTGCCTTCATAAGGGAAGTATTTTCCGCGATCCAACTCAAGGATCCAGTCCACCACATTATCCAAGAAGTAACGATCGTGGGTGATCATCAGGACGGCGCCCGCATATTCCTTCAAATGGGTTTCCAGCCACTCAACGCTTTCGGCATCAAGATGGTTGGTCGGTTCATCAAGGAGAAGGATAGAGGGCTTTTGGATCAGCAGTCGGGTCAGCGCGATACGCCGCTTTTCCCCGCCAGATAGATTTTCGACCGACCAATCAGATGGTGGGCAGCGCAAGGCCTCCATCGCGATTTCAAGCTGATTATCAAGCGTCCAACCATCAACGGCGTCGATGCGCTCTTGCAGCGTCCCCATTTCTTCCATCAGGGCGTCAAAATCGGCATCCGGTTCCGCCATCAGGGCCGAAATCTCGTTATATCGATCCACCATGTCGGCGGTTTCGCGCGCGCCATCCTTGACGTTTTCCAATACAGTCTTGGTCGGATCGAGCTGCGGCTCCTGCGGCAAATAGCCAACGGTGATGTTTTCGCCCGGCCAAGCTTCTCCGGTGAAATCTGTATCAATCCCGGCCATGATCTTGATCAGGGTAGATTTACCAACACCATTGGGGCCAACAATTCCAATTTTGGCCCCCTGATAAAATTGCAGATCAATGTTGCTCAGGACGGGCTTTTGAGCGCCGGGAAAGGACTTGGTCATTCCCTTCATGACAAAAGCATATTGCGCGGCCATGGGTCGTTTCTCTCAATTTATTGTCGGATTTGTCCTGCGCACTAGCCGAGCAAAACCGCCTTGGCAAACCCGCATCGACGGGTTAGCTCTAGCCGATGCTCGCAAAACTTATCTCGTCCTCTGCACTTCCTGCTTTGCTGCTGCTGGCTGCGTGCCAAGGGATCACCGATCAGACGGTGCCCGAGCAAGAAAGTGTCGCCGAGATAAACAATCGCTCGGATGAATTAGAGCGAGCGGCCGAAGAGGCCGTCAATCGACAAATTGCAGAGATTGCCGCTGAAGCCGGCCCCGATACCAGCGAGGCAGTTGACAAAACTGCCCAGTGAAGCGCTGCCGGGCGGTCACTTCGACGTCGGAACTCCATTCATTTAATCTATGTTAGATAAATATTGCTAAATAATGTATATGAATCTGCCGTTAACACTATTGCCAGATTTTGGCAGGGATAGGAAAGGCACGCTAACCTCCCTCCGCACTTGAACCAGAAATTGAGACACTGCATGGTCTTCAATACCAACGGATCAATCCGCGGACATGACGCAATGAGCTTTCTGGCTCTCACGGTTGTGTATGCCATTTGCGCCTATTTTGGCCTCAATTGGGCAATGGTCGATGGCGCAGGATCGCCGATATGGCCTGCCGCTGGTATCGGACTTGCGGGACTTCTTCTCGGCGGCATGCGGCTTTGGCCAGCCATCGTCATTGGCCGCACCCTTGCGGCGATTTTGTCGGGTTCAGATCAACCTTTCTTGGCAGAAATTTTCTTGGGCTTCGCCAATGCGATAGCCACATTGGCAGCCTGCCTCCTGATCCGGATATTTGGAGGATTAAAGGCAGGGCTGCCGTCATTTGGCGATGTAATGCGTTATTTGCTGGCAGGGGCATTACCTTACGCCGTCATTGTCGCCACCATCGGGCTGACCACCCTCAAAATCTCCTCCGGCATCAGCCTAGACAAAATGTGGTTGATGTTTGTGCCCTGCGTTATTGGGCATTTTGTTGGGGCCGCGACAATTGGGCCCCTGATCCTGTCATGGTGGCGAACGTCACACACCCCTTTCAACCAAGGATTTGTGCATTTTATTGCAATATCTGTTGCGACCGCAATCGCGACGACGCTTATCTTTTCGGATAACAGCAATGGCGGCTGGCCAACTTGGCAGTTGCTTCCCTTTCTTGTCTGGACGGCAATCGCCTTTGGCGTTCGGGGAACAGCCGTCATGCTGGTCGCAATTTCCTTCATTGCGCTATACGAAACGGGCGTCATCTGGATGCCTGGCGGAACGGCGTCTGCCCATATGTCTGGGCATATCTGGATGGTGCAGCAGTTCCTGGCCACAAAAGCCCTGACGATGCTGCTGCTGGCAGCAGCGGTTGATGAGCTTCGGTCTCAAGCAGAATTGAAACGGCGAGATCTGATGTTGCGCGAAGCCATGACGGCGGGCGCCACAGGCATATTCCGTTGGACATTCGGGTCTAATCAGGTCGAATGCGACGATACCTTGTTGCGTCTTCTTGGCACGCTGCCCGAGCATGCACCAAAACGCCTGCAAGATTTGATTGCCGTGCTGCATCCAGACGATCAATTGCGCATCCTGACGACCTACGAGGATTGCGCGCGCAATGGCACGGAAATCTCTACAACGACGCGGGTCATGTCAAAGGACGGCCAGAGCCGCACTCTCAACGTCCGTGGTCGCTGCGTTGAACACTCAACGGGTGCCTCAGCATTTGTAACTGGGGCCGTGGTCGACATAACGGAACGATCCAAACTTGAACGCCGATTGATTGAGGCAGAGCATATCTATCGCGCCGTTTTCGAACAGGCGGGCGTCGGAGTGGCCCGCTTGTCCCTCAAGGGGACATTCTTAGAGGTGAATGACCGTTTTTGCGATGTGACAGGCAGGCCAAGTGACCAGCTTATCGGGCAGAATTGGATAGAATTAGCAAACAGCCCTAGCTGGGAGACAGCCAAGAGTGAATTTGGCGTATTGTTGAATTCCGGTCAGGGCCATTTTCGGGTTGAGAAAAGCTACACCGATCCCAAGCGTGGCCCTGTGTGGGTGGATATGAGCGTCACTCTGGTCCATGATGCGCTCCAGAACCCACTTTTTTACTTGGCCATCGTCCAAGATGTAACCGCCGCAAAAACGGCCGAGGAGCGGGCTCAACTCAGGGCGAATGAACTGGAGACTGTTCTGGATGCTGTTCCATCGGTCATTTGGATGGCCCAAGACCCTGATTGTGCCAATATCATTGGCAACCGCTTTTCCGCGGACATCCTTCGGATGACAGGGCCAGATGGAGTGGAGCGCGCGTCTCCAACGCTCAAGTCAGAAATTACAAGGTTTACAATTCAGAAGGCAGAGAATTGCACGAGAGCGATCTCCCCGTGCAACGGGCCGCGCGGGGCGAAATAGTCCGCAATTTTGAAGAACGAATCCTATTCCAAGATGGCCAAACGATCCATCTATTGGGCAATGCCAGCCCCTTGTTCAATCCAGCGGGCCAGGTCCGTGGGGCGGTCGCAGCCTTTATCGACATTACCGAGCGCAAGCGCGCCGAAGCGCGAGAACGCCTTTTATCGCGAGAGGTCGACCATCGATCAAAAAATGTTCTCGCCGTCGTGCAGGCCATTATCCAACTGACAGAAGCAACCAACATGAAGGCATATCGGAGACGGATCACAGGGCGTATTCAAAGCCTAGCCCGGACCCATAGTCTGCTTGCTGAGAGTAAATGAGATGGCGTGATGTTGGCCCGCCTCATCCATGATGAGCTATCGCCATTTGAAACAGATGAAGATGCTTCGCCCGGCAAACAGCGGTTCACCGTCAGCGGGCCGGATGTCATTCTGAAACCAGCAGCCGCTCAGGCATTTGCCCTCATCTTGCATGAAATGCTAACAAACGCCGTGAAATATGGTGCGCTGACAGCCTCAAATGGTCGAGTTCAAATCAGTTGGTCACGCACGCCCGGCCCGAAGGAGAAGCTGTGCTTTACAGGGCAAGAATGGGATGGTCCCGCCACAAAGGAGCCGGATAGAGCCGGCTTTGGTTGGACAGTCATCCGTAGCTCTGTCGAGGAACAGATGCGTGGAACCCTCATCACAAAATGGACGGTAACAGGCCTCAACATGGTAATTGATGTACCTATGAACGAAGTTTCGGATCCCCTTACACCCGCGCCAATCCTGTCGGCCGCATAGACCCTGTGCAACATCCGGGGCGACTGGCGGAGAAAAAATGGTCGGGGAGACAGGATTCGAACCTGCGACCCTCTGCTCCCAAAGCAGATGCGCTACCAGGCTGCGCTACTCCCCGACACACGTCGCCATAACCGTCCTTGCGGCAACCGCAAGTCTTTTGGTGGGCCCGGCAGGATTCGAACCCGCAACCGAGCCGTTATGAGCGGCCTGCTCTACCCTTGAGCTACAGGCCCCACCAGCGGTTCAGCGGCGATAGCGGACCCTTTAGCCTTGGCGCAAGAACCTTCCTTATAGCTCAAAAAAATGCTGTCCCTCACAGTTGAAGAACCCCATTCTCAATTGCAAAGCAATGAAACATTATTATACAGAAAGTGTATATTTAGAACGGAAATATCTTAATGCCGCACAACCGTTTCGATTCAATCGATTTGCACATTTTGGCAGAACTTCAAAATGACGGCAGAATGACAAATGTCGAGCTTGCCGGTCGGGTCGGGTTAACGGCCCCGCCCTGCTTACGCCGCGTCCGCACGCTGGAAGAAGATGGGGTGATTGAAGGCTATCACGCGCAGCTAAACCCGATGCGCCTTGGCTATACGATTACGGTCTTTGCAATGGTTAGCCTCAAAAGCCAGGCCGAATCTGACTTGAGAGAATTTGAAGACCATGTCGCAAAGCTTGCGCCCGTGCGTGAGTGCCACATGCTGAATGGTGAAATTGATTTTATTTTGAAGATTGTCGCCCGCGATTTGCAGGAATTTCAAGAGTTTCTGACCACATCGCTGACGACGGCTCCCCATGTTGCTGGGGTCAAAACTTCTCTGACAATCCGGACGTCAAAAAATGTTCCGGGCGTTCCTGTCGGACAAAAATAAAGGGCCCCAGCCATAGCGGCCAGGACCCCTTTTCAGATCTGGAAAGGGCCCATCAGGCCTTTTGATCAAGCCATAACAACCAGAAATTCGCTATTTCCTTACGCTCAGCGCCTGCCACAGCTTTGAAAGCGTCCCGAGCGGCATCTTTCTGGCCAAGACGGGCCAAGGCAATACCAAGGCGCATCTGGATGGTATCTGCATCGATGCCACCCTTTTTCTGGGCGAGGCGGAAGAGATCAATCGCCTTGGCATAATCGCCATAGGCAAGAAACGCGCTGCCTGTGTTCGCAGCCAAACGACCATCTGCAGCCGCGGCCGAGCGCTTCTCATCCGTGTTGACAGAAGCCTTGTCAGCAGGAATGCGTGCCTTGGCATCCACCAGACGCTCATTGACTGCACGGCTCGTCTTGTTGACAGCACCGGACGCGAAACCTTCTTCAATGACGCTTTGTGCTTCACCCGGCAGCGCAACTAGTGTCGCCAACGAAGCATATTCAAAAAAGTCACGTTCCCCGGCAAGCGCCTTTGTGTCGTGCATGAGGCGAAACAGATCCAAGAGCGCCTGATTGTCGAGCTTGTTACCATCGCGGTAAATGACAAGCGCGCTGCGCCAATTTTCCGGCGTCGGATAGGCAGAAACCTGCAGCCGCGTCCATTGCGCGGTCTCTGCATTTAACTTTGCGCGATACGCCATGCCTGCCCCACGGCTATACCATTCAACCGGAGCTTTCCGTCCCGCGGCTGTTTCGGCATCAATGGCGGCCCGAAGAGCGTTCAACCCTTCTGCGGTCGTGTTTGTCTTGAAATTGGCCTCTGCAACCAAAAGTCGGGCATTCACATCATCAACACCAAGTCGGATTGCTTCAGTGATGAACCGCTTGGAGGCCTCAAAATTTGAGGCCTGATAGGCAAGCTGACCCGCCGCAAAATTCAGCTTTGGCGCGTCGGCAGGAGCAGCTGCGCCGCTCTCAATCATACCAACGACGCCTTCATACTGAAGCTTACTGTCCTTGGTCGTCTGACCCAAGTTCAGACG
>JBBATU010000066.1:0-8844 GCA_040398565.1 Chakrabartia sp.
CATATAGGATGCACGTTCTTGCACGCTGATCACGCCACGCGCTTGCAACAGGTTGAACAAATGGCTCGCCTCGATTGCCTGATCATAGGCCGCTAAGGGCACGCCCGCGTCGATGCAGCGCTTGCACTCTGCCTCTGCATTTCTGAAACCCTGAAACAGCGCCTCTGTATCGGCGACTTCAAAGTTATAGGTCGAAAATTCGACCTCATTCTTGTGGAAGACATCGCCATAGGTCACGCCCGCAGTGTTAAAGCGCAGGTCATAGACGCTATCGACGCCCTGGATGTACATGGCCAGCCGTTCCAACCCATAGGTGAGTTCGCCGGCAACAGGCTTGCAATCAAACCCGCCCATCTGCTGGAAATAGGTGAACTGGGTCACTTCCATGCCATCGCACCAGACTTCCCAGCCCAGGCCCCATGCGCCCAGAGTCGGGCTTTCCCAATCATCCTCAACAAAGCGGATATCGTGCTTCAGGGGATCAATGCCGATGGCATCGAGGCTGCCAAGGTAGAGCTCCTGCAAATTGGCAGGGCTGGGCTTCATGATCACCTGATATTGGTAATAATGCTGCAACCGATTGGGGTTTTCCCCATAGCGCCCATCGGTCGGGCGGCGCGACGGCTGCACATAGGCGGCATTCCAGCTGTCTGGCCCCAGCGCGCGCAATGTGGTTGCGGGGTGAAAGGTTCCCGCCCCAACGCGCATGTCATAAGGCTGCAAGATAACGCAGCCCTGCTTGCCCCAATAATCATGAAGGGTCAGGATAAGGTCCTGAAAGCTCAAGCCCTGAGAAGAGGAAGATGTGTCCGCTGGCATGCTTGGCCCTTAAGCGGATGGCACCCAGACGGTCAAGCAAAGGAGGGGCGGTGGGAGGCGCAATTGCCATCGCGGGCGGTACTCCCTTGCCTTTTGAGGCCAATTCCCTTAAGCGCCGCCGGTTCCGTTATGGTCATCCCTGGAGGCGTGACGGGAAAAGAGACTTTTTAATTGGAGATTAACTATGAGCGATCAGCTGACCTTGTCGGCCGACTTGCGCGAACGGGCTGGCAAGGGAGCCTCCCGTGCATTGCGTAATGCAGGCCGCGTACCCGCCGTGATTTACGGCAATAACGAAGAACCCACCGCCATCCACATCGAAGAAAAGATGTTGTTGAAGGCGCTCCACACGGGCCATTTTATGAATTCGATTGTGATGATCGAACTCGGTGGCAAGCAAGTGCGGACGCTGCCCAAGGATGTGGCCTTCCACCCGGTCAATGATCGCCCGCTCCACGCCGACTTCCTGCGCATTGGCGAGCATAGCGAAGTTCATGTGAATGTTCCTGTGCACTTCACCGATGAAGATACGTCGCCGGGCATGAAGCGCGGTGCCGTGCTCAACATGGTGCGCCATGATCTGGAACTGGTCTGCGATGCAGCCTTGATCCCCGACGATATCAAGATCTCGCTTAAGGGTCTTGAGATTGGTGATTCGATCCATATCAGCCATGTGACACTGCCAGCCGGTTCGCGCAGCGCGATTACGGATCGCGACTTCACCATCGCAACGCTGGTTGCCCCGTCGGGCCTGAAATCGGCCGAAGGCGATACGACCAAGGCGGACGCAGAGTAATCTGTCTGCCCTGCCCCGCCCGCATGCGGATGGGGACAGGCAAGGGAGACGACAGTGCAAATCTGGGCAGGCCTCGGTAATCCCGGCGCGCAATATGCCATGCACCGCCACAATGTGGGGTTCATGGTTGCCGACGTGATTGCGGAGGCCTTTGCCTTTTCGCCTTGGAAAACACGCTTTCAAGGCAGCACATGCGAAGGCCGTATTGGGTCGGATAAGGTGCTGCTTCTCAAGCCCGCAACCTTCATGAACCAAAGCGGACGGAGCATTGGGGAGGCGATGCGCTTCTTCAAGCTCCAGCCCGCAGATGTGACTGTCTTTTACGATGAGCTCGACCTTGACCCCTTTCGGGTGAAGGTGAAGCGCGGGGGGGGAGCAGCTGGCCATAATGGCATCCGGTCCACCATCGCGCATATTGGCGAAGACTTCCGCCGGGTGCGCCTCGGCATTGGCCATCCCGGCCATAAGGACAGAGTCACCGGCTATGTGCTCGGCCCCTTCGCAAAGGCTGAGACGGATGATCTGGTGGCGTTGTTAGGTGGCGTTGCCGCTGAAGCGCCCTGGCTGGCCAAAGGCGATGATATCCGCTTTATGAATGATGTCGCCATGCGATTGCAGAAGGATTGAGAATATGGGTTTCAAATGCGGCATCGTCGGCCTGCCCAATGTCGGCAAATCGACCCTGTTCAACGCGCTGACCGAAACACAGGCGGCGCAAGCGGCCAATTATCCCTTTTGCACGATTGAGCCGAATGTCGGCAGTGTCGCCGTTCCCGATCCGCGCCTTGATGTGATCGCGAAAATTGGCGGCAGCGCAAAGATCATCGAAACGCAATTGAGCTTTGTCGATATTGCAGGCTTGGTCCGTGGCGCGTCCAAGGGCGAAGGTCTGGGCAACCAGTTTCTCGCCAATATTCGCGAGGTTGATGCCATCGTCCACGTCCTGCGCTGTTTTGAAGATGATGATATTCAGCATGTCGACAACAGGATCGATCCCATTTCCGATGCAGATACCGTTGAGACAGAATTGATGCTGGCCGATCTGGAAAGCCTCGAAAAGCGGGTGCCGAACCTTCAGAAAAAGGCCGCGCAAGGCGATAAGGAAGCCAAAGTCGGGGCCACTGTTCTTGGCCGTGCTTTGGACCTGTTGCGCGACGGCAAACCCGCCCGCCTGACCGAGCGCAACGACGTTGAAGAAGAGCGCGTGTTTCAGCAGGCACAGTTGTTGACGTCAAAGCCTGTCCTTTATGTCTGCAATGTGGATGAAGGCGCGGCAGCCCAAGGTAACGCCCTGTCTGCGCGCGTGTTTGAAAAGGCCAAAGCCGAAGGTGCAGAGGCCGTTGTCGTTTCCGCCGCGATTGAAGCTGATATTGTGACCATGCCGACCGAAGACCGTGCCGAATTTCTGGCGGATCTAGGCCTGACGGAAACGGGCCTCGCCCGTGTCATCCGTGCGGGTTATGAGCTGTTGCACCTGATCACCTTCTTCACCGTTGGTCCGAAAGAAGCACGGGCCTGGACCGTCTTTCGCGGTGCCAAGGCCCCGCAGGCGGCAGGCGCGATCCACACGGATTTTGAAAAGGGCTTCATCCGCGCCGAAACCATGGGCTATCAAGACTATGTCGACCATGGCGGAGAAGCCGGTGCGCGCGAAGCGGGCAAATGGCGCTCTGAAGGTAAGGATTATGTGGTCCATGATGGCGACATCATGCTGTTCCGCTTTAATGTCTGATGGACGCCCTCCGGCAAGGGGGCTAACCTCTGGCGATGCGCCCTAAACTCCTCATCCTCCTGTCGACTTTTTGGCTTGCCGCGCCCGCTCTGGCGCAGACGACAGATACCCAGCATATGGACCATAGCCATATGGGCCATGAGATGAGCGGCCCAGAAATGCCCTCCATGCAACACGGCTCCATGCCCGCCTTTGCTGAAGGATCGGGCACGGCGCGTTTGCCCGGCAATGAAGGGGCCATGCACGGTATCCATATTTCCGCCGGGGATTGGATGGTGATGGCCCATGGCGCTGTGTCCACCCAATATACCAACCATGATGGCCCGCGCGGCGATGATAAAATCTATGCGACGTCCATGGCGATGCTGTCTGCGAGCAAAGAGAGCAATTGGGGCCGTATCCAATTGCGATCCATGTTCAGCCTTGAACCGCTGATGCGTAATCGGGGCTATCCCAATTTATTCGCCAGTGGAGAAGCAGCAGGCGGTGAGCCCTTGGTGGATCGGCAGCACCCCCATGATCTCTTCATGGAATTGGCGGGCCGTGTTGATGTTAACTTGAGCGAGACAAGCGGCGTCTTTTTCTATGGCGGGCCCGTTGGGGAGCCAGCGCTTGGCCCCAGCGCCTTCATGCACCGCGGATCTTCTGCCTATAATCCAGAACCGCCCATCACCCACCATTGGTTCGATTCCACCCACATCACCTATGGCGTGGCAACGGCGGGCTTTTTCTCCCCAAAGGTTCAGTTGGAAACATCCCTGTTCACCGGGCAAGAGGCGGATGAGCGTCGGTGGAATATTGAAAAGCCGCGCTTTGACAGCTGGTCTGTTCGGGCGACCCTAACCCCGTCCCCCCAATGGGCGCTTCAGCTAAGCCATGGCCAGTTGAAGCAGCCTGAAGCCAGCCACGCCGATGAAGATGAGCGGCGCACCACAGCCAGCGTCCATTATGCCAATGGCAAGGGGCTTGCCGCGATGCTGGCCTTTGCCGCGAAGGATCGGGTGCCCGGCGATACACTGACCGCCTGGATTGCCGAGGCCAATTGGGATTTGGACGACCACAACACATTGTTCGGTCGGTTTGAAAATGTCCGCAATGATGAGCTTTTTCCAGATCATGATGCGCCATTGCATGACCAACCCTTTCGGGTGAGCAAGTTTCAGGCGGGCTACGCCTATCGCATGCCGCTTGCGGGGCCGTTTGAGCTTGCGCTGGGGGGCAGTGCCTCAGCCTATGTAAAGCCCGCGGCGCTTGATGCGGCCTATGGCAAAAACCCTTGGGGCTACACGCTCTTTGCGCGGCTTTCGGTCGGCCACTAAAGAATTGGGGGAAATTGGACAGAGCCTGCGGCCTGACGATTTCCCCTTCCCCTTTCCCTTTCCGTTTGCGTAAAGATGGGCGCGGTGAGGAGAGACGCATGCTCTATCTAGAAGATATGAAAATTGGCCAGAAAGCCAGCTTTGGAAACTATCGCGTAACACGCGACGAAGTTATTGATTTTGCAAGTAAATATGATCCACAGCCATTTCATCTGGATGATGAGGCAGCGGCCAAAACGCATTTTGGCCGTCTATCCGCCAGCGGCTGGCATACTGCCTCCATGACTATGGCGATGCTGGTCGAAAATCTGACGAAGGAGAAGCAGGCAGGCCTTGGCTCTCCCGGGCTGGATGAATTGCGCTGGTTGAAACCCGTTTACCCAGGCGACACCTTGCGTGTCGAAACCGAGCTGACAGATGTCCGCCCATCGCGCTCCCGCCCGGAAATGGGCAGCATCCATTCTGATTTGACCGTCTTTAATCAGGATAATGTGCCGGTGATGACCATGAAGTCCATCGGCCTTGTGGCAACCCGGCCCAAGACATGACGTGATGAGGGCGGCCCGGTGCCGCCCCTCTTTTAATCCGATTTCTTGGCGACGCCCACCATTGCAGGGCGCAGCAGACGATCCTTAATCATATATCCCGGCTGCATTTCCTGAATGACGGTGCCGGGTTCGGCGTCACTCGGGATTTCGACCATGGCCTGATGCTGGTTCGGATCGAGTGGAAGCCCAATGGCGGCAATCCGCGTAATGCCATTGCGTTCAAAAACAGCCATGAGTTCACGCTGCGTGGCCTCAAGACCGGTGATCAGGGGCCTGTTGGCTTCATCACCCCGCATGGCTTCCGGAATAGCATCCAGCGCGCGGGACAGATTGTCCGCAACCGAGAGAATATCACGCGCGAAAGACGTGGCAGCATAAGCGCGCGCGTCTTGCGCATCCTTTTCCAAACGACGACGGACGTTCTGCGTCTCTGCCTGCGCGTAAAGGACTTGCTGACGCGCCTCTTCCAGCTCCCCAAGCAAAGCGCCCAGCGGGTCACTGCCCTCTGCTGCGGTCTGGGCCAGATCATCGGCCGACGTGTCTTTGTTCAACTCTTCGTTGCTCATCAGGTCATCAATCTCGTGAGGGTTTGTGCTGTGAAATCTACCATGGGGACGACGCGGGCGTAATTCAAGCGCGTGGGCCCTATAACACCGATCACACCCACCACACGACCGTCCCGCCCATGATAGGGAGCCGCTATCACCGACGAGCCGGAAAGTGCAAACAGCTTATTCTCAGCACCAATAAAAACTTTGGTTGAAGCGCCGTCGCGCGCATTTTCAAGCAGGCGGGCAATATCCTGCTTTCCTTCAATTTCATCGAGCAGATGCCGCACCCGATCCAGATCGGCAGCCGCTGCATCATCAATCAAATGCGCCGTTCCGCGCACGATCAGCACCGGACGCTGGGCGCTGTCTTGGCTGAGGATGGCAATCCCCTTTTCCACCAATTGCTGCGCTGCTTGATCCAGTGCTGCACGTTCCCGATCAATGTCCCGTGCCAGAGCAACTGCGGCTTCTGCCAGCGTCATCCCCGCCATTCGGCTGGACATGAAATTGCCCGCGTCCACCAAGGCGGTAACAGGCAGGCCTGCGGGCAGATCAACAACGCGATTTTCAACCGATCCATCGTCCCCCACAAGTACAGCCAGCGCCTGAGACGGGCTGAGGGGAACAAAGGTAAACTGCCGAAGGCGTGGCTCCTTCTTGGGCACAAGAACAATTCCGGCGCATTGCGACAGGCCCGAAAGCGCAGCCGTTGCTGCGGCCAGCGCGTCTTCAATGGGTCCGCCTTTGGAAATCCGCCCCTCAATCACGGCGCGTTCATCGGCCGTTGGTTCTGCTGCCTGCATCATGCCATCGACAAAAAGGCGTAGGCCCAATTCGGTCGGCATACGACCCGCCGATGTGTGCGGGGCCGCGAGCAAGCCAAGCTCTTCCAAATCCTGCATCACATTGCGGATCGACGCCGGGGACAGGTTCATCGCCCCCAATTTTGAAATGGTGCGCGATCCAATGGGCGCGCCAGACCCAAGATAGGATTCAACAACAACCCGAAACACATCGCGTGCACGGTCAGTCAGTTCGTGAACGGGCGTTGTCATGCCTTTGACTTAGGGGCCTTACCCCCCCTTCCGCAAGGGGCTGCTTCGCACCCGACGCGGCAAAGGGGCTGGCATCCCGCCCCTCGGGCCGCTAGGGATTTTTCACATTCACAAAAAGGACCTTATCCATGCGCCCATCCGGCCGCGCTCCATACCAAATGCGCGAAATCACGATTGAGCCAAATTTCACCAAACATGCCGAAGGCTCTGTCCTTGTCAGCTTTGGCCACACGCGCGTTTTGGTAACCGCCAGCGTTGAAGAGCGTGTCCCGCCGTTTCTGCGCGGCAAGGGTGAAGGTTGGGTCACGGCGGAATATGGCATGCTGCCCCGCGCAACCCACACCCGCAGCAGCCGGGAAGCGGCAAAAGGCAAGCAATCTGGCCGCACGCAGGAAATTCAACGTCTCATCGGCCGCTCATTGCGCGCGGTCGTGAACATGAAGGCTTTGGGCGAACGCCAGATCACAATTGATTGCGACGTGATTCAGGCCGATGGCGGCACGCGCACAGCCTCTATCTCTGGCGCATGGGTCGCGCTTCGACTGGCCGTGGATAAGCTGATGGCCCAAGGCTTGCTGACCACTGATCCCATTGAGCAACAGGTTGCCGCCATCAGCTGTGGCATTTTCAAGGGCACGCCCGTGCTGGATCTTGATTATGATGAAGATTCAAATGCGGGGGCTGACGCCAATTTCGTCCTATTGTCGAACGGCAATATTGCCGAGGCACAGGCAACGGCAGAGGGTGAAACCTATGACGAAGAAGCCCTGCTCCGCCTGCTGCGTCTGGCACGCATCGGCTGCACCAAGATCTTTGACGCTCAGCTTCAGGCGGTTGGCCGCTGATCATGGCGCGCAAGCTGTCCCCCGGCCGTCTCGTTATTGCCAGCCATAATCAGGGCAAGGTGCGCGAAATTCGCGACCTCCTTGCCCCTTATGGCATTGAGCCTGTGTCCGCGGGGGAGCTTGGCCTGCCAGAGCCGGAAGAAACCGGAACAACCTTTGCCGAAAATGCGCTGATCAAGGCGCATGCCTCTGCCCTGTCCGGCCTTCCAGCCCTGTCTGATGATAGCGGGCTAGAGGTCCGGGCGCTGGGCGGAAGGCCTGGCGTCTACACCGCGGATTGGGCCGAACGTCAATGGTTTGAAGGCCCAGAAGGCCGCGACTGGTATATGGCCATGGGTAAGGTGGAAGGCCTGCTGGCCGAACAAGGCCCCGATGTGGATCGCACCGCCGCCTTTGTCTGCACACTGGCGCTGGTCTGGCCCGATGGCCATGAAGAGGTGTTTGAAGGCCGTGCAGAAGGGCATTTGGCTTGGCCACCGCGCGGCGCGCTTGGCTTTGGCTATGACCCCGTCTTCGTACCCCAGGGTGGCGCGCAGAGCTTCGCTGAAATCGACCCTGCCGAAAAACACGCAATCAGCCACCGGGCCGATGCGTTCCGCAAGCTTGTTGCGGCTGTTTTCTGATTTTGGGATGACCACCCCTCTGGCCCTTTACATCCACTGGCCGTTCTGCGTCTCCAAATGCCCCTATTGTGACTTTAACAGCCATGTCCGCGAGGGCATCGACATGGCCCAGTGGCAGCACGCGCTCTGGGCTGACATGGCCTATGAGGCTGCCCTAACGGGTGGTCGGCCGCTGACCTCCATCTTCTTCGGCGGCGGCACGCCCTCTCTCATGCCCCCGGCGCTCGTGGAGACGTTGTTAACTGAGGCAGAGCGGCATTGGGGCTTTGCGCCCGACATTGAAATCACGCTGGAGGCCAATCCCTCCTCGGTCGAGGCGGCCCGTTTTGCCGATCTTGCAGCAGCCGGGATCAACAGGGTCTCGCTTGGGCTGCAATCGCTGAAAGACGAAAGCCTACGTTTGCTCGGCCGCGCGCATGATGTGGCAGAAGGGCAGGATGCACTTACGATTGCCCAACGTCATTTTAATCGGGTGAGCTTTGACCTTATCTATGCCCTACCCGGCCAATCGCTTGAAGATTGGGACGAAGAATTGAGCCGTGCTTTGTCTTTAGGG
>JBBATU010000067.1:0-8690 GCA_040398565.1 Chakrabartia sp.
AGGATTATGATCAGATAGAAGCGGCCGGCAACCCCGGCTGGGGCTGGTCGGAGATGCTCCCCTGCCTGAAGGCGCTTGAAGATCACCAAATGGGGGCGAGTGACTATCGCGGCGCTGGCGGCCCGGTTGGGATCACCACAAACCCGAACCGCACGGCCTTGTCGGAAGCATTCATCAAAGCGGGCAGCAGCCTGCAACTACGCGTGAAGGATGACCAAAATGGGCCAGAGCTGGAAGGCATTGGGTATGCGCAGTGGAATATCGACGCCTCTGGTCGGCGGATCAGCTCTGCCCGATCCTTGCTAGATCAAGCGCGCGGCCGTTCCAATCTGACAATCCAGACCAGCACCCGCGTTCATAAGGTGATCATCGATCAAGGGCGTGCGACTGGGGTCATCTGCTCCTCCGATGGCCAGACCCTTCATCTCTATGCCGGGCGGGAAATCATCCTGTGCGCCGGGGCGCTCATCTCTCCAAAGATCCTGCAACATTCCGGCATTGGCGACCATGAGGTGCTGAAAGCCGCAGGCATTGAGACGATCTCCCACAGCCCCAATGTCGGGCGGCGGATGCGCGAACATCTGACGCTCTCACTAAACTTCCGCCTTCGCGACTGGACGTATAGCGACAATCGAGAATATGGTGGCGCGCGCCTCCTCGGCAATATGATCAACTATCTGGTGCGCGGCAAAGGCCCAATGGCGCGCGGCGCTGCAGAGGCCATTGCCTTTGTTCGCGCACACCCAAAGGCGAAGCGGCCTGATACGCAGATTATGTTCAACCCCTATTCATTGGACACCAGCACGGCGGGCCTCGCATTCGAAAAAGAGCCGGGCATGCAATGCTATTCCTATATGCTGCGCCCAGAAAGCGAAGGCAGCGCCTTGGTTTCATCGGCCGATCCAACGGCCCCCTTAATGATCCGCCCTGCCTATCTGGACGCAGAGATTGACCGGGCAACCAGCATCGCTGGCACGCGCGCCATTCGCCGCATCATGGAACAGGAAGCGCTGAAGCCCCATGTTGTGGGGGAGACGGACAAAACGTCTTGGGCGCAAAGCGATGCCGAGATTCTGGCACTTTACAAAAGTAACGGCCATTCTGGCTATCATGCCGTTGGGACAGCCGCGATGGGGTCGGACAGCACGGACGTTATCGACAGCCAATTAAGGGTGCGCGGGGTGCAATCGTTGCGCATTGTTGACTGCTCCATCTTCCGAGAGATTCCAGCAGGCAACACCAATGCCCCGGCCATGGCGGCCGCCTGGCGATTGGCCGAGATGATCGAGGCCAACGCACGATAAACACCCGATACGGGTTTTGGTTTTTTGACGACGCGACTGACAAAAGGGTTTTTGCATCATGACATTGATCGAACGACATAAAAAGGCAGCGGCCATTCTTCCTGCGGCGGCGTCGCTGATTGGCGGCGAACGCTATAGCGCGGGCACTGTTGGCTCCTTTGACCATATCAACCCTGCAACCGGACAGGCGCAAGCGAGCATCCCCCTATCTGGCACCGATGCAGTTGACGCCGCCGTTGCGGCCGCCCGTGCCGCGGCTCCGGGATGGCGCGACACACCGGGACCTCGCCGCCGCGAAATTCTCGAAAAGCTGGCCGAGTTGCTGATCAAAAATACAGAAGAGCTTGCAACCATCTCCACGCTTGAAAATGGCGTCACCATTGGTTTTGGCGCGACCCGTTTTCCAGGCATCGCTGCCGAATGGACGCGCTATTATGCGGGCTGGGCCGATAAGCTGGACGGGTTGGTGGTCGATACACCTCGAAACGATGCCTTTGTCTATACCATCCCCGAACCCTTTGGTGTTGTTGGCATCATCATCACTTGGAATGCGCCTCTGCTCTCACTGGCGATGAAGATCCCGCCTGCTCTCGCGGCCGGGAATACCGTGGTACTGAAGCCGGCGGAATTCACGCCCTTCACCTCGCTGCGCTTTTTGGAACTGGCGCGCGAAGCCGGCCTGCCCGATGGCGTGCTCAATTTGGTGATTGGCGGACCAGAAACGGGCGCCGCCATTTCTGCCCATCCGGGCATCAACAAGATCAGCTTTACAGGCGGCCCGGCGACAGCGACCCGGATCATGCAATCCGCGGCGACCAATCTTGTCCCTGTGCTGTTTGAACTGGGCGGAAAGGGCGCTAATCTGGTCTTTGACGACGCCAATCTGGCCGAGGCCATCCCCTTTTCCGCAACATTCTCGCTGGTCAATTCGGGTCAGGGCTGCGCCTTGCCAACCCGCTTGCTGGTTCAGCGGGGCGTTTATGATACGGTAGTGGAAGGCGTGACAGCTGTCGTTTCTCAGTACATCACTGGCGATCCGCTTGATCCAACAACCTTTGCCGGGCCACTGGTCAATGATGCCGCGCTGCAGCGCGTGAGCGGCGTCATTGACAAAGCTAAGGCCGAGAAGGCCGGTCGATTGGTGCTGGGCGGCGGCCGCCCCGGTGGGGAGTTATCCAATGGCTTTTTCGTCGACACGACGATCTTTGCCGATGTCGACCCCAATAGCAGCCTGGCCCAGAATGAAGTCTTCGGCCCCGTATTATCGATCATTCCCTTTGATACCGAAGAACAAGCGGTCGAAATCGCCAATAGCACCGCTTATGGCCTGACCAACTATGTGCAAACATCCGATATGCGCCGGGCCCGCCGCCTTGCGCGGGATCTGCATTCCGGCACGGTTGGCATTAATGGCACGGGCAATATGCATGTAGGCGCGCCATTTGGCGGCGTTGGCATTTCCGGCTTTGGCCGCGAAGGCGGCCGTGAAGGCATTATGGAGTTTGTCAGCACGAAAACAGTGCTGATCGGTTAGTCTTACGCTGACCAATTAGAGACGGCCCGCGACGCACCCTAGGGCGCTTCGCGGGCCTTTTTGTGTCTGGCCTCTAGAAAATCACGACCGTGCGGATCGCCTTGCCGGATTTCATCAGGTCGAAGCCAGAGTTAATCTCCTCCAGCGAAATCCGGTGAGTAATGAGACGATCTATCTCCAACTCACCGGCCTGATACCAGTTGAGGATCTTCGGCGTATCCGTGATGGGATTACAATCGCCAATAAACGTCCCGCGGATCGACCGCCCATAATAAAAGGTCGATGCAGGCAGGCTAATCGCTTCGCCCACCGGGGCGATCCCAACCGCGACCATGACGCCCCAATAGGGGTTCACCAGACCTACCGCCTGCTTCACAATCGCGGGATGCCCAACACAATCAAAGGCGTAATCGGCCCAGCCTCCAAGCAGGCCTTTCACCTGCTTATCCAAGGGCACATCACCCGCTTGCGCAGGATTGAGGAAATGAGTGGCCCCAAATTCTCGCGCCACAGCTTCTTTCGCGGGATTGGTATCCAAGGCGATAATCGCAGAGGCACCTGCCAATTTGCAGGCCTGAAGAACATTGAGGCCAATTGATCCCATGCCAAAGACCAACACTTTGCTGCCCGGCTCAACCTTGGCGACATTGGTGACTGCGCCATATCCCGTCATGACACCGCAGGGCACAAGCGATGCCGTGTCATAGGCAATGGCGGGATCAAAACGGGTGAGACGCCCCTGATCAATAATCGTATGCGCAGCAAAGCTGGCCGCTGGGCCCATCCGCGCCAGAGGCTCTCCCCGCCAGGTGAAGGGCGACGGCAAGCGTGCATCCATGGCCATGGACTCACAATAGCCCGTCTTTTGCGACAGGCAGGGCGCGCAATGGCCGCAATGCGCCGTATTATTCAGAATAACCGCATCCCCCGGCGCAACTGCAGTGACACCCGGCCCGCAGTCCACAACCAGACCAGCCCCTTCATGGCCGAGGACAGCAGGAAGCTTGACCGGAAACTTGCCTTCCATCGCCGATAAGTCGGTGTGACAAAGGCCGGATGCCTTCATTTCGACAAGAACTTCGCCTTCGGCTGGAGGCCGAACTTCTATCTCATCGATTATTAGAGGATCACCATTGCCCGCCGCGATCGCTGCTCTTGTTCGAAGGCTCATGCCTGTTATCCCTTCCACAAATCCAATCAAATCGCTCTAAAAAGCCAGATGCAGGCCTGTTGATGCGAAACGCTGCCTTGGCCTCCCCAATACCTAATGCGACATTTTATTGTATAGATATTATAGATGAAATTTGGTCTCGATGGAAGGAAGCGGCCCTGCCTGAGCGACCAAGGCCACAACACCGCAAGCGGGCAGCTAAAAGTTCGCCGTCATCGACATAATCAGCCGCATAACTCGTTCCGCAGCGGGGTCGAGAAGCCGGTCGGTTTGACGGACAAGCACAATTTCGGCGGCCGCTAGATCGTGAAATGGCCTAGGATTGAGTGAAACCAGCGCACCGCCAATCTCCTCCCCCTCCACTGTTGCGATTGCCGTCAACCAGATCGCGTCGGTTGCTGCAGTCGTCGCGCGCAAAACTTCAAAATCATTGCATTCGACCGTCGTATCAAGTGGCCCGAAAGGGCGCCGGGTGTCCAGCCGCCCTTTATGCGGATAGCGCCCCGTTATCCGAGGATAAGCATCTAGATCCTCCCAATTGATATCGCGGTTGAGCGACAGCAATGGATGGCCAGTCCTAACAAACATGCCCATCGGAAATCTGGCCAATGGCATCACATCTAAGCCAGCTTCATGCTTCAAGGTATTGGCGCTACAGATACCAAAGTCGAAAACCCCCTCCATAACGCCTTCCACAATGGCGGAGGTTTCACGAATTACGGCTGAGACCCTAAGCCGAGGCGCGACTGTGATCGTGTCGGCCAAAATGCGCTTTAACATGCAACTGGCGGCCAAAGGCCCCATTGCAAAGTCCACCTTGCCAATGTCTCCGCCCCCGCGCTGGCGGACATTATGTTCGACCAAAGCGACCGAGCCAAGAATGCGGCGGGCCTCGTGAATGAGTTCCTCGCCTGCAGCGGTTGGTAAGACCCCAGTGGAAAATCGCTCAAATAGCGTCAATCCAGCGTCCGCTTCTAACGCCGCTATGGCCCTGCTGAGTGCTGGCTGGGTCATGCCAAGCATATCTGCCGCCCGCGTGAAATTTCGTTCCTGCGCGACGGCCAAAAGCTGCTGCATTCGTCGAATAGTAAGCAATGCCTTAAACTCATGAAATGATGATATTCAATGCATTAGACATATATCAGAAACAACGCCATCCTCTCGCCAGAGATAATCAGAGCAGGAGAGAGACTATGTCAGGCGCCGATATGGGCCTCACAGCAAAGCCAAGCCATGTTCCGGACGAGCTGGTCACAGATTTTGATTATGTGAACCCCACAGGCTTGGCGGAACTGGGCGTTTATCGCGCAATGAAGCGCCTCCATGATGGGCCGGACATCATCTGGTCGCCACGTTACGGTGGCCATTGGCTCGTCACCCGTGCCGAAGACGTGCGTTTCGTTCAGAATAATTACGAGATCTTCAGCCACGAAGAGTTCATGATCCCGCGCCAGCTGATGGCCTATAAGCCTGTGCCACTGGCGGTAGATCCACCCAATCACGCACGCTATCGGGCGGTGCTCAACCCCGCATTTGTGCCGTCAGCCATTGCGCGGATGCGTGAGGATGCCCGCGCAATGACGATCGAGCTGACCGAAAATCTGCGGCCCGCCGGGCATTGCGAATTCATGTCGGCCTTTGCCCGGATCATGCCTGTCACCATGTTTTTGCGGATGGTTGACCTGCCCATTGAGCGGCGCGACGAATTTGTCGAATGGGGCATCGCAATCATGTCCAGCTATTCGGTCGATGAGCGCAAGGCCGCAATGTTCCGCGTGCGCGAGTATCTAACAACCGTCATCGATGAACGAGAGGGCGGCGATGGTCAGGATCTGCTGACGCGGGTCGCCGGATGGCGGCACAACCCTCGCTTTGAAAGCGACGAAGAAACGCTGTCCATGGCCATGCTGCTTTTTGTCGGGGGATTGGATACTGTGGCCTCCATCTTGGGGTATATTGTGCATTATCTCACGCAGAACCCCGAATTTCAGCAACGGCTGCGTGAGGATAAGAGCATCATTCCGGCCGCCTGTGAGGAGTTTATTCGTCGATTTGGCTTGTCGAATACCGGCCGAATTTTGACCCGTGATTTTGAGTATAAGGGTGTCCTGTTCAAAAAGGATGAGATGATCATGGTTCCCAACAGCCTGTCAGGGCTGGATGAGCGGCTCTACGCCGATCCCTTCGAGGTAAAGCTCGATCGCGGTATTGGCCCCATGGATCACAACACCTTTGGCAACGGCCCGCACAAATGCATCGGCGCTGGTCTGGCGCGTGCGGAAATCCAGGTCTTTCTGGAAGAATTTGTGGGCCGCCTTCCCGAGATCAGTCTCGACCCGGGCAAAGTGAATAAAGAACATTGCGGATCCGTTCCCGGATTTGATGAACTGCATCTGCGCTGGAATTAAAGGAAGACGATAATGACCATAGTTGCTGGCGCGCTCGCGCCCTTTTCACTGGACGGCAAAGTCGCACTGATCACGGGTGCGGCACAGGGCTTGGGCAGGGAGATTGCATCGCTGTTCCTCGATGTCGGCGCATCGGTGGTTTTGACCGACGTTAATGGGGATGCCGCACGTGCAACCGCAGAGGAACTGGCCGCTCAAGGGCCTGTCCTCGGGCTGGCCATGGATGTATCAGACGAGGCGGCTGTCGAGGCCGGCTTTGCGGCCGCCGCCCAACAGTTTGGCGGAGTAGATGTTCTCGTGAACAATGCCGCCTACCGGAACAAGGCCAACACCATGGACATGCCGGTGACAGAATGGGATTTGATGCATGCGGTATGTACGCGCGGGACGTTCCTGTGCCTGCGCGCAGCAGTTACGCAGATGCGCAACCGCGGCGGTGGCTCCATCGTCAATATTTCGTCCATGAGTGCACAGCACCCGACCATCTATCCCAATATGCACTATGATTCCGCAAAGGCGGGGATCGACGCGATCACCCGTCTGTCGGCGGTCGAGTTCGCGCGCGATGGCATTCGCGTCAATTCAGTGCTCCCGGGCGGAATGGCGACACCAGGCCCGGACAAGATGCGCGCCATGGCGACCGAAGGCGGCCCAAAAATCGAAGGCCCTGCACTCATTCCTGGACGCCAAGTGCTGGGCCGAATTGCTCAGCCGATTGAAATGGCGCGTGCTGTCCTGTTTCTGGCCAGCGACGCCGCCAGCTATATAACAGGAGCAGAGCTTCTCGTTGATGGCGGCTTCACCAAGGGTTGATGTAATATGGATGAACGGCTTTCGAACAATCGCCCACTGATAGGTCGTCATCGCCCGGCGACCACCAGTCTAGGCACACGCGACCACATCAATCCGGCGACCGGCAAGGTGCAGGCCGTGGTGCCCATCTGTGGACCAGCCGAAATTGATGCCGCGGCCAGTGCCGCGATTGTCGGGCAACGGGCATGGTATGACATGGGCGGCGCGGGTCGACGGGACGCATTGCTTCGTCTTGCCGACCTTGTCGAACGTCACAGTGACGAACTGGTCCGCATGGCGGCGGTTGAAGTCGGAACCCCTGTGACGACGAGCGGCACAGCCCTCGCCCTGTCGTGGATCCGCTATTATGCGGGTTGGGCTGATAAGATTGAAGGAACGGTCAGCGAACCGATTGGCGCGCTTGGACTGGCCTATGCAAAGCATGAACCAATTGGCGTCATCGGCGTCATCATTCCTTGGAACGGTCCATTGGTCGCCATCAGCATGACGGTGGTCCTCGCGCTCGCCGCTGGCAACGCTGTGGTGCTCAAGCCGCCGACCCAGACCCCGTTCGTTGCAATCCGTTTTGGGGAACTCGCACTGGAAGCCGGCATTCCCGAAGGCGCTCTTAACGTCGTACCCGGCGACGCGGCGGCGGGTGAAGCGCTCGTTGCCCATCCTGCGATCGGAAAAGTTAGCTTCACCGGGGGCGACAGTGTCGCACGGTCGGTGATGCACACGGCCTCCGAACATCTTAAGCCAGTCGCATTGGAGCTCGGCGGTAAATCCGCAAATCTGGTCTTCGCCGATGCTGATCTAGACACGGCTGCCCAGATGGCAGCGACCTGCTCGCTGATCCCACTGTCGGGCCAAGGCTGTGTATTGCCCACAAGGGTCTATGCCCACACGACCATCTTCGACGAACTCGTTGAACGGATTGCCGCACAAGCCAAGGCATTTCCCATGGGTGATCCTCTATCCCCCTCCACGATTATTGGACCAGTCATCCACGAAGGTGCAGCACAAAGGATCATGGGTGTGATCGAGCGCGCAAAGTCAGAATCCGGTGGGCAATTGGTTGCCGGTGGCAAACGCGGCCAAGGCGATCTCGCCGCCGGTGCCTATGTCGAACCCACTGTTTTTGCAGGCGTGGCGCATGACAGCCATGTCGCTCGCGAAGAGGTTTTCGGCCCCGTCCTCTCGATCATCCGCTTTGCCGACGATGCAGATGCGGTGGCGATGGCCAATGACTCGCGCTTTGGCCTTGGCGCCTATCTGCATACCCGGGACTTAGCCCGGGCGCACAACGTCGCAGGCCAGTTGCAAGCGGGGTGTGTGGCGATCAACGGCATGCTGCCGATGGCACCCAACCTTCCTTTCGGGGGGTATAAGCAATCAGGTTTCGGGCGCGAAGGCGGCCGCCCCGGATTAGAAGAATTTATGCAGATCAAACAGGTCATGCTGCATCTTCCCTAAAGGTT
>JBBATU010000068.1:0-8624 GCA_040398565.1 Chakrabartia sp.
CTTGAGGATGGGTCAATATATCCGGGCGATGCACCTGCCAAAGCTCAACATGATCAACGCCAAGGCGAGATAGTGATGCATCAAGCGCGGACATGAGATAGGATCGGCTCTGATCATAGGGGATGGGCGGCATAATGCCGCCTTTCGTTGCGAGAACCATGTTTTTGCGAAGATGCGGCGCTGCCTTCAAAACGCGTCCCAGCAAGGCTTCGGCATCGCCAAAACCGCTTGCGCCGTTAAACCCGTAAATGTCGGCCGTGTCGAAAAATGTGATCCCCGTTTCAAACGCGGCTTCGACCAGCGCCTGAGCCTCAGCAATGCTATCCCCAGAAAACCGCCACATGCCCCAAGCAAGCGGGCTTATTTCTGGTCCATTTGGCCCAAGTTTGCGGCTGGTGGGGAGGGGGAGGTATTGGGGATTGGTCAACGGACTCTCCAGAAATGCATGGGCATATGATAGCGTTGTCTTATTTGGACGCAGCCGACCGAGTCCGTCAAGCTGTGCGTGGACGCCCGGTTGAGCTTCTGATCACCAATTCATGGGGCAGACGCTGATGAATAACATCCGTTTCTGGGCGCAGCAGGAGCTTCGTCGCGGTATAAGCCAGTTCGCGCACCGGCTGCCGAATGGTTGTGAGCGGCGGCCAAACGAGGCTGGCTAGGGCCGTATCGTCAAAGCCGGCAACCGAAAGGTCCTGCGGCACGTCAAGGCCGAGGCTGTGGGCATAGGCCAATACACCAGCCGCCATATCGTCATTGCTGGCGAAAATGGCCGTTGGTGGGGCGGGCAGGGCGATCAACACTTCTGCGGCTTCCCGGCCCGATGCAAAGTCAAATGCCCCTTGGCGGACAAGGGCGGGTTCATAGGCGATGCCCGCGCGATCAAGCGCCCTGCGATAGCCAAAATGCCTCTGATCACTGGCCATGTGGTTGGGGTGGCCCAGCACAAACCCAATCCGCTTATGCCCCTGATTGATCAGATGGCTTGTCATGTCATCCGCCGCCTGCACATCATCCATGAAGACGGAGGAGGTCAGCGCATGGTTGGTTCCCGGCGAAATGCGTACAAAACGGACGCCGCGCCGTTCCAGTTCAGCCAAGACATCTGGCGCATCGGTGACAGGCGAGGAGAGAATGACGCCATCAACATGTGTTTCATCAATTAAGCCGCCAACTTCGGCTGCAAGGGTTTGTGATGCCACATCGATAGGCTGGGCCAGCATGCGCACACCTTCTTCGCGCGAGCGGGCCCAAACCCCATCTTGCACCTGATGAATATAATGCGGACTGTGATTGTCGTAGAGCAAGGCGATTTGGAAGGATCGGCGCCCGGCAAGCGTGCGGGCTGCTAGGCTTGGGCTGAAATTCAGTGCAGCAACGGCGGCGTCAACGCGTTTCTTGGTTTCTTCTCGGACGTACTTCTCTTTGTTCAGAACGCGAGAGACGGTCTTGATGGAAACCCCAGCGGCTTTGGAAACGTCTTTGATCGTGACACGCATGATCAGAAGCTAACAGGCTCTGCGCTCAGGTCAAATTTGTTGCAGCGGGGCCACACCAGCGCGGCGAAATGGAGGGCTTGTCCATTGGGATAGCTTGCGCTGGTAGGGTTTTTGGCAGAAAAGGCGCATTCAGACATCGTTGTCATACGTGAATGCGTTTGGGAGATTCTATGGTTCGCTACGGGCTTGTTGGTTCGGGGATGATGGGTGTCGAGCATATCCATAATCTTGCCATCACGCCCGGTGCCCTTGTGACGGCACTTGCCGACCCAGTGGACGCATCCCTTGGCTGGGCTAAGGCCGCGCTTGGTGATGCGGCGGATCAGGTAAAAGCCTTTTCTTCTGCGGCAGAGCTTGCGGCGTCTGGTCTGGTCGATGCTGTGATCGTCGCCAGCCCGAATTATACCCATCGGTCGGTGCTGGAGCCGCTGCTCGACGCCGGGTTGCATATCCTGTGCGAAAAGCCGTTGGCGACGCGGATCGAGGATGCGCGCTGGATCGCGGATCGGGTCAAGTCGCATCCGGCGGTCTTTTGGACGGCGATGGAATATCGCTACATGCCGCCAGCCGCGGCCTTTATTGAG
Organism: Chakrabartia sp.; assembly: GCA_040398565.1. Classification (GTDB taxonomy): domain Bacteria; phylum Pseudomonadota; class Alphaproteobacteria; order Sphingomonadales; family Sphingomonadaceae; genus Aquisediminimonas. The sequence continues at coordinate 2,084 of JBBATU010000068.1, forward strand.
CAGGTGCATGCAGAACGCATTGGCCGTTTGCAGATGCTCAGCATTCGCGAGCACCGCTTCCCCTTCCTCGTCAAAGTGGGGGATTGGAACCGCTTTTCGGCCAATACGGGCGGCACAATGGTCGAAAAATGCTGCCATTTCTTTGATTTGATGCGGTTGATCACCCAGTCTGAGCCTGTTCGTGTGTATTGCTCCGGCGCGATGGATGTGAACCATCTGGATGAGAGCTATGAAGGGCAGCGTCCCGATATCATCGACAACAGCTTTACCACGGTTGATTTTGCAAATGGCGTTCGAGCGATGCTCGATTTGTGCATGTTTGCGGATGGGGCCGAAAATCAGGAAGAGATTTCAGCGGTGGGCGACAAGGCACGGCTGGAATGCCTGATCCCGTCGGGCGATTTGATTTTTAGCCCACGAACAGGGTTTATGAACCCTAAAACACCCGTGCGGGAACATATTGCGGTGGACGAGGCGGCGTTGAAGGCGGGCAGCCACCATGGATCAACCTATTATGAACACCAGAAATTTATCGCGGCTGTGCGCGGTGAGGGGCCTGTTGAGGTGACAGCGGAGGATGGTCTGCGCGCTGTTGCGATCGGCATGGCCGCCGAAATCAGCGCACGGGAAAAACGCGTGGTCGAGATGTCTGAACTCGGCTTTTAGAGATCGGTTGTCGGCAGCCGCAAATTAATGTCGACTATTTTAATAGAATATAAGATAATAAATTTTGGTTCTAAGTCTCAGGGAGAAACAACATGAAGCTTTTCCGATCGACAATTCTGGCGAGTGCTGCCGTTGCGCTCGCTTTGCCCGCTGTTTCGTTTGCGCAGGAAGCTGCCGACGACAATGCAGGTGAAATCATCGTGACCGCCCAGAAGCGGGAAGAAAATCTGCAATCGGTTCCTGTCGCGATTTCCGTCATTTCGGGTGATGCGATTGCCGCTAGCGGTGGTCTGACGCTGGAAAATGCGCAGTATCTCGTTCCGTCGATGAACTTCCGCAAAGCCGGCACGACGCTGAACCAGGCGCTCTTCCTGCGTGGCGTTGGCACGATCAACTTCTCCATCGCGGCTGAACCTTCGGTCGCGGCCGTGCTTGATGGCGTTGTTCTGAGCCGTGCGGGCGAAGGCTTTAGCGATTTGTTCGACGTTGAACGGATCGAAGTTCTGCGTGGCCCACAGGGCACATTGTTCGGCAAGAATGCCTCGGCTGGCGTTGTGTCCATCGTGACCAAGCGCCCGACAGACGCATTTGAAGGAACGGTTGAAGCCTCTTATTTCGATCGCTCGGAATATCGTGGCCGTGCGACCGTCAACATGCCGCTCTCCGATAAGGTTCGCTCGCGCGTCACCGGCTTTTACAGCGAATATGATGGCAACATCACCAATTTGGCCAAGCGCACCAAGGTGAATGGCTATAAGCATTACGGCCTTCGTGGCGTGATCGAAGCTGATGTTAGCGAGAACTTCCAGTTCACGCTGCGCGGTGACTGGCGCAAGGCGGATGATGATTGCTGTGCTGAAATCATCAGCCCGACACCGACCAATGCCGCCGCTCTGGCGCTTTCGGGTACGAGCTTTGCCAAGGATGAAGCCCGCTTCGTCAAGCAGAACCTGATCACAGCGACCAAGGAAGAAAGCTGGGGCGTTTCTGCTCAGGCCGATATCAATTTGGGTGAGCATGTTCTGACGTCCATCACCAGCTATCGCGGCTGGGACAACCAGGAAATCCGCGATGGGGATTGGCTCGACCAGCCCTATGTGGGCCTGAACCAGCTGCATGATGATGGCCCGCAGACATCCAACACCTTCACGCAGGAATTCCGCTTGGCATCGCCGACCGGCAATTTCGTCGATTATGTGGTGGGCGCTTATTATTCGCGCGCGGAATCTGAACGGACATTCACGCGTAATGTGATCGCCTGCTCGGCATCGACATTGCCCGTCATCGTGACAGGCCTGACGCCGTGCTCGACCACAGCTGGTGCATCGACCTTCACCAATCCGATTGGCAGCGCGACCTTTGGGTCGACGTTTAAGAATATGTCGCTCTTTGGGCAGGCAACGGCCAATGTGACGGATGCGATCCGCCTGATCGGTGGTCTGCGTTACACCAATGACGATCTGTCTGTGTTCCATGGCCGCACATCGAATTTTGCGGATTCCCGTCCGGGCATTCGTCCAAACTTCGCGTTCAGCGGAAAGACGGATAAATCGAACCTCTCGGGTAAGGCTGGCATCCAGTTCGATGTGAACGACGATACCATGCTCTATGGCAGCTATACGCGCGGCTATAAGGGCCCGGCCTATAACGTGTTCTTCAACATGTATAAGTCGGCCACGCCGGCGCTGACGGGTCTGGTAGGCATTGATGACACGAACGTCATTGAAGCCGAAACGGTCAATGCGTTTGAAGTCGGTGCCAAGAACAGCTTCCTTGATGGCAAGGCGATTGTGAACGTTGCCTTCTATTATGCGAAGTATAACAACTATCAGGCAAACAACCCTGATTTGGTGGCGGGTGTTGTCACGACCCGTTTGACCAACGCTGGTACCGTATCGACCAAGGGTGCTGAACTCGACATCTTGCTGCGTCCGGCGCGCAACGTAACGATTTCGGGCGGTATCGCTTACACGGATGCGCAGGTTGAAACCTTCCGCGTTCCGGTGGGAGGCAACCCTGCCAACGTCGTGTCAAAGGGTACGCCGCTGCCGAACGCGCCAAAGGTTAAGGCGTCACTGGGTGCGGATTGGACGATCGAAACCGATAGCTTTGCCAATGTCCAACTGGGTGGCGCTGTCGCCTATCAGTCGTCGCAAATGTACGAACTGACAACCAACCTCGTGACCCGTGCGGGCACGACCGTTGATGGTTATGCGACGGTTGATGTGAGCGCGGCTCTGGTTGAGCAGAATGACCGTTGGAAGCTGACAGCTCAGATCAAGAACCTCTTTGATAAGAGCTTTGCGTCCTCGATCATCTCCGGTGGGCCGGGCGGCAGCTTCCGCTACATCATCCCGCGGGAAGCTGATCGTTATTTCGGTGTTACGTTCCAGCTGAACTTCGGCAAATAGACCGAACGTAAAGCGCAAAAAAAATGAGGGCCGGAGCATTGCTCCGGCCCTTTTTTATCCGGTGATCAAGTCAGATTAGTCGGAAGAAACAGGCCGGATTACGGGCACCAGCACATGGATCCAGAGCGTTGCCAGCAGATAGGCGCTCGCCGCTATGGCAAACATCGGCCAATAGCCAACATCATGGGTCAGGGACCATCCGGTAAACTCGATCATCGCCATCCCAGTCAAATTGCCGAATACGGCCCCCACTGCCATAACGGTCGCCACGCGCTGAATTGGGACGGTGTCGGCCGTGAAGCCGAAGATGTTGGTTGAAAACCCCTGATGGGCAAAAAGCGCAAGCCCAATTAATCCGGCTGCCGCCCATGGGCTGTCCACATTGAGGGCGAGCGGGATTGGCAAGATCAGAACCGAGTAAAACAGCATCGATGCCTTGCGTGCGGCATTTGGGGACATGCCCCGGTTCAACAACATCGGAAAGGCAAATCCGCTGGACAGGGCACCCAGAGCTGCCATGCTGTAAATCACCGCAATGGGGCCGCCTAGTTCGGCCTGGCTCATCTTAAAGACGCGACTGAAGAGGTCGGGTGTCCAAAATAGCATGAACCACCACACCATATCGGTGAGCGCCTTGGCGCCTGCGACAGCCCAAGTCCGTCGGTCAGAGAAAAGCTCTGTCATCCAGGGAAGAAGCTTTCCACCTTCCTTTTTTTCATCAGACTGGATTGGCACAGGAGCAGGGGCTTCCACTGGGGCAAGGCGACGCGTGGCGGGGAACCAGAAGGCTAGCCAGATAAATCCAAGTGCTCCTGTTACGATGAAAGCCGCCTGCCACCCAAAGGCGAGCGCAAAAGGCGGGATAAGCAGCGGGGTGAGAACGGCCCCAATATTGGGTGCTGTATTGACCAGCCCCAGTCCGAGCGACCGTTCTTTAAGCGGAAGATATTGTGCAGCCGCTTTCACGGCCGCCGGGGTGTTGATTGATTCTGCGGCGGCAAGGACGATGCGCGCTGCTAGAAACTGGCCAACCGTCGCGGCAAAGGCGTGGGCGATGCCAGCCAGACTCCAAATGGCCACCGCACCACCATAGGCCGCGCGCACGCCAAAGCGATCGACCAACCAGCCAACAAAAAGAACCGATGCCGCCGCTGTCAGCTGAAAGGCAGAGCCCAGATGGGCAAATTCCTGATCGCTCCAGTTAAACTCTGCCTCTAAGGTTGGTTTCAGAAGCGCCAAGACTTGGCGATCAACATAATTCAGGGCGGTTCCCACAAAAACCAAGGCGATCAGCGCGTAACGCAACCGCTTTGCGTGATCCTTTTTGTCATTGGCCATAAAAGTCTCCACTCCTTTTGATGTTTATTGTAGACAACGCTGTCATGATGCCAAGGGGGAGTATGCACGCGGTGAAGGATTCAAGGGGGTTTCCTGAGGTCGCTGATCTATATGGCGATTTATATGAGGCGCAGTCAGAGGGGCGTCATGGCCTTAAAGCGCATATTCCCGGTTTGCTGATAACGGCTGTCGCGGCGCTGGCGGCAGCCTATCTGTCTGAACATTATGGCGCGCCCCTGATGCTAATGGGGCTTTTGATTGGCCTGGCCTTTAACTTTGTGAATGCCGATGCCCGGCTTCATCCCGGGCTTGGCTTTGCATCGCGAAGCCTGTTGCGCTGGGGCATTGTTCTGGTCGGCGCGCAGATCACCTTTGAACAAATTGCGTCCCTGGGCTGGCCGAGTTTCATGGCCATTGCGGCCATCATTGCCTTGGTCACCCTGACAGGTGTCGGTGTCGCCCGGCTGTTTGGTCAGCCAACTAGTTTGGGCTTGCTTGCAGGCGGGGCTGTTGCCATTTGTGGTGCTTCTGCAGCCCTTGCCCTCTCGGCATTGCTGGGCGAGAAGAGAACAAGCCAAGCCCAGTTGACGCTCGTCCTTGTGTGCGTCTCTGCGGCCAGCGCCTTTGCAATGTCGGTTTACCCAATCTTGGCGGATGGGTTGGGCCTTACGGATCGTCAGGCCGGGTTTCTAATTGGCGCATCTATCCATGATGTGGCGCAGGCTCTGGGGGCTGGATATAGTTTTTCAAATGAAGCTGGCGAAACAGCCGCAATCGTAAAGCTCACCCGGGTTGCGCTGCTCGCACCGACGCTTGCGGTTATTGCTTTGATTTTGGCGCGGCAAGGTGGGGCGCAGACGGGGCCAATCACAATCCCTTGGTTCGTTTTCGGGTTTTTGGCGATTGCGGCCCTGAACAGCTTTTTTCCGCTTCCTGAGGCCGCAGTCGTGGCATCCGGAAAAGCTGCGAGCGCGCTCTTGCTGCTGGCGGTGGTCGCAACAGGGATCAAATCTCCCATGCAACTCTTGCTTCAGCAGGGATGGCGCAGTTCATTTCCTGTCATTGGCGCTAGCCTGATTTCATTTGTCTTGTCCCTCGTCGCGGCACTGATGCTGACCTGATGGGCTTTGAAAACCATGCGAGACAAGCGTGTAGCGGTCATCTTATCCATAACCAAAGGTGATGGCTGCCTCATAAGTTTGTAACTGTTTTCAGTTGCAGGCGGGTTGAGCCCAATTTCAATCCCGACACGGTGCACCTTCTCAAGAAAATGGGCCACCCCATTACATCTGATGAGACGATGGGAAGCGCGCAATCCATCATGATTGAAAATGGCTATTTCTTAGGCGCGGCAGATCCCCGGAGGCCCGGCGCCTTGGCGGTTCCAGTGGATACAACCCAACCGCACTGAAAAATATGGCGTTAAGAGTGCCACAATGTGCAGTTAATCTGTCCGGATTTTACCCCGGTATATACCAATTCGGCTAATGCTTACGGCTGATTGCCTGCCGCTGACATATATGGCATTAGCAATGCCATTACATTTACTGCGAAGGAGAATTCGATGAAAGTCTTGCGCACTCCAGATGCTGCCTTTTCCAAGATCAGCGACTTTCCCTATGCTCCGAACTATCTTGAAATCGTCAATCCCGATGACGGAACGCCCTTGCGCATCCATTACATCGATGAGGGGCCACGTGATGCTCCGATTGTGTTGATGATGCATGGGGAGCCGAGCTGGTGCTATCTCTATCGCCACATGATCGGCCCGGTTGTCGCGGCTGGCTATCGGGTGATTGCCCCCGATTTGATTGGCTTTGGCAAATCGGACAAGCCGACCAAAAAAACCGATTATAGCTATGCCCGCCATGTCGGCTGGATGCGTCAATGGGTGGAAGCGCTTGACCTAAAGCGGATGACCTTGGTCTGTCAGGATTGGGGATCGCTGATTGGCCTGAGGGTGCTTGCGGAAATGCCCGATCGTTTTTCCGCCGTCGTCTTGTCCAATGGCGGCCTACCCGAAGGCGGTCCGGCCCCGCGCGCTTTTGCCATTTGGCGCGCCTTTGCAAAGTGGAGCCCAATTTTTCGGATTGGCAGTATCGTCAATATGGGGGCACAACGCGCGC
>JBBATU010000069.1:0-5203 GCA_040398565.1 Chakrabartia sp.
CCATTTCGTTGAACACGGGGCCTTCATCGCTGGCAAAAAACTCGACCGTAAAGACGCCAACATAATCGAGCCGTTCGGCGATGCGGCGGCACAATGCCCGGGCCGCAGGCACTTGTTCTAAAATCTTGGCGTGGGCGGGCAGGGTAGATGTCGCGAGAATGCCATCCTTATGAACATTTTCCGGGGCGTCCCAAAAGGCGATGCCGCCCTGTTGATCGCGCGCGCAGATCAGGGAAAACTCATGCTCAAAACGGATCATCTTTTCCAAGATAAGTGGCGCGCCGCCTGACAGGGCATCCCAAGCGGCATCGGCATCTGTTGGCTTCAGGATGCGGGCCTGCCCCTTGCCATCATAGCCGAACCGCGTTGTCTTCAGGATTGCGGGTGTCCCAATGCGGGCAATGGCGACGTCCAGATCAGCCCGGCTGGTGACTTCGGCCCAATCGGCGGTGCGGCCGCCGCACTCTGCTGCAAACCGCTTTTCCCGAATTCTGTCCTGCCCGATTTCGAGCGCATCGATCGGCGGATAAAGCGGTGCATTGTCTGATATGGATCGAAGAGGGGCCGGATCCACATTCTCAAATTCAAATGTGACGACATCGACCGACTTGGCAAAGGCGGCAAGGGCGGCGGCATCGCCATAATCCCCCTGCACCCATTTGGCGCAAACATCGGCGGCCGGGCCGGTTTTCTCTGGGGCATAAATGAAGCAACGATAGCCAAGCTGTGCGGCCGCCATGCTCAACATACGGCCAAGCTGGCCGCCACCGATAATGCCAATCACTGCGCCGGGAGCCAGGGTCGTCATGCTGGTTCGGCTGCCACATTGTCGGTCTGCGCCTGCCGCCAGGCCGCCAAGCGCTCGGCAAGATCAGAATCATGAAGCGCCAGAATGGCAGCAGCCATCAGGCCTGCATTCATGGCCCCGGCTTTGCCAATGGCAAGCGTCCCGACAGGAATGCCGCCGGGCATTTGGACAATCGACAAAAGGCTGTCCATGCCGCTCAGCGCCTTGGATTCAACGGGAACTCCCAGCACGGGAAGTTCTGTCATCGCGGCGGCCATGCCGGGCAAATGGGCAGCCCCACCAGCACCCGCAATAATGACGTTCAGGCCCCGGCCCTTGGCGGATTTTGCATAATCGACAAGGCGATCTGGCGTCCGATGGGCGGATATGATGCGTGTTTCATGGGCAACGCCAAGTGCGGCGAGAATTTCCGACGCATGGCACATGGTGGCCCAGTCTGACTGACTGCCCATGATGATGCCCACAAGCGGCGCGGTTGCTGTCATGTTGCTGGCCCTGCTCTCATTCTGTCTCAAGGCCCAAAGGCCTTAACCATGTGAAGGACGAAGCGCAATCTGCCCTGTTGCGCGGGAACAGTCGGGCCGGACTGCGGTTGGTTGATGCATGGTCCAAACATCCCGTTGTCCGCAAGACTTTGTGTCGGTCCCGCCGAGAACGGCAGCCAATAATTGGGCGCTCCGTGCAGAGGAAGACAGGGCGGCGTTGCTGCGCGAAGTGGATGCATTGCGCCGCCGAATCGTTGAACTTGAGCAGATGGCAGATACCGACCCAATGACCGCCCTTGCCAATCGACGCGCCCTAGACCGAGAGATGGCGCGCGCGCTTGCCACTGTCGAACGGCACGACATGCCCTATGCCTTTGCCTTATTGGATGTCGACGCGTTGAAGCGGATTAATGACGGGCATGGCCATCTGGCGGGAGATACGGTTTTGCGGCGCCTTGCCATCGGCTTGCGCGATAGCTTTCGCCGGACGGATATTGCCGCACGATTGGGCGGGGATGAATTTGCCTTGATCCTGCCGCGCGTCTCGCTGGATGAGGCGCAGGCCCGTCTTGCCCGCTTCATGGCGGACTTTAGCGGGCACGATATTGTCTCAGGCTCTGCGCGGTTGCGGGTCAGCGTGTCTGCCGGGCTGACCGAAATCTTGCCCCGCGACACAATGGCTCAGGTGATCAGTCGGGCGGATGCCGCGCTGTATCAGGCCAAGGCGGCTCAGCGGTCCGCCAGATAATAGCGGTCCCGCGCGGTCAGATCCTCTGCCAGATCATAGACGATCGGCTGACCAGTCGGGATTTCAAGACCCGTAATTTCATCATCGGGAATGTTGGACAGATGCTTCACCAGTGCGCGCAGGCTATTGCCATGCGCTGAGATGAGCACGCGCTTGCCTGCCTTAAGGTCGGGCGCAATGCGGCTTTCCCAATAAGGGATAACGCGGGCAATCGTATCCTTCAGGCTTTCCGTCGCGGGAACCTTGATCCCGGCATAGCGGCGATCCTTGGACAAATCATAAGGGCTGCCCGGTTCCAGCGGCGGGGGTGGCACATCAAAGCTGCGGCGCCAAATTTTGACTTGTGCCTCGCCATGCTTGGCCGCTGTCTCTGCCTTATCAAGGCCGGTCAGCCCGCCATAATGGCGTTCATTGAGGTGCCAGTCCTTCTCCACTGGCAGCCAAAGGCGCCCCATTTCCTCCAGCGCAAGGTTGAGCGTTTTGATCGCGCGTGTTTGCAGCGAGGTGAAGCAGCAGTCGAAATCTAGCCCCTTGTCGCGCATCAACTGACCAGCTGCGCGGGCCTCCGCTGCACCCTTTTCGGTCACATCGACATCCCACCAGCCGGTGAAGCGGTTTTCCAGATTCCAGCTGGATTGGCCGTGGCGAATGAGAACAAGGGTGGGCATGGATTGGATCTCCGGTCTGGGATGCCCAGCCTCTAGCCATAGTGCGCGGCCGCTGGCAAGCGCACGCCTTTGTCGCTGGGCCTTAGCGGGGGTTGCGCGTGAGGCTTTCTTCCATGCGGCGCAATTGCTCTTCTGTTGCAGGCTGCTGGTGCTGCGCCTTCCAGTCTGAATAGGCCATGCCGTAAATCAGGGCGCGTCCATCTTCCTTGGGCAGAGCGCCTGCTTCGGCAACCCAATCGCCAAGGCAATTGCGGCAAAATCCGGCCAGACCCATCAAATCAACATTCTGGGCATCAGTGCGATGTTGAAGATGCCGGACAAGTCGCCGAAATGCTGCCGCCGCCGTAGCGTCATCAAGTGTATTTATATCCATAATCGCCGGGCCTCTTGATTGAATGATTCCCAATAGCCGCTATGAAGAAGATCGAGAAGTGGAGTAAATTTTGACCCAGTATCTGCCCCCGCGTGGCCGTAAAGTGCGTATTCTAGCAACCCTTGGCCCGGCAAGCCGCAGCCCAGAGATGATTGGCAAACTATTCCGCGCCGGGGCGGACGCATTTCGCATCAATATGAGCCATGGGTCGCAGGCGGATCGGATCGAGATTTTTCAATCCATTCGGGCGCTGGAAAAATTGCACGGTCGACCCACGACCATTCTTGTCGATCTGCAAGGGCCAAAGCTGCGTGTTGGCCGGTTCAAGGATGGCAAGGTTGATCTGGTAAAGGGCCGCAGATTCCAGCTCGATATGGATCCCGCGCCGGGCGATGAAAAGCGCGTCTGCCTGCCGCATCGGGAGGTGTTTGAAGCGCTGGAGGTTGGCTCGCGCCTTTTGCTGGATGATGGCAAGCTCGTGCTTCGCGTGACCGAAATTGGCGCAAAGGCGCTGATGACCCATGTCGAGGTGGGGGGTGTGCTTTCGGACAATAAGGGGCTGAATGTGCCCGATGTTGTCGTGCCGCTTGCCGCATTGACCGAAAAGGATCGATCCGACCTGGCCTTTGCCATTGATCAAGGGGCGGACTGGATCGCGCTGTCCTTTGTGCAGCGGCCCGAAGATGTGGCCGGCGCGCGCAAGCTGATCGGCGGCAAGGCCGCTTTGCTCGCCAAGATTGAAAAGCCCGCAGCGCTTGATCGGTTGGAGGGGATCCTTGAATTGGCCGACGCGGTGATGGTTGCGCGCGGAGACCTTGGCGTGGAACTGCCGCCAGAAGCCGTGCCGCCTGCCCAAAAGCGGATTGTGGAAACAGCCCGCAAGCTCGGCAAGCCCGTTGTCGTTGCAACGCAGATGCTGGAATCGATGATCAAAGCCCCTACGCCAACGCGCGCCGAAGTGTCGGACGTTGCAACCGCCATTTATGACGGGGCTGATGCCGTCATGCTCTCTGCTGAAAGTGCGGCAGGGGATTGGCCGGAAGAAGCCGTCAGCATGATGGATCGTATTGCGCTGAGCGTTGAGGGCGACAAGGGCTATAGCGCGCGTCTGCATTTCACAGAAACGGACGCGGACCCGACAACGGCAGATGCGCTTGCTGCTGCTGCCTTTGGCATTACGCAAACCGTCTCTGCCAAGGCGATTATTTGTTATACAACGTCAGGCTCAACCGCGCGCCGCATCGCGCGCGAACGTCCCGGCGTGCCGATCCTTGTCCTGACCCCAAAAATGCGCACGGCCCGCGAAACTGGTCTGCTCTGGGGCACGCACCCGGTGCATACGCGCGATGTCCATTCCTTTGAGGAAATGGTGGCTAAGGCCAAACGCATGGCGCTGCGCCACGGGCTGGCAAAGGGTGGGGATCGTGTGGTCGTGATGGCGGGTGTTCCCTTTGGAACGCCGGGGGCCACCAATGTCCTTCACGTGGTGCGCCTCACCGGCGATGAGTTGAAGGGGCATAAGAGCTAAGCCGGGCAGTATTTGCTTGCACTTGCGGGCCGCTCCGGGCGATGAAGATGGCTATAGTCATATGACCGGGCAGAATAGCTGGGCATCGTCAGGGAGATTGAAATGAACCGGATTTTCGCCGCAACGGCCGTTGCACTTGTGTTGGCTGCACCCGCTTTCGGTCGGGAACCGCCCGCCCCCGGCAGCGTGACACGCGCCACGGCGGAGGCGAATGCCCGTGTCGCAACGCAACTCCCTTTGAATGATCCATCCGATTTTGCTGACGCGACGCGCGGGCGCATTGCGCAAATTGAAGGCGGCGTCATCCGCAATGCCAAGGGGGATGTTGTTTGGGATGTCAATGCCAATGCCTTTATCAAAGGGGATGCTCCAGCCAGCGTGAATCCTTCGCTTTGGCGGCAGTCCAAGTTGAATGCCGAACACGGCCTGTTTGAGGTGGTGCCCGGTATCTACCAGTTTCGAGGCTATGATGTTTCGGTGATGACGATCATCCGGGGTAAGACCGGCTGGATCATCGTCGACCCGCTCACCGCCGTTGAGACCGCTGCTGCTGGGATGGAGCTGGTGCGCAAGACTCTCGGCGATCGACCGAT
>JBBATU010000069.1:5213-8619 GCA_040398565.1 Chakrabartia sp.
GATTACGGGGATAATCTTCACGCATAGTCATGGCGATCATTATGGCGGGGTGGCGGCCCTTGCGACGCCAGAAGTGCTGGCATCCGGCAAAATCCCGATCATCGCGCCGCATGGTTTCACCGATGAAGCCATTAGCGAGAATGTGCTGGCCGGCATCTATATGGGCCGCCGTGCTGGCTTTCAATTTGGTGCAGCCCTTCCAAGGAGCGTGACAGGCCAAATTGGAACTGGGCTTGGTCAGGCTTTGCCCACCAATAATCGGGGGTCCTTTGCCCGCCCGACGCTGGAAGTTGCCCGGGGCGCCGCACCTATTGTGGTGGATGGCGTCACCTTTGAGTTTATTGATGCCGCAGGTTCTGAAGCGCCTGCGGAATTCATGTTCTATCTGCCAGAGTTTAAGGCGCTCAGTTCCTCCGAAGTGGCGACCGCAACCTTTCATAATGTGCTGACCCAGCGGGGCGCCAAGGCGCGCGACACACTCAATTGGTCAAAGGCCATTGATGCGGCATTGCGCACTTATGGGGACAAGGCCGATGTGGTGTTTGGATCGCATAACTGGCCAAGCTGGGGTCAGGATAACGTCAAGACATTCCTGACCCATCATCGCGATACCTATCGCTTCATCCATGATCAGGTTCTGCGCCTTGCCAATAGCGGTGAAACGGCAACCGAAATTGCCGAGCAGGTGGGGGAGCCCGACCATGCCAAGACGGATTTTTCGACCCGCGGCTATTATGGAACCTACAACCATAATGCGAAGGCGGTTTTCCAATATTATTTCGGCTGGTGGGATGGCGTTCCTGCCAATTACAACCGCCATATCCCGACCGAGGAATCACAGCGTTATGTCGCTGCCATGGGCGGCGCGAAGAAGGCCTTGGCAATCGGGATCAAAGCCTATGATGCGGGCGATTATCGCTGGTCGTCCACCGTGTTGAACCACATTGTCTTTGCGGACCCTGCGAACCAGCCCGCCCGCAATTGGCTTGCGGCCAGCTATGAGCAGCAAGGGTTTCAGGCGGAGGCCGGCACTTGGCGCAATGTCTTCCTGCAAGCCGCACAAGAGTTGCGCAATGGGGTGCCGACATCGCGGCTCGATGTCGCGGGCGCAGGTGTGATCCGGGCCTTGCCAACAGCCAATCTTATGGATGCGCTGGCCGCACGCTTTAATCCGGCCAAGTCAACGCGCCCGAATACGACCGTGCAAATTGTCTTTAAGGACCGCAATGAAATGGTCGCCTTGCATGTCGGACCATCCGTGCTGTTCCCCAGCATGGGGCAGAAGCTGGATGCGCCCACCGCGACGCTGACGACCACAAGGGCTGTCTTTGATGGGATGATTCTTCAGACCATTGATATTGGTGCGGCCATTCAGTCAGGGGACCTGCAATTTGCAGGCGACCCCAGCGTGATTGCGGCTCTGTTTGGTGCGCTGGATCGACCCACAATGTCGTTCAACATTGTTACGCCCTAATTGGGAGAATTTCGACTGGGTTTGTGAGGGGCGTGGTGCAGCCGATTCGGATTTCACCCGCTTAGAAACGGAGCAAGCGCCCGATCCAAAAAAGATCAGGCGCTTGCCAAGGGCGTATGCCCCGATCATCAAAAGCGTCTGACGCGCCAAAGGCACGCAGATGCGCCGGGATTAGCCCTGGCGCGCCTTGAAACGCTTTTGCGTCTTGTTGATGACGTAGGTACGGCCGCGACGACGAATCACGCGGTTATCCCGGTGGCGGTCCTTGAGCGACTTGAGTGAATTGCGGATCTTCATGATCGCTTGCCTGTTCTAATATAAGAATGAAAAATGAAGGCTGCCGCCTAAAGAGCGCATTGATCAAAGTCAAGGCAAGGGCCGCCAATTAAGGAGCATTATCGATGCGAAAGCTTTTTCCTCTCTTCCTCCTTCTGGGCGTTTCTGGTTGTGCGGCCTCCATTCCCCTTGCGCAAGTGACGCGTTTCCATCTCGGGACCAAGCCGATGGAGGGCACTATTGTCATTGAACCAGCGGCCGACGCGGCGTCCGATAAGCTGGAATTTGGAGCTTATGCGGCGGCTGTTCGGCGCGAAATGACGCGTTTGGGCTATGGTGATTCGGGGGCACCCGCCTATCGCCTCATCCTGAGCTATAGTCGGTCAGAACGAAGCGTTGCGCGTCAATCGCCCGTGACTGTGGGCATTGGCGGTGGAACCGGCGGCGGCGGCATTGGCATCGGGATCGGTACCAGCTTTGGCCTTGATCGAAAGACCGAGTCGCTGGTCGATACGCGGTTGAGCGTTCAGATGAAGCGCGCCAGTGATGATCTGGTCGTCTGGGAAGGGCGCGCCCAGACCGAGGCGCCAAACACCGCCCCAGCAGCCCAACCGGGCCTTGCCGCCGATAAGCTTGCCCGCGCGCTGTTTCAGGACTTTCCGGGGGAGTCCGGACGCACTATCACCATTCCATGACGATCAGCATCAGCGCCGGCTTTGACAGCGGCAACATCCATGTCCTTTCGATTGCAGGCGACACCGCCCAATTGGAGATTCGCAAGGACGCCCATTCGGATTTTTACCAATGGTTCCACTTCCGTGTGGCGGGGGCCAAGGGGCGGGAGGTGACGCTCAACATCGCCAATTGCGGCGCATCTGCCTATCCGGGCGGCTGGCCTGCCTATCGCGCCCGCGTGTCGGAAGATCGCACGGATTGGCGCTGTGTCGAGACCAGCTATGCCGACGGCGTTCTGACAATTCGATATACGCCCGCCTCAGACCTTGTCTGGTTCGCCTATTTCGCACCCTATTCTATGGAGCGGCATCATGATCTGGTGCAGCGAATTGCGGCAGCCCCCGGTGTTTCGGCACACGCCCTTGGCCAGACGCTGGATGGCCGTCCGATCGATATGCTGCGCATGGGCGATGGCCCCACTCAAGTCTGGCTCTATGCCCGCCAGCATCCGGGTGAGACGATGGCCGAATGGTGGATGGAAGGCGCGCTGGAGCGGCTGATTGATCCTGCCGATCCCGTTGCGCGTCATCTGCGCGACCGCTGCACGCTGCATATCGTGCCCAATATGAACCCCGATGGGTCGGCGCGCGGGCATTTGCGGACCAACGCGGCGGGTGTGTTCGCAGCGCTGCAGGGCTCTCTTGCCTATCGCGAGATGCTCGACAAGGCGCGCGGCGAACTGGTTGCGGCGCGGGCCGCGGGTGGCGCGCCCAATGCGGCCTCGTGCGCCAGGGAAGCCGAATTGGTGAAGCCGCTTCAGGTGTACTGAACGAAGCGCTTACGCCGGACTCTGCAGGGCTCGGACGATCCTGAGAAGGAGGCTTCTGGGCGTCAGTCGCGTTACGGTGACGAGCAACTTATTGCTCACCCCGGCAACGATGACCCGCCGGTTGGTCGTGAAAGCATCATAGCCCTTCTTCG
>JBBATU010000070.1:0-8052 GCA_040398565.1 Chakrabartia sp.
GGTTGAAGCAGCAACCATAACGGGTGGCGGTGTGAAGCCATCCGCGGGCAGCGTGCCGCCATCAATCGACTTCAGCGCCGATTCTGTTGCACGGAATTGACCCGCCTTGGGCGCAGACAATGCAAGTGCCTCGACATTCCAGCGCTCAAGTTGCCGCAAAGAAGCCCGCGTGCCCATTTCGGTCTGCAATTGCCGAATATCGCGCTGCGTCATGGCGATTTGCTGATCCAAATCTTCCATGCGCGTGCGCTCTGACGCGACGCCGAGCGAGACCGTGTAAAGGGCAGTCGCGGCGAAAGCACACCCGACGACCCAAACAACGGGACGAAATTTGTGAGCGATCATACAGCACCTCTTATGTCTGAAGGGCGGGATTGGGCAGATGTGCGGCGCGCGACACGCAATGTTGCTGATCGCGCGCGGGGATTATGGGTGAGTTCACGTTCGGATGGCCGAACCGCTTTGCCCACAGCTTCAAAGGTCGCCGCCGGGCCTTGGGATGCCACAACCGGAATATGGCGCGATCCAGCTGGATTTTGCCCGCTACGATCCCGCAAGAAGCGCTTCACAATCCGATCTTCAAGGCTGTGAAAGGTCACAACAGCCAGACGACCGCCCGGCTTCAAAACCTTTTCTGCCGCGACCAGACCATCTTCCAGCTCACCCAGTTCACGGTTGATGTGAATGCGGATTGCCTGAAATGTCCGGGTTGCTGGATCGGCCTTCTGCCCCGTGCGCCAGCCGCTTGCCTTGCGAACAACTGCCGCAAGCTCGGCCGTGCGCGTCATCGGGCGGGCAGCCACAATGGCGCGCGCAATTCGCCGCGATTTGGGTTCATCGCCATAACGGTAGATGACATCGGCAATCTCAGCTTCGTCGGCCGTATTGACGAAGTCTGCGGCTGTCTCGCCGGATTGCTCCATTCGCATATCAAGCGGACCATCGCTCTGAAATGAGAAACCACGTTCAGCCTGATCAATTTGCATGGAGGAGACGCCGATATCGAGCGTCACCCCATCAACGGGCGCGTCGATATGCGCGGCCATGTTGGAGAAGCGATCTTCGACCAGGGTGAGGTCTTGGAGATCGGCATCCCGCCCCGCTGCAATGGCGTCAGGGTCACGATCAAAGGCAATGACCTTTGCGCCGGCCTTGATCATCGCGCGACTATAGCCGCCTGCGCCATAGGTGCCGTCAATATGCGTTTCGCCCGGGCTGATGGCGAGCGCATCGATGACTTCATCGAGCAAGACGGGGATATGAGGTGCGATCTGGGGCATTACCGCACACCTCGTTCTGCCATGAGGAAGGCAGCCACATCCTTGGTTTCTTCATCAATTCCGGGCGTGTCGATGAGAAGATTGGGGTTCCAAATTTCAAATGTATTGCCCGTACCAAAGAAGAAGGCGAGTTCCGTCAACTGCGCTTTGGCGCGGAAAAATGTGGGCAGAATAAAACGCCCGCTGGCGTCAAAGGGAACTTCTTCGACCAAACCAAAGGCACGGCGGTTGCTGTTGAAATAGTCAAAGTCATGGCCAGCGGCGCGCTCGCGCTCTTCCTCACGCTCCAGCCGGTCATGCAGCAGACGCGACCAGCCGCGATCATATCCGGTCAGGCAGGGGTCTTGCTGGTGCTTCGCGATAATGAGTACGCGGCCATCGCCGTTCTTCTCAATTGCAGAGCGCAGGAATGCGGGAACAGCGACGCGGCCTTTGCCGTCGATCGCGTTCAGCGCGTGTCCCCTGAATAGCTCTCTGTCGCCCACAACACCCCTCTGCGTCACGGGGGCAAAGGCGGGCCAAACCCGGATCACAGCACCCTGCCGCGCCCGGCCAATTCAAAGAAGAATCAGGACAGCCCCGCCCCAATCTGACGGAGTGTATGACTATCAGCGATTCTTGGGGACAGCAAGGGATTTCACGGGTGAAATGGGGATTTCAGGCCTCAATTGAGTGATTTGCGTCTAAATCCTCCCCTTTCCAGCTCGATTTTCTTCCTTTGTTCTCCTTTGATCTGGGCCGAGGCCCTCCAGAAGCTGGTCGATGAGCCTCTGCCCGGCCTCTTGTGCTGCCGAGTCTTTTGCTGAAATCGCAAAATCTGCGTCCGCCACGCTGACAGCCACACCTTTGCCCAAGGTGCAGCGCGCAATGACAGCGGCAGTGACCGTGCAGTCCCGCGATTGGCTGATCCAGCGACCGCTGCCGGGGGCTGGTACCAGCCCGTCTGCAGATCGGATCATACGCAGCGGCGCACCCGGCGGATCAGGGACCAATGTCAGGCCCCAATGGGACAGCAGCGGTGAGAGCAAAGTGAAAGACGGCGGTTGCCGAGCATCCCCCTTGGGAAGCGAAGAGGATTGACGCAAATCAGGATCAGCAAGGATTAAGACATGCCCACCAGCGCGGACCCAATCATCCAAGGCGACAAGCTCATCCGGGGCAAGGGCTTGGGGCTGAATGATGAAGAGCAGAGAGACAGATTTAAGCTGGCCTGGCCGCACAATATCCAATGGCACAACGCGCCATGCGGACTCCAAATGGCCGATCAGGAGCGGACGCTCTGTCTTGCGCTGTACGGCAGAGGCGATGTCACCGTCTCCCCAGTAAAAGGAGGAAGTTGTGAGGAGATGGAGTGTGGGCCGCTCCGTGCTCGGCCCGGATGGAGTGCATCCTGCCAGCAGCGCGGCCGCCAGCAGCCCCCGTTTCATTTTTTGGGAGCGCTGCCTTCATCAGCAGGGGCCGCCGCACCCGGCGCAACCCCCAATTCGGCCAACGGCTCATTCTTGGTCTCAACAGGCTTGGCAGCCTCCCCGCTGCGTGTCGCCTCCACTGGGCTTGCGTTTGGCCCAATGCGTTCCAGCATCGCGCTCGCAAGGCCAATGATCAATAAAATGCCGCCCAATCCTGTCAGGCCAACCCGGATGCGCCGCCAACTTTCGCGTCGATCATCATATCCATCTCGCGCCTTCATGGGGCCTCCTTTAGCCAGTCAAACACGGGAAGCCCCTTCGACCTGAGCCATTGAGGGTTATAGAGAGTCGACAGATATCGGAAACCGGTATCGCACAAAATCGTCGCGATTGTTTTCCCCGGCCCCAATTGGCGCGCAAGGGCGACGGCGCCTGCAATGTTAATGCCGGACGACAGGCCAAGGCATAGCCCTTCTTCGCGCAACATCCGCGCCACCCAATATAGTCCGTCTTCGTCAGAAATACGGAACTGCGTGTCGATGGGCGCGCCTTCCAAATTGGCGGTAATGCGGCCTTGCCCAATCCCTTCCGCAACAGAACTGCCTTCGGCCTTCAATTCCCCATGGGCGTAATAATTATAGAGCGCCGCCCCAAAGGGGTCGGTCAGCGCAATGACAATATCGTCGCGATGCGCCTTCAGCCCCATGCCGACACCGGCAATTGTGCCCCCCGTGCCTGCGGCACAGGTGAAGCCATCGATCCGCCCCTCGGTCTGCGCCCAAATTTCTTCCGCTGTGCCCAGAATATGGGCCTTACGGTTTGCGATATTGTCAAATTGATTGGCCCAGACTGCCCCGGGCGTTTCGTCTGCAATGCGGCGCGATGTGTGCACAAAATGGCCCGGATTGGCAAAGGGCGCTGGCGGAACCAGCACCAACTCTGCCCCCAAAGCGCGCAGCGTATCCATCTTCTCGCGGCTTTGCGTGTCGGGCATCACAATGATCGTGCGATACCCCTTGGCATTGGCAACAAGCGCAATGCCGATGCCGGTATTGCCCGCCGTGCCTTCCACAATTGTGCCGCCCGGCTTCAAAACGCCTCTGGCCTCTGCATCTTCCACAATGAACAGCGCCGCCCGATCCTTCACCGAAGCGCCCGGATTGGCATATTCACATTTGCCGAGAATAGTGCAGCCCGTCTCTGCCGACGGACCTTCGAGCCGAACCATGGGCGTATTGCCAATCAGGTCGAGAGTATTGGGTGAGATAGACATGGTGTCGTCCTAGCCCTTTTGGGGAGGGATCGGCAAGTTCGTTGCGCTTTTGCCGTATATAGCCTCGTCTCGGTCGAGATAATGGTGCAGCATCGTTTTTTGCGTGTAAATTTCCGTACTTTGTGGTGAATAGCCCCGACCATTTGGGGCAAGCATCTGGGTTTGAGGGGGGGCAATGATTTCATCACGTAATTTTGCGCCCAGCGCAAAACTCCTCCCCTTTTTACGCCGTCATTATCTTGTCAGCGCCAATCTTCCCGTTGAGCTGGAATTTGAAGACCTGTTGATGGCCGACAATGCCTTTGTTCGGGTTCTGTTGCGCGGCGACTGGGCTTGGTGGAATGGCAGCGTTTGGGAAAATCTGCATGGGCCCCTGCTTTTCGGCGCGAACAGCCGGGCCCTTAAAGTTCGCGTGCGCGGCCCCTTTTCCGTCGCCGCCTTTTCCTTCCGGCCAAGTGCTTGGACATCGCTTGTTGATAGCCCGGCCACCCAATTTGCCGATCGAATTGTTCCGCTGAAAGAAGCGTGGGACCCGGCGATTGTCGATGCTCTGATGCTCGCGGCCAGCGACGCGCAAAATGATGGAGCCTGCGTCGAACGCATGGAGGCGGTGATTGAGCGTCAGCTGGATCATGTCGGCCGCAATCGTGTCGACCCCGTTGTCGCGAGCTTTGAATCCATTGCCCGCAGTGACAGCACGATCAAGGTAGAGGCCGCAGCAAAGCTGCTGGGCCTTTCCCCACGTCAGTTGGAGCGGCGCTGCCTCGCCAGCTTTGGCCTGTCGCCAAAGGCGGTTTTACAAAGATGTCGCTTTCTCGACATGGCGGCTGCAATGCGCGGATTGAGCCATGCCGATGAAGCAGAGCTGGCGGCCTTACGCTTTTTTGATCAATCGCATCTCAACCGCGAATTTCGCCGATATACGGGAATGACACCGGGGGCGTTTCAGCGTCTCCAATCCCCGCTCTTTACCGCAAGCCTTAATCTGCGGGAATCGGGCAAGACGCTCGCTTAAGCTTTGACCTGGCCGTCTTGAACGACGAGCCGCATGGCACCCGCCCCGGCTTCGGCGAAGAGCGCAGCCTCTGTTCCCGTCATCCACACCTGACCGCCTGTCGTCCGCAATTGCTCAAACAAGGCCGCGCGACGCATGGGGTCGAGATGAGCTGCCACTTCATCCAAAAGCAAAATGGGTGGCCTGCCCGTGCGATCCGCGATCAGGGCGGCATGCGCCAAGATGATCCCCAACAACAAGGCCTTTTGCTCGCCTGTCGAACACAGGGCGGCTGCCTGATCCTTCGCCAAATGGGTTACCAAAAGATCCACACGATGCGGGCCGATCAGCGCCCGTCCGGCAGCGGCATCGCGCGACCGATTGAGGCGCAATTGATCCAGAAAATCGGCTGATGCCGTCCAACCCTCCAGCGCCAAAGATGCGCGTGCAAATGGCCCGTCTGGCTGCAGCCTCAACCGCTCTGACAGCGCCGCCACCACCTCGGCGCGTGCTTCGGCAAGGGCCATGCCATGATTGGCCATCTGTGCCTCAAGTGCTGCCAGCCAATCTGGGTCGGCAGGCGCGTCATCGCCCAGCAAGCGGTTGCGCTGCCGCATGGCGGCCTCATAGCGCGATGCGTGAGACGCATGGCCGGGGACCAAGGCCAAAACCAAGCGATCAAGAAAGCGTCGCCGCTCTGATGCGCCCTCCAGAAAGAGCCGATCCATAGCGGGCGTCAGCCATAGGGCCGACACCCATTCCGCCAGCGTCACGGCGGAGGCAGATGCCCCATTGATCCGCACCAATCGGCGATCCGGGGCGTCCGCGCGCGTACCCGTGCCAAGATCAATATCGCCCAGCCGCGCGGCCACGCTGAACCCGCCCGGCCCATTTTGGCGGGCAATTTCAGAAAGAGGCGCACCGCGCAGGCCACGCCCCGGCACCAGCAGGGAAACAGCCTCTAAGATATTGGTTTTACCCGCCCCATTTTCACCCGTGAGCACAACAAGGCCCGGCCCCGGTGCGATCAAGCATTCAGAATAGGATCGAAAATCCGTGAGAGAGAGGCGCGTGATCGTCACACCGCCCCCTCTAAAGCGCCCAACGCCAAAACAGAAGAGGCGACCCAAAGGGCCGCCTCTTCGTTTGCGAATCCGCAGGGTCGATTAGAGGACTTCAAACAGCCCTGCCGCGCCCTGTCCGCCACCGATGCACATCGTAATGACGACATATTTGGCGCCCCGACGCTTGCCTTCAATCAAGGCATGGCCAACCATGCGCGCACCCGACATGCCATAAGGATGGCCGATCGAGATTGCGCCGCCATTAACGTTCAGGCGATCCATGGGGATGCCCAGCCGATCTGCGCAATAGAGCACCTGCACGGCGAAGGCTTCGTTCAATTCCCAAAGACCAATATCGTCCATCTTCAGGCCAAAGCGCTGAAGCAGCTTGGGGATAGCGAAAACGGGGCCAATACCCATTTCGTCTGGCTCCGTGCCGGCAACGGCCATGCCGACATAGCGACCCAGCGGCGTCAGGCCCTTTTTGGCAGCCACCGATTCTTCCATAAGAACGCTTGCCGAAGATCCGTCTGACAATTGGCTCGCATTGCCCGCCGTGATGTTGAGATCCGGGCCAAGCACGGGCTTCAAGGACTTCAGGCCTTCCAGCGTCGTGTCGGCGCGGTTGCCTTCATCCTTGGTCAGCGTCACGTCCTTGTGCGTGACTTCGCCCGTTTCCTTGTTGGTGACAGCCATTGTCGCCGTGCAGGCGACAATTTCATCATCAAATTTGCCAGCGGCTTGTGCCGCAGCGGTCCGCATCTGCGACTGGAAGCCATATTCATCCTGCCGATCGCGGCTGACCTTATAGCGGGCGGCCACCACCTCTGCTGTGTGCAGCATCGGCATGTAGATATCCTTGTGCATTTTCAGCAACTCAGGGTCTGGCGCCACCCGCATTTCGGGCGTTTGCACCAGGCTGATCGATTCCACGCCGCCGCCGATGCAGATATCCATATTGTCAGAGACAATCTGCTTTGCGGCCGTCGCAATGGCCATCAGGCCCGACGAACATTGGCGATCAATGGTCATGCCCGGAACGCTGATCGGCAAACCAGCCCGCAGCAAAGCCGTGCGTGCGGTATTGCCCGCCTGGCTGCCCTGCTGCATCGCAGAGCCCCAGCACACATCGTCGACTTCCGATGGGTCGATCCCGGCACGCTCAACGGCGGCCCGGATGGAATAGGCCGACAACGTCGGCGATGGGGTCATATTAAAGGCACCGCGATAGGCTCGGCCAATCGGCGTGCGTGCGGTTGAAACAATGACGGCACTACGCATTCTCTTCTCCTGTTAATGCAAATCTTTGGTCGATTAGATAAAAAACTGGGTGATCCATTCCGCCATCAGGGCTGGCTTCTCTTCGCCTTCGATTTCAAGCGTGAATTCCATGGTCTGTTGAAACTGACCGGGGCGTTTTTCTTCAAGCTCAAGCATCTTGAAATGACCGCGCACGCGCTTGCCCACTTTTACAGGCGCAATGAAGCGGGTTTTGTTGCCGCCATAATTGACGCCCATCTTCACGCCATCAAGACGCGGCAAATTTGCCTGCGCGGTCAGAACGGGAAGCAGCGACAAGGACAGAAATCCATGGGCAATCGGCCCTCCAAAGGGTGTCAGCTTCGCCTTTTCAGGATCAACGTGGATAAACTGAAAATCACCTGTCGCTTCGGCAAACTTGTTCACACGATCCTGATCGACCAGCAGCCAGTCAGACGTTCCAACTGTTTGGCCGACCATGCCAAAAAGCTCTTCTTTGCTCACAATAGGCATATGCTTTCCTCTCGCTTCTGACGCGCAACAATATTACAAATGGACGAGTCACTCCCAAGATTTAGGGCCTTCATTCTGCTAGAGTCAAAAGCTATGGATTCCGCAACGTCTCTCATGCGCCATTTTCATCGGGCCGCCGAACCGGATTGCCTCAATGTGTTGATGCCAAAGGCCAGCACTTCAGGTGAAGAGCGTCATCACATCCTTGGCCGTGCAGGCGGTCTGTTGACCGAACTCCGCCGGGCCCAATCGAGTGGAT
>JBBATU010000071.1:0-7901 GCA_040398565.1 Chakrabartia sp.
GTTAGGCATGCCGCCAGCGTTCGTTCTGAGCCAGGATCAAACTCTCAAGTTTGATGTCCGATCCGCGCGAAGGAGGAATAGTCCTTCATGCGAACCGCTCATTTCAAGGAGCCGTTCCTGCACAATATCATTTTACGTATGGATACGTGTAAGGACATGTTTATTGGAACGGCTAATTTTGGTTACCCGAGCACCTGACACCTTGAAGCTGCCAGACCCGGGGCCGCCGCCCACATGTCCCTTCATCTAAATCAACAATGTCAAAGAGCGCAAAAGGCCCGACAACATGCCCCTCCCCACCTAAGCGGGGGGTACCCGTTGTCCAGTCTGTTGCGGAAGCGGGAGGAGAACCGTAACCGGTCATCGCCGCGACAAGAGGGCATCTACGTCCGACTCTTTTTCCCGTCAACACCCATGTTCAATTTTATTTCAATTATCTTGCAAAACGGCCTTTGGGTGTCCCGATGCCACGGTTTTACGTGGGAATTTGCTTCTCATGAACTCCACGGTTGCATCGACTGGAGGAAAATCAACTGACGCACAGCCCCTCTTTTCGTCCCGAAAACGATTCGGCGCCGGCCCTTTTCAGGCCTTTAGCTGCTTATATAGTCTCTCATCGCTGCGGCCTCCGTTTCGATGCGCTCCATACGATGTTTAACAAGGTCGCCGATTGAGACGAACCCGCACAACGCACCGGCATCTAGAATCGGCAGATGTCGAATGCGCCGATGCGTCATTAACGAAAGCGCCGTCAGCACTGGGCAATCAAGGTCAACGGTAACGGCGGGCGTTGTCATGATTTCGCGCACCTTCTTATGAAGAGCGGAACCACCTGCTGTGGCGAGACAGTAAATCACATCGCGTTCGGAGAATATCCCGATCACGGCTCCATCTTCCAGCACCGGCAATGCGCCAATGCGCTTTTCAGCCAAAAGCGCGACCGCGTCTGTCAGACTGGATTCAGCGGGAACGGATAGGACTGCCCGTCCTTTGGACTGCAGGATCTCCTTCATAGTCATGTCTCTGCGCTCCTTAATCTAGTGGGCGGCCGAGTCTCATCACCGCAACGCTTGATGGTTTCACGAATTTGGCCCAAAGAAAAGAGATGGACCTTCCAAAATCCGCGCTAGACGACCCAGCCTATGCAGCCTTCGCCTGGCGAAGATACCGTAGATTGATGAAATGGATGGCGCTGGCCTCTCTGACAGCCACAGTCGGTGGCCTTTTGTTTCTAAGCTATCTGATTGGGTCGATCCCCATCCACATGATGATTGCCACCGCAGCTGGCGTCTTTGCCTCTGTTCTGCTCGCCTCTGCGCTTATGGGCCTTGTGTTTCTGTCATCGGGGTCAGGACATGACGATGTCATCCAGGATCCGGCAGAAGATATTGCCGACGTCTAAGGCCTATTGCCGTCCGCCGCAGAGCTGAACACTTCGCGGACACAGGCCAGGAACCTAGAAATCAAGCTGCGTCCGAATGGCAAAAGCATCTGTCGAATAACCGCGCTGATCAATCAGCGCGGTGCTGGAAGGGACAACCGTCGCCGCAAAAGGACCTCCATCCACATTGATGCGGACATAGTTCATCATGATGCGGATGTAATCGGAAGGGTACCAGTTCAAGCCAAAGATCGCGCCCGTCTGCTTCCCGCCCCGCCCAAGGGCGGCTATTGGGGATGCAGGCGTCGAAACACCCGTGCTGAAATTGTTGAGCGGCGCGGTTTTCAGTGCCTGAGAATTGAGGTCCAGATAATCCAGCCTGGCCGCAATCTGCCAGGCCCCTCCCCCACCTTTCGAAAGCGGATTCAAAACCCGCGTCCGCCCCCAATTATTATCTCTATAGCCCCGGGTCTCGCCCGTAAGGAAATAGCCGAACTCCACATAGCCACCAAAAAACCGAGGGTCTTGTCGCGGGGTGGCCTGGATAGGGTTTGCGAACGCATCAAGGCCTGTTGCAAGGTCGCCCGGCCTGTATGTCCGAACCCTGGCCCATTGCGCCTCGCTTGCCACATAAATTTTGGGGAAGATCGCTGCCAGCTCAAGGCCAAGGATGCCGTCCCTCTTCGCCGCAAAACTGCCTGTATCGACAAAACGCACATCCGTCGTTTGCAAAAAAGGACGCGCTCGATAGCGGGCGACTTGATTGATCGACGGCGCATTGATGGAGGCTGATGCCGATCCACCATTATTCTGTTGCAATACTCGGTGTTGATAGTTCAGCGCCAGATGCAATCTACCGCCGCTAATCTGCGGCGCGTACACTCCTCGAGCCGCACCAATCCATCCATCATTGTCAAAGGATGCATCAATACCATGGGCTGTAAAGAGCCCAGCTTCGATGCGATGCCGATGATCCTTGCCGATCAAAGCAGCCGCAGCACCCAATCGACGCGCGTTGGAAAACGCGTCATTCATCTGACCGCGCTCAAGGAATGTGATGTAATTGGAGCTTGTAATTTGATCGAGGCCGTTAAGCGTCTCAAAATTGCCGACGCGGACCAGAACATCCTTGTCCTGATTGGTCCAACTCGTGAAGACATTCCCAAAAGCCACGTTGCCATTGGCGAAGTCAGCCTCAATTTTATAGCCAAAGCCGCCCGGCATGGAGCCCTCAGCACCAAGGCGCACCCTGCGAATACGACTATTAAACCCAAGGCTGCGGTTCACAGAATAGGATCCAGGCGGCGCGATATATCCTACATCATAGTGGATGCGGCCGCGCGGTTTGAACGACCATCCATCATAGCCGGTAATCTGGGGCGCGCCGCGCCAATTTGGCAATGCCTTAGGAACCTGCTTCTTCAGCACGTCAAGCTGCGCCTGAAGAGCTTCAACCTGCTTTTGCAGCGCATCAACCTGTTCAGAAGTCGCCGTTTGCTGCGCCTCCTGAGCCTGAGCAGAGTGCGCACAGGCTGCCATCAACACCATGGAGCCTGCAACGCTTGTCCAAACGCATTTTGCCATACCCGCGCCCTTTATCGATCCGAAAGAAGCCGCACAAAATTTAAGACAAGAGTATCTTCGTAATGACTTTTCCTAATAAGCCTCAAGCGGGCTTCTGAAACAAATCTGAATGATCAATCAGCCGTCGCGACATCGGCATCGCTGGCAGAGGCGCGACGCGGACGACTGCGGCGGCGCGGTGGCGCCTGCTCTTCGTCAACATCCGGAAATGTGTCGGCCGTCACACCCAAAGCGGGCGGAAGGATCGACACGTCAATCGTTGTGTCCATAGGCTGATCGACCCGCTGGCCTGCGTCGCGCGCATGTGTTGGTTCACGGCGCTCAACACGATTGCGGGTCTGACGGCCCTGCTCTTGACGCGCATCACTTTCACCAAAGCCATCGTCTTGTGTGTCGGAGGCGTGGCCGCGGCCATAATCATCGGCATCGCCATCAAGCCCCTCATCAGAAGACCATTCATCCCGACGCGGCTGACGATTCTCTTCAAATCGCGCGCGATTTTCCGCCACGATACGGAAATAATGATCCGAGAATTGGAGATAATATTCCGTCAGAACCCGATCCCCTTGAAGCTGCGCCTCACGGGCCAAATTCTTGTATTTCTCAAGCATTTGAGGTGCATTACCGCGGGCACGATTATCGATCCGGCTGCCATTATCTTGACGGCCACCATTTCCCTGCGGCCCACGACCGCGTCCGCGCCGACGGTTCGACTGACGATTGTTAAGCAAGTGATTTGATCCTCAATTACTAAGGGGTCGCCCCAATTCTTCCAACAAACGGAAAACTCGCCATCAAGGAACGCCTATCGGCCTTCCTTCACCCAAGCTGACAAACCCATTCAGCCCGGAATTTGATGAGAACAGCGGCGCGGCTTCGAGTTTCCCCGCAAGCGGCGCTACGACTTTCATCCAAGCTCCTAGCACATACGTCGACGAAACCAAGCAAAATTATGCCTTCCGGGTTAAGCGCAGGCAGCGATCACGCCCGCCCAGATCCTGCAACACCTCTACGCGCAGATCCCCGCCCTCAAACAAACTTGCGGCCGTGCGGCCTTGATCATAACCGATCTCCAAACAGGCGCAGCCTGTGGGCGACAGCAGTCGCGGAATATCTAGGGCCAATCGCCGATAATCATTCAACCCATCCGGTCCGGCATATAAAGCATCCAGCGGCTCATAATCGGCAACCTCACGAGGAAGCTGCACATCGTCCTTGATATAAGGTGGATTGCATAGGATGAGGTCGAAGAGCCCGCCTAGCCCCTTTCCCCAATCACCCGATTGGAATCCAGCCCTGTCAACCAAATTGCAGACATCAGCATTGTTCCGGGCGATCGTCAGAGCGGTTTGAGATCGATCAACGCCAACTCCTGTGGCGTCGGGCCAGTGCGATAGTGCCGCCAGGAGAAGCGCGCCCGACCCTGTTCCAAGATCAAGAATGGAAGCAGGCGGACGGTCGTGGAAGAAGCTTATCGCTGCCTCGATCAGCGTTTCACTATCCGGCCGTGGCACAAGTACGCCTGCACCAATTTTCAGGGAGAGTGTCCAAAAATCTCTCTCGCCGATGATGTAAGCGACCGGCTCATGCGCCAACCTGCGCCCAACAAGTGCTTCAAAGTCTGGCGGAACTGGGCCGTCAAGGCCGCTGAGCAACAACTGATCACGGCTGATACCCAAACCAAATGCAGCCAATAGCTCCACATCCAGTCTTGGCGTTGCACTTACACCCGCAAGCTGAGCTGCAGCCGGACTTAGGGCGTCACGCAGCGTCATCCAGCCCTGCCAAACGCTCTGCTTGATCCGCCGTCACCAAGGCGCTGACCAACTCATCAAGCTGCCCCAGCAGCATTTCGGGCAAGCGATGCAGCGTCAGATTGATCCTGTGGTCCGTCACGCGCCCTTGCGGGTAATTATATGTGCGGATGCGTTCTGAGCGATCCCCGGAACCCACCATAGATTTCCGTGTGCCCGACCGTTCGGCATGAAGAATCTCGCGCTCGCGCTCATAGAGACGCGTCCGCAACACCTGCATCGCCTTCGCCCGGTTCTTATGCTGTGACCGCTGGTCCTGCTGGATAACAACAAGGCCCGTTGGAATATGCGTAATCCGAATGGCAGAATCGGTCGTGTTGACGTGCTGCCCACCTGCGCCAGAGGATCTGTAGATATCGACCTTCAAATCTTTTTCATCGATTTGAACATCAACCTCTTCAGCTTCGGGAAGAACCGCAACAGTGGCCGCTGATGTATGAATGCGCCCACCGCTTTCCGTCGCGGGCACCCGTTGGACACGATGAACGCCCGATTCGAATTTAAGCTTTGCGAAGACGCCCGCGCCCGTGATCGATGCGACGACTTCCTTATAGCCGCCCACCTCGGACTCGCTTGCCGAAATCAGCTCAACCTTCCAGCCCTGAGCATCGGCGTAACGCTGATACATACGGAAAAGATCGCCCGCGAATAAGGCTGCCTCATCGCCCCCAGTACCCGCCCTGACTTCGAGCATCGCCGAGCGTTCATCGGCGCTGTCCTTTGGGAGAAGGCGAATGGCCATATCGCGCTCTGCCTCGGGCAGGCGCGCTTTGATGACCTGCAATTCCTCAGCGGCCATATCGCGCAGTTCGGGATCATTGAGCATCGCCTCAAGATCGGCGAATTCAATGCGTAGCCGCTCGAGTTCAGCCGCCGCTTCTGCGACAGGCTCAACCTCGGCATATTCTTTGGACAAAGCAACAAAGCGATCCGGTGGCAAATCTCCAGACGCAAGCTGCGATTGCAACTCGTCCCGACGGGAGAGAATAGCAGTGAGGCGGGTTGCCGAAATAGATGCCGTCATGCGACTGCCGCAACCAGATCAACCAAAGACACTTCACCTTGAGCACCCGTGCTCAGGTTCTTCACGCTGGCCACGCCCTTGGCCAATTCATCGTCGCCGACGATAATCGCAAATCGCGCGCCCAAGTCATTGGCTTTTTGCATGCGCTTTTTCATGTTGCCCTTAAACGCAAGATCGGCCGAAACACCGGCCCGACGCAATGTTGCGACAATGCCAATTGCTGCAAGCTCAGCCGCCTCGCCCAAAGGAACGAGAACGGCGTTAATTGATGGTGCCGCTGGGCAGTCGATCAGCATGGCAAGGCGTTCAATACCTGCAGCCCAGCCGACAGCTGGCGTCGGATGCCCGCCCAGGCTCTCCATTAATCCGTCATAGCGCCCGCCGCCCAGAACCGTTCCTTGAGCCCCCAAACGATCCGTCACAAACTCAAACGCTGTATGGCGATAATAATCCAACCCACGCACAAGCCTGCTGTCGCGCACCCATTGGACACCGGCCGCATTCAGCCCCTCGGTCACGCCACCAAAAAAATCGCGCGCTTCATCGGTGATGTAGGTGTCAATATCGGGCGCCGCATCGGCAATAGGCCGATCGCGCGGATCCTTAGAATCCAAGATACGCAACGGGTTCTTCTCCAATCGCTCCTGGCTGTCTTCAGACAGGTCGGCGCGGTGATCAGAAAAATACTCGATTAAGGCTGACCGCCAGGCAATGCGCGTGCCGCCGTCGCCGAGCGTATTCAGCCGGAGTGATACCCCATCCGATACGCCCAACTCCCGAAGCACCTGATCCGCAAATACAAGCAGCTCAACATCGGCACCAGGTTCGGCCGCCCCAATTATCTCTGCATCAATCTGATGAAATTGCCGATAGCGCCCTTTTTGCGGTCGCTCATAGCGAAAGAGCGGGCCATGCGTTGCAAGCTTCAACGGAGCAAACTGCTGCCAGCCTTCGGTTAGGAACGCTCGACACACGCCGGCCGTGAATTCAGGGCGGAGCGTAATCGAGTCCCCCCCACGGTCTTCAAAACTGTACATTTCCTTGGAAACAACATCGGTCGTTTCCCCAAGAGAGCGGGCGAAAACGGCCGTTGGCTCAATCACCGGGGTCTCAACGCGCCGAAACCCATAAAGGCGCCGGACGCGTTCAAAAGTCTCAACAACATGGGTGAAACGGTCTGCCGTCTCGCCCAACATATCCTGCGTTCCGCGAACGGGCCTTGGTGTTTCAATCTTCGCCATGAAACTGCCCTATCGCCACTAGCACCTCCACGCAAATTTCGGCATGAACGTGAAAAGCATTATTAGGGGTCAACATGAAACTTCGCTTTGTTTTTGCACCGTTTTCAATTTTCTCAGCCGTCGTATCGGCACAAGAAATCCCGCCTGCACGGGATACCGCCTTTCCGGGCACAATGCGTCTTGAAGTGGACGCACGAGATACGGAGCAAGGCATTTTTCGTGTCCAGCAAAGCATACCCGTTTCAACCTCAGGCCCGATGGTTTTGCTTTTCCCAGAATGGCTTCCCGGCACGCACGCCCCCCGCGGTCAAATTGAGAAAGTCGCCGGGCTAACAATCAAGGCCAATGGCAATAGCCTCGAATGGCGCAGAGACGCCCAGAACGTCTTTGCCTTTCACATTGATGTGCCCAAAGGTGCGCGAGAAATTGATGTTAGCTTTCAGTTTTTATCTGCGACAGAACCTGATCAGGGCAGAGTTGTTGTGTCTCCAGAGATCATCAACCTTCAATGGCATTCTGTTTCCCTTTACCCCGCAGGATGGTTCACACGCCGCATTCCCATTGTCGCGAGTGTAACTTGGCCCGCAGGTTGGAAAGCGGCAACGGCACTTCGCCCGGCAAGCGCCAGTGGCGGCACAGTCAATTATCAAGCGACGGACTATGAGACGCTGGTCGACTCCCCTGTGTTTGCCGGAAAATATTCTCGCATTGAACAGCTGGGAAGTAACGTCACCCTCAATTTATTCGCGGATGAGGCCAAGTATCTCGCCGCGACCCAAGAGCAATTGGCGCCGCACAAAAAGCTTGTTGAGCAAGCCATAAAGCTCTTTGGTATGGTCCCTTTTGATCATTATGAT
>JBBATU010000072.1:0-7765 GCA_040398565.1 Chakrabartia sp.
TGGCGTCGACTTCGCTTCTTAGTCCGTCAGATGGCCCGTCAGGAAACCCCATATAACCATCGGCCTGCTCTCCCACGCGGCCATCGGACAGCGCGCTGGACACATTGCTCGTCTGCGCTGCGGCAAAATTGGCGGCGGATGGCACCAGCACGGCCAGCCCCAGAAGCATCAAGATAGACTTTGAACGGCTCATTGCGGGAACAACTCCGGATTTTGGGTCACCAGATCCTGCGCATCCTTTTTCAGGCTGAGCACAACTTCTTGGCGGATATTGACGTTCAGGTTGATCTCAATCGGTTTATCAGGTGCTTGAATCTGGACACAGCCAGCCAAGCACATCCCAAGCCCTGCGATCCTCAAAATGGTTTTCATCATGATGAGGGGTTCGCATTTGATCGCCCATAGGTCAACATCAAGCGCATCATGGCTTGGGGCTGCTTTCGGCAGGATGAACAGGTTTTGGGTCAGGTGCGGTTGATTTCGGCACAGGCTCTAGCTTTGGGATGAACCGATTGATCAGGATCGACGGATCATTAAAGCTGCGCGCCATATCGAATAGCTGCCGGAATTTGGCGGTAATCGTCACATTGAACACAAAGGGCAGATTCGACGCGCCAAGGATCTTGATTGGCAGCTTTGTTCGCCCCCCTTCTATCGGCGCCTGATTAACACCGGCAAAGCTTATGCGTGTTATGACATCGCCATCAATCGCGCCATTTAGGTCAATGGATAGCCGGTCATATCGCATGGATTTCAAAGCATCGAACGCAAAGCGGCTGATGAGACCAAGGTCCCCATTGGACACATCCCCCACGTAAGAGAGCGTTCCACCGCCCCGAGCAACCAGCCGCCCCCCTTCGATCCGGGCCCCCGCTGCATCGAAAATCATTGGCAAATGCCCGTCATAAGTTCCCGTAGCTGTTATGTTTTCAAACTGCATAGCCGCAATGAAGCGCCCGGCGTCCAGCCCCTCAACACCAAAGGTCAGACGCCGGTCGGCAGCTTGCGCCATATCGAGGATCGTCGGCTCGAGGATAAGAACGCCACCTGCAAAGGGCCACCGCCCGCCTTCCACCTGAAGCTTATAGCCGGGCAAAATGCGGTATCGCACCTGCCCATCTGAAACGAGCACGCCGGGATTGACACTGGCAAGACGCACCTGCTGCCCAGGGGAAGTCACAAGGCCCAGAAGGTCAGTGAAGTTGATGTCCCCACTCAGGCCCGTGACTGGACCAAAGGCGGCCGCAAAGTCGAGCCCGCTGGTCGAAAAACGACCGCTGCTCGTGATGCCGTGTGGCGTCCAATCAATCCGGCCCTGCCCGCGCAGGCTGCCCTGAACATTGGCGACAACGCCCAGCGTGACGGGGCTAATCGCCTCTGGCTGAAGCCGATCATTAAAGGACAACTTCTCAACCTCAAGTTGAGCGCCACCCCGGCCATCTGACAGATTATGCTGTAAGGCCAATCTACTTACCAAAGCGCCAGATTTTGGCTCGCGCAAGAGCGCCTCTCCCCGCATGTGCGTGCCCGTCAGCTGAAGCTGTATCGCATCCGCAGATATAGGGAAAAATCGCGGTTCTGCCTGACGATCTGCGATCATCATCTTGCCATCAAAGAGGAGCCCCGCCTGTGTGACGCGCCAACGCCCCGCGCCTTGGCTGGCAGACAGAGGCACGGCCCCAAGACGGCCAGAAAGACCGGTCATATCCCCTGATAGACCAGCGGGCGGCGACCGGCCCGTCACCAATGCAGCGGTCAAGACCGACACATCTGTGCCATTCTGAAGCCGGACCGAAGGGGCCAAAACACGCCAATGCCCGTCTTTGAGGCCGTAAGACGCCCCAGCGACCGAAAAACGGATGGGGGACTTATCCAGCACCCCAACCAACCGAACCGGGGCAAGCCGGACATCCCGTTGCCCCAGACACGCCGTCATGGCAGCGGACGACAAGCGCAACTGGGCGATCCGCACCGCGCGATAGCGAATGGGCAAACAGCCCCGCCACAAAGCCCCCTTTTCTATGCGGATTGGCAGCGTGAGGCCTGAGATCCGTCCCGTGCCCAAAGGGCCATCCAAAGTCGCGACAGTCTTGAGCGACACACCCTGTGCTCCAAGACTTATCCGTGTTGGGGTCAAAGTGAGGCGCGCGCCGTCCGCGACATAAGGCTGGACATTCAGTGTGCCCGATTGGCCATTGAAGAGTGCACGGCCAGACGGAAACAGCCCACCCCCAAATCGCGCCAACCCTCTTAAGAAAAGTCCGGAATTATTTGCCGTCACCACGTCCTTGCCCGGCATGCGCAAGACGGCACCCGATGCGGTGAGAAGTCCAATGTCAGATAGGTTTACCGCAAATTTGCCGTCCCTATGGCTGGCGGCAAACCGCGCCTGCCCCGTCACGCCACGCGACAAACCGTCAACGGCAGTGGCAAGCTGGCGCACAACTGGGCCGATGGGCGTTGCACCACCAAGGCCGCGCAACCGCTGTGCCATTTGGCGTGTTTGACGCCCGGGCATCAGACGCAAAATCCGAGCCTGCCCGGCGGTTTCCAGCCCGCGCGCGCTCCAAACCACATCCCCATCTGCTCGGGCCTGCAAGGCCGCAACATTCCGCCCCACAAGAGAGGCCAAGCCCAGTTGAAACTTGGCACTTGTCTTCTGAGCATCCCCAGAAAACTCAAATGTCGCATCGCCGCCCCGCGCGGTCAGATCACCTTGCGTCAGCCGCGCCAAGGCAGCGCGCGCCGCGCCGCGCCAATCACGACCATCTTCGGCGATGCTGGCATCCAGCTGAATATCTCCCGCTTCTCCAGCAAAATTGGCACATCCAAGCTTGGAAAAGCGGATCGGACCAGAAAAACTTGGCCGGGCACCAATCACCGACACGTCGCCCGAGACGCTCAGGCGCTGTGCCGTGCAGCCAAGGGCCGCAATTTGGGGGGCCAAAAGCACCAGCCTGCCTTCAAAGCCCGCCCGCAACCCACCTTGCCCATCAAGCCGCAGGCCAATTGGCCCATAGGGCGTCTCTACTTGCGCGCGTGCATCCTCAAGCGCAACATCGAGTCGCGGCAGACGAAAAGGCTCTTGGCTTGGCGGCGGCAGCAAGCGATCGACGCTACCCATGCTCATTTTTTGATCGATGACGCGTGCCCGCAAGTGCACTCCGCCCGCGCGAACGGCCTTGATCGACAGGCCACTCAAACTTGGCCCGACATCAATTTCCAACCAGTCGGCCGTTAAATCTGGCTGCTTTGGATCGCCAATACGCACCTTTTCCAGACGCTGACGCCGTGTCTCTATCGCTTTGATTTCATAGGAGGCTTTCACGCCGCGCTGGGCCAGAAAATCATCGATCGCCTCTTTGGCCAGCGGTTCTCTATGGCTCCACAGCGCGATGAGTGCTGCGCCCAGGCCGATTGCCAGCGCAAGCCAAATCCAAAGAACGATGCGTCGAACCGCCATGACCCATTCCAAGCCGCTTTAGGCCTATCAATCAAGCGCAATTGCACGCCTGACACGGCAAGGTTAGCGTCTGAGTATGAACGACAGCACAATAGATGGATCGGGGCATCGTGCGCGGCTTAGAAAACGTCTGATTGAAGGCGGGCCAGATGCGCTGCTGGATCATGAGATTATTGAATATCTGCTCGGCCTTGCCATCCCCCGACGCGATACCAAGCCACTAGCCAAGCGATTGGTTGCGGAATTTGGTGGCCTGCCAGGCCTTTTGGCAGCGGACGCAGAGGCCATCGCGCGCAATGGCGGTTTGAGCGAGACGGCGGTCGCCGCGTTGAAAATTGTTCAAGCGGCCGCCCTGCGCATGCTGGCGGGCCCCATCAAGAACCAACCCATATTGGGCCATTGGCAAGCCTTGCTCGATTATCTTCGGGCAGACCTTGCCGCGCTCACGGTGGAGCGGGTGCGTGTGCTGCATCTCAATTCGCGCAATATGCTCATCCGGGACGAGCTGATGGCCGAAGGCTCCATTGATCAGGCGGTGATCCATGTCCGCGAAGTCATCCGCCGGGCGATGGATTTGGGGTCTGCCGCGCTCATTTTGGTGCATAATCACCCCTCGGGCGATCCATCCCCCAGCCGGGCCGATATTGAGCTGACGCGCGACATTGCAGAGGCGGGCCGCAAGCTCGGTATAACCGTGCATGACCACATCATCATCGGCGCAAATGGCCATAGCTCTATGCGGACATCGGGGCTTTTATCCTGATTTCAGGAATTCTGCCCAGAAAGCATGCCTTTTGGGCGTCGCAAAGTTGCCGCTCTGCGATGAGCCTGCTAGCGGGACGCGCGCACACTCAGCCAGACAGGACAGCCCATGATTCCCCGCTACGCCCGCCCCGACATGGTCAAGATTTGGGAACCCGAATCCCGCTTTCGCATCTGGTTTGAAATTGAGGCGCATGCAACGGATGCTTTGGCGGAGTTGGGCGTTGTTCCAAAATCCGCAGCCAAGGCGCTCTGGGATTGGTGGGCGACCAATCCGGCCATCGACGTTGCGGCAATTGACGCAATTGAAGCGGTCACCAAGCATGATGTGATCGCCTTCCTCACTTGGGTCGCCGAAAATGTCGGGGAAGAAGCCCGCTTCATGCATCAGGGCATGACGAGCTCTGACGTGCTCGATACCTGCCTGTCCGTTCAGTTAACGCGCGCCAGCGACATTTTGCTGGCGGATCTGGATGCGCTGCTCGCCGCGATTAAGCGTCGGGCCTTTGAACATAAAATGACGCCGAGCATCGGTCGCAGCCATGGCATTCACGCCGAACCCGTGACCTTCGGCCTGAAAATGGCTGAAGCCTATGCCGAATTCTCGCGCTGCAAAGACCGCCTGATCGCGGCCCGTGCCGATATTGCCACCTGCGCCATTTCTGGCGCTGTCGGGACATTTGCGAATATCGATCCCAAGGTCGAAGCGCATGTCGCCGCAAAGCTCAACCTCGCGGTGGAGCCTGTGTCCACCCAAGTCATCCCCCGGGATCGACACGCCATGTATTTTGCGACCTTGGGCGTCATTGCGTCGTCCATTGAGCGGCTGGCAACCGAAGTGCGCCATTTGCAGCGGACCGAAGTGCTGGAGGCAGAGGAATATTTCTCACCCGGGCAAAAAGGCTCCTCTGCCATGCCGCATAAGCGCAACCCGGTGCTGACCGAAAATTTGACGGGCCTTGCCCGCATGGTGCGCAGCTATGCGATCCCGGCGATGGAAAATGTCGCCCTGTGGCATGAGCGCGACATCAGCCACTCATCGGTTGAGCGCTATATTGGCCCGGACGCGACCATCACGCTGGACTTTGCGCTGGCGCGTCTGACCGGGGTGATCGACAAGCTGTTGGTCTATCCAGAGCGGATGCAGAAGAATCTCGATAAAATGGGCGGCCTTGTCCATTCGCAGCGCGTTCTGCTGGCACTCACCCAAGCTGGCGTCAGCCGCGAAGATTCCTATCGGCTGGTGCAACGCAACGCCATGAAAGTCTGGGAGTCAGACGGCCAATTGTCGCTGCTCGAGCTGCTCAAAGCGGACACAGAAGTGACGGCGGCGCTCAGCCCAAGCGAGATCGAAGAGAAATTCGATCTTGGTTATCATTTGAAACATGTCGACACGATTTTTGATCGGGTGTTCGGGTCAATCTAAGTTAATGAGTTTGCATTTCGTGATTGCATAAACTGCAATCACGATTGCGGCGCTTGCGTTTGAAATTTTTTGGTGCAGCGCACAATGAATGCGCATGCAGACGGTGCGCCGTCCAAAAAAAGGAAAAACACATGACACTCATAACTCGGATTGCCAGCGTCGCGATCGGCGTGATGACCCAGACCATTTTTGTGGGCATCCTCATCGGCGCGTAAGCACGCTGACACATGTTCGGACAGACATTCGAACAGAATCAAAAAGGCCCGCCCTCTCCGGTGGGTCTTTTTTATTTGGTGGAATTCTGGTCGCCGATGACGCCGAAGCCCGGCCGGGCCAGATAGAGTGTCAGAAGCAAATGTGGTGCGGCAACGACCGACAATAGCCTAAATGCGTCTGCCGACATCACCAGGGACTGACCAGAAAACAAGCCGGGAGCCAAAATCCAAGCTGCCAGAAAACAAATTAGACAGATCAGCGCCCCATAAGTCCATAGCTTTTGATCCGACCAGTCGGGAAGCATCTGCGTGATGCCACGCATGTGCAGCGGCGAATGCAGAAAGACGAAATAAAGCAAAAATCCCATTTGCGGTGGCAAGGCCGCCAGAGAGGCAAGTGCCGCAAATTGCGCCAAGGCCCACCCGCCATTGCCCATCCGCAAGGCCTGCCACATGCCCACAAGTGTCACGAGGACTGCAACAGGCGTCAAGGCAACAATCACCCGCACAACCCAGGTTGCGCTCTCTCCCGACATCGCAACAAACAACGCGCTCACGCTGTCAGGATGCGCGAAAGCCGGA
Source organism: Chakrabartia sp. (assembly GCA_040398565.1). GTDB lineage: Bacteria > Pseudomonadota > Alphaproteobacteria > Sphingomonadales > Sphingomonadaceae > Aquisediminimonas. The sequence goes on from JBBATU010000072.1 coordinate 6,449, forward strand.
ATGCAAATGATCGACGCGCCGGCCATGGTCCTAAGCAACCCAGCTTCAAGCATGCGCCAATCTTCGCCAAAATGAACGGCCGCAAGGCTCAAGAAAAGCGAAAGGGCAAGGATGGGCGCCCCTGCCCATAACAGCACCATGCCCCCGGCAACCGCGACATAGCAGACCAGTAACATCATTGCCGCAGACCGCCGAAGCCGCAGCGTTGAGGTTGCAATGGCGATATCAAATGCGCCGTGCGGAAGCCCCCCAAGCAGCATCATGCCAGCGGCCGCGGCCAGATAACCATTATCTGTAAGCGGAAGATCCAACAGGCTGGCCGCGATAAACGCAAAACAGGCGGGCCAGAAAAACAAAGGCACTGGTACGCGCGATGAGCCCGTACCAGTGCCTGTTTTTCCTTGGTAGGAAGTCAAGATAGACATCCAATTCAGGAGAGTTACTTCGCCGTCTTGGCTTCCGCCTCAGACTTGCGAACAGCAATGACCCAAATCAAGACACCAACGGCGGCCTTCGCCACCAAATCGGCAATCGTATAGCCAATCTGGATGGCTGTTTGGGCATCAGCGCCGGAAATATTGGCGTAAGGTGCCATATAGACGATGGGATAAAAGCCCCAGGAAGCGAATGTCAGCAAACGTGCCTTCTTGACCAGTTCACGAACACTCTCCGGCTGACGCTCAATCGACTCGCCAAGACCGCTGAACAATTCCCAAATGATGTAAAGGAACGGAATGGCCGACAGGGTACCCCAAAGCGCCCGCGTTGGAATGTCCGTCGCGATTTCACCGGGATAGCCCAATACAATCATCAAGGCAGCAGCAAAGCCAAGCTTGATTGTCTTGCTCGAGGTTTCTTCCTTGCTCAAGCGCATGACAAGAACGAGCTCGATGAGGAGCAACGGCACGGTGAGCAGCCAATCAACATAACGATATGCGTCGTTAAAGGCATAACCAGTTGCGACCAGAACGCCGTCCTTCATCTCATAAGCGGCTTCCCAGCTCTCGAAAATCCGGAAATAGTGATACGCGGCAATCGCGCACACAAGGCCGGAAATCGTAACGGCTGTCTTATAGTTTTCAGAAACCTGAGAGCGCCCGAGCCACAAAAAGAGCGTGGCGGCGGCCATCGTTGCAAAAGTGAACGAAAACGCATTGTAAACCAGTGAATACTGGAACGGACTAATGATATCCATAGCAGCCTCCTAAGAGATAACCCAACTTCGTTGGATTTATTTTCTCGGAAGAGCACCCAAGATTGGGAGCCCCCCCCCTATACGTCGCGAAGGTTTCTTCTGCGACCTTCGCTTGTGTATGG
>JBBATU010000073.1:0-7485 GCA_040398565.1 Chakrabartia sp.
TTGTGCCAACCGCACGCCCAAGAAATTGGGCGGTATCGGCTTGGTGCACCCCTTGTCGGTTCAAGGTCGTATTTACGGCGAAATGACGGTCACCCGCTTTGCCGATGATCATTTTTACTGCCTCTCGGCCGCGGCGGCGGAGCAGCGCGATTTGGATTTGCTGATCCAAAGCAAATTGCCGCATGAGGATGTCACCATCCGCAATTTGACGATGGACTTGGGCGTATTGGTGATGAACGGCCCGCGTTCGCGCGATGTGTTGGCAAAGCTTACCACATCCGACTTAACCAATGACGGTTTCCGCTGGTTAAGCGGTCAGGAAATCACAATCGCAGGCATAAAAATGCGCGCGCTTCGCGTGTCTTATGCCGGTGAGCTTGGGTGGGAGCTGCATCCCGCGATGGCCGATCTTGCGGCGCTATATGATGCCGTTTGGGATGCGGGGCAGGACTATGGCATCGTCAATTACGGGCTCTATGCCGCGAATACGATGCGAATGGAAAAAGGCTATAAGGCCTGGGGTTCGGAACTCACCAATGAATTGACGATGATTGAGGCCGACATGCCGCGCTTCATCAATTTCAACAAGGATGACTTTGTCGGCAAGCAGGCAACGCTGGATGCGCCAGACCGTTTCCGCATTGTCTATGGGGAATTCGCCGCAACCAATGTCGATGTCCGGGGGGCAGAGCCCTGCCTGATTGGTGAAAACTGCATCGGCCTGACGACATCGGGGGGATATGGGCACCGCGTGGGCAAGAGCCTCTTCTTTGCCTGTGTGCCGCTGGAACAATCGGCTCCCGGGTCGACATTTGATATTTATCTGCAGGGGGAACGGCATCAGGCCGTGGTTTTGGCTGGTCCTGCTTATGATCCTGACAATGCAAAGATGAGGGTTTGACCTGTGGCTGAACTTCCCAAAAAGGCGCGGGTCGTCATCGTTGGTGGCGGCGTTATTGGCTGCTCCATTGCCTATCACCTGACTAAGATCGGCTGGGACGATGTTGTCTTGCTGGAGCGTAAGCAACTGACCAGCGGGACGACCTGGCACGCGGCCGGTCTGGTGGGTCAGTTGCGTCCGTCGATCAACATGACCAAGCTCGCCAAATATACGGGCGAACTTTATCGCGGGCTTGAGGCCGAAACGGGCCAAGCCACAGGCTATCGCCAGTGCGGTTCCATTTCGATGGCGACCAATGCGGAGCGGTTTGAAGAGCTGAAGCGCAGCGCGTCTATGGCGAAGGTGTTTGATCTGCCCGTCCATGTCGTGACGCCGGAAGAGATCAAAGAACTCGCCCATATCGTCAATGTCGATGACGTGGTCGGCGGCATTCATATCCCCAGCGACGGCTATGCCAATGCCGTGGACATTACACAGGCGCTGGCCAAAGGCGCGCGCACCGGCGGCGTGCAGATTTTTGAGAACACCAAAGTTACGAAAATCCGCCATAATGGGGAGCGCGTGACGGGTGTCGATACCGATGATGGATCGATTGACGCCGATTATGTCGTGATCTGCGGCGGCATGTGGACGCGCGATCTGGCGGCGAGCATCGGCGTGGCCGCGCCATTGCATGCGTGCGAACATTATTATGTTCTGTTCGAAGGCGTAGAGGGGATCGACAATACTCTCCCCGTGCTGCGCGACTATGATTATTGCGGCTATTATAAATATGATGCCGGAAAGCTGCTCGTCGGTGCGTTTGAACCCAATGCGCGGCCATGGGGCATGGACGGCATTTCCGAAGATTTCTGCTTCGATGAAATCGCCGGCAGCTTTGAGCATTTCGAGCCCTTGTTGATGGATGCCATGCGGCGCGTGCCTGCACTCGAAAAAGCGGGCATCCAGAAATTCTTCTGCGGGCCGGAAAGCTTCACGCCGGATGTGCGCTATCATCTGGGCGAAAGTGCCGAGCTGAAGGGTTGCTTTGTCGCCGCTGGACTCAACTCCATCGGCCTGCAATCTGCAGGCGGCGTTGGCAAGGTGATGGCCGACTGGATCCGTGACGGCATTCCGCCAGCAGACCTGTGGACGGTCGATATTCGGCGCAACATGCCGTTCCAGATCAACCGCAAATATCTGCGCGAGCGCGTGACTGAAAGCCTTGGGCTGCTCTACGCGACACATTATCCTTTCAAGCAATATGAAACCGCGCGCGGCGTCCGCCGTTCCGCCATTCATGACCGGCTTGTCGCGGCCGGTGCCTGCCATGGCGAGGCCTTTGGCTGGGAACGCCCAAATTGGTATGGCGCACCGGGCAGCACGCCCAAATATGAATATAGCTATGGCCGCCAAAACTGGTTTGAGGCCAATGCCGAAGAGTGCAAAGCGGTGCGCGAGACGGTTGGCCTGTTCGACCAAAGCTCCTTTGCCAAATTCCGGCTGGAAGGGCGCGATGCCTGTGCTGTTCTGAACCGCGTCTGCGCCAATGATGTTGATGTGGCGCCAGGCAAGTTGATCTACACCCAATGGTTGAATGAAAAGGGCGGGATTGAGGCGGATTTGACGGTCACCCGACTGTCGCAGACCGCCTATCTCATCGTCACCGGGGCCGAGACAGAAACGAAGGATTTTAACTGGCTGTCGCGGCATATCCCAGAGGATGCCCATGCGATTTTGACCAATGTGTCCTCTGCGATGGGCGTGATCTCGATCATGGGGCCAAATGCGCGAGCGCTGCTCCAATCGATTTGCCCCAATGATTTATCGCATGAGGCATTTCCCTTTGCGACGAGCCAGGAAATTGAGCTGGGCTATGCCATCGTGCGTGCCTCGCGCATCACTTATGTCGGCGAATTGGGCTGGGAACTCTATATCCCGACCGAATTCATGACGGGTGTCTATGATGAGATTGTCGCCGCAGGCGCGGCCTTTGGCCTCAAGCATTGCGGCTATCACGCGCTCAATGCGCTGCGCATGGAAAAGGCCTATCGCCATTGGGGGCATGACATCACCGATGAAGATACGCCCTTGGAAGCAGGTCTCGGTTTTGCCGTGAAGATGGACAAGACCGGCGGCTTTATAGGCCGAGAGGCACTGGTGAAGCAGAAGGAAGAGGGGCTGAAGCAAAAGCTCGTTCAATTCCTGCTGAAATCGCCCGAGCCCATGCTCTATCATAATGAGCCGATCTGGCAGGGCGACCGGATTGCGGGATATATCCGCTCGGGCATGTACGCCCATACGCTCGGCGCGTCATGTGGCCTTGGCTATGTGACGGCGGCAGATGGCGGAATTGTCGGCCCGATTGGCGCGGATGATTATGAAATCGAAATTGCGGGTGTGCGTTACCCTGTGACCGCGTCGCTCAAGCCCCTTTATGACCCTTCAAATGCACGGATCAAAATCTGATGACTGAGACTTCTGCAGACCTCATGGGCCGCCTGGCCGCCAATACGCGCGTCGGCTATAGCTTTGATCAGGAATTTTACGCCAGCGACGCGGTGTTTCAGGCCGATATGGATCGGGTAATCAGCCGCAAATGGATTGTCGCAGGCCATGTGTCGCGCATTCCCAATAAGGGCGACTATTTCCTGTTCAAAATCGGCGCAGAACAGATCATCGTCATTAGGGAGAATGCAGACAGCGTCCGCGCCTTCTTCAACGTCTGTCGCCATCGTGGATCGACCATTTGTCAGGCCGAAAGCGGCAACGCGCCCCGGCTTGTCTGCCCCTATCACGCATGGACCTTTGGTCTGGACGGTCGGTTGATCTCAGCGCGGTTGATGCCGGAGGATTTTGATAAGGCAGAAAACAGCCTGATTCCTTGCCATATCCGGGTCTTTCACGGCCTGATTTTCATCAATATGAGCGAAGATGAGCCGGTCGATTTCGACGCGACTTTTGGCGATATGGGGCCGATCCTCGACTATCATGGCATGGCCGATGCTCGCATTGCCCATGCCGGTAGCTATCCCACGACAGCTAATTGGAAGCTTGTCGTCGAGAATTTCTTTGAATGCTATCACTGCGTCCCATCGCATCCGGAATTCTGCTCGATGCACGCATCGGAATCGATCGTGGCTGTCGGCGCGGGGCCAAGCTCTGGCCCGGCAGATGCCATTGCCAGCTTCACCCCCAAATTGAAGGCTTGGGAAGATGGGGCTGCTGCCCTTGGACGCCCGATTGGCAATATAGATGACGCGCCAGAGAGCAGCCATTTGCGCCTGCTGATGCAGCGGATGAATAAGGACGGATGGGCCTCCGAAACGCAGGATGGCACCGCTCCCGCGCCGCTGATGGGCAAACGGACACAGGCCGATGGCGGGCGCATGCACCTAAGCTTCAGCCCGTTCAGCCAGCTTGTCGCCGACGATCATTTCGTCATCCTGTTCCAGTTCACGCCGCGGTCTGCCTTGGCCTGCGACGTGGAAATGATTTGGCTTGTCGATGGCCGCGCCACCGAAGATCAGGTCGATATCGACAAGATGATCTGGGGCTATCACGCGACCACAACGCAGGACAAAGTGATTACGGAAAATAATCAGGCGGGCATCATGTCTAGCCGCTATCGTCCCGGTCGCTATTCTGATCAGGAAGGCAGCGTCATTAAGTTCCAGAAATGGTATCTCAACCAATTCGGGCTTGAGCGGGCGGAATGACCTTGCCCGCAACCATGCGCGCGGTTCTCTTGACCGGCCATGGCGGGTTTGATCGGCTTGATCTGCGTGAGGATGTGCCTGTGCCCCTGCCGGGGCCAGATGAGGTTCTGATCCGTATTGGCGCGGCGGGCGTTAATAATACGGACATCAACACCCGGATCGGCTGGTATTCAAAGGCAGTGGCAGAAGCGACGGATGTGGGGGCCACATCCGGGATTTCTGGCGCGCAGGATGACGGTTGGTCGGGGGCGGCGTTTCAGTTTCCGCGTATTCAAGGGGCTGATGCCTGTGGCCGGATTGTCGCGGTGGGATCGGCCGTCGATCCATCTCGCATGGAGGAGCGTGTTCTCGTGGAGCCCGTATTTCGGGGGAGCGGGCCTTATGATGTGCGCTATTTCGGGTCGGAAGTGGATGGCGGCTTTGCCGATTACGCCCGCGTCCCCGCCCTTCACGCCCACAGGATCGACAGCGATCTAAGCGATGTTGAGCTGGCCAGTTTCCCTTGCGCCTATTCCGCTGCTGAAAATATGCTGACGCGGATCGGTCTGGCGGCGGGAGAATGGGTTTTGATCACGGGCGCCTCTGGCGGCGTCGGCTCTGCTGCGGTGCAGCTCGCCAAGCGGCGTGGGGCCTATGTGGTGGCGATGGCGGGTGCCGATAAGGCGCAGGCGGTACAAGCCTTGGGCGCGGATCAGGTGGTTCCTCGTGATGCGGATTTGGCCGCTATTTTTGGCGCCGATTATTTCGATGCCGCCGTCGATAGCGTGGGTGGGGCGCAATTTGGTGGAATTTTGAACCGCCTGAAACAGGGCGGGCGCTATGGCGTCGCCGGGGCCATAGCTGGGCCTATGGTCGATCTGGATCTTCGCACGCTGTATCTCAAGGATTTGCGACTTATCGGCTGTACCGTGCTCGACCCTCAGGTGTTTCCCAATCTGATTGGCTATATTGAGCGCAAAGAGATCAAGCCCTGCATTGCCGCAACCTATGCCCTATTTGATATTGTGGCGGCGCAAGAGGCGTTTTTGAGCAAGCGTCATGTCGGGAAGATTGTGCTGGCCGGTTAGGCGCTATGACCGCAATCGGGAGGGTGAGGGCGCGCTCATTGTCCAAGCGACGCTCCCAAGCCAAGCCGAGACGAGAATATGATAGAGATGCCAGCTGACATCCGGCCCCAAAAGGGCGGATTGGCGCACAAACACCATATTGATCAGCATCAGGGCAAAGCCGATTGCAGCAGTAGGGCTCCGCACCTTTAGGAAGAAGGCGAGGGCGGCGGCCAGCATCACTCCAAAAAGAACGGCCCCAGCAATAGGGAATATCGCGCCGACTGCCGCGACAAGGACGGCGGCAGAGAAGCTGACGCGTTTTCCGACCCTCCAGCCCGTATCGTGAAGGATTTGGCACAAAAGCAGGGTGAGGCCAGCCAAGCCGCCCAATTGCGAGGCCATTTTATGGACCGCGGCCAGAGGCTCAATCAATCCACTGGTGATGCGGATCGTCCCAATCACGCCAGCAAGCCCGAATAGGGCAAGGCCGAACGCCGCTATGGTCTTGTGCGTACGCACCAAACGCCACGCGCCCCAGATCGCCACAAGTGCAACCAGAGCGTCTGTGAGGGCGTAATGGATTGGCATTATTCGGCGGGTGTTGCCACTGGGACTACGCCTAATCCAGCCGCGCGCTTGATATCTTCCGAGGTCAGGCGCGATCCATCATGGCTCCACCCAGGAGGTGCAAAGACATAGCAGAAGCGCTGCCATAGGGAGAGGCCGGGCGTGCTCGCATCTTTAGCAATGCCAATATATTCGTGCGATAAGACCTTCAAAATATTGAATGTTTTGAGATTTTTAACCAATCCATAAACTGGCTTTTCAGCCTCGTCTTCCGCCACAAAGCTGCCGAACAGCCGATCCCAAATGATGAAGGTTCCGGCATAATTGGCATCAAGATAGCGCGGGTTATTGGCGTGATGCACCCGGTGATGCGATGGTGTGTTGAAGATAAACTCAACCCAGCGGGGGAATTTGTTGACCGTCTCCGTATGGAGCATGAATTGATAGGTGGCGTTGAGCACCCCGCACACCGTGACCATGATGGGATCAAAGCCGATGAGAACCAGCGGGATTTTGAAGAGCATCGTCCCGGTGAAATGTTTGGTCCACCCCTGACGCAGGGCGACTGCCAGATTATATTCTTCGCTGCTGTGGTGCACGACATGCATGGCCCACACCCAACGGCAGCGATGCGCGACGCGATGATGGCAATAAAAGCGCAAATCATCGAGGAAAAAACACAGCAGAAAACTGCCCAGCGTAATCGGGATGCTCTGAACCTGAAAAGGTGCGACTGCGGCCAAAATGCCGAGCGTGATAAACGCCGAAAAGCCATTAATCGGATCGCTGAGCAGCCCAGTTGTTATGCCCGTCAGCGCATCTTTGGCAGGCATCTTCCCGCGCGCACGCCACAGCTTGATCGACGCCAATTCGACCCCCAGCAAAAAGAAGAAGAACAAGGCCGAATAAAGGCCAATGTTGCTGTGGATCAGATCGGCGACGGTCATGTCATGGCCTTAGTCAATGGTTTCTACCAACTCCGCAATGCGACCGACCATTTCATCGATATGGCTCTTTTGCAAGATAAGTGGCGGAGACAGCGCAATAATATCTCCAGTCGCGCGAACGAGAAGCCCGTTATCAAAGCATTTGTGGAACAATTCCATTGCGCGCTTGGTCGGCGCGCCGGGACGTGGCTCAAGCTCAATCCCGGCGACAATGCCCATATTGCGCACGTCAATAATGTGCCTTTTGCCCTTCAAGCTGCGCACCGCGCCTTCCCAATAGCCATGGAGCGAAGCGGCATGTTCAAACAGCCCTTCGGACTTAT
>JBBATU010000074.1:0-7370 GCA_040398565.1 Chakrabartia sp.
ATTCCCGACACCGACCTGGCCGAGGCGGGTCAACTCGACGCGGGTCTCGTGCGAAACATCACGCCCGATCTTTACAAACTCAACGGGATCACCTTTTCCGCCCGGGAGGATCTGGAAAAAAACTCCGAGCCGACCCCCTCCGGGTCGCCCAATTCCGACTAGCGGCCCGCCTGGGGATGACCGTCGAGAAACTCGGCCAGGAGATGACCGGCGCCGAGTTCTCCGAGTGGCTGGCTCTGGAAAACATCGAGCCCTGGAGCGATGTCCGAAACGACATCCATGTCGGTCGGGTGCTCGATATGCTTTTCCGGATCAACACCCCGAAAAAAGACTGGCCCGAGCCGGGCGCGTTCGTCTCCGACTGGTGGGGCGAAGCCGCCGAAGCGGCCAAGAAACGCCGTGAAGAGGCGCAAAAAAGCTCGATGGCCCGTTTCATCGAGCGGTTGGCCTATAGCAGCTTTTCTTAAATTTTAAAAAGGAATTACCCCATGGCCAAAAAAGGGATTATTGCTTATCCCCTGGTGAGCCTGGGGTTTGATGCGTCCGACTATCGGGTCGGGATGGAGTCGGTGGGCGCGGGCGTCAAGCGCTTTGCCACGATCGCCAACACGAGCTTTCGGTCCATCACCATGCCGGGGAACCTGGTCGCGGGGATGGTCACGCCCCTGAATCAGGGTCTGGAACTTCTTAACAAAATCAACCGGATTTTCGGCCAACCCTTCCAGCAACTCATGGCCCAGGAGAAAGCCGCCGGCGGGCTGGAGCTTTTGGCAGGAAATGCCAAAATGGCCAAGGCGGGTTTCGATGAGCTTCGAAACTCGGCCCGCACAACCGGCGAACCGCTCGAACAACTTGCCACCCAGCTCAAAGTTTTAACAACCTCCGGCCAATCGTTCGCCGAGGCGACCACCAACATCGAGCTCTTTGCCAACGCCGCCTCCGCTTTGGGCGAAGGGGGATTGGGGAAATTGGTCGAGGCCTCTGGCGCCTTTGCGACCAACACCATCGCCTCGACCGAAGCCCTCGACAAACTGGCCGCCGATGGGATCCCGATCTATCAGGCCCTGGGCGCCGAGCTCTCCCGCCTTTATGGGCGCCAGGTCTCGATCGCCGAAGCGTCGATGATGCTCTCCCAGGGGAAAGTATCAGGCGCCACGGCGGGCAACGCCCTCAATGCGGCCATCGCCATGCCCGAGGTGAAGGCCGCCGCCGCCGCCGCCGATGCGACCTTTGCCGGCACCGTCGGCAAACTCCAGACCACCTGGAACGATACGCTCGCCCGTATGGGAGATGGGATCGTCAAGGGGCTCGATCTGACCAATAAGGTGGAATGGACGCGGGGTTTCCTCGATGGCGGAAGAATTCTGGTGGAGTCGATCACGACCCAAATGGGGCTCGCCAATATCGAGGGATCGTTCGAAAATGGATTGGCCTCGTTTGATTCGGCTCTTGAGTTCGGAGCCGAGATTTTCGTGGCGTTTGTCGAGGGGCTGGAGGTCACGGTCCAGGCGCTCGCCACCATGGCCGACAAATTCCTGGTGGTGGTGGATGGCCTAGGCGGGGCCCTCGAACACACCAAGGCGATTCTGGCCCGCCCCATTTCCGGCACATTGGAGGCGATCGGCGCCGCCGTCTTTGGCGGGGAAAAGGGACCGGCCCGGGCCAGCCTGGTCTCGGCCAACCCGCTCGGCTCCGACAAACTGGCGACCTACCTCAAAGGGCGTGTTCAGGGTTTCCGCGAATTCTCGGCCAATGGCGCCGATGGGCGGGTCGATCTCCCCTTTGATCCCAATGTCGCGGCCAAGGCCAAAGCCGCCCAACAAATTGCCCAGGGCAAAGCGCTTGCCGCCGCCAACGATCTGGCCATCTCGCTCAACCCCGCCGCGACTGCCGCCAAGGGTTTCGCCGACCAATTGAAATCCGCCCAGATGGTGGTCGACCAGATGGCCAAGGTGGGACTCGATGGGACCTATCTTCTCTCCCAGGCGAAAATCAAACTCCAGACCGAAACGCTCAAGACCTCCAATGACTTCCTCGAAGGCCTTTACAACACAGGCGGAGCCCTGGGCAGTTTTGCCAAGACGATGGAATCGATCGAGACCCAGGCGGCCCAGGTCGCCGGCGCGGGTCTGGACGCCCAGGCCTTCACCCTCGACGCCCAAACCCGGGCCACCGCTCAATTCGTCAAGAATTTCAAGTCGGTCGAGCAGGGGATGCTCCTCCCCTCCCAAAATCTGGGCAGTTCTGCCGAGGTCGAGGCCCGTCTCGCCGAGCGGTTTGGCGCGGGTCAGATGTCTTTGGAGGAGACGATCGCCGCCGCGGCGAACCAGGCCCACGCGGATGCTCTGGCCCAACAGAACTTCCTCAAGGGGATCCAGGCCAACTCCGGGCGCGCTCCCGCCCAGATGGTTCTGGCCGTCCCCCGCTGATTTCCCCACCCATGACCCAGCCAAAGGGGCCTGATTTTTTATGCCCATTGTAAGCTGGCCCGCCGGATCGGTCTTCAACGGCACCATCTGCGAAATCCTTTTGTGTGAAGAGCAACCGCTTGGCCGGCCTGCCAATGTCACCAAGGATTTCATCCGCACCTACGCCAAGACCTTTTTCGTCCAGATCAAGGAGTACGCCCTTGACCCGTTTCTGGTCGGCGCCGCGGTCGGGATTTACACAGGCTACTACACCAACCAGCCCCATGATGTCGATGATGCCGCCGTCGTCGCCAATGTCGCCGTCGAGGACTGGCCCAACTCCGATGGGCATTTCTGGAAGGTCAGCTGTTCGTTTTCCTCCAATCCCGACGCGACCCCCGGACCCGTTTCGGGCGATGGTGGCGGAGGTGGTGGAGGAGGAGGCGGAGGATCCGGAGGGGGAAACCCCGCCGCCGCCAATCAAAACCAGGGGCTCCCCCCCGAAAAGCGGGCCCAAAATCCCCTGGCCAAGCTGGCCGACATCAACGCCAGCTCCGGGTCCTATGTCATGTTTAATGACACGGACATCGAGGGGAATTTCATCGCCAACATTTGGGGGTTTCCTTTCACCCCCGCCGAGGAACAAAGCCGCCCCGAGACCCTGATCAATGCCTCGTGGAATATGCCCATCGCCATGCCCGACTCGTGGCTCCACTCCAAGGGGGCGGTCAACTCCGCCACCTGGGTAATCGGTGAGCACACGATCGAGCCCCTTTGCGGTTCGATTCAATCCTCCAGCTCCTCAAGGGTCTTCGAGGAGGGGCTGGCCTATTACCGCTGGTCGATCTCGGTCGCCAAACGCGAACCCTTTTACGGCAAAGCCAGCCAGCGCTTTATCGGTCCCGCGTCGCTTTCCGAGGTCGGTCCATGGGATACCTACAAAGCCAACCTCGGCCTCTATGGCGCCGCCTACGAAGGCCCCAACAAAGACCTCACCCTCGATACCGCCGTCCCCTATCGCCTTCGCGATAACTACGGCGACCCGCTGACCCAACCCGTCATGCTCGACGAGCAGGGCGTCCCCTGCCGCCTGGTCAAATATCGGGGCCCCTATTCGGTGGACAATCTCAGCTACTACCGGGTTTTCAAAACCCGTAAGCGCGTCAACCTGGCCAACATCACTTAAACCTTTGCGGAGTTTTTCCCTTTATGCCCGGCTACACCCTCGAAACCGAAACTGCTCTTAGAGTCGGGGATATGCTCCTCGATTATGAGCACCGCCTGAAAAGCGCCCGGATCGGTGGAGGCGTTCCCACGCCCGAGGCGGGTGGCTCGACCACGATGGGGATCGTCCAGGCGACCGGCCCCGCTGGCCCCGATGGCACCCAGCCAGGGAAACTGGTCGGCCTTCAATTCGCCAAGGCTCCGGGGTCCATCAACGGCACCGCCCCGACCATTCAACCCTATTCTGACATCCGGATCTACAACCCTGCCGGCGCCCTGATCCAAAATGTCTCGACGGTGGCCATGCTCCTGGCCGATGTCTGGGTGGTCAACGGGGGAGCGGCCACCGCCTCCAGTACCTGGGAGCTCTACAAATTTCCCAAAGAGGCCGCGCCAACCGCCAGCGCCGGATCGATCACCGTATATGGCCCCAACGCCGCCTCGACTCTGGCGCCCTTAAACCTGACGGGAAACCCCTTCGGGACCTTCGGCTCCGGCGAAGCCTCCCGAGTGATCGGTCCCCAGTTCAATGTCGAGCCATTTGTCTGGGTCAAAAGCGCCACCCTTTACAATGTGGTCCCGTTTTCCTTTTGGGCCAAACCCACTTTCATCGGCCCCGTCGATGCGGGGGATGCCGACACGGTCCGGATCGAGCCGACCTGGCTAAATGCCGGGGGCAGTATGTATGTGAAGGATCCGACCAAGCTCTGCCGTGGGATTTACACCCAAACGGGATATCTGCCCAAAGCGGTCTCGGTTTCCTATTGCCCGACCAATTACCCTTTCCCGACATCCCCCAACCAATTCCCCTTCATCATCATGGGCGGATCCCCCCGCGAAATCGTGGGCACATCCATGGCCCCATCTCTTGCCCAGCCCCTTGGAGGTGCGTAAACCATGGCCGTTTCTTCCGTACTGGTCGAGGCCCAAAGCGGCTTGGCCGAAAATGCCCAGGTCACGAGCTCTTCGGGCACGACCGAAACGGGCGACCTGGTCACCGGCACCGCCAACGGGCGCCGTATCAAGGAAATCTCGATCATGTCGGGGCAATATCCTCCGGCTGCCGGCACGGTCGTGGTGGTCAAACTCTACAACGGCTCAAGCTCCCGGGCCCTCCGCTCGTTTGTCTGCGATGGCCAGCCCGATAGCCTCCAGATCGTCCTCCCCTTCAATAATTTTTTGCTCCCATCGACGAGCCACTCCATCCGGGCCCAGTGCCGCACCGCGCTCCCCACCAATGCGACCTTGGATTTTGTCTTTATCGGAGAAAATTTCTAGGTTTTTGTCCCGTTCGCCATGGTTCGGTATTCCCCTTGAAAGCCGCCACCGCCTTTCCTGGGGAATTTTTCCATGGCCACCAATGTTGAATGCACCGTCACCCTCGATGTCCAGGGGTCCAACACCTCCCGGACCGCACCCTCCAACGCCACCTCGACCATCAAGTCCGGGCAAAATTCGTTCCCCTCGACCATCGCCAAATTCATCAACGCCTCCGGGGAGTTCGGCCTTACCAAATGGTATTGCAACACGCGAAACCTCGGCGCCGGAGCCAACGAAAGCCTCGACCTGGCGGGTGGTCTGACCGATGAGTCGGGCGCGACTCTCACCTTTACAGGCGTCAAGCTGATCGTGATCGCCATCGAGACGGCCAGCGTCAACGGGACCAACAAATTAACGGTCGGAAACGGCACCAATCCTTTCAACGGTCCGCTCAGTTCCACAGGCACCATTGATGTCTTCTACGCCCTCCCGCTGATTCACCCCGGCGCGACGGGGTGGGCGGTGACCGCTGCGACGGGGGACATCTTGAAGATTTCCAACCCCGGCGCCTCGGCGCTTAATTACACCATCCTCATCGGGGGCAACTAACCCAACGCATGAAGATCCACAAGGGACCTGTCTGCCCGGGCATTTTTCACTCGGCCCGACCATCCTCCTCCAGGCGGGGATACGGCGCCGCCTGGCGCAAATTCCGGGCATGGTTTCTCTCGCTGCACCCGTTTTGCTCCGTCGAGGGGTGCGGCCAACCCGCCACCGAGGTCGACCACATCATCCCGCTCGAAAACGGTGGCGCGCATCTGGACCCGACAAATAGCCAGTCCCTTTGCAAGCCATGCCACTCTGCCAAAACGTACCGGGAAAACAAGTCCCGCTGCCAGCGTGGCAAAGCCAGACGCCGCAAATGATCGGTATTTCTCCTGCATGATCAAAACTTTTCTCACTCTGTTACTCTCCTCGCTGGGGCGCGCGATTATGCAGAAGAGCTTTTCCTTTGTGATCGACCTCACCCAGGTGGCGTTTCTGGTGGCGCTTGGCGTCTTTGGGCTCTATGTCGCCGACAAAACCCCGGTGATCACCAAGCGACCACCCGCCCAGACCCAGATCCCTTCCGAAGAAAAGCGCCCCCGCATCCTTCCCCGCCTGCGGGGAGAACTCGACACGGAAGCTGAGGCCCGTCCCAAGATTTCCTTAGGGGATATTCATCCTCCGGATGGTTCGAAAATCCAGATCGATTTTCCCCTTTCCCGCGACATGAGGAACATCCGCTCCAAGGTCGATGGTGCCGGCATGTGTGTCACCACGGCCGCCGAGATGTCGGCCGATTGGGCAGGCCTCGAACAGATCAAGGGGTTTCGCGACTGGTGCGCCAAGGAGCGGGGCGGTTGTGGCCCTCGCAAATTCGATGATCAGCTTCGCCGCTTCTGCAAGGAAAAGGGGATCGAGGTTCCCAACTACCTTTTCTACATCGGCAAAGACCCCAATGTGTTGGAGCTCGTCCTGAAGACGGGCCGGATGCCTGCGATCTCCTATGGGGGGTTTGACGGGGTCCAGTACCGGGAGCACATCGCCCATGTCAATAACCTGCCCCACTTCCGCGATGGTCTCGCGGGCATCTACGACAACAACTACGACGCCACCCGCCGCATCTGGATGGACAAGGACTCGTTCGTCGAGAGGTGGACCGATGGGGGGAACGGCTGGGCGGTGGTCTGGCTCGATGCTCCTCCTCCGCCACGGATCAAGTAATTTCGGGCAACTTGTTGCAAAGGAATGTTCCCATGATCTCGATGCTGATTTTTCTGATGCTTTCCGACTGGACCTGGAGGCCAACCGATGACCCCACCCAAAAGGCCCTCTTCGAAGACAGCCGCCAGGTGGGCGTGGTGGACACGCTTACGGGAAAATATCTGGCGTTTGATGGTAGGGTCTTCACCCCCGCCCCCCCGCCTATCCCGATTCCTCCCGATTTGGCACCCGCTTTATCTCCCGCCCCCGTAGATGATGCCCCGAAGGACCCGCCCAAAGCCGATGCCAAAGCGGAAAAGAAAAACTGTATCAACTACGGCCTCGACAAATCCGAGCTGGCCGGTGACGGGGAATATTTTTCGTACAACGGCGCCGAGATCGACAAAGGCGCCGCCGAGGACCTGTTGGCCGGAGGGAAGAAAGATCCGGATCGATTGCTCGATGATTCCCTGGCGCTCCGCTTGACCATCGTCGGCGACAAGGACCGGGCCAAGGCGGCCCGGGAACTGACCGCCCACCCCGATTGGCCGACCCTGGGGGAGAATGTCCTGGTCAAGGACTATTCCGCCAACCACTGGGCCATTCGGGATAAAGGGTACAAATCCAACGGGCCCCCGACCTACTACCTCACGACATCCGAGGGGGAGCTCCTCTATTCGGGAGAGGATGCCGGGGGGTTGCTGGACACGCTCAGGCGCCGCAAGAACCCCA
>JBBATU010000075.1:0-7125 GCA_040398565.1 Chakrabartia sp.
TTGGTTGATCAGGGTGCTATCGACGGCAATTGGGCTGGCGAGCATGCCATGCGCTTCACCCAAGTGCTGGAACAAGAATTCAAAGCGGCCTCCGACTATAAGGCAAATGATGCTGATTGGTTTGGTGGGCGCTGGGCGGGTCTCAACAAGCCTGCTGATCCAGAAACAGCTCGTCGCAACGTGCCAACAGGTATTTCCAAAAAGTTGCTCGATAGCCTCGGCCGCACGCTGACAGCGGTGCCCGAGGATCTGAAGGTGCACCCGACGCTCAACCGCGTTCTGGATGCGAAAAAGACGATGTTCACCAGCGGTGATGGTTTTGACTGGGCAACGGCCGAAGCCTTGGCCTTCGGGTCGCTGTTGTCGGAAGGCTATGGCGTGCGCTTGTCCGGGCAGGATTCTGGGCGCGGCACCTTTAGCCACCGTCACGCCGTCTGGGTCGATCAGGCCACTGAGAATAAATATGTTCCGCTGTCGACCGTCCCGCATGGACGTTTTGAGGTGTTGGACAGCCCCTTGTCTGAATTCGGTGTGCTGGGCTTTGAATATGGCTATGCAGGCGCTGACCCGAAAAGCCTCGTGCTTTGGGAAGGGCAGTTTGGCGATTTCGCCAATGGTGCCCAAGTCATGATCGATCAATTTATTGCGGCGGGTGAATCAAAATGGCTCCGCGCGAATGGCCTCGTGATGCTTTTGCCGCATGGCTATGAAGGGCAGGGGCCAGAACACAGCTCCGCGCGGCTTGAGCGTTATTTGCAGCTGTGTGCTGAGGATAACATTCAGGTTGCGAACTGCACGACGCCAGCAAATTATTTCCATATTTTGCGACGTCAGATGCACCGCCAATTCCGCAAGCCTTTGATCATTATGACGCCCAAATCCTTGCTGCGTCATAAGATGGCCGTGTCTCAGGTTGATCAGTTCCTCGATCAAAGCCATTTCATGCGCATCCTGTCTGACCCATGGGCGCCGGATGATAAGGATGTGAAGCGGCTCGTACTTTGCTCTGGCAAGGTCGCTTATGATCTGATGGAAGCGCGCAATGCGGCTGGCGATCAGAATACATCCATTGTCCGGCTTGAGCAGCTTTATCCGTTCCCGGCTGAACCACTTATCGTGCGCCTGAAGCGGATGGTGAATTTGGAAGAGGTGGTCTGGGCTCAGGAAGAACCGAAGAACAACGGGTCTTGGTTCTTTGTGGAGCCTTATATTGAGGAATGTCTGGCAGCGGCGGGCATTGGGCCAGATCGTGCGCGCTATGCCGGCCGTAAGGCCAGTGCGTCCACCGCGACAGGCCTGATGAAGCGCCACCAGGCTGAACAGGCGGCCCTCATCTCTCACGCGCTCGGACACAGCGTGCGCACCGAAATTAGACGCCAGCGGAAGGGCTGATCATGTCGACAGAAGTTATTGTTCCCACTCTGGGCGAATCCATTGCGGAAGCAACACTTGGCCAATGGCTGAAAAAGCCGGGTGAAGCCGTTGCTGCGGATGAACCAATTGCGAGTCTTGAAACCGATAAGGTTGCGGTGGAAGTCACAGCTCCTGTGGCCGGCATTATGGGCGCGCAGGTCGTGTCTGAAGGCACGACAGTGAATGTCGGTGCGGTCATCGGCATGATTGAAGCAAGCAGCGGTTCCGCCGCTGCGAGCGCGCCTGTGGCAAGTGCGGCGCCTGCACCGGCGGCTGTCGCTGAGGATGCGGGGGATCTGACTCTGTCTCCATCCGTGCGGCGTCTGGTGCTGGAACATGGTCTGGACCCAACCAAGATTAAGGGCACGGGCAAGGATGGTCGACTGACCAAGGATGATGTCTTGGCGGCTGTCACTTCGGCAAGTCCGGTCGCAACGGTGGAATCTGCAACTAGCGTCCAACCCTTGCTTGCTCCTGCAGCCTCAGCGCGGGGTGAAGAACGGGTGCGCATGACGCGCCTGCGTCAGACCGTCGCGAAGCGGCTGAAGGAAGCGCAGAATACCGCCGCCATGCTGACGACATTTAACGATGTCGACATGACCGCTGTTATGGAAGCGCGTGCCAAATATAAGGATTTGTTTGAAAAGAAGCACGGTGTGCGCCTCGGCTTTATGGGATTTTTCACCAAGGCCGTATGCATGGCCTTGCGCGATATTCCCGCGGTGAATGGCTCAATTGAGGGCGAGGAAATTGTCTATCGCAATTATGCGGACATTTCCGTTGCCGTCTCAGCGCCCAACGGCCTTGTGGTGCCGGTTATTCGGGACGCGCAGGACATGTCTGTTGCAGACATTGAGCGCGCAATTGGTGATTTCGGCGCTCGGGCCAAGGATGGCAGCTTGACCATGGAAGATATGAAGGGCGGCACCTTTACCATCTCCAATGGCGGCGTGTTTGGTTCGCTCATGTCCACGCCGATTATCAATCCACCACAGTCAGCCGTGCTTGGCCTGCATCGGATAGAAGATCGCCCGGTTGTCCGCGACGGCCAGATTGTTATTCGCCCCATGATGTATCTGGCGCTGAGCTATGATCACCGCCTGATCGATGGACGTGAGGCGGTGACCTTTTTGGTCGCGGTGAAGAACGCGATTGAAGACCCAACGCGCCTGTTGATTGACCTTTAAGGAGCAGATGATGGCTGAGGCCCAATACGACCTAATCGTCATCGGCGCAGGGCCGGGGGGCTATGTGGCCGCCATTCGGGCCGCGCAGCTTGGGTTGAAGACCGCTTGTGTTGAAAGCCGTGAAACGCTGGGCGGCACATGTCTGAACGTGGGGTGTATCCCGTCAAAGGCATTGCTGCATGCGTCGGAACTTTATGAAGAGGCGCATTCGGGGGCACTCGCCAAATTTGGCATTAGCTTCAAGGATGTGAAACTCGATCTCACGGCGATGCATGCCGAAAAGGATAAGGCTGTCGGCGAACTCACTGGCGGTATCGAATTTCTGTTCAAGAAGAACAAGGTGGATTGGCTCAAAGGCCAAGCACGCTTCACGTCGCCCAATAGCGTGGATGTGAACGGAATGGTCTATTCGGCCAAGAAGATTATGATTGCCACTGGATCCTCCGTCACGCCGCTTCCGGGTGTGGAGATTGATCAAAAGGTCGTCGTCGATTCAACAGGTGCATTGGTGCTACCCAAAGTGCCAAAGCATCTCATCGTCATTGGTGGTGGTGTGATTGGGTTGGAACTCGGCAGCGTCTGGCGGCGTCTGGGCGCTGAGGTGACGGTGGTTGAATATCTTGATCAGCTTTTGCCCGGCATGGACGGCGATCTTCGCAAGGAAGCGACCAAGATTTTTAAGAAGCAGGGATTTGCACTTAAGCTATCGACCAAGGTGACAGGTGTTTCGGTCAAGGGCGGCAAGGCGACCGTGACGATTGAGCCATCGGCGGGCGGTGCTCCCGAAACGATTGAAGCGGATTGCGTGCTTGTCGCGATCGGTCGTCGCCCCAATACCGAAGGACTTGATCTGGCCAAGGCTGGCGTTGAGATCAATGCCCGCGGGCAGATTGAAGTTGGCCATGATTTCCAGACGAAGGTTCCGGGCATTTACGCCATCGGGGATGTGACGCCGGGGCCAATGCTGGCGCACAAGGCCGAGGATGAAGGCATTGCGGCCGCAGAATTCTGCGCGGGCCAAATCGGTCTCGTCAATCACGATGTCATTCCAGGCGTAGTCTACACGATGCCCGAGTTTGCGAGCGTCGGTTTGACCGAAGAGCAGGCGAAAGAGCGCGGTGAGGTAAAAGTCGGTAAGTTCCCGATGATGGCCAATAGCCGGGCAAAGACCAACCGTGACACGGATGGTTTTGTAAAGGTCATTGCGGATGCAAAGACCGACCGCGTTCTGGGCGTGCATATTGTCGCCTCCCTTGCGGGAACTATGATCGCGCAGGCCGCCCAGGCGATGGAGTTTGGCGCAACGAGCGAGGATATCGCCTATACCTGCCATGCCCACCCAACTCAGTCTGAAGCGCTCAAAGAAGCGGCAATGGCGGTGATTGGTAAACCGATCCATATGTAACCCCAACGCGTTAGGGGGTTGGCCTGGGCGCATTTTTCGCGCAGCATGCGTATATGCGCCCATCTATCGAAACCATTGCCACCCGTGTCCGCTCGCAAAGGCAGCTTATCCCAGCGCTTTACAAGGATATGGACTTTGACACGCCGCCTGAGCGGTTCTCAACACGTGCAGGCGATGACACTGAGCTACGCTTTGGTGCCCGCCTGACACGAGAAGAATTACTGGCCGATACCGATATGGTGGCCCGGTTCCGCGAATATACCATGCTTGGGGACGTAACGGGGGATGCCTATGCCGCGCTGATGCCGCGCTATGGGTTCCGTCCCCTTGTCGACATGCTGGTGACGGCCTGTGAAAAGGGGATTGGTGCTGTGCCCGATGCCCCGCCAGAACTCGGCGCGCTGATCGCGGAGATGGAGCGAACGCCGGATTGGCTGAATATGGCACTGGTGGAGCAGGGCGCTCGGGAAGAGCGGAATAGCGCTGCCAATCTTGCGCCCTTTGCCATTCGCGGTGCCTTTATCGCGACCTTCCTTAACAAATACTCAGCGCTACCCATGGCGCTGACGGGCACGCTGAGCCATGCGACGGCCGCCCGCCGGGTTAAGGAAACCGCGACATTTTTCACAACAACCATATTGCCCGGCGCGCTGGAGCGATATGGCTCTGGCTTTCAGGCAGCCGCCATGGTGCGCCTGATGCATAGTATGGTGCGGGTGAATGTTCTGAGCCGCCCGGGCATGTGGGATGCCAAAACCTATGGCATGCCGATTCCGCAGTTGGATCAGATGCCAGCGGGTCTCATCCCGATTTATTTCTTATCCAATGATGTTCTGAAGGCTGGTCGGACCGAGTTTACGCCCGCAGAGCGCGCGCGGGTCGAGCTGGCGCGTTATCGCTGTTATCTTCTGGGTCTGCCCGAGGATCTATTGGGGGACACGCCGGAAGATATTGTCCGCATCTGGTGCACGCGCAGTGCGACGTTGCGCTATGACTATGATGACGCAATTTGCGGCGGCTTGTTGCGTGCCACTATGGAGGCCGAATTGTCGCAGGATAAATCGCTTGTGGGCCGTGCATTTCGCCGGTTGGAACGTTCTTTCTCGCGCGTCTTTTTTGCCAAGGCGTTTTTGGGAGGGGACTTGCAACGCGCGGCAGAGTTGGGGGTTCCCATCTCTGTAAGGGATCGGCTTCTCTACGGTTCGACTATCTTGGTTATTCTGCTGCGCATGCTTGCTTATCGGCTGTGCAGTCACCTTCCCATTTTGGACAAAATGTCGGACCGTCGCCTTGTGACGCGTCTCAAGCGTCAACTTGCTGCCTATGGCCACGCTGAATTCACTACCAATTCCGCAGAGTATAAGCCGGCGACGGCAAGCTAAACCGGCATCATCCTATGGCTGTGATTAACGGCCAGCCTTTGCGAAGATCAGCGCCGTGAGCGTGTCTCTCTTGCGGACGGTTTTCGGCGCGGATGGGCAGCCAAGGCAGCGGACCTGAATAGCGGGGCCATTTAAGATGGTCAGCCCATCCTGCACGCCCGCAATCAAGCCAGCCTGTTGGCGGAGCATCAAATGACCATAAGGGTCGATTGGTGCGCGCGCTTCTGATCCCATCAAGCCTTCGGCATAGAGCTCAAACCAATTTGGCATGTGATCAAGATAAACAGGGCGGGCCTCATGGCCAGAAAGTTTGGCCCGCTTCGCGGCTTCTGAGATCGCATCATCCAGTGATCCAAAAGCATCGACTAAGCCAAGCTGCCGTGCTGAGCCGCCATCCCAAACGCGGCCTTCGGCTATCTCCATGACTTTGGTGAGGGGCAGCTTGCGTTGCGCCGCCACCAAGCCTGTAAAGCGGCGATAAACATCCTCAACGCCGGCTTGAAAAAGCTGGTTTGTGGCGGCGTTCGTGCCGCGCAGGAGATCAGGCTGGCCGGAAAGGGGTGTCGTGCCCACGCCATCCGCTGTTACGCCCAACTTGGCGAGCGACTTTTCAAATGTCGGCAAGACCCCGAAGACTCCAATTGAGCCTGTAATTGTGCCCGGCTCTGCAAAGACTTTATCGCCCGCCATCGCGACCCAATATCCGCCAGAGGCGGCGACATTGCCCATCGAGGCAATAACGGGCATGCCCTGGGCCTTCGCTTGAAGAAGGGCTTGCCTGATCTTCTCCGATGCGAGTGCCGACCCACCGGGGGAATCGATGCGAAGAACAAGAGCGTTCAACTCTTTCTTGGCGAGTGCATCCAAAATGATCCGGGCAATTGTGTCGCCGCCAGCCGAGCCAGCTGGTGCTTCCCCGTCAACAATTTCCCCTGCCACCGTGATGACCCCGATCTTGCCGCCAGAGGGCAATGGGTTCGCGGCAAGATAATCGGCAAAATCGGTCTGTTTAAAGCTATCTGCTGGTTGATCATCCTCTGTTCCGGCAATCTTGGCAATCCGTTTGGCCCAAGCCAGCTTGTCCGCCACTTGGTCAACAATGCCGAACTGCCGCGCCTTGTCGGACATTGGCCCATCCATATTGGCAGATGTTGCAATATAGGCATCCAGTTTTGCCTTTGGTCGGGCTGATTTGGCGTCGGCCAGCCAATCGGCAAAGATGGCATCGGCGAGTGCCTGATTGGCAGCGCGCGCTTCAGGCGACTGATCGGTGCGAATAAAGGGCTCTACAAAGCTTTTATACTTGCCCACTCGGTAGACGTTGACCGTTACGCCAAGGTTGTCGACCAGCCCCTTAAAATAGGGCTGATTTCCACCCGGGCCCGCAATGATGGCAATGCCCATCGGGTCGAGCCAAATTTCGCTGGCGTGGGATGCGAGGAGATAGCCGTCATCCATATAGCCGGATGCAAACGCGATGACGGGCTTGCCGGATTTGCGGACCTTATCAAGGGCATCACCCACGCGTTGAAGCGCAACCTGTCCGCCACCCCAAAACCCATCAAGATCAAGTGCAACAACCTTGATGCGTGGATCTTCCGCCGCCGTTTCAAGGACATGGACCACATCGCGAAGTCGGTGTTCATTTGATTGACCTCCGCCAAGCAGCAACTCCTCCGGACTGGCCTGTTGGGGTTGCTCGACAATCGTGCCACTCAAATCGATGTAGAGCGCGCCG
>JBBATU010000076.1:0-6805 GCA_040398565.1 Chakrabartia sp.
GCATTGCTTACTCGAACTCAGTGGCGCTGCGTTTGAACCCAAAATGGTCAAGCTTGACCAGAACCGTGTCGATATTGTTTTTGAAATTAGCGAAGGCCCGAAGTCGAAGGTTCGCCAGATCAACATTCTCGGTAACGAGAAATTTTCTGACAAAAAAGTGATCGGTGAAATGGCGACGCGGCCCTCCAGTCTGCTCGGCATATTGTCCTCAAAGGACAGTTATGATCCGGATAAGTTGGCCTATGACCAATCCAAGATGCGGCAGTTTTACCTGACGCAGGGATATGCCGATTTTCGGGTTGTTTCGGCAACAGCAGAACTGACACCTGATAAGCGTGATTTCATCGTTACCTATGTGGTGGAAGAAGGGGATCGCTATAAGTTTGGCGATGTCACCATCGATAGCGAATTGCGAGATTATAAGCCCAAGGCCGATCTGCTCGCGACGAAAAAGGGCAATTGGTATAACGCAAAGATGGTCGAAGATACCGTCGAAAGCCTGACAGAGGCCGCAGGCCTGTTTGGCTATGCTTTTGCCGAAGTAAATCCAGACTTTATCCGCGATAAAGACACCCTTTCAATGGGGATCGCGTATAAGATCAGTGAC
Source organism: Chakrabartia sp. (assembly GCA_040398565.1). Lineage (GTDB taxonomy): Bacteria > Pseudomonadota > Alphaproteobacteria > Sphingomonadales > Sphingomonadaceae > Aquisediminimonas. The sequence continues at coordinate 608 of JBBATU010000076.1, forward strand.
GCTCCTCGCGTTTATGTTGAGCGGATCGACATTAACGGCAACACCACCACTCAAGACAAGATTGTTCGGCGCGAATTCCGTCTGGCTGAAGGCGATCCGTTTAACAGTTTTCAGGTCAAGCGGTCATCAGATCGTATTCAAAGCCTTGGATATTTTCAGGAAAAGCTTGAAATTGAGCAGAAACCCGGCTCGGCTCCTGACCGTATCGTCCTCGAAGCCAATGTCGAAGAAAAGGCGACCGGCGAACTGCAATTGTCCGCCGGTTTCTCGTCGTTAGAGCGGTTCATCATCAACTTCTCTATTCGCCAGCGGAACTTCCGGGGTAAGGGGCAGGAGCTGCGGGCAGGTGTCAACTATTCGCAATATTCCAAATCGATTGAGCTTGGCTTTACCGAGCCTTACTTCCTCGACAAGAACATCGCACTGGGGGCTGATGTTTTCCGCCGCGATTTGAATTCCTTCAATTTCATCAATCAAAGCCGTCAAACGACGTATCAGCAGCAGACGACTGGGATGCAGCTGCGTATGGGCGTTCCCATCACAGAGTTTTTAAGTTTCGCGGCGCGTTACGGCCTGAGTTATGATGATGTGACACTGGATGCTGCAACCTATTACTTTAACGGTCAGTGCGACGAGTATTTGGCGGGCCGCTATTTGTGCGATGCCATTGGAAAGCGCACGACGTCGTCCGTCGGCTATAGTCTGGTTTACGACACGCTCGATAATCGTATTCGTCCAACACGCGGCAGCCGCATATTGTTTAGCCAGGATTTCGCCGGACTGGGTGGCAGCGTCAAATATCTGCGGACTAATGCAGACGTGCGTCAATATTGGCGGCCCTTTGGGAATTTTGTTTTTTCCGCATCGACCGAAGGCGGCTTCTTCAAGAGTTTTGAGAAGAGCCGAGGCGCAGGACTGGACAATGTCCGCCTGACGGATCGCTATTTCCTTGGGGAGCCGCAATTTCCAGGCTTTGACATTCGCGGCATCGGCCCGCGGGTTCAGCGCCAATTTTATGACAGTGCGGGCAATCTTGTCACGGCGCGCGATCAGGTGGTCGATGACTCTCTGGGTGGTCGCGCTTATTATCTCAGCCGGTTAGAACTTGAGATTCCCTTGGGGTCGGGCGCGCGTGAAATGGGACTGCGGCCCTCCATTTTTGCAGTGGCTGGTTCTGTTTTCGGGGTTAGAAACCCGATCGCAAACAACTTGCCCAATGGGCTTCGACGCTGCCGCGACGATACGTCAGGTGCGGTGACGGAGCAGACATTGAACGTCGCCTGCAGCACAGGTCAGTCGGTCTTGTTTGAAGTACAGCCCTTTCAAGAGGTTTTCTTGGGAGATACTTGGAAGCCGCGTGTTTCGGTCGGCTTTGGCGTCAACTGGCGCTCTCCCTTCGGACCATTCCGTATCGATATCGCCAAAGCCCTTGTTAAATATAAGGGCGACGATCCCAAATTGTTCACATTTAACGTAGGAACCCAATTCTGATGAAGACGATTACAAAAGCATTTCTCGCCGCATCGGCCCTGACGCTTGCGCCGATCGCACCTGCTGCGGCTCAAACCGTTGCTTATTCCGATGTTCAGCAGGTTTTGAGCCTGTCTCAAGCGGCAAAGACAGCAGATCAGCAAATGCGTGTCACCTACAAGGCCTTTTATGATCAGCTTGAGTCGCGTTCACGTGTTTTGCAGGCAGAACTGAATGCCGCTGTTGTAAAGTTTCAGGCCGACCAAAAGGCAAATCCGAACAACCCAACTTTGGCAGCTCAGGCCAAGGCCGTTCAAGATAAGCAGCGCGCCGCCCAAGAGGAATTGGCCAAGTTGAGCGAGCCGCTGGAGCGGGTGAATGCTTATGTTCTCGAACAAATTGATACGAGACTTGATGCTGCAGTGACGACGGCGATGACAAAGAAGAAGGTGGCTTTGTTGCTCCGCCGCGAAGCGATCATCAAGAATACACCGGGCACGGACCTGACGCAGGATATTGTTGCAGAGCTTAACTTGCTGGTTCCGAATGTGTCGATCACGCCGCCAGCTGACTGGCAGCCCGGTCAGCAGCAAGCCCGGCCAGCCGGCCCGCAGCCAGCAGCTCCAGCCCAGCAGCCTCAGGGTCGCTAAGCAGAAATGAGGGGGCAATAATGCCGATGGATATTCGGGCGGTGCTGGCGGCTTTGCCGCACCGCTACCCCATGCTGCTGGTTGATCGTGTTGAAGAGATTGTTCCTGATCAGTCGATCCGGGCGATCAAGGCTGTGACCATCAACGAGCCATTTTTTCAGGGCCATTTTCCCGGCCGCCCAATAATGCCCGGCGTCCTCATCGTTGAGGCGTTGGCACAGGCGGCGGGCGTCCTTGCGATTGAATCGCTGGGTCTGGCTGGGTCTGGCAAGCTCGTTTACTTCATGGCAATTGACGGCGCTAAGTTCCGTACGCCTGTAGAACCGGGATGCTTGTTGAGCCTTGAGGTGGAATTTGTGCAGAAGCGCGCAAGCGTCTGCAAATTCGCGGGCCGCGCCATGATGGACGGCAAGCTTGCAGCAGAGGCCAATTTTACAGCAATGATTGCGGATCCGCCCTCCGCCTGATGGTCCATTGCTTGCCATGAACAACTTGTGTCGCTAAGGCGCGCTCAACCGATTTCCCAAGGCTGGTCGGAACCAGCCACAACCGGAGCAGTAAAATGAAAAAAGAAGGCCATCCCGACTATCACATGATCAAGGTCCAAATGACCGACGGCACCGTGTTCGAAACGCGCTCCACCTGGGGCAAGGAAGGCGACACGATGGTTCTCGACATTGATCCGCTCGCGCATCCGGCCTGGACCGGTGGGCAGCAGCGTCTTCTCGATGCCGGTGGTCAGGTTGCCAAGTTCAACAAGCGTTTCGGCGGCCTCTCGCTCAAGCGCTAAGGCCTGCGGGCTTTTCAGTGCAGGTATAAAAAACCCCGGCCTTTCGGTCGGGGTTTTTCTTTATTCCGCTTCGGTCGCGCCAGTGGCCTCATCTGGGCTGATGCCCTCGATGATATCCGTGTCTTCCGTCTGATCATCCTCCGCCTCGATTATGGCCGCGCTGACAATCTGCTCCTTATCAGCCACATCAAACAGGCGAACGCCCGCCGTATTGCGGCCGATGACGCGCATGTCGGATACTTTCATCCGGATCATCTTCGCCTGATCGGTCACCAGCATGATCTGCGCCTGATCCTGCGCGGGGAAGCTGGCAACCACAGCGCCGTTGCGGGCGATATTGTCGATATTGGTAATGCCCTGACCGCCACGGCCCGTCCGGCGATATTCATAGGCGCTGGATCGTTTCCCATAACCATTGGCGCAGACGGTGAGAATAAACTGCTCCCGTTCCGCCATCTCCGCCATGCGTTCTGCGGACAAGGTGGGGTCGTTTTCATTATCCTTCCAGGGGGCTGCGCGAAGATAGGCTTCGCGCTCCTCCGGCGAGGCGCCAGAGCGGCGCAAGATGGACAATGAAATGACGTCGTCGCCACCCTTAAGGCTCATGCCGCGCACGCCGGTTGAGCTTCGGCTCTGAAACTCGCGAATGTCTGTGCCCATGAAACGGATGGCCTTGCCACTGCGCGATGCGAGCAGGACGTCATCTTCCTCGGTGAGCAAAGCAACGCCGATCAGCTTGTCATCGGCGTCTTCGCCTTCAAACTTCATGGCAATTTTTCCGTTGGACGGAATGTTGGTGAAGGCATCCATGCTGTTGCGCCGCACCGAGCCCTTGGCCGTTGCGAACATCACATGGAGCTTGCCCCATTCTGCTTCGTCTTCGGGCAAAGGAAGAACGGTCGAAATCGTCTCATCCTTTGCCAAAGGCAGCAAATTGACCATGGGCCGCCCACGCGTATTCGGTCCGCCTTCCGGCAGGCGCCATACCTTCATGCGATAGACTTTGCCCAAGGTGGAGAAGAACAAGACCGGTGTGTGCGTCGATGTGACGAACAATTCGGTGACGATATCCTTATCTTTGGTCGACATGGCCGAACGGCCTTTGCCGCCTCGCCTTTGCGCCCGGAAAGTGTCGAGGCTCGTCCGTTTGATATAGCCGTCCACCGTGACGGTGACGACCATCTCTTCGCGTTCAATGAGGTCTTCATCATCTATGCCGTCTGCGGCAGGGGCAATTTCTGAACGGCGTGGCGTCGCGAATTCATCTCGGACTGCGATCAACTCGGTACGCATCACCTCGTAAAGCTTGACCCGATCTGCGAGAATGGCGAGCAGCTCTTCAATGCTCCCCGCCAGTTCCTTCAACTCACCGCCAATTTCATCGCGGCCCAAGGCGGTTAGGCGGTGCAAGCGCAATTCAAGGATAGCCCGGATTTGCGTCTCGCTCAGGCGATAGCTTTCGCCTGTGATTTCGGTCTCAACGGCTTCAACAAGGCGAATATAGGACGCGATTTCGGCGATTGGCCATTCGCGCGCGCCCAGCTTTTCGCGGGCTTCTGCGGGACTGGATGAACCACGGATGATCCGCACGACTTCATCCAAATTGGTGACGGCGATGACGAGGCCAAGCAAGATGTGGGCGCGGTCTCGTGCCTTGTTCAGCTCAAATTTAGACCGGCGCGTAATGACTTCTTCGCGGAACTTGACGAACGACTCGATGATATCCCGAAGCGTCAGTGTTTCCGGGCGGCCGCCGCGAATGGCGAGCATATTGGCCGGAAAGCTCGATTGGGCAGGGGTGTGCCGCCATAACTGATTGAGGACGACATCGGGGGTTGCATCGCGCTTAAGATCGATGACGATGCGGACGCCCAAACGGTTGGATTCGTCACGAATGTCGGAAATGCCCTCAATCCGCTTTTCCTTGGCCGCTTCGGCAATTTTCTCAACAAGGGCATTCTTACCCTGCTGAAAGGGAATTTCGGTCAGGACAATCGATCGGCGATCTCCACGGCCTTCCTCGACAACATGACGGGACCGTAGAATGATCGAGCCCTTGCCGGTGGCATATGCCGAACGCGCGCCAGCCAGGCCAAGGATCAAGCCTCCAGTCGGGAAGTCCGGTGCAGGGACATGCTCCATGAGCTCTTCATTGCTGATGGCCCCATTTTCCATATAGGCAAGGCAGGCATTCACCACTTCGCCCAAATTATGCGGCGGAATATTTGTCGCCATGCCAACGGCAATGCCGCCTGCGCCATTCACCAACAGGTTCGGGTAACGGGCGGGCAGAACGCGCGGCTCATCGCGGGAGCCATCATAATTTGGCTGAAAATCGACGGTATCTTTATCAAGATCTTCCAGCAGGCTCATGGCCGGCTTGGCAAGACGGGCCTCTGTATACCGCATGGAGGCCGGCGGATCGGGATCCATGGAGCCGAAATTGCCCTGACCGTCCATAAGGGGCAGGCGCATCGACCAATCCTGGGCCAGACGAGCCAAAGCGTCATAAATGGAGCTATCGCCGTGAGGGTGATAATTACCCATCACGTCGCCGACGATCTTCGCCGATTTCCGATAAGGACGACCCGGGACAAAGCCACCTTCCTGAGCGGCAAAGAGAATACGGCGGTGAACGGGCTTCAAGCCATCGCGCACATCGGGCAGTGCGCGGGACACAATAACGGACATCGCATAGTCGAGATAACTGGACTTCATTTCGTCCACGATGCTGATGGGCGAGATATCCGAAGGATCGGCGACTAAGGGCTCGTCAGTGCTCAAAAAAAGATCTTTCCAAACGGAGGATTGCCTATAGCTTTTGCCTAGTCCGCCCTGCCTGAAAATACCAGTAAGATTGCGTCAAACGCGATTGTTTCTGTGGACTGGTTCAAACCCAGTTCATCTCTCCAGTATAATCTCAGACAGGGTTCCCCTTGTGCGACGAATGCGAAGGCATTAGCGGGTGCGCCTTACAGATATGAGGAGCCGGAGTCGGGCCGGTACTTAGGAGGATGTAATGAAGATCACAGGTTCACGCGCCGCACTGGCTCTTGCACTCGCATTGGGCGTCGTAACGCCAATGGCGCTGTCTCCGGCCTTGGCTGAAAAAGCCGAGAAGAAGCCCCAACCGCGCGTCTGGAAGCTCAGCAAAGAGTTTCGCCTCGCCTTTGTCGCCGCTGATGCAGCCGTAAAGGCAAACGCGCCCGATGCTCTTGCAAAGATTCAGGCTGCGGAAGTCGTATCGAAAGAAGCGGATGAGAAATACATCGCCAACGCGCTCCGTCT
>JBBATU010000077.1:0-6507 GCA_040398565.1 Chakrabartia sp.
AAAGCGCCGCATATTCGCGCCGGAACTGAACGTCGCGCATCCAGCTCTTGCGGGCATCACGGCCATCCAGCTCAAAGGATCGGGCAAGGCGCTCGACTTCGCCGAAGATCAGCAGGCCCCGCTCGGTCGACAGAGTGGACTGCGCGATGTGCCAGCCATTGCCCTCTGCACCGATCAGATTGGCGACGGGGATCTTCACGTCGTCCATGAAAATCTCGGCAAAATGGGCTTCGCCTGTAATCTGGTTGATCGGGCGGACTTCGACGCCCGGGGATTTCATGTCGAGGATGAAATAGGAGATGCCATCATGCTTGCGCTTCCCATTTGGGTCGGTGCGTGCGAGCAGTAGGCAGTAATCGGCATGCTTGGCCCCGGACGACCAGATCTTCTGGCCGTTGATGACATAATGATCCCCCTCAAGCCGTGCGCTGGTGCGCAGGCTGGCCAGATCAGATCCGGCGCCGGGCTCAGAAAAGCCCTGGCACCAAATATCATGCCCATGGGTTATTCCATTGAGATACTTGTCTTTTTGCTCTTGCGTTCCATGCTCAAACAAGGTGGCCGGTGTATGGAATAGGGAAATGATGAACATTTCCAACTCGGGCGCATCTGCGCGCGAAAGCTCTTCATACACCATGATCTGATAGGCAAAGGGCAGGCCAGGGCCGCCCCATTCCTTGGGCCAATGCGGCGTGCCAAGGCCAACCTTGCGACGCTCCTCAAGCCATTTCACAATTTCGGCTTTCAATTCGCCATTGCGAACCGATTGCCATTTTCTGCGCCAGTCCTTGGGCTGCTTCTCTGCCAGCCACTCTCGCATTTCTTGACGAAACGCGGCTTCATCGCCGACTTTTCCAAGAATATCATATGTCCGGCTCATCACGCGGCCTCCAGCATGTCTGCAATTCGATCAAGAAGTACGGATCGTGTCCCGAACAGCGCTTCATTCAACTTGGCGCGCTTCAGATAGATATGTGGCACATATTCCGATGTGAAGCCGACACCGCCGTGCAACTGGATGCAGTCCCGCGCGACTTCCGCAACGGCACGGGTCACATGCTGCTTGGCTGTCAGGGCCGCCAAAAGGGCGCCTGATGCGCCCGCATTAAGGCTGGCGGCATGCTCTATTAGGCCCCGAGCCGATTCAAGTGAAGCTTTGTGGTCTGCCACACGATGCTTGAGCGCCTGAAACGAACCGATCACTCGGTCAAATTGTTCGCGCACCTTCATATAGTCCACTGTTGCTGCCAAAACGGCATTGCCAGCCCCTAGGGAGTCTGCAGCAAGCGCGAGTGCCGCCATGCAGAGAAGTTCATCTTCCAAGGCATGCGGGTCTGCCGCGCTCAGAATATCTGCTTCCTCAATGGCCACGCCCTTTAGGGTGACTGTTCCGAAAGATCGCGATGCATCGGCAAGGGGAATGCGGTCGACCGAGACCCCCGCCGCATCGGCTGCAATCACAAGCCAGATAGGTTGTCCGCCACGCGTCCCGTGCAAAAACAGCGTGGTCGCTGATGGCGCATCCAAAACCTGGGCGACAACGCCCTCCAAGATGGTGCCATTCGCCTGAATGACTGCCCCATCGGGTTGGGCAAAGCAGGCGCGTGTGCTTCCGTCTGCTAGGCCGCCAAGGAGGGCTACCTTTTGTGCTTCCGTTCCCGACATATTGATCAGCGCAATGGCCAAGCTGTTGCCCAGCATGGGCAGGGGGGCAGCCGCCGCGCCCAAGGCTTCATGCAGCGCTGCTGCTGCCCGAGCATCCATGCCAAGCCCGCCTTGCGCTTCTGGAACGGTCAAAGCTGTCCAGCCAAGCGCGGCGATTTGTGTCCACAAATCTGCGGCATAAGGGGCGCTGCCACGGGCATAGGCAACGGCCTTTTCACGGGGCCATTCAGCCCCCAGAAATTCGGTAAAGCTGTCGGCCAATTCGCCGATATCAATTGCGTCGGTCATGGGTCAGGTTCCGCAGGTTAATTGCTTGAAAAATTGGGCGCACGTTTCTCCAGAATGGCGCGCACAGCCTCTGGATGATTGGGAGAGGCCCAAGACAATGTCTCAAGCCGCAGCATTTCATCCATATAGCGTTTGGCTTTGTCCAAAATGTCCAGATTGAGCGTTTGCTTTGTGGTCTGCACGGCTTCCGGGGATTGGGACAAAAACAGGTCAACCCAATGCTTCACCGTCCCATCTAGCGCGTCTCTGGCAACGGACTCGGTCACCAGACCCTTGGCCTTTGCATCCGCGCCGGAAAGCGGCTTGCCAGACAAAAGGTGCCGGCGCGCCTCGACCAAGCCAATGAGATGTGGCCACAGTAAAGCGCCGCCATCCCCCGTCGTCAGCCCGACATTAACGTGAGAATCACCAATTTTGGCGTCCTCGACAATGATTGTGATGTCGCCTGCAAGCGCAATGCTCGCGCCTAATCCCATCGCATGACCATTGATACGCGAAATAACGGGCTTGGGGCATTCAAGCATGCCGACAATGATGGCGCGCGCTTCGGCCATACCGATCTGCCAGCGACCTTTGTCGGGCCAATTTTCAATCATGCGATTTAGGTCGCCGCCAGCGCAAAATGCGCGATCCCCGCCGCCTGTGATGACAATAACGCGTACGTCTGGATCAGATCCCGCAACGGCCCAGATGCGGCCCAGCTCATCATGCGCTTCAGATGTCATGGCATTGAGCGGCGGATTGTCCAGCGTCACGGTGAGGACGGATTGAGACAGGCTGACGCTTAGGCCGGTAAATGAGGCATAGCGAGACGACACAATAATCCTCCTAATTGGTTACCTGATTGTCCTGCATTGCAATGCGCGGGTCGGCAAGCCTTGATTTGCAATTTTTCGGGTTTCACAGCCTATTTCGCGTATCCCCCGAAACGCGGTTTTTGCCAAGCTTGGCGCAGATTTTCGAACGTGCTCATTCTAGGGCTGGAAATAAAAGATAAAACGGGCGGTTCTTAAGATCCTGTTCTCACATAAGCATAAAAAAGGCCCCGCACCGGTCCACTTAGCTGTGAACCGATGCGGGGCCCAGTTTAGGGATTTAGAACTTGTATCCGACGCTGACGCCATAAGTCCGGGGATCGCCGGGCGTTGCCGCGGTAAAGCCGAGGCTATGTTCCTGGTTCAGGTTGCGGATAAAATAACGCTTGTCGAAAATGTTGCGGACATAGGCCTGCACATCGATGCCTTTATCTCCCAAGCGCAAGGTGACGGTTGCGTTGACCAGATTATAGGCCTGCAAACGCGCCGTTTCCGTCAGGCCTGTATAAGGCGCTGGTGCCACCCCATATTGCGCGCCCTTGCGATAGAAATCACCGTGGAGGATGACTTCATTTTCGCCGCCAGCTGGGATTGTATAGTCAAACCCAGCCGACATGGTCGTTTTTGGCGTGAGGGTGAAGGGCGTTGCGCTCAAGTCGTTCGGCGGGGTCGCCTGATCGAAAAAGGCTTTATGCTTGGCATCCGTATAGCCGAATGACGCGTTCAAGCGCAGATTAGACGTGGGCGCAGCGACGACTTCGATCTCAATGCCCTTAATCTTTGCCTTAGCCGCATTCTGCGTCACGTTGCTGAGTGCTGGCGGCGTTCCGACCAGAGCCTGAATGGACCGCTGAATATTCTGATAATCCGTGTTGAACGCAGCCAAGTTGATGCGCAGCTTGCGATCCAAAGCGTCGATCTTTGCGCCGACTTCAAAATCGGTCACCTTTTCCGGGTCAAAGTCGTTGCGCGATCCGGGGAAGAGTGTGCGCAGGTTCCATCCGCCTGCCCGATAGGCGCGGCTGACCTTGGCATAGACGAACAGATCATTTGAAACCTGCCAATCTGGGCCAAAAGTATAGGACCAATAATCATAGGTCGCTTGCTGCTTGACCGACAGGCAGTTGGTCGCATCGGCCACCAGCGTTGCTGTGACGGTGCAAGAGAATGTGCCCGTGCCCAGATTCGTGACGCGGCTATTGCGGCTGACCAAGGAACGCTTGTCCTTGGTGTAACGCCCACCCGCCGTCAGGCGGACACCCTCTGCCAGTTCATAGGTGATCTGGCCAAAGCCGGCCCGGCTGGTGTTTTCCACTTCGCCGCGGTTAATGCCGATAACCGATGCTGCGGCGGTCGTCGCCGGCGCATTGCTGGCCGACAAGGAGAGATCTTCCCCTTCTTCGCGGAAGTAGAAGGCGCCGACAATCCAGTTCAGGCGATCATCAAGCGCCTTACCCGTCAATTGCACTTCCTGGCTAAACTGGTTCTGCCAGATGTGATTGCCTTGGCTGATCGTGTGACCGGGCATGGTCACGTCAATGCGCGGGATCCCGCCAGACAGCACATAGGGCGTGCCATCATTATCGCTGAGCGAATGGGTTTCCAAATCACGCCATGCTGTGATTGCCTTGAAATCAACCGTGTCGCTGACCTCAATCTCGGTTGAGATGCTGACGCCCCAAACCTTAGAATTGCCATAAAGCCCCGGCGTCAGGTTCACCTTGAATGGATCACCGCCGACGTAGCTTTGAATCGTGCTGCCATTAGAGACGAAGCAAGCCGCAGAAACAGTCGTCTGACAACGTGCTGGGATTAGGAAGGCGCCAAAGGCAGCCCCAGTCGGGCTGGTGGTGCGGGCGCCGGTAATGTCGACAACCTGGCCGCTGGTCTTGCGGTCGGTATAGTCACCGCTGACGGTCACTGTCAGGGGAAGCGCATCGGGTGCGAAGCGCAGCGTGCCGCGCATAAAGTCAACATTATCGCCGCCGACTTCCTTGCCATCTGTCAGGTTTACGGCAAAACCATTGCGGTCGCTATGCTGATAGACAAAGCGAGCGGCCAGGGTTTCGCCAGCGATCGGCACGTTGACAACGGCTGTCGCTTCCTTGGCGTTGTAATTGCCATAGCGGGCGCGAAGCGAGCCTTCAAACTCACCCGTGGGCTGCTTTGACACAAGGTTGAGCGAACCCCCGGTTGTGTTGCGGCCAAACAGCGTGCCTTGCGGGCCGCGCAGAACTTCAACGCGCTCGACGTCAACAAGGTTGAGCAAAGCGCCTGCCGAACGTGCAATGTAAACGCCGTCCAGATAGAGGCCGACAGCATTATCGACTGTCAAAAGACCATCCGTTCCGGATTGGCCGCGAAGGCCAATTGTTGCTGATCCCGGCTGGGCCGTCGCCTGACCAAAGCTGATATTGGGGACCATTTGCTGAACTTGCGCAACGTCGTTGATCTGCGCGCGCTCCAGCATAGCGCCGGCAATTGCTGTCACAGCAACCGGTGTTGTCTGAAGATTTTCAGCAGTCTTACGGGCGGTCACGATGATTTCACCGACGCCTTGTTCGGCATCGTCGGCGGCCTTGGTCTGTGCCAAGGCGGCTTGCGGTAGCAGCGCGGCAGCAATGACGGCCAGTGAGCTACGGCTCAAAACTGAAAACTTCTTCACAGCATTCTCCCCCATTTAAATGATCTGCGGCAAGATTGGTTCTAAGGCCGTCAGAACGATCGTGATTAAACCGATGCTAATCCTTTCTATCATATGCACGAATAAAAAACATTCCAAGGAAAATATATCACCTGGGGAAATTATGGAATAATGGTTCGGTCAGGATGTTTTTTCAAAGCGTGTCGGGGGAGTGAATGCCAGGAAATAAGGGGCCTGCGCGAGCAGAACAGCAGAATGATCTGAGCCAGCTTCTCGACTATATCGCCAATGATCCTGCCCTGCGGACGCCGCAGGAGGCTCAGATGATCGTCACCTATAGTCGGATGATCCGCTTGGTCGGCCTGCTACGCCGGGGGCAGCGGGAACTCGCCGAGTCACTGCGCCTTCACGCGGGCGATTTTGATATTCTTTTCCTGTTGCAGCGCGCTGGCGCGCGTCAGCTTCGAGCAAAGGATATATCAGGTGTCTTGCGCGTGACGCAGGGCGGCATTTCAAAGCGGATTGATCGATTGGCGGCCGCAGGTCTGGTCTGTCGGGAAACTGCCAAGGGGGATCGGCGGGCGAACATCATTCTTCTCACGGATGAGGGAAGGGTCTTGGCCAACGATGCAAGAGCGCGATCAAAAGTAGATAGCTTCAATGTTCTGAATGAACGGGAATGGAGCCAGATGGATGCTTTGCTCAGGCGAATGATTGAGGCGCACCTTCACGCCGATTAGGATTAACCTTTGCCTTGGGCCAATCTAACTGAGTTGGCCGCAGCGAGCGCCTATCCGTCATGTTCAAAATTAGTTGACTCATCAATTAAATTGGCGATGCTTCATGGGCATTGGTTCGACAACGGAGCAGCTGGTGCGAGCTTAGGTTTGAGAACCGCCATGAACAGGATAGGCCCATGACAGAGCAATATGACCTCATCATCCGCAACGGGACGGTGCATGACGGGACAGGTGCCAAGCCTTATCGTGCGGATATTGCGGTGCGCGATGGTCGGATCGCGTCCATCGGCACTGTTGCAGGCGTTGCCAATGAAGAAATCGATGCCAGCGGGATGATCGTCACGCCCGGCTTTAT
>JBBATU010000078.1:0-6401 GCA_040398565.1 Chakrabartia sp.
CATAAAAAAACCACAATCCCAAAGAAGGACGGCAGCTCAAGCAGATGAGGGTTTGATGCTGCATCTGGAGCCGTCTCCGGTGAAGCCGCCTGAGTGATCTAAGCCGCGGTAAAAGCGTGCCGGTTACTTCTGCTTTGGGCTTTTCCCTTGCTTTTTCGGGAATCGGCACGTAGGGGCGCTTCTCTTGTGCCGTTCCGCAGTTTGAGGAAGCGGCGTTAAATCTTTTTCCGCATGCCGATAAGGCACTGCATCTTTGATTTCGGAGTGTGGTTTTTTTATGCAAATTATCGTTCGCGACAATAATGTAGACCAAGCGCTTCGGGCTCTGAAGAAGAAGTTGCAGCGCGAAGGCGTCTATCGCGAAATGAAGCTGCGCCGCCATTATGAAAAGCCGTCGGAAAAGCGCGCCCGTGAAAAGGCTGCTGCTGTTCGTCGCGCCCGTAAGATGGAGCGCAAGCGCACGGAGCGTGACGGCGTCCGTTGAGCTAGATAGCTTTTCCTAATTCAAAAAAAGGCGTCGGGACTGTCCCGGCGCCTTTTTTCTTTGTGCTCTTGGCGCACAGCTTCGGATGCGCCATAGGCTCTCCCTTAATTGATCGACCAGATAGAGGTTAGCCATGTCGAACACTGCCGTCCCGATCCGCCCCATCGCTAAGGGCTCAGTCGTAAAGTTATGGGGCGGTCTCGCTCTGGTTGCCGCCATCGCGGGCGGTCTTGCTTGGGCGGGCACCGCCAAAGCCGTTGGCCAAAGCTGCTCATCAGGATTGATGTTGCCGACCGGCAACGGCATTGCAAAGGCGGAAACTTCTTCGTCAGGCCTCCTGTTCCAGACGAAAAAGCCGGGGACTGGCGCGGCACCCACCGATCAGGACATCGCCTTGATCAATTATCGCGGCACATTGGCCGACGGAACCGAATTTGATGCGAATCAAAGCGTGCCTATGCCTGTTGCCGGCAGCATTCCGGGCTTTTCAGAAGCCTTGAAGAAGATGCAGCGGGGCGGATCCTATCATGTCTGCATTCCGGCCGCTCTCGGCTATGGCGCGCAAGCCGTGGGGCCGATCCCCGCGAATTCGGTTCTCGTCTTTGACGTTGATCTGCTTGATTTCCGCAGCCAAGCCGAAGTCCAGATGATGCAGCAGATGATGCAGCAACAACAGGGTGGCGGTGCAGCGGGTCAGCCACAGGGGCAGCCAGCGCCTGAAGCGCCCTAAGCGGAGCTGCCAGATATAAAGAAGGGCCAGGGCATGTTCCCGGCCCTTTTTATTTGTCCGCCTGATCGGGTTCCAAACTGGTGAAGGCGCGCCCGTGGCGCAGCGCGGAGACCCAGCTGATCGGGTTCCACAGGCTGCTTGAGCCATCGAGCGAGAAGGTGATGATTTCGGCCCGGCCGCCAATATTTTCCCAAGGAACTGGCCCGCCAAGGCCGCGCTGCCAGGCTGGAAAGCGGCTATCGGCGCTGTGATCCCGATTGTCGCCCATCAAAAAATAGGTGCCGTCGGGCACGGTGATTGGGCCATAAATGTCACCGGGGGAATTGGGGTCGGTGTCGACCGTGTCATAGCTGCGCCCATTGGGTAGCGTTTCGCGGATAATGGGAAGTTTGCACCATAGGGTCCCGTCTGGCTTTGCAACCAGACGCCCCGGATATTCTTCGGGCCTGCAGGGATCATTGGCGTCCACTGCGACCAGCCTGGGTTGCATGACGTGCCGCTTCACAGCCTGACCATTGATGATGAGCGCGCCATCGCGCACCTCCAACCGATCGCCCGGAAGGCCAACGACGCGCTTGATATAATCGGTATTCGTGCCCGGCGGGGTCAGGATGACGACATCGCCACGCTCCGGCTCGCTGCCCCAGAAGCGCCCTTTCCAGTCGGGCAGTTGCACGGCGAGCGAGTCGACCGGTTCGCGCAGGACGAGCCAGCGAAACAGGGCGGGGATAGAGGGAATGGTGGGGGAGACATGGCTCCAGCCATAAGCAAATTTATTCACGACCAGCCGGTCACCGACCAATAATGTCGGCACCATCGATTCGGATGGGATGTAAAAGGGCTTGGCAACAAAGCTGTGAAAGCCAAGCACCGCCGCCAGCAGAACGGCCGCCCCGCGGATTTCGGACAGCCAGTTGATCTTATCGTCCTTGCGGCCTTTATCCTTGGTCATGCTGTGCTGCAGTCTTTCGTGAATAATGGACGACGCAACGCCTTAACGAGCCGAGTGGGGCAGAGGCAAGGCTTCGATAATGATAAAGGCCTGCGCCCAAGGGTGATCATCTGTCAGGCTTAGGTGAATGCGCGCCTCATGGCCGGATGGGATAAGGGCATCTAGTGCGGCCTTTGCGCCGCCTGTCAAGGCAAGTGTCGGCGCACCCGAAGGCGCATTGACCACGCCAATGTCCTTCATGAACACCCCTTTGCGAAAACCCGTGCCGACGGCCTTTGAAAAGGCTTCTTTGGCGGCAAAGCGCTTTGCATAGGTTCCCGATTTGGTGAAGGGGCGGCGCGCGGCCTTGGCCCGTTCCACATCGGTGAAGACACGTTGCTCAAACCGGTCGCCAAACCGCGCAATCGACGCTGCAATCCGGTCTATATTGCACAGATCAGATCCCATTCCGACGATCATGCTGGCTCCCGGGCGGCATCCATGCGCGCGCGCATCTGCTGGATCGCGTCGGACAGGCCGATGAAAATCGCCTCGCCGATCAGGAAGTGACCGATATTCAATTCTGCAATTTGCGGAATGGCAGCTATTGGCCCGACATTCTCAAATGTCAGGCCATGGCCGGCATGGGGCTCAATGCCATTGCGGGCGGCCAGCGCCGCAGCCTCGGTGATCCGACGCAACTCAACGGCCAGATCTGAGCCGTTTGCATGGGCATATTTGCCCGTATGTAGTTCTACCACCGGCGCACCCAATCGAATCGCGGCTTCAATCTGGCGGGCGTCCGGCTCAATGAACAGGCTGACGCGGATGCCTGCTCCTGTCAGCCGGGTGACAATAGGGGCCAGCTGGTTGTGGAGCCCCGCTGCATCCAGCCCACCCTCTGTCGTGCGTTCGGCCCGGCGTTCGGGCACGATGCATGCCGCATGCGGCTTATGACGCAGGGCAATGTCCAGCATCTCATCGGTTGCGGCCATCTCCAAGTTAATGGGAAGCCGCGTCTCGCGCATCAGCGTGTCGAGATCTGCATCGCGAATATGGCGACGGTCTTCGCGCAAATGGATGGTAATGCCATCGCCGCCCGCTTCTTCCACAATCTGGGCCGCGCGCAACGGATCCGGGTGGGGGCCACCGCGTGCGTTGCGAATGGTCGCAACGTGATCAATATTGACGCCAAGCCGCAAATGGCCGCTCATGCTGCTTCCTTCCTGCTCCCCGGCTTAATGGCCGGGATGGCTTGGAGTTCAGGAGGCAGCTGATCTGGTTCATAAGTTGGCACGTCGAGCCGAATGAGCGGGAAAAATGGCACACCCAAATCGGCCGCGCCATTTGACCGATCGACGAGTGACGCCTCAGCAATCACCTCCCCACCTTCGCGCGCCACGGCGGCAATGGCTTCGCGGGAGGACAGGCCTGTTGTTACCACATCTTCAACCATCAGCACCTTTTGCCCCGGCTCCAGTCGGAACCCGCGACGCAAGCCAAAGACGCCATCGGGACGTTCAAGGAACAGGGCATCCTTTGCAAGGGCGCGTCCCATTTCATGACCAATGATGATCCCCCCCATTGCGGGTGAGACAACAACATCAATTGCGGCCCGAATCTGAGCGGGCAGCGACGCGGCAAGTGCTTCCGCCAGCCGGGCGGCTCTCGCCGGGCTCATGAGCACGCGCGCGCATTGCAAATAGCGCGGGCTTCTTAAACCAGATGAGAGAATAAAATGCCCCTCCAGCAACGCTTCTGCGTCCCGAAACTCCTGAAGAATGTCGTCGTTGGTCATAATGCCCCTGCCTGTTTGACGATAAATCGCCTCACCCGCCCAATAAGGTGGGTAGACGGCGGCGGCAATCCTGCGCAAAAAAGCTTTATGGGTTCTTGAGCCGTTGGACTTTGCCGCGTATAGGCCGCGGCGGAACGTCTCCTTCTGGCGGTTCCAGAGTCTTTTCCCGCCCGGAAATCGGGCCGCAACATTGGACAAACAGGTAATGAAGAAGCTGAGATCTGCTCTGATCGCAATTGGCCTGGTGCTCGCACCAGCAGTGGCGATAGCGCAAGCAACGCCGGCGACTCCGGCGCCAGTGGCTGCTGCAGCGGCACCGGTCGCTGCCACCGCTGCTCCGCAAGCCGAGGCGGCCCCTGCTGCTGACGCGGTAAAGCCCGAAGCACCTGCCGCGCTGACACCAACTGCTGGCATTGGCCAGCCCGTCGAGGGTAGAATTGGGATTCAGCCGCAAGTCACAGCCAATGGTGAGCGCGCGCAATGGCTGCATGACGCCATTTTGCTGCCCGTCATCACGGTGATCTCCATCGTCGTTCTTGGCCTCATGCTCTGGGCGATGGTGCGTTTTCGTCGATCGGCCAACCCGACGCCGTCCAAAACGACGCACAACACATTTATCGAAATTGTGTGGACGCTCATCCCGGTGCTCATCCTTGTTGCGATTGCCATTCCCTCGATCAGCCTGCTCGCCGCGCAGTATAAACCGGCCGGCAAAGATGCTGTCACCATCAAGGTGATTGGTCACCAATGGTATTGGTCCTATCAATATCCGGACCATGGCGACTTTGAAGTCGTGTCCAACATGCTGACGGATGCGGAAGCATCCAAGCGCGGGGAGCCCCGTCTTCTCGCCGTGGATAACCGCCTGATTGTGCCTGTTGGCACCGAGATCAAGGCGATTGTGACGTCTGAAGATGTGATCCATGCCTTCGCAGTCCCAGCATTTTGGACAAAGATGGACGCCGTTCCCGGCCGCCTGAACGAAGTGACGTTCACGGTGGAAAAGGAAGGCGTTTATTACGGCCAGTGCTCTGAACTGTGTGGCGCGCGCCACGCCTTCATGCCGATTGCGGTGGAAGTTGTGTCGAAGGAAAACTTCGCGCGCTGGGTCGCCTCAAAGGGCGGCAAGATGCCGGGTGCTGAACCCGTCGCGGCGCCAGCCCCGGCCGCTACTCCCGCTGCTGCCCCTGCTGCTGCTCCGGCTGCCGCAGACGGCGCGAATGAAACTGCACCGGCTGCTCCCGCAGCCGCCACCAAGGCGTAAAGACCATGACGACTATCGCTGCTTCGCACGATCATGCCCATGAGCATGAGGATCACCTGCCGGGCTTTTTTGCCCGCTGGTTCATGTCGACCAACCATAAGGATATTGGGACGCTCTATTTGATTTTCGCGATCATCGCGGGGATTATTGGCGGCGCTATTTCCGGTATGATGCGCGCTGAGCTCGCACAGCCGGGCATCCAATATTTGACCACTTGGGCTTCCATGATGGAAGGGCAGGGCGCAAGCCTCGACCAAGCCTATCATATGTGGAACGTGCTGATCACGGCGCACGGCCTGATCATGGTGTTCTTCATGGTTATGCCCGCCATGATTGGCGGCTTTGGCAACTGGTTTGTGCCGATCATGATCGGGGCGCCAGACATGGCCTTTCCGCGCATGAACAATATTTCCTTCTGGCTGCTTGTTCCGGCATTCATCCTGCTGCTCGGCTCGGCCTTTGTCCCGGGTGGTACTGGTCTGGGTGCGGGCACGGGCTGGACAGTCTATGCGCCGCTTTCGACTTATGGCTCGCAAGGGCCGTCGGTAGATATGGCGATCTTCTCGCTTCACTTGGCGGGCGCAAGCTCGATCATGGGCGCGATTAACTTTATCACGACCATCTTCAACATGCGTGCCCCCGGCATGACGATCCACAAGATGCCGTTGTTTGTCTGGTCGGTGCTCGTCACGGCCTTCTTGCTGTTGCTCGCCCTTCCGGTGCTGGCGGCAGCCATCACGATGTTGCTCACAGACCGTAATTTTGGAACGACATTCTTCGATCCTGCGGGCGGCGGGGATCCGGTGCTTTATCAGCACCTGTTCTGGTTTTTTGGCCATCCTGAAGTCTACATCATGATTTTGCCGGGCTTCGGCATCGTCAGCCAGATCATCTCCACCTTCTCGAAAAAGCCCGTCTTTGGCTATCTCGGCATGGCCTATGCCATGGTCGCGATTGGCGTGGTTGGCTTTGTTGTGTGGGCGCACCACATGTTCACGACGGGCCTCGACGTGAACACCAAGATGTACTTCACGGCTGCTACCATGGTGATCGCGGTGCCAACGGGCATCAAGATCTTCTCGTGGATTGCGACCATGTGGGGTGGCTCCATCCGTTTCACGGTTCCGATGGTATGGTCGCTCGGCTTCATCTTCATGTTCACCGTGGGTGGCGTGACGGGCGTTGTCCTCGCCA
>JBBATU010000079.1:0-6119 GCA_040398565.1 Chakrabartia sp.
TAACAAGACTGTTCGACTGAGTAATGGCAGGATCTTCCGGCAGGGGAATCCTTACGCCTTTGGGCCGTCCGGTCGTGCCTGAAGAATAGAGCATGTCGACCCCGGCCCGTTCATCCGCGATCGGCGTTTTGGGCAGGGGCGTCAGCGCCTCTTCCAAAGATCCATAGCCGGGAACCGCGCCGCCAAGCGCATAACGCTTCACCTGAGTGGTCAGCTTTGCCGCCGCCCCAGCAAGGCCGGCGGAGATGATGAACAGCTTCGCGCCCGAATTTTCCAGAATATAGTCGGTCTCATCGGCCGTCAGGCGCGATGAGATGCAGACATAGCGCAAGCCCGCCCGCTGCGCGCCCCAAGTGAGGTTGTAATAATCGGGCGTGTTTTCCAGCATGAAGGCGACAACGTCATCATGACCAAGGCCGTGCTGGCGGAAGAGGTGCGCCACCTGATTAGAGGCCTCATCCAATTGCCGATAGGTGCGCATCTCACCTGTTTCCGCAACGATGATGGCTGGTTTATCAGGCGTGGTCTTTGCATGGATGAAGGGATGCATATGACGGGTCAATCCTCTCTTACGCTGCGCGATTCTTCGAACTTGACGTTAACGTTAGCGCGCAAACTCCGCCTGATCCAGCACCCATGATTGCGGGGGCGATAAAGGCGCGGTAAGCGCAAGACATGAGCGACCAGCCTTTTCAATTTGATGCCGCCCGGTTCATCAATACTTTGACGAAAAATGGCCATAATCGGCTGATTGGCGCGCAATATCACGCGCATGGCGATGATTGGTGTGAATTGGCCATTCCTTATAATTCGGAATTGGTGAGCGACTCTGCCACCGGCATTCTTGCGTCCGGCCCAATTTTTACGTTGATGGATATGGCGACAAGCCTTTCCATCTGGCTCAAAACCGGCACGATCCAGCCGCAAGCAACGCTGGATCTGCGGATCGACTATCTCCGCCCAGCAAAGCCTGGACAGACTGTGATTGGCCATGGGGAATGCTATCACCTGACCCGCTCCATCGCCTTTATTCGGGGCCACGCGCATGATGGTGATCCCGAAAAGCCTATCGCGCATGTGGCGGGCACCTATTTTTTCACGGCGAGCTGAAGATGACCAGAATTTCTCCCTACGCCAAAACCATGGGCTTCATCTCGGACCGAGATGATCAGGGGCGCCTCATTATCTCTATGCCATTTGGCGATGGGGTTTTGGGGCGGCCGGGCTTTGTTCATGGCGGTGCGCTCGCCGGTCTTTTGGAAACCGTGGCCTATCAAACGCTGGCGGATGCGCTTGGCGAAGATGACCAGCCTGTCCTCAAGCCCGTCAACATGACCGCAACCTATATGCGCGGGGCCTTGGCGACAACGACCCATGCCCGCGCGACGATTGAGCGACTGGGCAAAAGAATTGCGAATATTGAGGCTGTGGCTTGGCAGGAAGACCCGGATAAGCCGGTTGCCATCGCACAAATTAATGTGATGCTGGATCGGAGCGGGCGCTAAACCCGCCCCGACCAAGATTTGGCCTGATTAGGCCTTTGACCAGCCCTTGCGCGCCCAAAGCAGGATCGCGATGCTCACCGCCTCAATCACCATGGGTTGAACTGCACCGGGTGCAACACCATCCAGAATGATTGTGACGACACGCCCCAACAGGGCAAGAGCAAAGAGGAGAGCAGCCGCTCCTGCGGCAGCCCCATATTGCTTCCAACTGGCATAGGCGCACATGATACCGATACTGAGGAAGAAGGATCCAAAATCAGCCCTGATACTTGCGCGGCCAAGTTCACCGACGGCTTCGACAGCAAAATTGGCGGCCTGCGTGTCCAGCTGAAACCAGAACAAGACCCCCATCAAAAAATAAAAGGCGGCCATGAGGCCAACCAATATCCGTGCAACCATGATAAACTCCCCTCTCTTTTAATTCTTACTTAAGCGTCGATACTGGGCGATCCGATATTGGCATGTGCCACACCGCCATCGACAGTGATTGTATCGCCCACGACATAATTCCCGGCATTGCTGGCGAGATAAATAGCGGCCGCCGCCATATCTTCGGCCCCGCCAATGCGATGATTGGGGATGTTGCGGGCAACGGCATCGCCATGATCGCGCGCGGCGCGGTTCATGTCCGATGCGAAGGCCCCCGGTGCTATGGCCGTCACGTTGATCTGATCTTGGATCAGCCGCGCCGCCATCCGCTTTGTGAGATAGAGGATCGCCGCCTTGGACGCGTGATAGCTATAGGTTTCCCAAGGGTTCAGGCGGATGCCGTCAATCGACCCGATATTGATGACCTTGGCCGGTTGCGCCTGCGACGCGGCGGCCTTGAGTTGGGGATACAGGGCCTGCGTCAAGAAGAATGGGCCTTTGACGTTCAGGTCCATGACCTTGTCCCAACCCACTTCGGGGAAATCCTCAAATGGTCCGCCCCAAGCGGCCCCTGCGTTATTGACGAGAATGTCCAACTTCTCTTCCCGCGCGGCGAAAGCCGCGGCCAAAGCCTTACAGCCCTCCACCGATGAGACATCCATGGGAAGCGCAATGCAATTGGGACCAAGCTCCTCAGCAGTTTGGGCACAGGCATCTGCTTTGCGCGACGAAATATAGACCTTTGCCCCTTGGGCGATGAAGCCTTCGGCTATGTGGCGGCCTAAGTTCTTTGATCCGCCAGTGACGAGCGCGACGCGCCCTTCAAGGCTAAACAGCTTTGCAATATCCATAATCAATATCCATTCATACGGGCCACGCGGTCTGCGTGGAAATGGGTGTCGCCGAAAAACTCGGCCAAGGCGCGGTCGCGCTTCATGTAAAGACCAATGTCATATTCATCGGTCATGCCGATGCCGCCATGCATCTGTACGCCTTCGCGCACAGACAGGTTGCACGCCAGACCCGATTTCACCTTGGCAGCCGCCACGAACAATTCGGCGCGGGGATCGCCATCATCCATGAGATGCTGGGCCTTGAGCACAATCGAGCGCGCGCCTTCCATCTCGCCATAAAGATGCGCGGCCCGGTGTTGGAGCGCCTGAAACTCCCCAATCAACTGGCCAAATTGCTTGCGCTGCTTGAGGTAGGTGAAGGTCATGTCCATCGCCCCGCCGCCAACGCCGACCATTTCGGCTGCCGCGCCAATGCGTCCAGCATCGAGCAGACGGGTGAGCGGGCCCCAGCCGCCATCGACATCGCCGATAACGGCATCTGCCGTCACTTCGACATTCTCCAGCGTCACCCGCGCGGCTAACTGGCTATCCACCAGGCGATCTGCCGCAAGCGACAGCCCGGCTGCATCGCGGGGAACCGCAAATAGAGTGATCCCCTGCTCTTCACCGGCAGCACCTGCCGTGCGCGCCGAGACGATCAGCATGTCGGCGACATGGCCGTGAACAACAAATTGCTTTTTGCCAGACAGGCGAAAACCATTACCCGACCGCTCGGCCACCAGCGCGGTCGACGCCGGGCGATGCTTTG
The DNA here is from genome assembly GCA_040398565.1 of Chakrabartia sp. Taxonomy (GTDB): domain Bacteria; phylum Pseudomonadota; class Alphaproteobacteria; order Sphingomonadales; family Sphingomonadaceae; genus Aquisediminimonas. Next base: position 3,477 of record JBBATU010000079.1, read on the forward strand.
CGCCTTCGTCAATGGCAAGGCCGATCACCGCATCGCCAGACACGATGCGCGGGAACCATTCTTGCCGCAGATGCGCGCCCGCGCCTTTTAAGGCTTCGACCGCGGCCACAGCCGTTGTCAGGAATGGCGATGGGGTGAGGTTGCGGCCGATTTCTTCGAGCACAATCCCGGCTTCGACATGGCCCATGCCAAGACCGCCATCCGATTCCGGCACGAGAATGCCAGTAAAGCCCATTTCGGCAAACTGCTTCCAAAGATCACGGGCAAAGCCGATCTGATCATTGGTGTCGCGCAACGTGCGGAGATGTTTGACGGGGGCTGTTTCTGCAAGGAAGGGGGCCACCGTGTCCTTGAGCATCGCCTGATCTTCTGTGTGGTAAAGTCCCATGGATCAGGCTCCCGGCATATCGAGAATGCGTTTGGAAACGACGTTGAGCATGACCTCGCTCGTGCCGCCTTCAATGCTATTGGCTTTGGTACGCAACCAGGTGCGCGGCCGTGCGCCCTGTTTGGAACGATCGCTTTCCCATTCCAGCGCGTCGGAGCCGCCAGCCGACATCACCAGCTCATGCCGCTTCTTATTCAGCTCTGTGCCGATATATTTCATGAGGTTGGAATAAGCAGGGTGCGCCCGGCCGGTCTTCCATTCATCCATGAAGCGTTCGCTATGCGCGCGGAAGACCATGGTCTCCACATCGAACAGCGCCATTTCAGCACGCAGCACTGGCTCTTCGCCCGCCACATCCTTAAAGGCCGCGCCAATCGACGCCATGCCTTCGCCAAGCCCCCCGCCGGAGATCATCTCCCGCTCATGACCCAGCAGATATTTGGCCACATCCCAACCGCGGTTCAACTCGCCAACAATCTGGTGCTTGGGCACCTTCACATTGTCGAAAAATGTCTCGCAGAAAGGCGACGCGCCAGAGATGAGCTTGATCGGCTTGGTCGTGACACCGGGTGTCGTCATATCGAATAAGAGAAAGCTGATGCCCCGGTATTTGTCGTTCTTGTCGGTGCGGACCAGACAGAAAATCCAGTCTGCCTTATCGGCATAGCTGGTCCAGACTTTCTGGCCGTTGACGACCCAATGATCGCCCTTGTCTTCACCAAAGGTCTGGAGCGACACGAGATCAGAGCCAGAGCCCGGCTCCGAATAGCCTTGGCACCAGCGAATCTCACCGCGGGCAATCTGCGGCAGATAATGCGTTTTCTGTTCTTCCGTGCCGAATTTCAGAAGAGCCGGACCAAGCATCCAAATGCCAAAGCTCGACAGCGGAGAGCGGCAGCCAAGCTTGGCCATTTCAGCGCGCAGCGCCTTTGTTTCTTCAGCAGAAAGGCCGCCGCCGCCATAGGCCACGGGCCAATCAGGGACGGTCCAGCCCTTGGCCGCCATCACCTCAAGCCACTGCTTTTGCGCCGGGCTCTTGAACACCACGTTGCGACCGCCCCAGCAGATGTCATCCTCGCTCTTCATAGGTTCGCGCATTTCAGGGGGGCAATTGGCCTCTAGCCAAGCCCGCGTTTCCTTCCGGAATGTCTCAAGGTCAGTCATCGCAATCTCCTCATTCTTATGAGGACTTTCTAAGTCTGCGATGTATCGTTCCGCAAGCGTCAAGTGGGGAGGAGCGCATTCCGTAACGGCAGATGGAAGCGCGTTGACCAAGGCCGATCCACTCGACAGGATGAGATCAGAAAAGAAATGGAGAGCCACATGAGATTCGCTGGAAAAACCGTTGTCATCACGGGCGCCGCATCAGGCATCGGCAAAGCAAGCTGCCTGCTCTTTGCGTCTGAAGGCGCGACTGTCATCGCGGCAGATATTGATGAGAAAGGCGGCACGGAATTGGCCGCCACATCGAACGGTAAAATCCACTTCAAGCGCACCGATGTCTGCAAGCCAGAAGAGATTAAGGCGCTGATGGATTTTGCAGCCGAGAAAACGGGCGGGATCGATGTGGTCTTCAACAATGCAGGGGCAGGCGGGGATCGCGCGCCGATTGAAGAGATTGACCCCGATGGCTGGGATCGCACGATGGATCTTCTCCTGCGCTCGGTCGCCATGGGCGTGCGCTATGCCGTGCCGCATATGATCGGCCGCGAAGGTGCCGCGATTGTGAACACGGCAAGCATTGCGGGCTTGGGCGCTGGCTATTCTCCTACCGCTTATGCCGTTGCCAAATGCGGCGTCATTCACCTCACCAAAGTTGGGGCGACGGACCTTGCCAAGCATAACATCCGGATGAATGCGATCTGCCCTGGCTTTATCCAGACAAATATCTTCTCAGCCTCGCTCGATGTGCCGGACGAGATGCGCGCAGCCGCCAATGAAGTGATTTTTGAAATCTCAAACCACACGCAACCCGTAAAGCGCGGCGGCAAGCCAGAGGATATTGCCAATATGGTCGCCTTTCTTGCTTCAAAGGAAGCTGGCTTCATTACGGGTGCGCACTTCGTGGTTGATGGCGGCATCACAACCGGACAGCCGCACAGTTGGAACCCGGAAGCGCCCGGAATTTTCGACGCGCTGGAGAATTTTGTCAGCGCCAATAACGCATGACCATTCCCAAATCGCCACCGCTTCCACTCCGGCTAAAGCTTGCCCATGGCTTGGGCAGCATCGCCTATGGCGGGAAGGATAGTGGC
>JBBATU010000080.1:0-2500 GCA_040398565.1 Chakrabartia sp.
ACGATTGACTTGAACGTGTCGGAGGCAACAGCAGCTGAGGAGAGTTCATCGGTTGCGTTGAGGAGCTTACCGACTAGGCCAATGACGTGACGCTCGTCGCCCATGCGTGCAGCTGGAACCGAACAGATCGCATTCGGGGGCAGGAGGCCACGCGCCAGATCCAAGATTTGGCTTTTACCGTTCTCAGCAGTCTGGCCATAGAGGATAACGGCCTTGGGCTGAATGAGATGGGTCGCGTAACCAAGAGCCGCGGCACCACAGACCTCGGCGAGCAAGGTGACCTTCTCCTTGGCTCCGGGATCTCCAAGGAATGCGCCGCCCAGGAGCTTGGCAAGAAGACTTCCTTCAACTGGCTCTGCGGCATTCCCGATTTGCCAATGCCCTGGCAGCGTGTGGCGGCAGCGCATGCTCTGTGCATGCGGCTCCAAAGTCGGAACACCTTGCGCGTCAAATCGGATGAACCCTGACGCGCAATTGATACCAATGGGACGATGATTGAAGAAGTCAGGTTCTGAACACAGGGTGGCGCATTCATTGAGGATGGAGTCAATCCGACCCTTGCCCAGTTTTACCCGCGACGGTTCCCCGCTTGGCGTGTTAAACTCCGCCCCGTCATAACGATGAACCGTGACCCGGAGCAATCGCTCGGGAACTGGCCCCCAGTGGGTCCGCTCATAATGCCAGAAGGCGCCCTCTGCATGGACAACTCTTCCTAGCCTTTCTGTCAGATCTTCCCGCACACGCTGCGCGAGTTCAACATCTGATCCGATATAAACTTGCTTTACGCCGGTCTTCCCAAAGGCATCAGGCAAGACCGCTTCCGATATGGCTCTGCGCACAGCGTCCTCACCTTCGTTAAGAAGGACATCGTTAAAGTCTTGCCCCTCAGGCGGTGCGGCCAAAAGGGCAATGAAACCCCGCTCTTTAAGCGTTGCCAATGTGCGCTGCATCTGCCCATCAGCAGGACTGCCGGGAATATCTCCGTCGCGCGCAACGATCACTTCAGCGCCCTTTGGCAAGGGCGCTTTGGCCATGTTGCTAATCCCAAGACACGCCCAGGTCTCTTGCCCGGTCGCCTGCGCCAAAGACAACGCGGTCACGATACCTTCGCATAGAATGATTGGCGCACGACCTGGAAGCCGGACAGCTGAACGCTCGGCCCAGCCTTCCATGGCCTTGTTGGTCCGCTTGGCCGGATGCACAGGCGCTTTTTGTCCTTCGGACGTGATGTAGATTTGTTGGACAGCAAGCACCTCACCTGCCTCGTCAGTCGCAAGGCCAACCAAGGCCCCATATTGCCGTATCGCACCCGCGCGGTAGCCAATGGAATTTGGCAGTTCGATGGTGATCCCGCGGCTGCGGAGATAAGTCTCAGCTGGCGTCCCATTTGCCGGACCAGACTGCACAAGGATGTTCGCAACCTTTGCCGCAAATTCCGTTGGTGCAGAGGGAGGCACGGCCGGAGGAGCGGTCTGGTCGCTCGGCTTTAGAGCCGAGACTGGCGCTATTGTCTGCTCGTTAAGCTGCACACGAGTTGCCGGCTTGGGCGTATGCACCAGCCAGTCTTCAGCCCATGCGCAAGCCGCTTTCAAATCACAGCGATGGATATGCTGGATCAACTCAAGCGCGCCGCCGCCCTTCCCCTCCTCATGGTCAAACCATACACCCGGCTCAGCACCCCCAATATTGACGCTCATGCTGCCCTTATTGCCAAAGCGCAGTTCGGTTGAGGTCGACAATTTCTTGTTAGGCGTACCCAGAAGATAACGGGCCAGATCGTCCATACGCTGCACCAGAAGGCGAGCGGTGGAGCTTATGCCGCCATGGATGGCCGGACGACGCGGCTTGGTATTATTGCCTTGGTTCAGCATTGGCCCTCCGGCTTCACAGTGCACAGGGTGATTGGGAGGTTGGGGGCAACCCTACGCAGGCACGAGAGCCATTCCAGTTCACGTTTGGGAAGGGTCTCGATGATGAGCACATTACGGCGACCGATCGCCGCTTTCTGGCTCATCTGGTCATAGACATCGTAGATTGCCTCGCAGGCAATGATCGCCGCTGTATCAGCTTCACGAATAAGGCGTGTCAGCATCTTCTTGCCGAAAGCCTTGGGGCCCAGCGCCTGATGCATGTCATCGCCGATAAGGGCAATGAACGGCTTTGCCAGAACAGCTGGGAGTGCCTCATGTTGGTCCTTGATGCCCTGAGGCACAAACACCATGCTCGCGCCATAATGCCGCACAGCCTGCATCACCGGGGTCAGATGCCGCCCTCCCTGCTGGCAGGCTGCCAGCACGTGGTCGGGCACTTTCAAGAGCGGGATCTCAACGGCCATGGATGCCTCCGCGAGTTGCGGCAAACTCTGCTGTATTGTTGAACATCTGGCCCGCTTCATAGGCCTCGATATCCTCGAGCCGATAAATGACCCGGCCGCCAACTTTGATGTAGCGCGGACCACAGCCTGCCCAGCGCCAGCGCTCAAGCGTTCGAGGGCTAATCT
>JBBATU010000081.1:0-5858 GCA_040398565.1 Chakrabartia sp.
CGATCCAGCAACTGGGTATCGCCCTCGGGATCATAGGGCACACTGTCGAGTTCGGGCACACGCGCCCGGGCATCGGCCAGCGCCATGCCGGGGGTAAGGCCCAAGGCTTCGGCAATCTCATCGACCGCCATGATCCGCATAGCCCCTTGCGCGCGGTCGACAAAGACACGCGGCCCAAGCTGGCGGGGGTGCTCACGCAGCCAATTGTCGGCGCTCAACAGGGGAAGAAACACCGCGCAATAGCGTCGGTTCGCAGAAAGATCTGTCGTCATTATTCCACTCCACCATCATGTCAAAGGGACGGGCGCCACCGCGATGGCGCACCAGCGAAAGCGACAGCATGGGGTGCCCCGGGGCATGGCCCGGCAGGCGCACAGAGGGGGCGGATGCCACCTGCCAGCGGGAGGCCGCGGCACTGGCGATCACGCTTTCGCCGGGGCGCAGCAGCAAGGCTGTGACGCCAGATCGTTCCGCCGCCAGCGCCAACCGCCGACTGGCCGTCAGGTCGAGCCGCTTTGTCTCCCCCGCTTCGATGATGACCGCTGCCAGCCCGGCACAGGCCAAACTATCTGACGCGGCTTTCAGGCAGGCGAGATCATCTGGGGCTGTCACCAGAATCAGCTGATCGGGATCAAGGCCCAAACCCCTAAGCCCCGGCCCATAAGGCTGCCCGCCTCGGCGCAGTTGCGCATCGGTTGCGATCCAGAGGATTTTGCCCGCAGACCCAGAGATGCGGGCCGCCAGCATCAGGGCAAAGGCCGCTGCACTGGTCCCATCCTCTGCTGTGCAGGGCAGCACTTCATGCACGGCACCCTTCGCAATCCCGCCGCCCAATCGGGCGTCGAGCGCGCTTAGGCCAAGGCTTGCCCGCCCCCGATGGCCATCGCCAAGCGAAGGGGAAAGTGCCTCAATCTGACGTTTCAGCCGGGCAAGGGGGGGATGCGAATCAGCCATGTTCACCTTATGTTCTATAATCCCTTAGATTAAATTCCTGTCAAGGCTTCCCCTCATATGAGCCGCGCTGATATGGGGCCTCCATCGTCTGAGGGAATTTTATGCGCAAAATCAGAAAAGCGGTGTTTCCGGTGGCCGGGCTTGGCACGCGCTTCCTGCCGGCGACCAAGGCGATGCCCAAGGAAATGCTGCCCGTCGTGGATCGTCCGCTTATCCAATATGCGGTGGATGAAGCGCGCGAGGCGGGCATTGAACAGATGATCTTTGTCACCGGGCGCGGCAAAAGCGCGATTGAAGATCATTTCGACATCGCCTTTGAGCTGGAACGCACGATGAGCGACCGGGGCAAGGATTTGTCCGTGCTGGAGCCGACACGGCTTGGCCCCGGCAATTGCGCCTATGTCCGCCAGCAAGAGCCGCTGGGTCTGGGCCATGCCATTTGGTGTGCGCGCGACATTATTGGGGATGAACCCTTTGCCATTTTTCTGCCGGATGAATTCATGGTCGGGTCGCCCGGCTGCATGAAGCAGATGGTCGACGCCTATGAACAAGTGGGCGGCAACATCATCTCGGTGCTGGAAGTGCCGCAGGACAAGGTGTCGAGCTATGGCGTGATCGCGCCCGGTGCGACGCAGGGCGACATTACCGAAGTGAAAGGTCTGGTTGAAAAGCCCAAGTCCGAGGACGCCCCCTCCAACCTCATCATTTCAGGCCGCTACATCCTCCAGCCAGAGGTGATGCGTGTTTTGGAGGATCAGGGCAAAGGGGCGGGCGGCGAAATCCAGCTGACCGATGCCATGGCGCAGATGATTGGCAAACAGCCCTTCCACGCCGTCACATTCCATGGGGACCGCTATGATTGCGGGGATAAGGCGGGCTTCATCACCGCGAACATCGCTCTTGCCCTTGCACGGCCAGATATTGGCCCTGCGGTGCGCGACTGGTTGAAAACCATCAATCTGGATTAAGCGGGATTATCCGCGTGCAGATTTGGCAATGGCGTCGAGCACGCCGTTGACGAATCCCTTTTCCTTGCGGTCGTAAAAGGCGTGGGCCACGTCCAGATATTCGCTGATCACGCTGCCCGTTGGAATATCGGGCCGGGCCATGAGTTCATAGGTTCCGGCGCGGAGAATTTGGCGCAACGGGCGGTCCAGCCGGTCAATCGCCCAGCCTTCGGCCAGATTGGCGGTGATCATCGCATCCACTTCTGCCCGGCGCGCATCAACGCCCAACACCACATCGTTAAAGAAATCGACTTCAGCCTCGGCATAGGTCGCATCTTCAATGGTCGCGCCCAGCCGGTGCTGGTGAAATTCATAGAGCAAAGGGGCAAGGGCCGTGCCCTCCATTTCCTGCTGATACAGCGCCTGCACGGCGGCAAGGCGGGCGGCGGAACGGGCACGGCTCATGGATGCAATCTTTCTTCAACAGAACGGGCATGGGCAGGAAGCCCCTCGGCCCGGGCAAGGGCCACAGCAGCCGGGCCGATGGCGCGGATCGCCTCCGCCGTGCATCCCAGAAAACTGGTGCGCTTCATAAAATCAAGCACCGACAGGCCAGAGGAGAAGCGCGCCCGACGGCCCGTCGGCAGAACATGGTTTGGCCCGCCGACATAATCGCCCACGGCCTCTGGCGTGTGTCGCCCAAGGAAAATGGATCCCGCATGGCGCACGGCCTGAAATACAGGTTCGGGGTCTTCCACCGCAAGCTCCAGATGCTCCGGCGCCAATGCATCGATCAGCGGGACAGCATCGATCACATCGCCAACCAGAATGATCGCGCCATTGGCATCCCAACTGGCACGGGCAGTTGCCTCGGTGGACAGCGCCTTTAACTGCGTGTCGACTTCGGCGGCAACGCGGTCTGCGAAGTCTGCGTCATCAGTGATCAGGATGGATTGGCTGGTCGGGTCATGTTCAGCCTGGCTCAACAGATCGGCGGCGATCCAGGCTGGATTGTTCGCGCCATCGGCGACGACCAGAATTTCAGACGGGCCAGCCACCATATCAATGCCGACAACGCCATAAAGCTGACGCTTGGCCTCTGCGACCCAGGCATTGCCGGGGCCGGTGATGACATCCACGCGGCCAATGCTCTGCGTGCCAAAGGCAAGGGCGGCAATGGCCTGCGCCCCGCCAACCCGCCAGACTTCATCCACGCCGGCCAAATGCGCCGCCGCGAGCACCAGCGGGTTAATCTCTCCCTTGGGCGTCGGGGTCACCATCACAAGCCGCTCAACGCCCGCGACGCGCGCCGGAATGGCGTTCATCAGCACGGAGGAGGGATAGGCTGCCCGCCCGCCGGGGACATAGACACCAGCGGCATCAACCGCCCGCCAGCGCGCACCCAGCCGCACGCCCGCTGCATCCACGCCATCACTATCGGCGGGCTTTTGTTTTGCATGATAGGTGCGAATGCGCTCTGCGGCGAGGTCGAGGGCGGCGCGCAAATCAGTGTCGAGCGCGGCATAGGCCGCCGCGCAATCGTCAAGGCTGATCCGCCAGTCCAGATCATGTCCATCAAACCGGCGCGTGTAATCGGCAACGGCCGAATCGCCTTCCTCCTTCACCCGTGCGACAATGGCCGCAACATCGCGCGACACATCGGCGTCGGCTTCACGCCGGGAATTGACCAGTTCTTCAAAACGGGCCGCAAAATCAGCCGCGCGGGCATCCAGCCTAAGCATGGACCGCAGCTCTAAAGGCATCCACCAGCGCACCGACGGCGGCGTTGGTTTTAAAGGCCGCCCGGTTCACGATCAGTCGGGCCGAGACTTGGGCAATCACATCCACCTCAACCAGACCATTTTCCTGTAATGTCTTGCCAGAGGAGACGAGGTCAACAATCCGGCTCGACAGGCCAAGTGCTGGGGCAATTTCCATCGCGCCATTCAGCTTGACACACTCCGCTTGCACGCCGCGTTGGGCGAAATGCTTGCGGGTGAGGTTGGGATATTTGGTGGCCACGCGCACATGGCTCCAAGCCCGCAAATCATCAGTCGCCGCCATTTCAGCAGGCTCTGCCACCGAAATTCGGCAGTGCCCGATATTCAGGTCAACTGGGGCGTAGAGTTCTGAATAATCAAATTCATCAATTACGTCAGATCCGACAATGCCAATTTGCGCTGCGCCGTGCGCCACAAAGGTTGCCACATCAAAAGCGCGCACCCGGATCAGGCTGATATCCGGGCAATTTGTCGCAAATTTCAGCGCCCGGCTCTCTTTGTCGCCAAAGGCGGCCTCGGGTACAATCCCGGCCTTTGCCAGCAAGGGCAAGGCCTCCGAGAGGATACGGCCCTTGGGAATAGCGAAGATGATTGGCTGCGACATGATGCGCGGCCTTTACTTGGGTGGGGCATTGAGGGCAAGCTATGCGCCATGACTGATCATATTCGAGCCGGGTTTCGCCAACAGGCGGATGTGTGTCGGGCCGCTGGCTCTCCGCTGACGGCGGAAGTGCTTGTCGCGCTTGGAGTAATCTTGGATAGCAGCACGCGGACGGGTGCGCGCATTCTTGGTTGGGAGGGGGACCCCCTTGGCGATGCAATGCCCTTGCGCATTGCAGGCGGGCTGCACGCGCTGGCTCGGTCTGGCAAGGATGCCGCCCTGACGGAGCTTTACACCAGACAAACCGGGGATATGCCCCGCATCTTGTCCCGCGTGTTGGAAGGGTGGGATGACTGGCTTTATGATTGGCTCGACAGCCCACCGCAGACGAATGAGGTCGCCCGTTCTGCCGCGCTCTGGCCGGGCATGATGCATATTGCCCGCCGCTTTGGCCCGCGCATGGAATGGATTGAAATTGGCGCAAGCGCCGGCCTCAATCTCAATATGGATATTTATGGCTATCGGCTGGGGTCGGCCGTTGCGGGGGATATGCTCTCCCCCTTGCAATTGGTGCCCGATTGGCAGGGGGCAAATCCTTCGGTTGTGGATGTTCGGGTGATGGATCGGGTCGGTATTGATCTTCTGCCGCTTGATGTCAGCGATGATGTGGTGGCGGAGCATCTTCAGGCCTATATTTGGCCTGACCAGCGGGAACGGATGACCCGCACCCAAACCGCCATTGCCATGGCCAAGGGCGCGCGGCCGCCGCTCATTGGCGGTAATGCGCTGGATCTTTTGCCGCCCTTGTTGGCCGAGCCACAAGCCGAAGGCCGCACGCGTGTGATTTATCATTCGATCGCGCTTCAATATTTTTCACCCGAAGGGCGCATGGCGGTGCGCGACATGATTGAAACGGCCGGCGCACGGGCGACGCCTGCTGCACCTTTGGCTTGGCTCAGCCTTGAATTTCAGGGGCCGGGGGCCGCCCAAGCGGAATTGCGCCTGCGGTGCTGGCCGGGCACAGGTGTCACCGAAACATTGGCAATGGTCCACCCCCATGGGGCACAGGTGAACTGGCTGGCGGGCGCGGCTTAATCGTCACCCTGAACTTGGTTCAGGGTCCACCCTCCCGCCCGCTCTCAAAATTAGGCATCTGCCAAGACCGTGGATGCTGAAACAAGTTCAGCATGACGGCTGTGGCACAGCCGTTACTGAACCAGCCAATCCCGCATCGCGTTGGTGACCGCCTCTGGCTTTTCCCAAGGGATGAAATGCCCTGCATCGGGCACCCGCACAATATCCAGCCGGTCGATATGGCCCTCTAACCCGTCAAGCTGACAGGGGAGGAGTGCCTCATCGCGCAGGCCCCAAATGACGAGCACGGGCATGGTCAGCTTTGGGAAAGGCGCGTCCAGAAAGGGTGTAATTTCAGCCGGAGCGTCAGGTGCCGGCACCGCCATGGGGGAGGCGCGATACCAATTGAGCATGCCCGTCAGCGCGCCGGGCTGCGACCATTCATCCAAATACGCCGCGCCGTCTTCTGTGGTTATTTGCGTCGTGCTGATTTCGGCGAAA
>JBBATU010000082.1:0-5770 GCA_040398565.1 Chakrabartia sp.
GTGGTGTCAATCGCGCGAACCGACAATCCCAGGCGAGTGGCTGCGTCCCGGTCAATGACCAAAGACGTTTGCAAGCCCCGGTCCTCATAGTCGGTGTCAATGTCTTCGAGCGACTTCAACTTGGCCAACGCATTGCGTAACTTGGGCTCCCATTCACGCAGCGCTTGCAAGTCATCCGCTTTGATGCTGTATTCATATTGCGAATTGCTGCCCCGCGCACCCATGCGCAGGTCTTGCACTGGCATCATGAACAAGCGCGCACCCGCTTCTTTAGACAACTTGGCTTTGAGCCGGGCCACCACTTGGTCTGCGGTGACTTTGCGCTCCTCGGGTGGCTTCAAGGTCATGAACATTTGCGCGGCGTTGCGCTGGCCATTGCCGGTGAAGCCCGTGACATTCAACACCGCAGGGTCGGCCTGCACGATGGCCAACATGGTTTGCAAGCGTTGCTGCATCGATTGAAACGAGGTGCTTTGGTCAGCACGTATATAGCCATTGATGCGGCCCGTGTCTTGCTGCGGGAAAAACCCTTTGGGGATGGTGCGGTACAGACCGACATTGAGGACCACGGTGGCCACCAGCACAAGCCACATCAACCATTGGTGCCGCAAGGCCCACACCAAACTGCGGCGGTATCTGGCGGCCAAGGCTGAGCGACGCCTGAACACAGGCCTTGGCAAGCTGTGGGGCAACCAAGCCGCGCACATCATCGGGGTTGTGGTCAGCGATACCAACAAAGACACCAAGATGGCCGCGGTCATGACCAAGGCAAATTCATGGAACAACCGACCGAGCACACCGCCCATGAACAAGATGGGAATGAATACCGCCACCAGCGAGAGGCTGATCGCCACCACAGTGAAGCTGATCTCTCTGGAACCTTGCACACACGCTTGCTGCAAAGTCAGGCCTCGCTCGCGCAGTCGAGTGATGTTTTCCAGCACCACGATCGCGTCATCCACCACAAAGCCAGTGGCGATGGTCAAGGCCATCAGGCTCAGGTTGTTCAAGCTGAACTGCATCAGGTACATGACCACACAGGTGCCTGCCAACGACAGGGGAACCGCCACACTCGGTATCAACGCCGTGCGCCACCGTTTGAGAAACAAGGCCACGACCAGCACCACCAAGGCCATCGACAAGGCAAGGGATTTTTGGATTTCGTTGAGCGAAGCCCGGATGGTGGGCGTGCGGTCAGACACCACACTCATCGACACACCTTGGGGAATGGACTGCGCCAACATGGGCAGCACCTCACGCACTTTGTTCACCGCGTCAATCACGTTCGCGCCGGGTTGCTGGTTGAGCACCAGCAGCACCGCTGGTTCGCCTTGCGAAATGCCATCGGTGCGCAGGTCTTGCACCGAATCCTCCACCGCGGCGACATCTTGCAAACGCACAGCACTGCCTTGGCGATAGCGGATGACCAAAGGTGCATAGTCGGCGGCGGTGCGCGCTTGGTCATTGGCTTCGATTTGCCAGGCTCGGTGTGCGTCCTCCACCACGCCTTTGGGTCGGTGCGCGTTGTTGCCCACGATCGCCAGTCGCACGTCTTCCAAAGACAAGCCAAACGCTGCCAAGCGATCAGGTTGAACCGATACCCGCACCGCTGGCAGAGCGCCACCGCCGATCGTGACCTGCCCCACGCCATCGACTTGCGAGAGGCGTTGCGCGAGCACCGTCGAAGCCATGTCGTACATCTGGCCACGCGAATAGGTGTTGGAGGTCAAGGCCAGCACCAGCATTGGGCTTTCTGCGGGGTTGACCTTGCGATAGCTAGGCCGAGCGGGCATGCCACTGGGCAGCAAGGCTTGTGCGGTGTTGATCGCAGCTTGCACATCGCGGGCTGCGCCATTGATGTCGCGGTTCAAATCGAATTGCAAGTTGATGCGGGTCGAGCCCAGCATCGAACTCGAGGTCATTTCGGTCACGCCAGCGATCGTGCCCAACGCGCGTTCAAGGGGCGTGGCGACAGTCGACGCCATGGTTTCGGGACTCGCACCTGGCAAAGTGGCTTGCACCGAGATGCTGGGGAATTCCACTTGAGGCAAGGGAGCCACGGGCAACAGGCTGTAGGACAAGCCACCGGCCAAGGCCAGCCCCAAGCTCAACAGCGTGGTGGCCACCGGGCGCTGGATGCACACGGCCGAGATGTTCATGCGCGGTTGCTCGCACGGCCAAAGCGTTGGGCCAAGGCATCGAGTTGCAAGTAAATCACGGGCGTGGTGAACAGCGTGAGCCACTGGCTCACCAACAAGCCGCCCACCAGGGTCACGCCCAAAGGCTGTCGCAGCTCACTGCCCACGCCGCTGCCCAACATCAGCGGCAAGGCGCCGAGCAAAGCACACAGCGTGGTCATCAAGATCGGGCGAAAGCGCAGCAGGCAGGCTTGCTCAATCGCTTCGCGTGGCGACAGGCCCTGGGTGCGCTGTGCATCTAGGGCAAAGTCGATCATCATGATCGCGTTTTTCTTGACAATGCCAATCAACAAAATAATGCCAATCACCGCGATCAAGCCCAAGTCCATGCGGGCCAACACCAGGGCAAGCAAAGCACCCAGGGCGGCAGAAGGCAAGGTCGACAAGATCGTGATCGGGTGGATGTAGCTTTCATACAGCACGCCCAACACGATGTACATGGTGACCACCGCTGCCAGGATCAACCACAGGCTGTGGGTGAGCGAAGCTTGAAAAGCCAAGGCAGCGCCTTCAAAGCGCGACTCGATGTTGGCAGGTGCCTGTTCATCGTCACGCATGTGCTGCCAGGCTTGATCGATCGCTGCCACCGCCTCGCCCAAGGAGGCGTGTGGGGCCGGCTGGAACGACAAAGTCACCGCAGGGAATTGACCGACATGCATCACGCTGAGCAAAGACGCACGCTCTTGCACCTGCGCCACGCTGCTCAAGGGGACTGGCACCCCGGTGCTGGAGGGCACCATCAAGCGCGACAAAGCCGCTGGCCCCAAACGGTCTTGGTTTTGCACTTCCAGCACGACCCGGTATTGGTTGCTTTGGGTGAAGATGGTGGAGACCAAGCGCTGCCCAAACGCGTTGTAGAGCGCGTTGTCAATCGCCAGCACGCTCACACCCAATCGGCTCGCGGCTTCACGGTCGATGCGCACATAGGCTTGCAAGCCCTGGTTTTGCCAGTCGGAGGCCACCTCAGCCAAGGCGGGGTGACCGCGCAAGCGTTCACGCAAACGCTCTGACCATTCGCCCAGGGCATCGGCTTCAGGGCCACTGAGTAAAAACCGGTATTGGGTGCGCGCCACGCGGTCTTCCAGCGTCAAGTCTTGCAAGGGTTGCAGGTACAAACGCATGCCGCTGATGCCTTGACTGGCCTGACCCAGTCGCTGCACGATCTCGCCTAGCGGTGCATCGCGTTGCGACTTGGGCACCAAGTTGATGGTCATGCGCCCGGTGTTCAAACTGCTGTTGGGCCCATCGACACCAATGAAGGAGGTCAGGCTCGCGACCGCCTTGTCTTGCAACACCACTTGAGCCAAGGCTTGTTGACGCTCGGCCATGGCTGCAAAGGAGGTGGACTGGGTGGCCTCGGTGATGCCTTGGATCGCGCCGGTGTCTTGCAATGGAAAGAAACCTTTGGGCATCCACACATACAAGGCCACCGTCATCAGCACAGTCGCCACAAACACCGCGCTGGTTCGACGCGGGTGGTCGAGTACCACGCGCAAAGATTGGCCATAGCGGGCAATCAGCGCTTGCAACCAAGCGGGGTTTTGCAAGCTGTCGTGTTGACGCGGATCTTGGGGTGCGCGCAGCACATGTGCACACAGCATCGGTGTGAGGGTGAGAGACACGAGGGCTGAAATCAAAATTGCCACGGCCAGGGTGATCGCAAATTCATGGAACAAACGCCCCACCACATCGCCCATGAACAACAAAGGAATTAACACCGCGACCAACGAAAAAGTGAGCGACAAAATCGTGAAGCCGATTTGCTTGGCACCCGTGAGTGCGGCTTGCAAGGGGCTGACAGGCCGCTGGCGGTCTTGCAGGTAGCGCGTGATGTTTTCGATCATCACGATCGCATCGTCCACCACAAAACCGGTGGCCACGGTCAGCGCCATCAAGGTCAGGTTGTTGATGGAAAACCCCGCAAGGTACATCACACCGAACGTGCCCACCAAAGACAAGGGCACCACCACCGCAGGGATCAAGGTGGCCGCCGCGCTGCGCAAAAACAAAAAAATCACCATCACCACCAAGGCCACCGACAACAGCAACTCAAACTGGACATCGCGCACCGAGGCGCGGATCGTCACGGTGCGGTCGGTCATGACCTCGAGTTGCAGCGAGGCCGGCAAAGAGGCTTGGAGTTGGGGCAGCAAGGCCTTCACGCGCTCAACCGTTTCAATCACGTTGGCGCCAGGTTGGCGCTGGATGTTCACCACGATCGCGGGCTGGTCGTTGGCCCATGCGAGCAGTCGGTTGTTCTCGGGCGCGTCGATCACGGTGGCCACGTCTTTTAAACGCAGCGGATTGCCTTTGACATAGGCCAACACCAATTGACCATAGTCTTGGACCGACCGCAGCTGGTCGTTGGCATCCAAACTCGAGGCTCGGGCCGGACCATCCAAGCTGCCCTTGGCCATGTTCACGTTCGATTGGTTGATCGCTTGGCGCACATCTTCCAAAGAAAACCCGGATGCGGCCAAGGCTTGGCTGTTGACCTGCACCCGCACAGCAGGCCGCTGACCACCCGCGATGCTGACCAAGCCCACGCCACTGATCTGCGACAAGCGCATGGCCAAACGGTTTTCCACCATGTCGTGCACACGGGTCATGGGCAAGCTGCTCGAGCTGATCGCCAAGGTGAGGATGGGTGCATCCGCAGGGTTGACCTTGCTGTAGGACGGCGGCATGGGCAAGTCGGTGGGCAAGACGCTGCTGCTGGCATTGATCGCTGCTTGCACTTGTTGCTCCGCCACGTCCAGCGGCAGCTTCAAGCCAAAGCGCAAGGTAATGACCGAGGCGCCTCCCGAGCTCACCGAGGTCATCAAGGCCAAGCCAGGCATCTGCCCCAATTGACGCTCCAGCGGTGCGGTGACCGAGGCGGTGATCACTTCGGGGCTGGCACCCGGGTAAAGCGTGCTGACCTGGATCGTCGGGTAGTCCACTTGCGGCAATGAAGCCACGGGCAACCAACGGTAAGCCAATGCGCCACTGAGCAAGATGGCCAACATCAGCAAGGACGTGGCCACTGGCCGCAAGATGAACAAGCGCGACAGGTTCATGGCTTGGCAGCCTTCACCACCTCCACCATGCTGCCTGAGCGCAGTCGGTCTGCGCCATCGGTGACCACCTGGTCACCTGCCTTGAGTTCTCCTTGCACGGCTTGCCAATCGCCGTCGACCGCCAGCAATTGCACCAGCTTGGTTTGCACGCTGTGATCGGCTTGCAGCACGTACACCAAGGTACCTTGTGCACCGCGTTGAATCGCTTGCGTGGGCACAGCCAACACATTTTTCAAAGTGTCGAGTTCCAAGCGGATTTGCGCGAATTGGTTGGGAAACAACTGCCCGTCTGGGTTGTCCAAGGTGGCTTTGAGTTTCAAGGTCCCGGTGGCCAAATCGATGGCGTTGTCGGTGGTGCTGACCCGACCCTTGGCCAAGCGGTGTTGCATGTCGCGGTCCCAGGCTTGCACTGGCAAAGCCTGTCCTGCTTTGAGTTTGCGCATGATCAAGGGCACATGAGCTTCGGGCACGGCGAACACCACGGCCATCGGTTGGGTTTGCGTGATGCTGACC
>JBBATU010000083.1:0-5727 GCA_040398565.1 Chakrabartia sp.
GATTGAGGTACAGCTGATAGGCACTCGCTAGTGACCACATCGCACCATGGGTGAATGACGTCTCGGCGCAGGTGCAGAAATGATCGATCTGTTCCTTGCGGCCGACCGACAGGCCATACCATTGCGGCATGCGGCGCGGTGCCATGCGTTTGATGGCAAGCTGTCCGATAACCGGCTTGCTGAGAATCCCCTTGGGGTCACGTGCGGCCTTCCAAATCGCAAACGCCTCTGTGCCGCCCGCTTGGATGAGACACAGATGTGACGCGAGCTCTGGCATGCGGTTCGCAATATCAATTGCAGCTAGGCTTGCAGCGCATGAAAAGGCAAAAATGTTTCTCTCACCGCAGACTGCACGGACGAAGGAGGCGAGGTCATCATTTGTCTCTTGGAAGCCAAATTCATACCCACCAAGAGCGGCAGAGAAGCCCATTGCGGGCAACTCAACGACCACCACGCGGAACCGTTTCGAAAAAGCAGCCACGAGTGGACCATAGACTTCAATCGTCATGGGCGGGTCTACGGTGAAGATAATCGTCGGCCCCTTTCCGACATCCATATACCGATATTGCACCATAGGTGTGCGATGAAACCGGATGTTGGGCGATGCCTTGGAAGGCCAGCCGGTTCTAAAACGCGCCATTTTTGAAGCGCCATTCCAAGTGTCGATCCGCGTGCCGATGCGGGCGAGAAAGCTTGCCATTCGTTGTCCCCTGATGTGTCGCCGTCTCAATGGCCTTCGGTTTGTTTCCTCGATGGATAGCCGATTGATCGGCAATCGTTGCTTTGCAATAATGCAAAACATATTCTTAATTTTGGAAGGAGAGGCGCTTGTCCGTTGACCCGCAGGACCTCAATGACCTGATCGCAATCCGCGACGCTGGGACGCTTAGTGCCGCGGCAAAGGTTCGCGGTGTCGCGGTGTCGACTGTATCTCGGCGGATCGAGGCACTGGAGGCGATGCTGGGCGTGCAGCTTGTTGATCGCCGCACCGATGGAGTCCGGCTGACACAAAATGGTCTCGCCGTAGCCGAGGCGGCAGAACCCCTTGCGGAGCAATTGCTTCGGGTGCGACGCCTTGCAGAGAGCCTGCGCACGGGTGGCAAGTCGACCCCTATCCGGATATCCGCGACCGAATTTGTGATTTCAGACGTTCTCGCCCCTGCTTTAGATAAGCTTTGGCAGAGCGGCGCAGATTTTCCTGTGCACCTTCAATCTCAGGCCGATGTCGTCAGTCTCGCCGGGCGGGATGCCGATCTCGCAATCAGGATGGTGCGCCCCGATGGTGCCAGCCTTTATGCCCGCAGGCTTGCAGACATCCAGTTGGGCTTTTTTGCGACACCGGATTATTTGGCCGGGCGATCCTCGGACGAGATCGACTTAAGGTCGGAAAAGCTGCTCATCTATGATGACAGCTATGGCCGATTGCCGGAGCTTGATTGGATTGCACGCCAAGGCTTGTCCGACGCGGTTGTTATGCGCACAGGAAGCACGAGGGGCTTGCTGACGGCCGCGCAAAGCGGAGGGGGAATAGCCTTACTTCCCGTGCCCTTCGCCAATCGTTCGCGCGCGCTGGTCAATATCCCGCTGCCCGCGCCATTGCCGCCACGTCAGCCCTGGCTCATCGTTCATCGTGACCTTCGGCGCAATGCGGCTGTCCGACGCGTGCAAGCATGGATTGTGGCGGCCTTTGCCGCGCTTTCAGACGCGGCCGAAGCGCCATCAGGATCAAAACCAACGCTTCTGAAACCATAAAGACAGGCTCACGAGGGCAATGAGCACCGGCACCTCGACCAGTGGCCCGATGACCGCTGCGAAGGCCACGGGTGACGCAAGCCCGAACGTCGCGATTGCAACGGCAATGGCCAGTTCAAAGTTATTTGATGCAGCGGTGAAGGAGAGCGCCGCCGTGCGGGGATAGCTCTCCCCCAGAACCCGTCCAAGTACGAAGGACAGCACAAACATCACCCCGAAAAAGATGACAAGTGGCACGGCAATACGCAGAGCATCCATGGGCAGCGCCAAAATGTCTGCGCCCTTCATGCTGAACATCGCAACGATGGTGAAGAGCAATGCCACGAGCGTGATCGGGCTGATCGCTGGCAAGAAACTGCCCTCATACCAATCCACGCCCCGCGCCTTGATCAAAGTGCGGCGGACCAGAAACCCGGCTAGAAAGGGAATGCCAAGATAGGTGAGAACTGCCTTTGCGATGACGCCAAAATCAATATCGATAACTTGCCCCTCTAGCCCAAAAATCGGGGGCAGAACGGTGAGGTAAAACCATGCGTAAGGGACATAGAAAAAGATCTGAAATACGGAGTTGAACGCGACGAGGCCTGCCACATATTCCGGGCTGCCTTTGGCAAGCTGGTTCCAGACCAGCACCATGGCGATGCAGGGCGCAATGCCGATTAGGATCAGGCCGGTCATATAGTCTGGCTTATCCGGCAACATCAGGGCGGCCAGAGCGAACATAAAGGCCGGAGCGATGATCCAACAGAGCGTGAAAGACAGGGCGAGCATCTTTCCATCACGGAAAACCTGCCCCAATTCTTCATAGCGAACCTTAGCCAATGGTGGAAACATCATAAGGATGAGGCCAATGGCGATGGGTATACTGGTTGATCCCACCGACATGGCATCGAGCAGCTTTGGCAAATTGGGAAGCAAAGACCCCAACCCAATGCCGACCGCCATTGCCAGGAAAATCCAAACGGTCAGATAACGATCAAGGAATGACAGTCGGCTTTCCGGTGCCGGTGTTGAAGTGATTGTCATTAAGCTGCTCCCTCCATTTGGCCGATCAGTGTCAGTTCCTGCGCAAGGTCTTTTGAGTTCATGGTTTCGATCGGTAATGCCAATAACGCCGTCACCCGCAGGGTGAGCCAGCGCCATGTTTGCTCAAAGGCAGCATCGACAGCTGCATCATCGCCGGTGACATCTGCTGGATCGGGCAAGCCCCAATGGGCCCTGATCGGCGCGCCGACGAAGATTGGGCAGACTTCCCCCGCTGCATTGCCGCACACGGTAATGGCGATATCAATCGGTGGCGCATCTGCTGTGCTAAACTCATCCCAGCTTTTGGATCGAAATAGAGTTGTGTCGATCCCCTTACGCGCAAGCAGGCGCAGCGCGCCGAGGTGCGGTATGCCTTTCGGTTTGCTCCCCGCGCTATGGGCGACGATGCGCCCCGCGCCAAGGTGACCAAGAATTGCCTCGCCGAGTATTGAGCGCGCAGAATTACCCGTGCAGAGCACCAAGATATTGATAGGCTTCTTGGCCATCATCCTCTCCCCTCGCCCTGATTTGAGCGTTCAGGCGCCTTATGCCGCATTTTGGTCTTCACAGATCAACGTCGGACAATCGACCGCTGGGAGGCAGGGGGCGCCGCCGCAACAATTCTCGGTTAAATAACCCATAAGTTCGTTCATCGATGCAAAGTCCGCCGCGTAAATGATGGACCGCCCGCTCCGACGCTGCGTTACCAGCCCTGCATGGGTGAGTTGGGCCAGATGAAAGCTCATAGTAGATGACGGCACGCCAATCGTCTCTGCAAGGCTGCCAGCAGGCACGCCATCCGGGCCAGCTTGCACGAGAAGACGAAACGCCAACAGACGATGCTCTTGCGCCAATGCACCCATTGCCTTGATAACTAGTGACTTTTCCATAATATTAGAAATATAGAATTATTAAATTCGCCTGTCAAATTTGCTGCTGACGTTCGTTCAAATAAGGTTGTGCGCATGGCTCATCTGGATGTCGTAAAAATGTAATATTAATAGATATTTATCGAACAAACCAAAATGACGATTTTAACTCACCAATCTAAGATCGTATTATTCAACTAATGTTTGGTGAAACCACCCCGTTAGGATAGCGTAGAGCCTTGATGGAAAGTTTTTCCATTTCTTCATGCGTTGCGCCACGGCCTGTGGGTGCGCGTTTTTCCTGGGGGGGAATATAGAGTGGCCACGAAAGCATCTGATCTGTTTGTCCAATGCCTTGAGAATGAAGGCTGTGAGTATATTTTTGGCGTTCCGGGTGAAGAAAATCTGGACATGCTGGATAGCCTTTCGCGGTCGACAAAAATCAAATTGATCCTGACGCGTCATGAACAGGGCGCAGGCTTTATGGCCGCGACCTATGGCCGCCACACCGGCAAAACCGGCGTTTGCATGGCAACACTCGGGCCGGGCGCGACGAATTTTGTGACGGCAGCCGCATATGCCTATCTGGGTGGCATGCCGATGCTGATGGTGACTGGCCAAAAGCCGATTAAGAAATCAAAGCAAGGCCGGTTCCAGATCCTCGACGTGGTCGATATGATGCGGCCGATCACCAAGTTTACGCAGCAATTGACCTCATCTGACAATATCCCAAGCCGCGTGCGCGAAGCCTTCCGTTTGGCGGAAGAAGAAAAGCCGGGTGCTACGCATATTGAATTTCCAGAAGATATTGCTGACGAGCATACGGACTCGGTGCCGATGCCGCGCAGCAGTGTTCGTCGTCCCAATGCAGATCCCAAGTCGATCCGTGCGGCCGTGCAGAAGATTGAAAAGGCAAAGGCTCCAGTGCTTGTCATTGGCGCAGGTGCAAATCGCACGATGACCAGCCGTATGCTGCTGCAGTTCATCGAAAAGACCGGTATCCCCTTTGTGACCACACAGCTGGGCAAAGGCACGATTGACGAAACCCACCCGAAGTTCCTCGGCTGTGCCGCGCTCTCCGCGAGTGATTTTGTGCACCGCTCGATTGAGCATGCCGATCTGATCGTCAATATTGGCCATGACGTCATCGAAAAGCCCCCCTTCTTCATGAAGGAAGGTGGCACGGAGGTGATCCACATCAGCTCCAAATCTGCCGAAGTTGACCCGGTTTACTTCCCGCAGATCGAAGTCATTGGCGATATTGCCAATGCGATTTGGCAGATCAAGGAGGACGTGGTTCCCTCTGGTGCCTGGAACTTTGATTTCATGTACAAGGCCCGTCAGGCCGAGGTCGCGCATACCAAATCGCTTGATGGCGATGCCCGCTTCCCCATCTTCCCGCCCTATCTGGTGCGCAAGGTGCGTGAAGCGATGCCGGCCGATGGTATCATCTGCCTTGACAATGGCGTCTATAAAATCTGGTTCGCCCGCAATTATGAAGCGCGTCAGCAGAACACGGTTTTGCTCGACAATGCACTGGCGACAATGGGCGCGGGCCTGCCGTCTGCAATGGCGTCGGCAATGGTCTATCCAGAGCGCAAGGTCATGGCGATTTGCGGCGATGGCGGGTTTATGATGAACAGCCAGGAAATGGAAACGGCTGTCCGCCTTGGTCTCAACATTACGGTGCTGATCCTCAACGATAGCAGCTATGGCATGATCCGTTGGAAGCAGGCCAATATGGGCTTTGCCGATTGGGGCCTGACCTATGGCAATCCGGATTTTGTGAAATATGCCGAAAGCTATGGGGCTAATGGCTATCGCGTGGAAAGCGCAGATCATCTACAAGAGCTGCTCACGCATACGCTGAACACGCCCGGCGTCCATCTTATCGACTGCCCCGTTGATTACAGCGAGAATGATCAGATACTGAATAAAGACATTAAAGAGCTCAGCAAAAAAGTCTGAGCGGCTGATCATAAGGACGACTGCGATGAAGCTTCGGGACACCTACCCGCTTTACCTGGCGAATGAGGCTCTACAGCCTAATACCGACCTTGCGGTCACCGACAAGTTTACG
>JBBATU010000084.1:0-5691 GCA_040398565.1 Chakrabartia sp.
CGAATATCTCGCCAAGACGGTGTGGTCATCGGCTGACACGTCCGGCGCGATCGTCGCTTATCCCGATACGGTCGTGGGCACGGACAGCCACACAACGATGATCAACGGCCTCGGCGTGCTCGGTTGGGGCGTCGGCGGCATCGAGGCAGAGGCCGCGATGCTCGGCCAGCCGGTGTCGATGCTCATTCCCGAAGTTGTGGGCTTTAAGCTGACGGGCCGTCTGCCCGAAGGCGTGACGGCGACCGATCTGGTCCTCACCTGCACACAGATGCTCCGTGCCAAGGGCGTGGTCGGCCGCTTTGTTGAATATTATGGCCCGGGTCTGGACGCGCTGACGCTCGCCGATCGCGCGACATTGGCCAATATGGCGCCAGAATATGGCGCGACCTGCGGCTTCTTCGGCGTGGACGACAAGACGCTGGACTATATGCGCCTGACCGGCCGCGATGAAGATCAAATTGCGCTGGTGGAGGCCTATGCCAAGGCGCAGGGCCTGTGGATTGATCCCAATGCGCCAGAGCCGATTTTCACCGATACGCTCGGTCTGGATATGTCGACCGTGGTTCCCTCGCTCGCCGGGCCGAAGCGTCCGCAGGATCGTGTGGCGCTTCCTGATGTCGATGATGTGTTCAACAAGGATCTGGCCGATCTGTATAAGCATGATGGCTTTAAGCGCGTGCCGGTTGAGGGCAAGGACCATGACATTGGCGATGGCGATGTTGTGATTGCGGCGATCACCAGCTGCACCAACACCTCCAACCCCGGCGTGCTTGTCGCGGCCGGCCTTGTCGCCAAAAAGGCGCATGAGCTGGGCCTGAAGCCAAAGCCTTGGGTGAAGACCTCGCTTGCGCCCGGATCGCAAGTGGTGACCGATTATCTGGTGAAGGCGGGCCTGCAATCGCATTTGGATGCCATTGGCTTTAATCTGGTGGGCTATGGCTGCACCACCTGCATTGGCAATTCCGGGCCGCTGGCAGAGCCGATTTCCAAGGCGATTAACGGTGGCGATATTGTCGCGGCCTCGGTCCTGTCGGGCAACCGCAATTTTGAAGGCCGCGTCTCGCCAGATGTGCGGGCGAACTTCTTGGCCTCGCCGCCGCTTGTCGTTGCCTATGCCTTGAAGGGCACGGTAACCGAAGATTTCGTCACCACGCCAATCGGTCAGGGGACGGACGGGCAGGACGTGTATCTGAAGGATATTTGGCCCACCAATGAAGAAGTGCACAGCGTCATGACCGCGAATATTGATCGCGGCATGTTCCTTGCGCGCTACGCCAATGTCTATCTGGGTGACGCGCATTGGCAGGCAATTAATGTCGAAGGGTCTGAAACCTATAATTGGCGCGCTGGCTCCACCTATGTGGCGAACCCGCCTTATTTTGACGGCATGTCGATGACGCCCGCACCCGTTGCGGATATTGTTGAGGCGCGGCCGCTGGCGATCCTGGGGGATTCGATCACGACCGATCACATCAGCCCGGCCGGATCCATCAAGGCGGATAGCCCTGCTGGTAAGTGGTTGATGGAGCGTCAAGTTTCCAAATCTGACTTCAACTCCTACGGCGCCCGCCGTGGCCATCACGACGTCATGATGCGCGGCACCTTCGCCAACATCCGCATCAAGAATGAAATGGTCCCCGGGATCGAAGGCGGAATGTCGCGTTATGGCGATGAGGTTCTCCCCATCTACGACGTCGCCATGAAGCATAAGGAAAATGGCACCCCGCTCGTCGTCATCGGCGGCAAGGAATATGGCACCGGCTCCTCGCGCGATTGGGCGGCCAAGGGCACCAATTTGCTCGGCGTCCGTGCTGTCATTGTCGAAAGCTTTGAACGCATCCACCGCTCAAATCTTGTCGGTATGGGGGTTCTTCCGCTTCAGTTCCTCGGCGGCGATACCCGCACGTCGCTGGGCCTGACGGGCGATGACAGCTTCACCATCACCGGCGTTGCCGATCTCAAGCCGCGTCAGGAAGTCGATGTGCACGTCACCCGCAAGGATGGCTCTAGCTTCATCTTCAAGGCGCTGTGCCGGATCGATACCGCCAATGAAGTCGAATATTTCATGAACGGCGGCATTCTGCATTACGTCCTCCGTAAGCTGGCGGCCTGATCTTGATATGCCAGATATGCTGACACCCCCGCTTCAGGGCCGCGTTGCACTCGTCACGGGCGGGTCGCGCGGCATTGGGCGGGGCATCGCACTCGCGCTGGCCCATGCAGGGGCCGACATTGCCATCAACTATCGGCGCGAGGCCGATGAGGCGCAAAAGGTCGTGGACGAAATCCGTGCCTTGGGTCGCACGGCACAGGCTTATGCAGCGTCGGTCGATGATTTCGCAGCCTGTGCGCATATGGTGGAACGCGTCGCTGGTGATTTCGGGGGGCTGTCGATCCTTGTGAACAATGCAGGGATTGCAAGTCGGGGGCAGTCCGTCGCGGACACAGATCCGGCGGAGATGGAACGGGTCATGCGCGTGCACGCCTTTGCCCCGCATTATATGTCCAAATGCGCGTTGCCCCATCTACGCAAACATGCGCGATCCGACATTGTGATGATCTCCAGCGTCGCAACCTTGACCCATGGGGCAAATGGCGCGCCCTATAATATGGGCAAGGCCGCGATGGAGGCGCTTGCCCTAACGCTCGCCAAAGAAGAACAGAAAAACGGCGTGCGGGTGAATATCGTGGCGCCAAGCTTGACAGTATCCGACATGGGCGAGCGTCTGGCGAAAGCCGTGACCGGCGTTGCCGATATTCATGAACTCGACGCGCAGTTTCCATTTGGCCGAGTGTCGGTGCCGGACGATGTAGCGGCGGCCGTTTTATGGTTCGTGTCGCCCCAAAATGCTTATGCCTCAGGCCAGAAGCTTAACATTGATGGTGGCGGAACGGGCGGCTGGCGCTAATTATCGCCATGTCAAAACCAGCCTCTTCATTCCTATGGCCATTCTTGGTTGCCTGTCTTGGCATTGCCCTTTTTTCGGTCATGGATGGGGTGATGAAGGGGCTGTCTATCGCTTTAGGGGCATATAATGCCATGCTTTGGCGTCAGTTGGCGGGCTTTGGTTTGGGCGGGACCATTTTTTTGCTGACGCGCTCTCGATGGCCATCGCCTGAAGCGATGCGTCTTCACATTAAGCGCGGTTTGATTGGGGGGCTCATGGCGCTCACATTCTTCTGGGGCATTGCCCGCGTCCCGCTGGCAGAAGGGATGGCGCTCAGTTTCATTGCGCCGCTGATCACTTTGTATCTGGCAGCCTTGCTGCTGAAAGAACGGATCAGTTCCTACTCCATTATCGCGTCTCTCTTAGGGCTCGCGGGTGTCATTGTTATCATGGCGGCCCGGCTTGGAGGAGACCCTGCGGATGCGCACAAGGAAGCCGTCTGGGGCATGGTTTCTATTTTGGTATCGGCCGTGCTCTATGCCTACAACTTGATCCTGCAGCGCCAACAGGCCCAGATCGCAACGCCCATTGAAGTTGCCTTTTTTATCAACGCGGTCGCCCTTGGGGCTATGGCAACTGCGGCGCCCTGGCTGGCAGAATGGCCGGATGTGTCGCACCTTCCGGCCATTGCACTGGCCGCGTTGCTCGCCTTCGTCTCTCTGATGCTCATGAGCTGGGCCTATGCCCGTGCCGAGGCTCAGCGGCTTGTGCCAATCGAATACACAGCATTTCTGTGGGCGGCTCTTGTCGGCTGGTTCGCGTTCAACGAACCAGTGACGCCTGCGACCTTGGCGGGAGCCGCCTTGATCATCGTCGGATGCCTTATCGCAACGCGGCAGCCGCCCGCTCCAATCGAGGCTACGACCAAATAAGCGCGCCGGGCATTTAGAATCCGATTTTCTTGGCCCGTTCAATGCAATCACAGATGATTTGCTTTGCTTCTTCCGCATTTCCCCAGCCGCGTATCTTGGCCCATTTTCCCGGTTCCAGATCTTTGTAATGGGTAAAGAAGTGCTCAATTTGCTGGGTCACAATCGGCGGGAGATCGTCATGGCCGGACACTTCGGCGTAATAAGGAAAGGTGCTGTCAACTGGAACTGTGACTAGCTTTTCATCGCCGCCTTTGTCGTCTTCCATCAACAAAACACCAACCGGACGAACCTTGATCACGGCGCCGGGCATGATCGGCGAACGGGTTATGACTAGGGCATCCAAAGGGTCGCCATCATCCCCCAAAGTATGCGGGATGAAGCCATAATTGGCGGGGTAGCGCATCGGCGTGTGCAGAATACGGTCAACAAAAAGCGCACCAGACGCTTTGTCGAACTCATATTTCACAGGCTCGCCGCCGATTGGAACTTCAATCACGACGTTCAGCGTTTCAGGCGGGTTATCCCCCGCTGGGATTAGGTCGATTCTCATGATGCGGCGCGTCTAGCCTTATTGTGCGGCGCAGCAAAGCCACAACCGCGCAAGGTGACGTTAAATTAGTTTGTCCTGCTCAACATAAGGTTAGTCCCGAGGCTCTAAGAGCTTATCAAGGCTCCCGTCGCCAACGCCCACCTTTTCCAAGCGAGGGAAGCGGTGCCCGCCCGCCCATTCTATTGCGACTTCCTTTACCCGCTTTCCGACTTTGACAATTAGCTTGATCGGGTCCTTGCCACCTTCCGCCTGAGCAACGGCATCGCGCAACCCGTCTTGGGAAAACAGCTTTCCATTCACCGCAACAATTTCAGCCGCTGTTGAAAGGCCGGCCTTGAAAGCCGGGCCATCCCAAAGGACCGTCGACAAATGGCCATTTTTATTGACCGTCATGCCGAGCGAATACGTCAGATTGGCCTCTCCGCTCCGCTTTTCGGCGTCCTTGAAGAAGGGTGTCGGTTCGTTGGTGTAAGCTAATTGATATCCCCCCAAAGTAAGGCCTCTGAGCGGCGCATTGGCGGCTTTCCTATTGAGCCGGGCCTTTAGGAGACTGGCCCAATCAAAGGGTGATAGACCATTTAAGGTAGAGGCAACCTCTTCAAAGGTGATGCCACGCGCGTCCCATTTGCCATTCGGCCCTGCGAAAAATGCTTTGGCGAAGTCATCCATGCCCTTGGCGCCGCGCGTACGGGCCCGCAAAGTTGCATCGATTTCGAGCCAAATCAGCAAGCCCTCATTATAATAATCTTCGCTTCTCTGATAGCTGACCCAGCCTTTGGGGCGGCGTGCAGAGATGATCGGATCACGGGTTGTGTCTTCCACATCTCGCCAGTCCCGTGCCCGGCGGACATCTTGGGCAGCGGCAATGCTGGCCAGCGCATCGAGCGTTTCTTGTTTGCTGAATAAGCCCGATCGCGCGCCGAGCACATAGCCCCAGAATTGATCTTGTCCCTCATAAGCCCAGAGCAGATCATTGACGAGTGGCGTCCGGAAGTCAGGCACCATCTGGCCCGCTGGTCTGCGGTATTTGCCGACCCAAGCGTGGCTGAATTCATGGGGGAGGAGATTGCGTCGTCCAGGCCCGCTGGCCCAGTCCGTAAAATATTCTGGGTTAACGACATTTTCGGACGAACGATGATGCTCTAACCCGATGCTGCCGATTTGATCGGTTAAACCGACCAGAAAATCATAATGATCAAAAGGGACCATGCCAAAGAGCTTTATGGCCTGCTCAACAAGCTTTTTGTGCGGTGCCAATTGTTCTGGCGTCGCGGCGAGATACTTGGCCTCATCCGCGAATAAATTGAGGGTGACGTTACTT
>JBBATU010000085.1:0-5605 GCA_040398565.1 Chakrabartia sp.
GGACAAGGCGAACATTGTGCAGCGGCTGCGCAGCGAAGGCCGGGTGGTGGCCATGGCCGGTGATGGGGTGAATGACGCCCCGGCCCTGGCGGCCGCCGAGGTGGGTATTGCCATGGGCACGGGTACGGACGTCGCCATGGAAAGCTCAGGCATCACCTTGCTCAAGGGTGACCTGATGGGCATCGTGCGTGCTCGCAAGCTCTCGCACGCCACCATGAAGAACATCCGGCAGAACTTGTTTCTGTCCTTCGCCTACAACGTGGCAGGTATCCCAGTGGCGGCCGGCGTGCTCTACCCTTTCTTCGGGCTGCTGCTATCTCCGATCGTAGCGGCTGCAGCTATGGCGCTGTCGTCGGTAAGCGTGATTGCCAACGCGTTAAGACTTCGAGCCGCGAAAGTCGACTGACGCCGCCCGGTTCTAGACCGAGTCATGACGGGGATGAAAGACACCCGAGCGTGGCGGCCACCTTCGAAGCTTGGGATCATCACTACACAGCGAGTAGTTCTCCTGAGATCCCCTCAGGGTGACTTGCGTTTCCCGGAAACCTTGTGGGTTCCATGTACGTGACCATCGTAGGGCGTATCAGTCGCAGGCTCGGCAAGCGATGCCCGCGACAAGCCCGAAAGTACGCCGCACTCATCGACCGCGCCACCGCCTGCACAACTGTTACGCAGGTCGACCAATTGCTTTTGCAGGGATTTCAGTTCCTTGATGCGGACTGCCACGTGCTTGATGTGCTCGTCGACCAAGTTGTTGATGACGGAACAGTCCTTCGGCGGCGAGTCTTTAAATTTCAACAGCGCGCGAATCTCATCCAATGTCATGTCCAACCGTCGGCAATGCCGGATGAATGACAAACGCTCTACATGCTCAGGTCCGTACACGCGGTAGTTACCTTCTGTCCGGGCGGTTTGAGCGAGTAGTTCCTCACGCTCGTAGTACCTGATGGTCTCAACTTGCGTATGAGCTGCCTTGGCGAGATCTCCAATTTTCATGAACACACCTCGGTGAGCGACTTGGCTTTGATTCTCGAGCGATTTTAGCCACTTGACACTGAAGTGGCTACAGGGTTTCTAATACCTCAACGAGGAAGAAATCATGATTACATCTTGCGAAAGCACAAAGCCACAGATCTGCCAGAGTGAAAACTGCTGTTCAGCAGTGGCATGCACGACCATGGCGCAACCTGACCAGGACATGGCACAGATGCACTCAGACCATCCACAGAAAAAGTTCCGTATCTCCAACATGGACTGCGCCTCAGAGGAGTCCGAGATCCGGCGCGCCGTGGATAGCATCCCGGGAATCGAAGCCCTGCGATTCGATCTTGGGGCACGCCTACTCACCATTTCCGCGAGCCAAGCTGCACTGCCAGACGCACTGCAGGCGATTCGAAAAGCGGGCTTTAAGCCTGAGCCCATCGACGAAGACGCCAACACCCCTTCGGTTACGCGTACTGCGGCTGCGACGTTTTTGGACGTATGGGGAAAACTTCTGGCCGCGCTCGGCCTGGCATTGGCAGCAGAGTCGATCGCGTACGCCTTCCCTGCAACGACCTGGCTCAAAGCCCTTGGCATGGGCATGGCATTGGGTGCCATTTTCCTTGCGGGCTTTGGAGTCTACGCAAAGGGGATGGCTGCGCTTCGGCAAGGACGATTGAACATCAACGCCCTCATGTCGGTAGCCGTCACAGGCGCCTTCCTGATCGGTCAGTGGCCCGAGGCAGCCATGGTGATGGCGCTCTACGCCATTGCGGAGGCCATTGAGGCCCGCGCGGTCGATCGTGCGCGAGGCGCTATCAAGAGCCTCTTGGCTCTGTCCCCCGAGCAAGCCGAAGTGCGCCAGGAGAACGGTGGCTGGCTTCGGATTGGCGTCAAGTCTGTTGCGCTGAACTCCGTGGTACGTATCGCTCCGGGTGAGCGTGTTCCGCTTGATGGCACCGTACTGGCGGGTCAGAGCGCAGTCGATCAGTCACCTGTGACAGGCGAAAGCCTGCCGGTGGACAAGGGACCTGGTGATGAGGTTTTTGCCGGAACCATCAACCAGGCATCTGCTCTGGAGATCCGGGTCACGTCTGCAGCCTCGGACAGCACGCTCAGCCGGATCATTAAAGCCGTCGAGGAAGCTCAGGCCACCCGCGCACCGACGCAGCGATTCGTTGACCAGTTCGCCGCGATCTACACACCTGCGGTCTTCGCCCTTGCACTGCTGGTTGCCGTCCTGATGCCCTGGGTGGCAGGGCTCACGTGGCTTGAAGCGGTCTACAAGGCTCTGGTCTTGCTGGTGATTGCATGCCCTTGCGCCTTGGTCATCTCCACACCTGTTTCGGTGGTGAGTGGTCTGGCCGCCGGCGCACGCCGGGGCATCTTGATCAAGGGAGGGGTTTACCTGGAGGAGGCCCGAAAGATCAAAGCCGTCGCCCTGGACAAAACCGGCACCATCACCGAAGGGAAGCCCAAATTAGTGGCGTTCGAGCCCATCGCGCCCGACGAGCCTGAGCAACGGGTAGAACTGCTCGCAAAGAGCCTGGCTGCGCGTTCAGACCACCCCGTCTCGAAAGCGATTGCTCAAGGCCTAGCGGTACAAGCCCAAGAAGTCGAAGCATTTGAAGCTGTCGCAGGTCGTGGCGTCCAGGGGGTTATCGATGGCCACCCCTACATCCTGGCCAATCACCGCTGGATCGAAGAGCGCGGCCAGTGTTCTGCGCCATTGGAAGCACGCCTCGCAGTTCATGAAGAGGCAGGACGAACTGTGACCATTTTGGCTAATCGGGACCGGGTGATCGCGCTGTTCGCTGTAGCGGACACGATCAAACCGTCATCTATCGAGGCCATTTCCGAGATGAAGGCGCTGGGGGTCGTTCCCATCATGTTGACCGGTGATAACGCCGCAACGGCGCGCACCGTCGG
This sequence comes from Chakrabartia sp., assembly GCA_040398565.1. GTDB lineage: Bacteria > Pseudomonadota > Alphaproteobacteria > Sphingomonadales > Sphingomonadaceae > Aquisediminimonas. Next base: position 2,911 of record JBBATU010000085.1, read on the forward strand.
ACACTTGGCAGGCATTTCAGAAATCCGAGGCAACCTGCTGCCTGAGGACAAGCTCAAGGCGATTGAAGAGTTCCAAGGAAAATACGGTGTGACGGCCATGACCGGTGACGGCATCAATGATGCCCCGGCACTTGCAAAGGCGAACATTGGCTTTGCGATGGGCGCTGCGGGCACTCACACAGCTATGGAAGCGGCTGACGTCGTCGTCATGAACGACGACCTGCACCGATTGCCCGAGACGATTCGCCTATCCAAACGGACCCATGTCATTTTGTGGCAGAACATCACCCTGGCTCTGGGCATCAAGGCGGTATTCCTGCTCATGGCCATCTTTGATGACGCGTCTATGTGGATGGCGGTCTTTGCCGACATGGGCGCAAGCTTGTTGGTGGTTTTCAATGGGCTGCGCCTTCTCAAGACCGCCAAGTGATGGCTCTTGGCCGCCACCAGCTCGCCCCATTGACCTCAAAATTCCTGAGGTCAACGACTGGGAAAGTGGCGCCGAAAGCCTGAAGCTCCTACACTGTTGAGATATGAAAAGGTACTTGGCAATTTTTTTGCTGGTTCTGTTACCCTTGCAATTTAGCTGGGCAGCAGTGGCTAGCTATTGCCAGCATGAAAGCGGTGTGACCGCCAACCACCCGGGACATCACACCCATGACCATGCGTCAGTTGACCACCAAGAGTCCAGCAAAAACTCACCCCAATCGGCGGGCATGGACCATGACTGTGCCACTTGTCACATGGGTTGTGCCGCTGCCCTGGTCAGCGATCTGAGCAAGACCACATTAGCAGCCTCTGACGATCACCCGCTTCACCTTCAGGTCATTGCTTCTCATATGGCAAGTGAACGTCCTGAACGGCCTCAATGGCCCGTGCTTGCCTGATCGGCGAGCCTCGGGTTTCTTTACCTTTCCCTCTTTTCGAATCCCCTGTGCGCGAGTGAGCATGACGCTTTTTGCGTTTTGCCTCATCGCCTAGCGACGTGTTGTCGCTGCTCGCTGATCTCCTTGGATGTTTTCACCATTGGAGATGAGCTATGAGTTTGTACAAAAAAAGATCGACACCGATTCGAATCGCGCTGTCGGTCATGACCCTGAGTGGCTTGGTGCTGACGGCCCAAGCACAAGGCACATCCGCCGCCGCGTTGAGTGGATCGGTGTCCTTGAAAGATGTTTTCGAAACGGCGTGGCAAAGGCAACCCGAGGCGCACGCGCTTCAATCGCGTCGCGATGCCGCCCAGGCCCAGGCCAAAGCCGCGTCGATGCTGTCCCCCGAGCCGCCCTCGCTGGAGATAAGTCAGCGATCAGACCGGATGACAGGCAACAGCGGTGCGCGGGAAGCTGAGGTGGGTATCGCCGTTCCCATCTGGCTACCCGGACAACGCACGGCCAGTACCGATCTGGCGCAAGCTGAAATCTCGTTGGTTGAGCGCAAGCTGCTCGCCTCACAACTGCGGCTCGCCTCTTCCGTCAGGGATGCTTGGTGGGGCTGGTTGCGAGCTCGCGTCGATGCTGAACTGGCGAGCGAACAACTGGCCAATGCACAACGCCTCGCCGCTGATGTTGCCAAACGGACCAACGCGGGTGATCTGGCAAAGTCCGACCAGCATCAAGCCGAAGGCGCTGTCGCTGCGGCCCAAGCGCATGCCGCCCAAGCTCAAGCTGCATCTGCCGCAGCCTTGGCACAAGTGATGGCGCTGACAGGCAGGACGGCTCCGGCAGACTTGAAAGTCAACGCGGCGGTGGAGCCAACGCCAGATTCGACCCCACATACGGGTGCGTCAGTGGGGCATCCCTTGTTGGCTGAACTGGAGGATCGCATCACGATGGCCGAGCGGACGGCTCAGCTGATCAGCGCCCAGAGGCGATCCAACCCGGAACTCACGGTGGCCACCACGCGCGGCCGTGGGGCATTTGGAGAACGCTATGGCCAGACTGTGCTGATTGGCATTCGCGTGCCCTTGGGTGCAGGCCCTAGGCATGACGCCCGTCTTGCGACTGCACAAGCCGAAGCGATAGAAGTGCAGTCACAACTGGTCCTCGAGCAGGCGCGCATTCAAGCCGACAAACAAGGCGCTGCTGCTCGTCTGGAGGCCGCACGCACTCAACTTGATGCTGCGCAGCGACGAGCCCAGCTGGCCAACGAGTCCCGCAGCTTTTTTGACAAGTCGTTCAGGCTGGGCGAGTCGGATCTGCCCACCCGCTTGCGCATTGAAGCAGAGGCTGCAGAGGCCGCGAGACAAGCCGCTCGAAGCCGAATTGACCTGGCCTCCGCCATTTCGGCATTGCGGCAGTCCTTGGGCCTGCTGCCTCAGTGATGCTGACACCCCTCAAAAATTCAAGGAACACCATGAAGATCATTCATTCAACAGTCGCCACCTTTATGGCGCTGATATTCACATTACTCAGTCCTATGGCCATTGCCGGTGCGGGTCACGATCACGCGGAAGCTGCGCCAAAAACCCAGGGAACAGCACTGCCGCGTTTCGTCGCGGTTTCAGAGGATCTGGAAATGGTCGGCATTGTCAATGGCAAGCAGCTGACGATTTACCTGGACCGTTTTACAGACAACAGTCCGGTCAATGACGCCCTAATTGACATCGATATTCAAGGCGGCAAATACAAAGCCGAAAAACATGGCGTAGGTGAATACGAAGTCATCCTCAAGGACACGCTCAAACCTGGCGTCATTG